>NZ_QENY01000001.1 GCF_003096815.1 Hallella colorans
GATGATTCTCGTTGGGATGGTCTTAAAGGGTATCTCACCAATACAGATATACCAATACAGGACGTATATACAGCATATCACAACCTTTGGCATGTAGAACGGGCCTTCCGTATAGCGAAATCAAAGATAGAGATACGATCCCATGTTCCATTTTACACGCAAACGAATCGAGGCCCATATATGCATCTGCTTCGTGGCTTTGAAAGTATACAAAGAATTGGAGCGTATGTTGGAGGCCTCAGAGATTAGGATGAGCGTAGACAAGGTGCTTGCATTGGCAAAGACCATTACAACGATACAAATCAAGCTACCTCTGAACAAGGAAGTTTATACACAGACTATGCTGATGACAAGGCATCAGAAAATAGCTAAACTATTTGATGAGAATTTTTGGGTGACGCAATGACGAAGTCAGGAATGTGGACTTTTTATTAATCGGAAAATATCTAACAAAAACCCTCTCAGGATTGGCGTATTTGTAAACCATTGAGTGATTGCGTGCAAATTTGCGAGAAATGAGACTCTTTAGTAAAACGCTGATAATCAGAAATTTAACAAATAAAAAAGCCAATGCCATAAAATATGTTTGATAATCCGCATGCCTTTAATATCTCATCGCATCGCGAATAGAGCTTAATCGCACGCCGAATAAGGCCTCATTATGCCACAATAAAGCTCTATTCACACCTTGATTAGATACCATTTGTAAAATCAAGGGGCAAACACGACTCGTCATTCTTCTCACGCAGGGTGCAAAACCAAGATTTTATGCCATAAAAGGGCGTATTTTTACAGTCATCTTTTTGTGATTATTTTCACACAATAAGCTATGCCATGGGTGATATCTGCCCATTCGAACATATCATGATGACATGAGAAAAAAATCCATATTGCAATCTCTTTTACGAATAAAAACCCTAACTTTGCATAGAAATCTAAAAATGAGCATTTTATAATTGAAACATCATGAGGCTATCAGGCAGACGAGAAAGTAACAATGTAGAAGATCGTAGGGGTATAAGTGGCACTGCCAAAGCCAGCATAGGCGGCATAAGCGGTGTCATTGTTATAGCATTATTCACCCTTTTGTCAGGTGGAAACCTTGGCGATGTGGTGAACAACGTCTTCCAATCTGGCTCTATTAGTGAAGAAACACTATCAAATGACGGCCGCGGCCAACGTGAATTTACGGAAGAAGAACAAAAGTTGGCTAAATTCTCACGTCAGATTTTGGCTGGCACAGAAGATGTGTGGACTCAGCAATTCAAAAAAATGGGGCGTAAATACACCGTTCCTACGCTCGTGTTGTTTTCTGGCTCGGTGAACAGTGCCTGTGGGGGCGCAACGGCTGCCGTGGGGCCATTCTATTGCTCTGCTGACCAAAAATTATACCTCGATTTAAGTTTCTTGATGGACATGAAATCTAAACTTGGCGCTGATGGAGATTTCGCGTATGCTTATGTCATTGCCCATGAGGTGGGGCACCATGTGGAATACCTATTAGGTACGCTTGGACAAGCACACGAACAAATGAGCATGATGAACACGGTGGACGCAAACAAGGTGAGTGTGAAATTGGAGTTGCTTGCCGACTACTATGCTGGTGTGTGGGCACACTATGACAACAAATGGTTTAACAGTATTGAGGATGGCGATATAGAAGAAGCTTTGAGGTGCGCGGAGGTTATTGGCGACAATTACCTTCAGGAAAAAGCGCGAGGCTACTCGCAACCCGAGAGCTTCACCCACGGTACCTCTGCCCAGCGCATGAAGTGGTTCAAGCTTGGCTTGGAGACAGGCGACATGACACGAACGACATTTGATGAAATATGACAAAAGAACAAACAAGTTGGTGTTAAACTTCGCGTTCTATTCTTGAATACCTATCCACGTTTTACACCTTTTAATATATAGCTTTTTAAAAACAAGTATTGGGATGTGAAAACATCAACCTGAAAATATCAGGATGAGATATTAACACAACCCCATGTTGACGATGATCACACTACAATGAACAGCAAGTTAGTCGCAGCGAGCATGACAGCTCTCTGCTTGTTTACCATTAATATGACACAAGCCAGTACCAAACCTGTAACATTAAAGATCGTTGAGACCTCTGATGTGCATGGCGCTTTTTTCCCATACGACTTCATTAGACGACAGCCCAAGGCCGGCTCATTGGCGCGAGTGAGCAGTTATGTCAAAGGTCTTAGAGCCCAATATGGCCCAAATGTCATTTTACTTGACAACGGTGACATATTGCAAGGCCAACCTTTAACCTATTATTCTAACTATATAGACACCTTGAGTCATAACATTGCGGCCGAGGTGGTGAACTATATGAAATATGACGCTCAGACCGTGGGCAACCATGACATAGAGACTGGCCATGCGGTGTACGATAAATGGATATCCGAACTGAACTGCCCTGTTGTGGGAGCCAACATTGTAAGTACCTCCACAGGAAAACCATATGTGAAGCCATACGTCTGCATAGAACGCGATGGCGTGAAAATAGCCGTGTTGGGCATGTTGACACCAGCCATACCAAACTGGCTGCCCAAAAATCTATGGAGTGGACTTCGGTTTGACGAAATGGTGTCCACGGCAAGGAAATGGATGAAGGTACTGCAAGAAAACGAGAAGGCAGATGTCATTATTGGCCTGTTTCATTCGGGTAAAAATGGTGGTATCACTACCGATGCCTACAAAGAGGATGCCTCGCTAATAGTGGCGCGTGAGGTTCCTGGATTTAATATTATACTATTCGGACACGACCACACACGATACAACAATATCCTGACCAATGTGGAAGGCAAAAAGGTGCTGTGTCTAAACCCAGCCAACAATGCCATGACCGTGGCAGAGGCTACCGTAACCCTTCTGCCCAAAGATGGCAAATGGGCAGTTACGGCATGCGAGGGCAGGCTACATGACGTGGATGCCGAGCCAATAGACACAGATTTCACCAACCACTTCAAGTATTTTACGGATAAGGTAAACGCTTATGCCAACCAAAAGATTGGTGAGATCAAGAATACCATCTACACACGAGACAGCTATTTTGGAAACTCCGCTTTCAATGACCTCATCCTTAACCTGCAACTAAAAATAACTGGTGCCGACGTATCATTCAATGCCCCATTATCGTTTAACGAGTGTATAAAGGCTGGGCCTATCTACATGAGCGACATGTTCAACCTGTACAAATACGAAAACCAGCTATACGTAATAAAAATGACGGGCAAGGAGATACGTAAGCACTTAGAGATGAGTTATGATCTGTGGACAAACACCATGAAATCGGCAAACGACCACCTATTGTTGCTCGATAGTACCACCCGAGGCGACGCACAAAGATCAGGATTTAAAAACTTCAGTTTCAATTTTGATGCCGCTGCAGGTATAGACTACGAGGTAGACGTAACCAAGCCTAACGGACAAAAAGTGAAAATCATCAGGATGAGCGATGGAAAACCGTTTGATGAGCGCGCATGGTACACAGTAGCCGTAAACAGTTATCGTGCCAATGGTGGCGGTGAGCTGCTTACGCGAGGCGCAGGTATACCTCAAGAAGAGCTTAAGGACAGAGTTGTTTGGCGTTCTGATATGGATCAGCGATATTATCTCACAGAAGAAATTAAAAAGGCTGGGATACTGAATCCTAAACCCAACCACAACTGGCGCTTTGTACCCGAGAAATGGACCAAGCCCGCAGGCAAGAGAGATAAGATGCTGCTCTTCGGTGTCAGTGAATGAGTGTGTACTTGTTTCTGTATTAAGTGATAGCAATAAGAAAATTGAAAAAATATTATTTTATATTCAGCAAGACAGACTTGCTGCTTCAAAAACAAGAAGATGGCTCATTGTCTATCCCCTTGTGCGGGGACGTTCCGGTTGAGGTAAAACCGTGGACGCACATCATGGATGTGTCGCCGATGGATGATGGAACGCTGGTAAAAACCTTTAATATAGACAGCCCACAACAAATAACCATCACCGATGTAGTATTGCGCGACAGCGGTCACGAGTTTGTCGGGTTGCGGCAATCATATTATCATCTCTCTAACGAATTGTATCTCAAGGCTGGCAAGTGCAGCGAACTGCTATATTGGGATCGCAATACCCAGTTTTGTGGTGTGTGTGGCGCACCCATGCACATGCACACCGACATCTCCAAGAAGTGTTCAGAGTGTGGCAAGGAAGTTTGGCCACAATTGGCCATTGCTGTCATCGTGTTGATACATAGAGGTGACGAGGTGCTATTGGTGCATGCTAAGAACTTTAAATCAGACTTCTATGGATTGGTGGCTGGATTTGTGGAGACAGGCGAGACGCTCGAGGAGGCTGTAGCTCGTGAAGTGATGGAGGAGACCGGACTTACCATCAAAGATATCACCTATCAACGTTCACAACCCTGGCCCTACCCCTGTGGCCTGATGGTGGGATACACCGCGACTTATGTCTCGGGCGATATCCACCTGCAACGTTCAGAGCTTAGCAAGGGTGGATGGTTTCGATATGATGAATTGCCAAAGATACCAGAAAAACTTTCTGTTGCCAGAAAACTCATAGATCAATGGCTGGCATCTGTCAAGAAAACATCTGTTGATTTTCCTGAACCAACGATACGGTTTAACGAGGATTTGTCTTCTACAAAAATCAAACAATAAATAGCCCAATGCAACTCTTAGAAAAAGCACTCGGTTTTAACAATATCACCTCTTCACTGCGCACAGAGATAGTGGCAGGAGCCACCACTTTTCTCACCATGAGCTATATCTTGGCTGTCAATCCTGCCATCCTCGCCACAACAGGCATGGACAAAGGGGCTGTTTTTACAGCGACCGCACTTGCTTCTGCTATCGCGACACTACTATTGGCTTTTATGGCAAAACTACCTTTCGCCCAAGCGCCAAGTATGGGTCTGAACGCTTTTTTCGCCTTTACGCTATGCCAGGCTATGCACTACACATGGCAACAGTCATTGGCTATACTACTGATAGAAGGGCTGATATTTCTTTTCATCACGTTTTTCAACATTCGAGAGATGATACTCTACTCCATCCCCCAAAATTTGAGATATGCCATTTCGGCAGGTATCGGAATGTTCATAGCTTTCATCGGATTGAAAAACGCCGAGATTATCGTGCCCAAAGATGGCACATTCGTGGGGTTGGGCGAGTTTACGCCTGTCTCCATATTGGGTATAATAGCCATTATGTTGAGCGGCATACTGATGGCAAGACAGGTGAAAGGAGCTCTCTTTTATGGCATAATAATCGCTACGATAATAGGTATTCCGATGGGAGTGACAGTGTTGACTGACAATTGGATGCCTATATCCGCTCCACATAGCCTTGAATTGACATTCTGTCAATTTGATTTCAACGGATTGTTGAATTATAATACGCTCTTGGTGATAATATCATTGCTCATTGTTAATATATTTGACACTGTTGGTACGCTCGTAGGCTTAGCCCAAAAAGCAGGCTTTACACAGCCAGATGGTAGTATTAGCAGAGCTAAAGAGGCCATGATGAGTGACGCTATCGGTACCACGTGCGGCGCCATGTTGGGTTCGAGCACCATCACTACCTATATAGAGAGTGCATCGGGTATTGCCGAAGGTGGCAAAACTGGTATGACAAGCTTCGTAGTAGGTATGCTGTTCATGCTGTCTCTCTTTTTCTCTCCTATCTTCTTGCTCATTCCGGCAGCTGCCACCTCGGGTGCATTGGTACTGGTGGGCGTACTTATGCTCGACTCGGTGAAGAAAATAGACTTGAGTAATGTGGGCGAGGCATTTCCCGCATTCATAACGATGATAACCATGGTGCTATGTTATAGCATAGCGGATGGTATCTGCTTAGGTATCCTGAGTTATGTCATCCTAAAATTTTGCCTTGGCAAATGGCAAGAGCTTAACTGGACATTAATGGTACTCTCTGTGGTATTCATACTTAATTTTATATACGCTTAGCTGAAATTCCAAGATAAATTCTTTGCCATTAAACTTATATTATGTACATTTGCAAACTAAAATTTTAGCATTACAAAATGGACTGGTTAATCAATCTCTTTACCACACAAGACTCCATCGCACACATAGTTATGTTATATGCGATTGTAATATCAGTTGGAATTTTATTAGGTAAAGTAAAAATTGGCGGTATTTCGCTCGGTGTCACGTTTGTGCTGTTCGCAGGTATATTGGCTGGACATGTTGGCTTTACAGCCCCTACGAACATTCTTACATTTATACAAGACTTTGGACTTATCTTGTTTGTGTTCTGCATCGGATTGCAAGTGGGCCCTGGTTTTTTTGAGAGTTTCCGCAAAGGCGGTGTCACTCTTAACTTGTTGGCCACGTCGACCGTGATGCTGAACGTGCTGATGATGTTTGCTTGCTACTTCTTGTTTTTCGACACAAGCAACCCATTTAACCTTCCCATGATGGTGGGTACATTATTTGGAGCTGTCACGAACACTCCGGGATTGGGTGCTGCCAACGAGGCTTTGGGAGCAGTGTTTACAAAAGGAAACATTCCGCAGATAGCCAATGGGTACGCTTGCGCCTACCCGCTTGGCGTGCTCGGCATCATTGGCGCCACAATAGCTATAAGATATATTACCCGAACAAAACTCGAAGAGGAAGAAGCTAAGCTGGAAGAAGCTGAGGAGGAAAGTCCGCATGCTAAGGCACACGCCATGACTTTAAAAGTGACCAATCCACCAATAGCCGGCAGAAATCTTATGGAGATTTGCGAGTTTCTAAATCGAGACATAGTATGCTCTCGCATTTGCCATAATGGTGAGGTACATACTCCCAAACACGACTCGGTATTCAACATAGGTGACGAAGTGTTGATCGTTTGCGCGGAGGCAGATGCGGAGGCCGTGGAAGCATTTATTGGACCAGAGGTTGAGCCGGAGTGGGATATACACGAAGATATCAACAAGCAACACATGATCTCAAGACGTGTGGTGGTGACAAATCCAAAGATGAATGGCAAGACTCTGGGTAAAATGCACTTTTCAAGCGTGTACGGTGTAAATATCACGCGTATCTCTCGCCAAGGTATGGATCTCTTTGCTAGTAGGAACCACCACTTCCATGTGGGCGACAAGATTATGGTCGTGGGACGAGAAGACAATGTGGACCGTGTGGCTGAAATGATGGGAAACTCGGTCAAACGGCTTGACGCTCCAAATATTGCGACTATATTCATAGGCGTGTTGATAGGTATTATCTTCGGAAGTATTCCTATAGCCATTCCGGGTGTGCCCGTGCCATTAAAATTAGGTTTGGCGGGTGGACCGCTTATCATAGCGATACTTATAGGTAGGTTCGGATACCGCATGAAACTTGTGACATACACCACAAACTCTGCCAACATGATGCTCCGAGAATTTGGCTTGGTGCTATTTCTCTCAAGCGTGGGCATCAAGGCCGGTGCCGGATTTTGGGAAACTGTGACACAGGGAGACGGTTTAAAATATGTATATACAGGTTTTCTCATCACTGTTATACCTATTCTTATTATAGGGACTATTGCAAGGTTGAAATACAAGTTCAACTATTTCACTATCATGGGAATGATCGCAGGAACTTACACAGACCCACCAGCATTGGCTTATGCCAATGCCAGTTGCAGCAGAGAGGCGCCAGCCGTGGGTTACTCGACGGTTTATCCGCTCAGCATGTTTCTCAGAATACTGTCTGCCCAGATAGTGGTTCTCTTTTTCTGTGGAGCGTGACACAGAGAAACATCCAAGACTTTTGGGCGGCAAAAGCGCATGGTGTCTTGTAATATTATTTCATAACGAGACAATAGAAATTGAAAATTCCAAGAGCCAAAAGTATATGGCCAAAAGTTTTCCTCTATCGGAACGGCCATAGTCAATGGCTCTTGGAAAAGTGCTGAAAACAGGTATACAGTCTTCTGTGTTTTTCATTACTTTAAAGGCCCCTATTCGATACTGGCACAAAAAGACACGAAAGCAGAATGTTTTGTTTCCAATAATTTGGAGGATCAAAAAAAATATAATATCTTTGCACACGCAAATCGCCGATATGGCTCAGTTGGTAGAGCAACGCATTCGTAATGCGTAGGTCCCCGGTTCGAGTCCGGGTATCGGCTCTCTATCCTATGAGATGGATAGAAATTTTGAATATCAGACTAATATTTGTTGTTTCTATACTTGAAAATTGCGGAATTAGCACATCGGTAGTGCGCGGGCTTCCCAAGCCTGAAAGGCGGGTTCGACTCCCGTATTCCGCTCTTGATAGTCATTGATTAATGTTACTACCTAAAAGAAAACTTATAGTCAACCTATCCCATTACGTACAAAGCTTATTTTAATTACAGTCTTATTATTTTTTATAGGCAAAGAAGAGCATTTATCAAAGATTTTCATCTATTGTCCTTATATACTATTTCGCTACCTCCAAAATATCGGTTTCATTAAAGTCTAAGACTTTCCACTTTATCATAATACTATTCAATCTAAACTATTGAAAACCATGTTACAACTTTCAAAATGACAAAAAAAGGATAAAATTTAACATGTATTAACCACTCAAAATTTTTTTTTCTAAAAAAACTGTGGTACTTTTACAGCCAAATTTAAAGGATCAAAAACCTAAGTTTAATACTTTTACTAACTTAAATCTATGAAAAAAAGACTATTTTTGTCTATGCTATTCTCTTTTATTCTATCAGGGATAGCTATGGCGCAGTCAGAAATTTCCGGAACGGTTATTTCTAAAGACGATGGCGAACCTATTGTCGGCGCAACGGTACAAGTGATTGGTACTGGCGTGGGAGCTATCACAGATCTCGACGGTCATTTCCATGTAACACTTCCCAAAGGTAAAACAAGCCTTCGTATCTCATACGTAGGAATGGAAACAGTGGACTTGACGGCCAAACCAAACATGAAGATAACGCTTATACCTATATCTAAAGGTTTGGACGAAGTGATTGTTGTTGCGTATGGTACGGCAAAGAAATCTGCATTCACGGGCTCAGCAGGTGTGTTGAAAGAAGATGAAATCTCCAAAGTGCAAGTAACCAACCCAGTTGATGCGTTGCGTGGAAAGGTTTCTGGTGTGCAGATGACCCGTCAGTCAGGACAGCCCGGTGGATCGGCTCCGGCAATCCGCATTAGGGGTATTAGTTCAATCAATTCAGGAAATGCACCTTTGATAATACTCGATGGTGTGCCTTTTGACGGTGATATGAACTCTCTCAACCCTGCTGATATCGAAAGCGAAACTGTATTGAAAGACGCAGCTTCAGCTGCATTGTATGGTGCACGTGGTGCCAACGGTGTGATTATTATTACCACCAAAAATGGCCGGAAAGACCACGCTTCAATCACATTTGACGCTAAATGGGGTTCAAATAGCCGAATGCTGCCTGACTATGAATATATCAATCATCCTGCGGGATATTATGAAATGTGGTACAAAGGCTTGTACAACTATGCCATTGACAAACGCCAATCCTCACCTTTGGAAGCCTATAGATTTGCCAATGAGAACATTACCTCAGACAATAGCTTTGGTTTAGGATATAATGTTTATAACGTTCCAACCAATGAATATTTGATTGGTAAGAACGGAAAGTTGAACCCTAACGCTACATTAGGCAATGTAATTACAGCTCCTAATGGTACCAAATATATGCTTTATCCAGACAATTGGATAGACGCTATCTATAAAAACAGCATGCGTCAGGAATACAATTTGTCTGCAAACGGCAGCACGGAGAAATCAACCTTTTTTGGTTCGGCAAACTATCTCAAATATGATGGTATTTCTCCCAACTCTGATTACACCCGTTTCTCTGGACGTATGAAAGCGGATTATCAAATGAAACCTTGGTTGAAGCTCGGCGGAAACTTCAGTTACACACATTATAAGTCCAACTCTCTAAGAGATGGAGGTAAAGGTGGGGCTCCAGACAATGTCTTTGCCATGGCTTCCATAGCTCCTATCTACCCTCTCTATCTTCGTGATGAAAACGGCAATATCATGACTTTCGCTAATGGAGGAATACCTGCATACGACTACGGTGATGGTAAAACATTAGGCATACCAAGAGCTTTCTTGCCCAACGCAAACGGTCTTTCAGACAACTTGCTTAACCAAAACGGCGAAGAAGGTAACTCTTTCAGCGCCATTGGGTTCGCTGAAATACGTTTCCTCAAAGATTTCAAGTTCACTACAACCAACAGTGTGTTCGTCGATGAATACAGAGGAATAACCACGCACAACCCTTGGTTGGGTCACTATTCCGCCCAAAAGGGTGCAGTACAACGTTCACACAAAAGAACATGGAGCTACAACTACCAACAGTTGCTCAACTGGCATCACGAGTATGGAGCACATGAGGTTGAGGCGATGTTGGGACATGAGTATTATCGTGTACGAGATTACAACATATTTGGCGAACGCCAAAAAACTTTCTCAAACGAAAGTAGCGAGATGAACCAAGCTATATTGGTTATCGACACGGGCTCTTCTATGGGCGACTACAACACCGAGGGATGGTTTGGGCGCGTTCAGTACAACTATGACCAACGCTATTTTGGCTCGATGTCTTATCGTCGCGATGCCTCCTCTCGTTTCCATCCCAAACATCGTTGGGGTAATTTCTGGTCAATGGGTGGTGCCTGGTTGATGAGCAAAGAGTCTTGGATGAAGACCAATTGGATAAATGAATTAAAACTGAAAGCATCGTATGGAGAGCAAGGAAACGACCGAATCGGTAACTTCCGCTATGCTTATATGTACAACATTGTCAATTCAAACGGCGAGCTTGCCATTACACCTGCAACGGTAGGAAACGAGGAAATCACATGGGAAAAAGGTGGAAACTTCAACACCGGTATTGATTTCACGCTCTTCGGAAGCAGGTTAAGTGGTTCTTTGGAATACTTCTACCGTACCACAACAGATATGTTGGCTTGGTACACACTGCCTGGAACAACTGGTTACACAGGCTATTACAAAAACATTGGAAACATGGCCAACAGCGGATTTGAGATAGAACTTAACGGAGACATTATCCGTACGAAAGATTTCACATGGTCTGCACACTTGAATTTTACGACATATAAAAACCGTATCACCAAGTTGGCTAAAGAAAGCAAGAACGCTGTTGTAGACGGCGTTGAGGGTTATATGTCTGATGGTTACTTCTATGGCGAAAATCAGCCACTCAACGTATTCCGTATGTATCGCTATGCAGGTGTTGACCACAAAACGGGCGAGGCCTTGTATTACAAGAATGTTTACGAGACCGACGCTAATGGCAAGCGTGTGCTCGACAGCAAGGGGCAACCCATTGTGAAAGAGTTAACCACCGTAAAAACAACGGGTGACGCCGACTATTACCTCTGTGGCACATCACTGCCAGATGGCTATGGTGGGTTTGGTACATCCGTTAACTTCAAGGGATTTGATTTCTCCATTGACTTTGCTTACCAAATTGGCGGTCAATACTATGATGGAACCTATGCCAGCGCCATGTCGCTCAGCCGTGGCTACGCCTTCCATAAAGATATGTTAAAAGCATGGTCAGCAGAAAACACAGAATCGAACATTCCACGTATACAGTGCAATGACGAGTTCTCGACAGCTTACAGCGACCGCTTTTTGATCAATGCGTCAAGCCTGTCATTACAAAACATCACCTTGGGGTATACACTTCCGACTAAGTTAACCACTTCATGGGGTTTGGAGAAAATACGCGTTTATGGCGTTGCTGACAATGTATGGTTGTGGTCGAAGCGCCAAGGCATGGACCCAAGACAAAGCATTGATGGTACTGGTAACAATGTGAACTATTCACCAATACGTACCATTACAGGTGGTATATCGATCACATTCTAACTTAAAAAAATAAGAAAAATGAAACTTTCAAATATAATCACAAAAGCATTTGTGGGCTCGTTTATGTGCTCTTCGCTGCTCACAAGCTGTATAGACGAGACATTCCCAACGTCTCAAGCTACAAAAGACCAAGTTGGCAAATCGCCCACGGCAACCGAGGCGATGGTTAACGCCATCCCTGCTTATGCCAAAGCTGTATGGTGGTCATGGGACATTTCATACAGTTGGGGAATCGGTGCCATGATGCACATCCGTGATGTCATGACCGAAGATTTGGCCACCGTGGACAATGAGTTCGATTGGTTTTGGATGTGGGCAAACTGTACTCTCCTCGGTCAAGACAGACTTAGTACGCAATTCCTGTTGCAATATCCCTACAAATATATTTTGAACACGAACAATGTCATTGGAACCATCGACCCAAAGACCGCGACTGATGAGCAAAAAGGATATTTAGGCGTGGCGCAAGCCAATCGTGCCATGATGTATTTGGATATCGCTCGTATGTTCGAGTTCTTGCCCAACAAAGTGACAAGCAATATCAACGCTGACGGGAATGACGTTACCGGGCTAACCGTTCCTATCATCAAACCCAACATGAGCAATGACTCTGCGCGTGTGAATCCTCGTGCTACAAAGGAAAAAATGACTGCATTCATTCTTGAAGATCTGAAAAATGCAGAGCAAAACATCATTCATTTGAAGAGCACCCGTGGACAAACTCTCCCCGACTTGTCAGTTGTTTATGGTTTGGAGGCACGCCTCTACCTTTGGATGGGCGACTATGCCAATGCTGAAAAGGCAGCTCGAAACGCTATCAACAAAGCAAGCGTGCAACCCATGACAGAAAAAGATTGCCTTGATTCAAAAACGGGTTTCAACCAAGCTAACAAATGGATGTGGGCTGTTCAATACACCAAGGATGACGAAACGGTCAAAGACGGATGGCTGAATTGGACGTCATGGAAGAGCAACGAGATTAAATACGGATACCTCCAAAATCCATGTAAGCAAATGATTGGAAAGAGCATTTATGACAGAATCAGTGATACTGACTTCAGAAAACTGATGTGGAAAGCTCCAGACGATTCACCTTTGGCCGCTAAAAATGTCTATGTCGACGATCAGTTTAAATCTGTTCTTCCTACATACGCTTCCTTAAAATGGAGACCTGGAAATGGCCGTTTTGATGACATGATTACTGGCGAGTCTACCGCTTACCCACTCATGCGCGTTGAGGAAATGTATTTTATCGAAGCAGAGGCAGCCGCACATCAGGATATGGCACGTGGAAAGAAACTGATAGAAGATTTCATGCGTAACTATCGCGATAAGAAATATTCGGTCACGGCATCCACTAAAGACGCTTTAGTAGAGGAAATTGTTTTCCAAAAAAGAGTTGAGCTCTGGGGCGAAGGACAAACATTCTTCGATGTAAAACGTTTGAACTACTCCGTTAAACGTGGCTATCCCGGCACAAACTTCTATGAGAGATGCAGGTTTAATACCGACGGTCGTCCAGCGTGGATGAACATCGTGTTTGTAGACCAAGAGCAAATCAACAATAAAGCGCTTGTAGGATGGAACAATCCTGACCCATCCAACAAATACACGCCTTGGGTAAAGTAACTAACATTGTAACGTAATATCATTAGAAATTATGAAAAAGACATATCAAACCTTTAAGGCTATACTAATGCTTGTGAGCGTAGCGTTTCTCGCTTCTTGTGTTAATGAGTACGAGTATGAGCCTGCCGCAAAACCCGATAGCAGCGTTGCCACACAAAAGGCATATATTCTCACCGAAAAAACAGTCATAGACTTGGAAAATAGCGAACCACAAAAACTTGAGCTTACGGTGGGTCGTCCTGACGCTTCCACGGCCGCTGCCATTCATCTAATATCAAATAACAGCAAATTCAAATTGCCTCAAAGCGTGGAGTTTAAAGCTGGGGAAAAAACAAAGAAGATCAACGTCAACTTTGACATGCAACCCGCAAGCTCTGAGAAAGTTAATATCAAGGTGGATGATGCGCAAGCTTACGATTATGGTAACACCGAGCTTGACATCACCGTGAACAGATATATCCTGCACCATGCCAATTGGGACAGCTGGTATTATGGATGGATGTTCAAGAATATCAATGTTATGGAATTTCCTAAGGGTACTTACACCATTAAAGGTCTACATGCAAAGGCTGAATGGATTGACAGCGACATGGGAACCATTACTTTCTGGAAAGATGGTGGAAACATACTTCACATGAAGCCACAGTACATCCATAAGCAGAAATGGAACAACGATGGCATGAAAGATTTTTGGATTGTTGGTTTATTTGGTGATAGCAAGGAACTTTGGAAAAAGGCCGACATTGAAGCTTTGACTAAGGACGAATGTGGCAAATACCATCCAGATGATGACACCTTTGAGTTGTGGCTACACTGGTACTCGCCTGATTGGGGATGGTGGACCAACAATGAGAATCCAGAATGGATAGCGCTTTTAGACTAAAAAATGAGCGAAAAATAAAAAGATAACACTCGTTTTGTTTCTTTTATTAATTGCAACCCAATGGGCGGCGGAATACAGTTCGCCTACAAGCCCATTGGGTTTTTCATACATAGTGATAAATTTGAACGTCATGAAATATAGAACATTAACCTTATTTTTCCTTGCAACGCTTGTGGTCTCGGCTGTCTCGGCAAAGCCACGAACCTTGGCTCAACTCAAAGCCATCGCCGCTCGACAGTTGGTCTCCTCATCAGATGCAAATGAAACAAGAGCAAACGCCGCCACACGTCTTGTAACGTTGCAGGCCATGTCAAACCTAACTGTAATTGGTGACAAACAGAAGGGCTTTGTGGTGCTTGCCAATGATGATGCCATCGAGGCTGTCGTCGGAGTTTCAAACAAGCCCTATGCCACCAGCACAAATCCCAATCCCGCTTTTCAATGGTATTTGAGAGCTGCCAACGCTGCCGTAGCCTCGCGCTTGGCCAATGGCCAGACGTACAGCGCTGCCATTGCGCCAGCGGCGCCCCTACCCGACCATGTAGACGCACTCATAGAGACCAAATGGCATCAGGAGGCACCGTTTAACAACGACATACAAAAGGACGATAACGGAAAACCTTACTTAGTGGGTTGCGTGGCAATCACCATGTCACAGATTATGCGCTATTACAAATATCCCACTGTAGGCATAGGATCTAACAGTTACACCAGTCATGGCGAGAAACTCACAGCCGATTTCTCCGCCTCGACTTACCAATGGGACAAAATGCTCAAGGTCTATAAAAAAACAAAATACTCTGACGAAGATGCCAAAGTTGTATCCGAACTGATGAGACAGGTGGGCATCTCTGTCAATATGAAGTATGAACCAAACTTCAGTTCGTCATACACAAGTAGCGCACAAAACGCGCTTATTAAGTATTTCGGCTACAACCCCAACATGAATCGTTATACACGCAACTATTATTCAGAGCAAGAGTGGATGGACATGGTATTTAACGAACTGTCCCAAAAACGCCCCATCTACTATTCTGGCAACGATAGGAACTGGAAAAATGGCCATGCCTTTGTTATTGACGGCTACAACCAAGACGGCAAAGTACATGTCAATTGGGGATGGGGAGGATTTGAGGATGGCTATTTTGATATCGGCATCCTCACCCCTGAAGGCAATGGCGACTACAGTTACAAACAAGATATGATTATTGGCATTCAGCCAGCGAAGGACGGACAATGGAAAAGCCATCTGACATTAAACTATGACAATGAGCTAACAATACAACCGTTTTCTAAAAAATCCATTTCTGTGGCTGAAATCCAATTATGGAACGTGAGCAGCTCTACGCTTAATGGCATTTTCCAACTCGTCATTGAGGGAAATGGCATTCAGCGCGACTTGGTTTCAATGGACTACACAGCAAAAGACAGTTTCTGGAAACCTTACTCATGGCAAAACCTTAGACTTCCTGCCGACCTACCCGATGGCGATTATAAAATCTACCCACGGTTCAAAGACGAACGAGATGCTGATTGGCAAATAGTAAGGGCTGAATACGGCAAAAAGAACAGTGTCATTATTCATATTGCCAACGGAAAGTTCCCCACAGTGAGCAATCAGACCGATTACAATTGGCTGACAGGTATATCAAGCCCCACCACAGCGTCACAACGGCCAGCTCAAATATTTGATATGCAGGGTCGCAAGATAGCCACCGGAGACTATTCCAATCTCAATCTGCATGGTATATTTATCGTCAAAGATCAGCGCGGCACGCGCAAAGTTATACTTTGACACAATCTAAAAGCTCACAAGTTTTTGTGAGCTTTTTTGTTTCATATTGTTAGTCAAGGGTGTCATGCAGACGCTAACAATTTCTTTTTGCAATAAAGACACAGGTAAAACATTCTGTATATAGGGCTCACACAAAATTCTGAAAAATACATTTGGGGCGAAACGATCAATTTATATTTGTCAAAAAAACATCCTGAAAAAATGCCCTCTCATACATAACATTATAGAGAATAAAAAGAATTGTTTCTCGTTTAAAATCATTTTTGAAGCCCTCATATTGCTCTGTCTTTTTGCGATTAATGCTTATTCGTGCCACGTTGAGTGCTCAAACAATACACGAATGGGCTTTAATCGGCAAGCGATTCGTGTCTAATCGCGACGCGAATAGGTAGCTAAGGCACCCGCTTAAAAAAACTATTTGCCCAAGTTTGCTCCTTTTTCTTCGTATGTTCCTGTTTTATAGTACGTTGAGAAAAACTCCCATTTTTCGCCTATTTGCAAGCGAATGTGCACCGCTTGACAAATACAGAAGTTTCAAACATGCTTTTGTCAGATTCTTTCAATGATATTTTTTCTCAACAACCACTCCTTGACACCATGCTCAAACAGAGTTGTTGGCTTGACGTCGTGTCACCATTGCAAGAACATTTGGCCACGAGCCTACAATGTAGCGACATAGCATCCGCGAAGGTTACAAATCGCCAAGCTCATTCTCGGATGAAGGTATGGGATAGTTCGCAGCTTCTTTCACGCCCAGTTGTTTCATCTCATTGGCCTTGCGTACAACGCTCTGCCTACCTGTGTAAACCTTGTTGTAAGCGTCATCATAATCCTTGGCCAACGTGTCGATGTCTTTTTTCACCTTGTCAAAACGTTTGACAAACTCGCCTACTCGCTTAAGTAGTTCTTCAGCTATACCGTATATTTTAATTTGATTTTCTGTTTGGGCGTATTGACGCCATGCTATCTCTATCATCTTCAAGATGGCCATCAGGTTTTGTTGCGAAGTGATAAAGACATGCTTGGCAAAGGCATCGTTCCACAAGCGTTTGTCAGTGGCCATTGCCAACTGCAGCGCGCCTTCGTTGGGGACAAACATGATCACGAAGTCTATGGCGCGCCTGGGTGGCCTGATGTAGCTACTATAATCTTTTTTTGCCAAGCTCGTGAATTGGGTGCGAACGCTTCGCACCAAGTCATTGGCATATTTTCTCTTAAGATCATCATTGTCCGTGTTTACGTATAGCTCATAAGCCTCTATCGACATCTTTGAGTCTATGATTACATCCTCGTTTTTAGGATAGTGCAATATCACGTCAGGCACCATGCACTTGCCGCTCTCGGCATTGAGCACTGCGTTTCCTTTGTGATCCGTGATAACTTGTTGTACATCGTAGTTCACTCCTTGTTTGAAACCGTTTTGCTCCAAAATATCTGTCAATATCAGCTCCCCCCAATTGCCTTGTATCTTATTGCCACCCCGCATCACGTTGGCCAGTCGGGTGGCCGTGTTGTTTATTTTTTGCGTTCGCTCGGCCATCTCCCTCAATTGTTGTGACAGCGAAGCCGCGCTTTTAGCCGTCTCTTGGTTGGTGTTGTAGATGGCCTCGTGCAGTTTGTCAATGTTTTCTTTCAGCGGAGCGGTCAGCGCGGACATTGTCTCGGTGTTTCTCGATTTCAACTTGTCGGCCGACTGGTCGAGCAGTTTGACCGCCAAGTTCTCAAATTGCGCGCGCACCGTCTCTAATTGCGCCGCAAATTGTTGTTGCCGCTGTACCTCGAGCTTTTGGTCTTGCTCCTGTTTTCTCTGCTCTTTCTCTGCATTTTGCTGTCGTTCGGCTGTCAATTGGGCTTGCACGGCACCAAGCGATACTTTGGCATCGGTGAGTTGTTGGCGTAAATATTGCAATTCATCGTTGGATATATCTATCTTGGCCTGCAAGCCTTTGATGGTCTCCGCTTCCATGTCCGCCTGCTTGTTGGCTAACAGTAAAGCAGTTTGCACAGTTTTCTTTTGTCCCTGCAATACCAAGTATGCGATAACAAATCCAACAACAATACCCACCAAAATAAAAGCTAACTCCATGTTTCTCTCAAAATTTTATTTGTTTTTTCATCATAATATGTTGCATCAAACCACGCATGGCAAGATATGCTATGAAAGACATCCACAACGCATGATTGGTAGGCAAACATGCTTTGCCCAAAAAGAAAAGAACAAAAAACACCACGGTAGATGCCACGCTGGATACCAACATGGCTCTCGTGGCCGTGATACCAATAAAGATGCCGTCATAGACAAAGGCTGCCACACCTGCCAACGGAATGAGACAAGCCCAATAAAAATACTCGTCAGCAGCCGCGATGACAGCATGCTCGCTGGTGAGCAAGCCCAAAAACGCATTGCCACCCAAAACATACACCAACGTGAAGCCTATGACCATGAGTGCTCCCCAGCCAAAAAGCCGACGAACGGTGGCATGCAGCCGGACCCCATCTTGGGCGCCATAGAGCAAGCCTGCCAATGCCTCGCCTGCAAAAGCGAAGCCGTCCATGATGTAGCTGAACAACGTGAAAAACGTCATGAGCAACGTGTTCACGGCCAGCAGCATGTCGCCTTGGCGGGCGCCAGCAGAAGTAAAGAAAAGATTGACGACAACAAGGCAGATCGTTCTGAGAAATATATCGCGGTTTACGGTGAAAAAAGCCTTCCATGTCACCATGCCAGAATTGACAGCCTTGTCAGTGTGTCGCGGATGGGTATACAAACGCAGCTGACGGGATGCGTGCCAAAGGGCAAATAAGAAACCGCACCATTGGGCTATGAGTGTACCCAACGCTACACCCGATATGTGCATGCCTAAACCAAACACTAAAGTGAGTGATGCCACCACGTTGACAATATTTTGCAAGATGGCGACAGTCATGGGTATCTTGGTGTTTTGCAATCCGATGAACCATCCGTTCAATGCATACAGCCCAAGCATCGCGGGCGCTCCCCAAATCACTATGCTGAAATAGGTGGTTACCATCGGTCTAATCTGAATGGATGGCCCAATGAGGTGGAGCGTGAGTTGACAAAGTGGCACCTGCAACACCAAAAAACACAGGGCTATGGCCCCGGATATGTACATGGAGCGGCGCAACAGTAGTTTAACAGACGAATGGTCCTCACGGCCAAGGGCCTGCGATGTCATGCCACTGGTACCCATACGGAGAAAGCCAAACAGCCAATAGATCACATTGAACATCATGGTGCCAACCGCGATAGCGGCAATATATTGCTCGGAGCCCATGTGCCCGACAATGGCCAAATCGGCCAAGCCAAGCAAGGGAACGGTAATATTGCTTATGATAGATGGCACGGCCAACCGCAAAATATCCTTGTCAGTCTGTTTCATCGCTTTGGTTTCTTTTACAAAGGTAGTTAAAAATGATGGAATGGAATATGCGAACAAAGGTATTTTCACGTAAAATATATATGCGGTGACTATCGTCTGATAAATATAATAAATGGAGAAAAAGCTATGGAACGATATGTTATCAACAAAGAAAATGATTAACTTTGCATGTGTAAAAACATACATTTCGAGGCGTATGAGATCCATGCGTATGTACATGAGACTGTATAGCGTGCAATGATGTTATGAGAACATGAGATATTTCAAAGCGGAAAAATTCAGACATAACGCACTTTTCAGAGTTCGCGTCATAGCGACAGTAATCATTGTGGCTATTGCTATAACTATGATCATCAGGCTATTTCCTGCCAGTAAGAACGATCTCAGGAGATGTGTATGCCATGTGGAAGGGTATTCGCAGTTGTGCGTGACGAATGGTCGAGACACGGTAGTGGTACGGCAAGACTCTATTAGTCAGGTCGGCGTGTGGGCTGACAAACATTGGTGGTGGCCAAGTTGTCGCGGGCGAGTGCTTACTGTTGCGCAGGGCGAGCCATCAACGTGTGAGGCCGATCGGCAAAACGTTGACAATATAGAGCAAAAAATAAACATCGTGACCGACTCTATTAAGCGGATTATAGCTCGAAATGAAATCGAACAAAAAGAGATAAATTATTATTTCCGTAGTCATGGAGTGCAAGATGAGGGCTATATGAAAATAGCCCAACATGCTGAACGACAAAAGAAAGAAACAGACTCGCTAAAGAGAACCTTTCTAATACTTAAAAAATACAAGCCTCGTCACGGCGATACCTTGAAGCGAAGATACCTGCTGCAGGTATCATGGCGAGACCGGGATGGCAAATTGCAAACCGAGAAATGTAAGGAAGCGATAACCGATGTGGCTTGCGCAGGGGAACCGTTTGTCGTCCAGACTTGCCAAAAAACAAAACCACGTGGCGTGTATGCCGTGCGAAACATTCCGTGGCGCGTGTACCGAAAGACGAACGTCATCACTGTTACGCCAGTTGCGCCAAATGCTGTCATGAAACGCAAAGCCGTCTTGGTGCCTGGCAGAAGTGTAGATGGACGGCTGTGCGACGTGCCAGAATTGTTTGCTCAAGATGGCAGCCCCGTGTTTAACGCTTATGGCGAGTTTCTCGGTTTGGTCTACAAAAACAGGATAGCGAGGATCAAAAAATGAATGGTAAAACACACGATACAGGGTATAAGGCATGGATATTTCTTGCCTTTTTAACGGCAATCATGTTACCATGCGCATGCACCATAGACCAAAGCGACACTACAGTGGTGACCTATAGCAACATGACCTATCGGGGTGAGACGGTAAACGGCAAGCGTGAAGGATTGGGCGCGCTCTATGCAGGTGACTCTTTGGTCTATTCGGGAGCATGGCACAACAACATGAGGCATGGCAAAGGATGGGCCATCGATAGCTTGGGTAGGAAGGTTGACGCTATCTGGGACCATGATACCATCGTGACAGGAACTCGACATGACTCCTTAGGAGTGTACTGCGGGCAGTTTGACCACCAGTTGATGGCACACGGACATGGCACGTATCGTGACGCAGAGGGGGGAATTTTCGAGGGCGTTTGGAGACATGACAAGCGCAATGGATTTGGTTTCTCGTCGCAACGCTCACTTTTCAGGGTGGGCGAATGGAAAAACAACGTGTATAAAGGCGAGCGTTTGAGCTATTCGTCAGACCGTATTTATGGTATCGACATATCCAAACACCAGCATGTAAAAAAGAAAAAACATTATAAAATATTTTGGGACAAACTACGTATTACGCATTTGGGAACGCTGTCAAAGAAAAGCATAAACGATGTGGTGGACTATAAAATATCATTTATTTTTATCAAGTCTACAGAGGGGACAAGTGTTGTGAACAAGTTTTACAAAGCGGATTATGCGGCTGCCCGAGCGCATGGTTACCCAGTGGGATCCTATCATTTTTTCTCTTACCATACCTCTGGAAGCGCGCAAGCGGCAACATTCTTGCGGCATTCATACTTCAAGAAAGGCGATTTACCTCCTGTTTTGGATCTCGAACCCCTTCCCTCTCATGTCAAAAAGATGGGGGGAGCGCATGCCATGTGGCGAAGGGTAAGGGCTTGGCTCTATGCCGTTGAGCGCAAGACAGGCATGCGTCCCATCCTGTATGTCAGCCAAATGTTTGTAAACAAGTATCTTGACGAGGCTCCAGATATCAAAAGTGGCTATCCGGTATGGATAGCAAGATATGGCGAGTACAAACCCGACGTTAAACTATGGATATGGCAGTTGGCTCCCGATGGAAGGGTTTCGGGCATTCATGGAGATGTAGACATCAATATTTTCAATGGTTACAGCAATGAGTTCACGCAATGGTTGGAAAAAGTCCGTATGAAATAGGCCGCTTAGCCACCATCTAATCTACCTTTCTCATCAGCATGCCATTACCTGCGTCGATTTGTCTCGACTCTTCAACCAATTTATAAACAAACTCGTTGTTATCTCCAAAATCACAATACAAACGATGAGCCTGATATTTATAAGTACCATAAGCGGTTTCTCCGCCGCTGGTCTCGGCTATTTGATCACCATGTATTTTCAAGGAGATGCCACCATAGTCTGTTTCTATATGCCAGTTGCCTTGTATCCAACCGGGCGCTTTCTCAGGTGCGGCATTGCTGTTAAACGATGGTGCAGAGCCTGCGGCTGACTGGTCATCTGTATAGTTTTCGCTCGTGTCAGATAGGCCTACATCATCGGCCGTGTAGCTTGTCGAAGTGCTGCATTGACGAGCGATAAAGGTCATACCCACTACAAAAACAACCGCGAATACAAGCATTTTCTTAACGTACCCTTTAGATTTGTACTTTGCAAATATCATGTTTTCACCATGAATATCTGTATTGAAAGGGTGAGCGTTAAGAGGGTTGGATGTTTTTTGGATGTTGTTAAAATTGGGATAAATTGGTGGTGGCAGGCTACTCGCCTTACAATCGTCAGTTTGAGTCGATGAATTAGAATATACCTCAGCATGGTCTTGCTTCTTGGCCGCGCTATCGTTTGTATCCGCAAGGTCTGTAGACTCCAATGTTTCGGCGTTCATTTGATTGCCAACGCTCTCGTCATCCACGGCAAACGTGAAAGGCATTCCACAACGCGGACAGTTACATTGCAATTCTTGCATGCCCGGCGCATCCGCCAAATCAAATCTGTATCTACATTTAGGACATTTCACTTTCATCGTTATCAGTGTTCCTTTCTTGTGTTCTTAATTGTTGTAAGCGTTCTTGGTTTATAACGTCTAAAGTCACAATGTCATTCAAACGATAGCTTGGCTTTCTTGGTAACTCGCCATATTGCGCCGTCTCGCTGGGCCACACCTTCCTCGAGCGTTTTAATTCGACGAGGATATTGTTTGGTGTTGCCCTCTATTCTGCACACTGGCTTGACTATCTGACTAATACTGATCATTGCCGTGGCAATGGCATCAGAGGTGTCTATCATGATAAACTGTCCATTAATTCCGTCCTCCGTGCGTAACTGATAGACACTTTTGCCCACTTGTTCCGTGGGGCTATACTCCATGAACAGGCCATCCGGGGTTGGTGCCGGCAGGTACAAGGTCTCCACGGAACGACTTAATATGTTGTCCTTTGATGCCATGTCGTCAGCCGTCAGAGCTTTCTCCGAAGACGTTCGATTTCTATCCGCGCATTCTTCATGGATTTGAAGCTGTGTCTCCGATGCCGAATTAAAGGTTTCGGAACCTTTCTCCCCATCTCCTTGACGTATGGCGCCAGTGCCTTTAAGGAGGTTTTGCAACTCGACAATCTGTTTAGCTTGGTTTTTTAGCGCAGTCTCGAGCTTGTCTATCCTTGCAACGATTGGCTCTATCATATTGGAGACATCATCGGATGACACGTTGTTGTTTTTGTTTTTGTTAAACATCGATAATGCCTTTTACAAGTTTTCAATGAGATTGTCACGTATGCACCCAATGATTGGATAGAAGAATACGGCATCCTCTATGGTGTCATTGGCATTTCGCTCAGGCTCGTTCTTGTTCATATAGTTCCATCCATTGAGCAGGTGATGCTCCAAATCCTTGTTTACCAACTCCTTGAAACGGGCAAGTGAAAGGTTGTCTACAAGGAAGCGATCAACGACATGAATGTCGTCGCAGAGTGTGCAGAAGAAGTCGTTAAACTGTTTTACAGACTCCACAATGGCCGATCGTACCTCTGTTTTGTCCATATCAGCGTAAGTAAGACGCTCTTGGTCAATGGTGGAATAGTTGTATTTCAAGTTAGATTCAAAACCATCCAACATTTGATTAAGTTGTTCCACATTAGCGCATCCACTCGAGTCGCGCACTTGCATCAATGCTCCGCGGCATGTAATCTGTTTTGGTTCTTTACGCTCCATGACCACAGAGAATCCATCTTCACCATACTTTTCACCGTAGACCCGCTCGAATATCGCTTGAGACAGCAAGTCAAGCTCACGTTGGCTGCCCACAATATCAAGAATTTTAGATCCCGTTCCAGAGAACATCGCCGACCGAGGCTTGTCCAATCCACGGTGTCTCATCATCGACGCCACATAGTAGAGGAGCGTGGAATAGAAATAAATGAACACTATTTTGAAACGTCCATCTTCGTTCAGCCTTTGGTTATAAGAGAACACATCGTTTCCTGCCACCACTTTATTTTGTATGACCGAAAAGAGGAACGCGTTAATGTCCTCACTCTTTCGCTTGGACATGATGTCGTCAAGAATACCGTTCAGTTCTCCGTAGCGGTCGTCGTCAGCGTCAAATAGTTTACGAAAATATGACACGTATTTGGCTAACATTGGGTTGCTATCACCATGAGGGACCTCCGAGAATCCATCGCCAAAAATGGCGTTGGCGGCGAAACGAAACGATGTCAAGATAGTGGGTTGCTGGGCATTAGGCTCGAATACCACTACGTCGCTCGACCCACCACCAATATCTATGGATGCCACCGATGAGGCGGAACCACGAAATTGGCTCGACCCCCGATAGAAATAGTAGGGCGCCACAGACTCGGGCATCTGTATTAACTGACGTTCGTCAGCTTCGAAACCAAAGACATCCTTGAACGTTTTTGCCCACATCTCGCCCAATTTCCGAATGTTTCCCACTTTCATGGCCAATGGGTAGAACCAGATGAGACGTGTCTTGCTCAAGTCTCCATTTTCCAATAAAACCTTGGCGCGCATTAAAAGGGCCAGCTCCGTGAGGTAAGCGCGCACGCGCTTAGCCGTCTCTATCTCTGTAGACCATTTCAGATTAGCCACAATGCGATTGCCATATCCCACGGATTCCTTTTCGTAAATGAAAGGGATGTTCGCGTCGCCGAGAGCCACTATCTCATCAATATTCTCAACGTCAAGCCGTTCCGACTCGGAAAGAACCGTGCGCTGTGGAAATCTATAATCATGGCCGATATTGCGTGGCAAAAACTCTTGCTTCATGATGACATCGTACAAAATGTGCTCTCCGTTATACAAGGTAGCTAAAAGCCGTTCCTTAGCGTCAGAACTTAGTGTCAGAGGTTCAGGCATTTGTCCTTGGCGCATGCTCTCAACATGTGTGTTTGTCGTGCCAAAATCCACAGCGAAGGTAAATGCCTCATGTCCATTGGCGTCGCTCGCCCATCTTGGGCATACCACTCCCTCAGACATAAGGTTGCCCCGCTCGTCAAAAATTTGCACGTTGGCAAAATCGAAAGCTCCTGCCAATCGATAATAATCAGACCCCACGCGTTTCTCGTTTTTCAGGCTTTTGGAACGCTTCACCGTTGGCAACGCTTCCAAGTCGCCATTGTCATTAGATGCGAAAAACTCAAGATTTAAACGGCAATTCTCCAACAATCCCAAAGCTCTGTCAATGAGCTGGACGGTGTATTGCTTGAGGTTTGCTGACTTGATAAACGGGAAAACGCCAAGAGCGAAAGGCACCGTGAGGAAGTAACCTCGGTTGTTCTCCCTGTCATAGCGCATGTCCACGCCCACGGCCTGTACGTAAATGCGCTCCAATGTGACAAAGGCGCCTTGCTTTTGCACTGGAATGCGCAGTATAACCTTGATAGTTTCCTGCCGTCCTGTCTGCGTGTGTATCATCTCAAAGCGCGGCCGTCCGGCTATGGTGCCCCACAAATCATTTACCGTGAAGTATTTGAAATAAGTTTTGCTAAGAGGCAACAAAAAATCATTGTTGTCCGTTTCCCTGCTTCCTTGTGTCATGTTGCCATTGAAAAAGCAGTCCCTATCCATCGTATAGTCTAATTTGATAAGTGATGGAAGGAAGAAGTCGTCGTCAGTAAGCCAAGGATATTGGTGCGACGTGGCTGGCAAAATCCGTTTGTCAGGTTCCATCGCATAGTCTTGGGGCGTGATCACGGTCAGGTCGTCCCAATCGCTGGTGACATATCTGAAAGGCGACGTTCGTGGAGCGTTCAAGTGGTTTTGAAGCACCAATGGCAATCGCTCGCCGTGGGGTACGATGGATGGCTCAATACGAAAATCGCTTTTTTGTATGGCCTCTTGGATATCTGATTTGCGAGCGCAATAGAACGGAATGCCCAACGCTTGTATTCCCTGCTCGGTCAAAGCGTAGCTCACTTTGAGATATTGCAGCGCTCGTTCGCTACTTTCATAGTCTAAAGTTTCTGGGTTGCCAATGTTTGTCAAAATCTCTTGCCTGAGCTGTGGTACGAGTAAACCAAAGCTCGTAATGAGGTAGGCGTTCACTTCGGCACACATTTTTTTCAGTTCTGGATAGGCCGTGAAGAGTGCGTAAATATACTTCACGAATTTTGGCTCGCGCATGTGCAGCGGTCGCGTGAGGTCAAACACGTTCACGTTTTGCTCCACAGGAATGGTATAAAGGTTTGGACGAGCATTGGGAGTGGCCATGAATAGTGTCACAGGCGACGTGCATCCAATGACCTGATTGCCGTGTACGAGAAAATAAAGGAGATCCATGTGGTCAAAATTGAAAGCCTCTTTGTCTTGGTCCAAAAACATCTCCATGGTGTCACCCAATAGTTTGTGTTGCGTGTCGGCTTTCAATTGTTGTAGCGCTCCGGTCTTGTTCCACTCCACTACATGTAATTTTGATTGCAGCTCTGGCAAGTTGAAGAAGAGTTGTGCCACGTCCAAAGCGTTGCCAACCAACCTCTCATCCATCAGCTCTCCATTGAGATTGGCGTTTGCGGCCAACCTTCTAAAGGCGTTTTTCACCAAGTCCATTTGCGCAAATGGAGATGGAATGGCTGTGCGCGGCACCGCCGACAGTCCGCCGTTAGGATCGCTGATCATGTTTATCTCGTCAGCGCAGTATTGGTTTGTCAAGGGTATCCAACCCTCGCCTGTAGTTTTGTTGTTATATGATAATATCTTGGACATTATGTTATTAACCTTTCACGTTTAAATCAAACCATTGTATTTCTCATCGATCAGCTTGTCGAGTGTCTCGTCAAGCAGTGTCATCAGCCGTAATGCCACTTCGTCAGATGCAAACCTGCCATTCTTCACGGCCGTTTGCGACGCTTTGTTCATAGCTCCCAGAAGGGTCTTGTAATTAATCTCACCACTGAAAAAACTTTTCTTTGGAGCCACTCCGTTCACGGCATCGGAGAGTTGAGTGGTGTTAAGGTTGAACGGTACAAAAGCTCTCTGATTGCCAGCCAGCTCTTTGAGCCACGTGCGATATCCCACGAAAAAGTCGTTGGTGAGCGTAGAAAAGAAGCTTGTGGCCAAAAAACTATTTTGTATCTCGGGTTTGTCCTGCGTGTAGCCCCTGCCTATATCATCTCTAAATTGATGCGTGAGATATTGGTAAGCTAAGTAAAATTTAGCCATAGGCCTATTTACCAAAACTCGAGTGCGAAGTCCAAAGTCTTTGAGTGTGAGCGACATTCTATCGTTGCTCAATCCATATTCCTTGTAAATGGGATTGCTTGCGTTGCCATTCTTGGTCACCATTTGGTCTTTAGGAATACCCATAAAGTCGATCACGGCCAGCGCACCCACGTATTCCACTACGTGCGCATCGTTGCGCTGACCATTGCCCCCAGGGTCGTTATAGTAAGGATTTGACGGCACCTCGTCACCCAAATAATAACAAGCGTTTATTTTTGACAGGCCCAAATCCACTCCACCCTGAGTGAGTCCCGTCAAGTTGTCATGATAATAGAATAGTGCCGATTTTGTTTTCGAGATAAAATCTGCCCGGCTTATCGGACTTTTCTCGTCTTGTTGCACATTGAAATAAGGCAGTACTGTCAACGCCCCAATCCTCGCGTCGCGCAAATCGCCACGGTTATTGATTGCCGCATTGTTGCCGGCATTGCGTATATTCTTCACAATGATGGGATAGCCTGCGGCTCCGGTACCCCCGAAGATGCTGGAGACGACAAAAATATAATCGTCCTTGCCAAATACATTAGAAAACTGTCTGAACTCCTCTGAGTCTTTAAACTGATTTAATGCCACCGAACCTATGTTGGGAGAGCCCACAAATCCTATGTCCATCTTGGTTTGCAACTGGTCGTCGGAAAACAGCATGGAGCACAACGCTTGGTTAGCCGTGTCGAGCGTGTTATAGAAAATAAAATCCTGAAACTTCTTGGATTCCACCGCCCCAAGATTAAACAGGAACGTGTCACTAAGATTTGAGCCTCCGGGAAGTATGTCACTGAGTGTGGATATTTTCACAGAGAAGAAGCCTTTAGGAACATCCACCGCCTCGCCATAAAGCGTGCGGCGTATATCGCGATACCAGCGTAACAGGTTTTCGGTACGTTTCAAGTCCTCGTTAGCCTTGTGTGGGTCCACGATAATGGGTATTACTTCTGCCGAAATGGGGTTCCCCTGCTCATCCATGGGGTGTACGCCCGACGCAAATTGCATGATCAATGGGCGCATCACGCGCGATCCGGTTCCACCAACTAAAAATAAGAATAGTCTCATTGTATTATTTAGGTATTGCGTTTGGATTATTAACGCTCTGTTTCACGATAGGCTTACAGCCGTTTTTTAACGGCTAAAGGCCTGTGGTCATTCTCTCCCAAACTCATTTTTTCATTTCATTCAGGTATTGGCGTGTGTCTACAATTGCCACTCCACCACCTGATAGCAAACGAGGCGATGATGAAAAGCACCGCCGTTACCACAAAATCGATAATGGAGAAATTGAACAATTTGCCCGAATAGTCTATTGACAGCGCACCGTCCAAATATATATAGTTGACCACAGGAGCCACTATAGATACCGCAAGCAGACTTAGAAGCCAATGGTACCAACGACTGAAGCTCACGCTATTGATCACGTAATAGAACAGTGCGGCGACGCCCCATGCCATCACGGAGCTAATAACCGCTACCACGAAATAATGGTTTTCATTGTACATCTCGTTGGCAAATTCGCTCTGGCTGTCCGCCATCTCAAACACCAAGGACGGGAAAATCATGAAGAGCACCGTTAGCACGGCTCCCCCAATCAATAAAATTGAATTTTTCATTTGTCAAGTTTTAATTCAAGCTCAAAAAAGCACGGCTTACGATCAGCGTATCGCTTATAACTGTTCCATATACCACCGAGAACATATTTGAGCGCGAATGTAGACCTCGAGTCGGGCGTCAAATCGTTCTCCGTAGTACAATTTTCAATCCATTCAGGCATACGATTAAGCAATTTAATCTCCACATCCTGTTCGTGATTAATACGGTTTGCCGACAGGATAAATAGGTGTGTAGCCGTACCAATATATTGTTTTTGTGCCGGTGTCATATCTGCTTTCTCTATTTTTCTGATAGCCTTTATTTTGATATCGTCGTCGGCGTCCACCATATAGTTGCCCTTGTCGCACAAGTATCGCTGATCTATGAGCATGTCACTCAAGTCTACAGCCAACACCAGCTGTACGTCACCCGAGTTTTTGTCGGGCTTGACATCTTCCAAACTCTTTATTTGGTAACCTTGTCCATGTGCTGGCTTAAATCGGCCTCGTACGTCATGGTTGGTCAACAAAAACGAGTGGTAAGGCTCGTAAAGATCCTCTGCCGTGAAAAGGCACATGTTGTCATACCCTCTCATGCCTTGTATCTCTGAGAAAAAACGTAATGAAGGGTCTTGCGTCAATCGTTTAATATTCTCGTTAGAACCCACGACAAGAATGTAATAAGGACGCTTTCCTGCAAACTGATGCGCACTGTTATCATACGCATAATACGGCCCATTGTATGAGCCTATCATTCGTATGGCAACCATCGACTTGTTTTTCACCTCGTCCTTGAACACGGCACTTATCATCTCCTCAGCCTCGTTGAACACTTTTTGGGGATTAACGTTTGCCATGTCGCGCACAGAATAGATCATGTCTGTTACCAAAATGCTCACCTCATCCTTGTTAGTCTTGTTGAGCACCTTGTCAAATATCTTTCTGAAATCAGTGTATCCTTTTTCCCCAATGCTGTCCATTTTCACATCTCCGGGCAGGCTGTTTTGGAGCGACATGATAGTAGAGCGAAACGATCCGTCACCATCTTTGCTATCGTAAGGTGTCATGCTCCCACTGCGCTCTATGAACAAGCGGAACGTGAGCTTGTCATGACCTTGGCCGATAATGGTCACCTCAAAGGGTGGTCTGCGGTGCTCGAAGAAATCGGAGATATATTCTTGTACCTCTTGCACATCCATCTGCCCATCCTTGTAAAATTCCTTGAAATTGGCTTTGTTATTATCGAGAAAAGTCACTATCTGTGCCCAGTCCCCGCTGTCAATGGTTTTGTCCTGCTCGGCCAACTCTATCAGCAAGGCGTTAAACTCTTTTTTCGCGCTATTAGAGCATCCTGCAAATATGCATGCAAACGCAAACAACACGCAACACACTAAATTCCTCATAACTATATAGATGTTTTTTTTGTCCATATTGTTGCAAAAATACTAAAAATAAACGAGAAAAGTCATCTTTCTTACATGAAAAATCATGTTAAAAAACAAGTATTAATCTCGGGTAAATTTATGGTGCTCGCAAGCATTGCAAACCAATCATGCCACTTGGACGAATGTTTAAAATGTTTTCACGCTATACATCCTTGAGAAAATGGCACACACAGACCATTTAAGAATGTCACTATTACGATTTAATAATTGTGTACCAAAATAATTGACAAGTCGTTAAAATCTTAAAGAAAATGACAAAACACGCATACTTTAGGCTTAAAATGAGCTAAAATGGCAGTTTTGTTAAAATCCAAATAATCAACCATTTACAAGTGACCGAAAAGGTATGGCAAATTTTATGTTAACACTCTTCTTCACCATTAAGCATTATTCGTGACGTGAATAAGCCTTATTCACAATGCGTTTAGGTGCTATTTGAGTGGCAAATAGGCCTTAAACGACAGCCCTTTAAGTACCAAACGCATGACGAGCATTAACTGTCATACATAAGAGCACTGCCAAAATAGGGAGAAAAGGGAAATAAATGGGTTAAAAACGCAATTTTTGTTTTTTACAAACGTTTGCTCACGCACCAATTAAATCCTATATTTTTTTACAAAATAAAGAAAGCGATCAGTATATTATCGTTAGAATGTACCAGTTTTTATGATGCCATGTGTGAGCGTAATTTCTCATTTTATGCCAGCGCTTTCATATTCGAAAGTGGTGAGCGTCATCTGCCCAAGCTCACTTAAACGTTGAGTGCTCCACAATGAGGGCAAACGCCTTTCTTGCGCAATTTGGCACCGCACTTGCCACAAATATAATGGGCGTGGTTTCTTGTGAAATATTGGTGAAGCGCGAAATAGTAATAAGCCACCAACAAAACATAACCCACAAAGAACAAGGATGTAACGCTAAAAACTATGTAGTCTACAGCGCATATCGCCGCCAGGCCACCCAAGTACAAAACCGCCTCGCCCAATGGCAAGTGGTGGCGTATGTCATCCACGACAGCCAAAGCCACGAAAAGCATGGCCCAAACCAGTGAGAGGAATATACCCAAGGGCATGGGCACGGAGAAAGGATTGAGCGTTGGGTGGAAATAAAAATGTTGCCACATCTGTGGCGAGAAAGTCTGTATGCCAGCATAAAATGCCGCCGCCGTGGCCACGATGAGGCATAGCAACGTGGGATAAAAAGAGTCTACATCATTGAAATGCACGATACGCGCGTTGCGCCGAAAAAGACTTCGTAACAAATAGCCAGCCCCAATAATGACGATAATGACGATAAATATAATGACATGTGTGTCTGAAAATTCTGATATAAAATGTGAGATAGGGTCATCCGGCTCTACACTTTTCAGCATTACGTTCTCATGTGTCCAGCCGAAAGCGGAGGTGTCGTTGGCCAATTGCACCCAAACAGAGTCTATAGAGTCGGCAGGCAGTATGCGTATGTCTGCCACTACGAGATGAGCATTCTTGTAAACGAAAAACGAATCGGTCTGCATGCCACTGATAAGCTCCTCGGGCATTGCCGACATCAGTTTTAAACTATCGTCTTTGACAATGAAATTGTAGTTGTTAGTGTAATGGTGGGTGGAAAAAAACGAAAGGGAGTCTTTCTGACGCTCACTGAGATTGAAAGGCAATTTGGCTCGATGGTAGTGTTCGTAGCACGAACTTAATGGCATGAGAAGCGCGCACGCCATAAGCCAAACCATACAAAGGCGCAGGGAAGGCAATCTTTTCATATCTATTATCTTTCGTTATAAATGTTCATTTGGCACATGTCACACTTAAACTCGAGCCGAAAACGTCTTCCGTCGCCCATCCGTATATAGAGAGGCTCGTGCCATTTGGGTGCGCTTCCTCCATATTTGACGCAATGCCCTAAGCTGTAGCGCAAGCAGTGTCTACACTGCATCACGATGGCATCGCGGCGGTTGGTGTCAACCTCGAGCGCCATATCGACTTTCGCCAATCCGTGATCCGCATAAAATTTTGCGGCCTCATGGTTGGATATGTTGTGGAGATAGGTGTACTTCTCGTATGCGGGTTGCCATGCCTTGGCAGTTGCAGAGCTTTCGACCGCCAACGCGCCAAGCATCTTCCGCTTATGTTCTTGTTCGTGCCAAGCGAGCGTCGTTTCCATCAAAGCGTCCACAGCCTTTCGCCTTAGGTCAGAGAGCAAACTTGATGGCACAAACAAACTCGCCGCCTCAGTGCTGATTTGCAGGTCATGACATGTATAGGGCGTGTTGCCGAGTTTGGTCAATTGCTTTCTGATGTTATCCACCTGTGGCGTTTTGGCCACCTGATGGGCAAAAGTCACCGTAGACGCGGCAGTGACACTCGGCTCTCCGCCTCCCACGTCAAACGATAGACGTAGCTTAAACCCATCGGTAATGGTCTCGAATGCCATGTCGACAAGTATATCGCGCCGTGCCGTATGGCTATTCATAAGTTTGTTGAACGCCTCATCATTGTTGCGATAGAGCGTGGTACCCGGTCTCAAGCCATTGGGCATTTTAAACGGGAACAAGCGGTTGCCAACCACCCGGTTCACCCTGAAACCCTCCAAATGGCGTGCGTCATTCAAGAAACACAACCCATCGCCATTGCTGAACGAGGCTGTGCCGGAGACGTTAAAAGAATCGGCGCGCACCTCCTTCACCCGCCCGACGCATTCGCCCAACGCCTTGGGCGTGTCAAACGAGGCGATGTCGGCATGCCTGCCATGGAGAAAATAATCAGTAAATCCACGATTGAACGTCTTGCTCAAGTTTGGCGTGAAAGTATAATCCACCCGTCCAAGAGACGATCTGCGAAAATCATCAGGCCGACGGTCTATTAGCTTGTTTAGTTTCTGGCTATACGCGGAAACCACGTTTTTCACATATCCCACATCTTTCAGTCGGCCCTCTATTTTAAAAGAGGTGACACCGGCGTTAGCCAATTCTTCCAAACTGTCTATCTGGCTCAAATCCCGGAGTGACAAAAGATGCCTTCCCTCCTCGATCATTTGGTCATTCGCGTCTATCAAATCGAATGGCATGCGGCAAAACTGGGCGCACTCCCCACGGTTGGCAGAGCGGTCGAAACATCGCTGCGACGCATAGCACACGCCCGAATAGCTCACGCACAGCGCGCCATGAACAAAGGCTTCTATCTCCATGTCGGGCACCGACTGATGGATGTGGCGTATCTCTTCCAATGTCAGCTCGCGAGCGAGGACCACTCTTGAGAAGCCAAGCGACCTCAGCCAGCTCACTTTTTCGACCGTGCGCACGTCGCACTGCGTAGACGCATGAAGCATGGGCGCGCGCCCCACACTGTTTAACGCGGCTTGGCGTATGCCGATCGTACACATGTCTTGCACGAGAATGGCGTCCACCCTGATGGCAGAAAGCCGCTCTATGAGTTGTCGAGTGTCTTCCAACTCGTCTTCGTAAATGATGGTGTTGACGGTGACGTACACCCTCGCGCCATATTGATGGGCATGGTGGCAAAGGGTCTTGATGTCATCGACAGTGTTGCCCACGGCGGCTCTGGCGCCAAATCTGTCGGCCCCAATGTATACCGCGTCGGCTCCATGATCGATGGCAGCCATGCCACAGGTTAAATTTTTGGCTGGCGCAAGAAGTTCTAATCTACGCATCTTGTCGATTTTTCACATTATAAGTGGGCATTTAAATGGCAAAAAATATTTTTTCTCCGTATTTTTTTTGTTTCGCCCTACCGTTATCTTGATGTTTCAATATGCCATCACTGACGTGATGAAATCTTTCAAATGTCATATCATCATGTTTATATTGGCACAAGCATTACACAATCTCGTTAATATTATAAGGTGTCTCTTGATAGACATAATAATTTATCCAGTTGCAGAACAGGAGATTGGCATGCGATCTCCAAGACACCCAAGGGCCCTTGTCGGGCTCGTCGTCAAGATAATAATTCTTGGGCATGGGCACGTCATCACGCTTTCCCATGTCGCGTTTATACTCTTTGTCCAATGTGTCGGGAGCATATTCCAAGTGCCCGGTAAAGAAAAACTCACGGCCACGGCGTGCCATCACCATGCTCACGCCACTGTCTGGCGACTCGGCAATAATTTTCAAATCTGCCACTTGGTCTATATCTTGTCGCCTGATCTCTGTATGCCGACTGTGGGGCATCATAAAGAAATCGTCGAAACCTCGGAAAATAGGCAGGTCGTGTACAAGCGGATATTGGCGAAAAACGCCAAACATCTTCTCTTGCAATCGGTATTTCGGAATGTTGTAAAAATGATAAAGGGCAGCTTGGGCAGCCCAACAGATATAGAGTGTGGACGTAACATGGGTGCGCGCCCAATCGAAAATCTCTGTAATCTCTTGCCAATATTCCACGTCTTCAAATTCCAACAGCTCGATGGGTGCACCCGTCACGATAAGTCCATCCCACTTTTGGCGTCTCAGAATGTCAAAGTCTTTGTAGAACATCATCATGTGTTCAATGGGCGTGTTCTTGGGCGTGTGGCTCTTGAGCTTCATAAAATTGACCTCCATTTGTAATGGGGTGTTGGACAAAAGCCTTATCAAATCGGTTTCTGTCGTAATCTTAAGTGGCATGAGATTGAGCACTACTATCTTTAATGGGCGTACCATCTGTGTGTGAGCGCGACTTTCGTTCATCACGAAAATGTTTTCCTTTTTCAGAATCTCGATGGCTGGAAGTCTATCTGGTAATCTTAACGGCATTTTGGAAAGAACTTGTATGCGATGGCAAAGTTACGAAAACTATACCGCATTCAGTAAAAAAGGGCGCGAATTTTAACATTCGCACCCTTCGCATAACGGTTTCTCAAACAGGTTTGGGCTTACCAGAGTTGGAGCCTTTCGTTTTGTGGTATATACATTTTATTGTCTTTTTTCACGTTGAAAGCGTCATACCAAGCGTCTATATGAGGCAGGGCGCCATTGACACGCCATTTGCCAAGGGCATGGGGATCGCTTTTCACGCGATTTCGTATCTCTTGGTCTGTGATGTTTTGGCCCCACACTCCAGCGTAGGCGATGAAGAAACGCTGGTCTGGCGTAAATCCATCGGCTGTCTTGAGCGGTTTCTTTTTGGTGGCGTTTTTGAAAGCGTTGTATGCCACTTGCAGTCCTCCGTGGTCAGCAAGGTTCTCGCCAAGCGTGAAACGGCCGTTGGAATGGAGACCTGGCAACACCTCAATGGCGTCAAAAAAGTCGGCGTATAGTTTGGCGCGCTGTTCAAATCCCTTGGCGTCTTGAGCTGTCCACCAGTCGTGCAGATTGCCATCCGCGTCATATTGCCGCCCCTGATCATCAAATCCATGAGTCATCTCGTGGCCAATAACCACGCCGATAGCTCCATAGTTGAAAGCCTTGTCTGCCTTGGGATCAAAGAATGGGCGTTGCAAAATTCCCGCTGGAAAGCATATCTCATTGGTGGTGGGATTGTAGTAGGCGTTGACGGTTTGCGGCGTCATGAACCACTCGTCGCGATCCACTGGCTTGCCAGCCTTCTCGCGAATGTGCTTGTCATGCTCGAAAAGGCGTGTGGCTAACACATTCTCGTAATAGCTCTTGGAGGGGTCGATAGTTAGCTTGGTGTAGTCGGTCCATTTATTTGGATAGCCTATTTTGACGTAAAATTTGTCGAGCTTGGCATGTGCGTTGGCTTTCGTGGAGTCGCTCATCCATACCTGTGCGTCAATGCGTTGGCCAAGACTAACCTGCAAATCGCGCACCAAATCTTCCATCATCTTCTTGCTCGACGCTGGGAAATAGCGCTCGCAATACATTTTTCCAAGTGCCTCGCCCATGGCGTTCTCCACTTGGTTGGTGGCGCGTTTCCAGAGAGGGTAGTCTTCTTTGCGGCCCTTCATTGTCTTGCCGAAGAAATCAAAGTTGGCCTCGCGCACTTCATCGCTCAAATATGACGCGGCGCTCATGATGACATCCCATTCCATCAGAGCTTTAAGTTCGTCTGCAGTGAGCAGCGCGACTATCTTGTCCAAGCCCTCGAAAAAAGCCGGTTGGCCTACTACCATCTCTTGGATATACTTGGTGTCGACACCCTCGGCCTCCGAAAGTTTGACAAGACCGATGTTGGGATAGCGCTCGTCAAACTGCTTCAATGTCATCTTGTTGTAGTTGGCCTTGGGGTCTCGAAGCTCCACGTTGCTCTTTGAGATCAGCGCAAGCATGGTCTCAAAGCGGAACACGTCTTTGCTTTTGCGCTCGGCCGTGGCTTGCGGGAAACCGAAAAGTGTAAACATGCGGGCAATATGCTTCTTGTATGCCTCCCTTACGCTTACGGTAGCGGAGTCTGTGTTCACGTACCAATCTTTCTGTCCGAGTGTCAAGCCACCCTGACCAAGATTGAGAATGTTCATCGAAACATTTTTCTCATCTGCGCCAAAATAAGAATTGAAAGGCACGCCGTAACCAAATTTGGCATATTTCAACTGTAAGTTTCTCAATGCGTCAAGGCTTGTCGCGGACTCAATCTCGTCCAAGAGCGGTCTTACTGGAGCGACGCCCTCTTGGTTACGCCGCTTGATATCCATCGCGAGCTTATAAAAATCGCTTAGTTTTTTTTCTGTCGTCCCATCCTTGTATTTCTTTTTTGCGAGGTCTGTGAGGATGGTGTTCACTTGCTTGTTGACATTCTCCTGAAGCATGTCGAAACTGCCATAACGGCTGTAAGCGGCTGGCAATGGGTGCGAAGCCTGCCATCCACCGGTAGCGAACTGGTAAAAATTGTCCGCGGGATTGGCGCTTTTGTCCAAATTAGACAAATCCAATCCAGACTTACTCTGGGCGTTAACGCCCACCACTGGCGCCATAAACATCATGGCCATTGGTAAGAATTGTTTTGTTCTCATACTATTTTAGGGTTAATATTAATATCTAAAATAAAAAAATGAAAGATAGACATACTGTCAAGAAGACAACCAACTAACGAGATGGCTTATTGTTCAAGCTGCTCAAGTTTTTCTGATAATGCCATCCAATTGTCATTTTCCTTGTCCAAAGCGGCTTTGGTTGAGGTGTACTCGGTGACCAACTCAATGTTCGAAGCGTTTTCAGGAAGCGCCAACAGTTGGTCTATCTGTTTGAGACGTCTCTCCATGCTGGCTATCTTGCTCTCCGAGTTCTCTACCGCACGAGCGGCTTTCTTGATTTTTTTTTGTTTTTCCTTGCGTTCCAAATAGTTCTGCTTGGTATCAGCAGATACGTCCTCGGGAGCCTCCTTGGGCTCGGCTTTGCTCGTTGTCGCATCCGCGATAGCCTCATGGATGGTCTCGGCGTTGTGAGATCGCAGATAATCGTATATGCCACCAAGGTGCTCCGTCACCTTGCCCCCCGCAAACTCATATACCTTTGACACCAATCCGTCAAGGAACTCGCGGTCGTGACTTACCACGATCACGGTACCATCAAACGCCTTGATGGCCTCTTTCAACACATCTTTGGACTGCATGTCGAGGTGATTGGTAGGCTCGTCGAGTATCAACAGGTTGACCGGCTCAAGCAAGAGACGAATCATGGCCAATCGAGAACGCTCGCCACCAGACAGCACCTTAACCATCTTGTCCGATGTCTCGCCGCCAAACATGAACGCGCCAAGCAAATCGTTTATTTTCAATCGCATCTCGCCCGTGGCTACACGGTCTATGGTATCGAAAATAGTGACATTCTCATCAAGCAACTGCGCTTGGTTCTGCGCGAAGTAACCTATCTGGACATTGTGCCCCACCTTGAGTTTTCCAGTGAAGGGTATCTCCCCCATTATACATTTTACAAGAGTGGACTTGCCCTCCCCGTTCTTGCCCACGAAGGCCACTTTTTCGCCTCTGCGGATAGTCAACGTGACATGGTCGAAAACGGTGTGTGAGCCGTAGTCTTTTCTCACCTCGTCGCATATCACCGGGAAGTCGCCCGAACGCAGGCATGGTGGAAACTTCAGGTGCATGGCTTTGTTGTCAACATCGTCGACGGTTACGGGCACAATCTTCTCCAATTGCCTGATGCGTTGTTGCACTTGCACGGCCTTGGTGGCTTGGTAGCGAAACCGCTCTATAAACGCCCGGGTGTCGGCAATCTCTTTTTGCTGGTTCTCGTAAGCTCGCAATTGCTGCTCACGGCGCTCTTGCCGCAACACCATGTAATGATCATAGCTTACCCGATAGTCTTCTATGTGACCGCACGTTATCTCTATTGTCCGATTTGTCACGTTGTTTATAAACGCGCGGTCGTGGCTAACCAACACCACTGCCTTGGCGCTCTGCTCAAGAAATCGTTCTAACCACTGTATGCTTTCGATGTCAAGGTGGTTGGTAGGCTCGTCAAGTAGCAACACGTCGGGCTTGCGCAGCAAAATCTTCGCCAGCTCCACGCGCATGCGCCAGCCGCCCGAAAACTCTCGGGTGGGCCTGTCAAAATCGTCGGGCGTGAAGCCTAAGCCTATAAGCGTGCGCTCCAACTCGGCCGCATAGTTTTCGCCTCCCATCATCATATACAGCTCATGTTCTTGTGCGAACCTATCCACAAGCGCCAAATATTCGTCACTTTCATAATCGGTTCGCTCGCTCATCTCGCGTTGCATGCTCTCCAATTTGGCTTTCATGACCGCCTGACGAGAAAACGCCTTGCGCGTCTCTTCGTACACAGTGGTATCATCGGCAAGTTTCATCACCTGCGGCAGGTAGCCTATCGTGACATCATTGGGAATGGAAACAGAGCCTGAAGTGGGCTTTTGCAAACCACAAAGTATTTTTAACATAGTGGATTTTCCCGCTCCATTCTTGCCCACCAACGCTATGCGGTCGCGCTCGTTTATCACGAAATTAACATCTTGGAATAGTGGGCGAACACCAAATTCCACCTTCAAGTTATCTATAGAAACCATTGTTCAATTTCCTGTTATTTGGCGAGCAAAGTTACAAAAAATACTCCATGATAGGCCATATAAACATAACTTTTAAGTAATGCTTATGACAATCCCAAGCTTTGTTCCTAAAATTATTTTCATGAATTTTAGGAACAAAGCTTGGGATTGTGGGAAATAAAAGAAAAAAAGTCTATGGAGAAGCAAGCTATACGACTTACGAAATGGGCCGTGCGCACGCATAAACAAGTCGTTAACCTATTGCCTCCTTAATCTTCGTCACTATAAACGCCGCGTCCTGCTCTGTTACGAGTGGGCCTGATGGCAAGCAAAGCCCCACTTTGAACAGCGATTCGCTCACGCCGTTGGTGTAACTTGGCGCTGTTGCGTAGCAAGGCTGTTTGTGCATGGGTTTCCAAAGCGGCCTGCTTTCTACGTTTGCTTGGTCGAGCCATACACGCATTGCTTCAACATTGTCGTTCGGCTCACAGTCGGTGCGCGCCTTATCCACATAGTGTATTACGCCAGCCGCCCCCCCTACGGCACTTTTCACTACCGTGTTGTAAGCGTTTTCCATGCCCTTGACTTTCACGTCAGGGTCTATCGTGATGGTGTTGAGCCAAAAATTAGAATCTGACAAAGGGGAAGGGTTGTCATGAAAGGTGATGCCGTCCATTGTTTTGAAAGCGTTGGCATACAACTTGGCCAACCTGCGGTGATGGGCCACGTGCTCGTCAAGCACAGTCAGCTGCCCACGACCGATACCGGCACAAATGTTGCTCAAGCGATAGTTGTAACCAATTTTCTCGTGCTGGTAGTAGGGATAGCCCTCCCGGGCTTGGGTGGCATAGAACATGATGTTGTTACGAGCCGCTTCGTCGGGGCAAACCAACGCCCCCCCACCCGACGTGGTGATCATCTTATTGCCGTTGAAGCTGAGCACGCCATATTGCCCAAAAGTGCCGCACGCCCTACCATCGTAACGCGAGCCAAGCCCCTCGGCGGCATCTTCCACGATTGGTATGCCATGTTTATCTGCCACGGCCATAATCTCTCTCATCTTGGCTGGCATGCCATAAAGATGCACCACGATAATGGCTTTAGGCTTTTTGCCCGTTTTTTTCATCCTGTCCTTGATGGCAGTCTCCAACAGTTCCGGATCCATATTCCACGTGTCGCGCTCGGAATCGACAAACACTGGCGTGGCACCAAGATATGTCACGGGGTGGGATGAGGCACAAAAGGTGAAGCTCTGGCAAATGACCTCATCGCCGGCCTTGACACCCACGCCGATGAGCGCCAGATGCACGGCCGCCGTACCTGAAGCCAACGCTACCACCTGCTTGTCCTTCAACCGGTCGTCACCCTCCTGCCACAACCTCTCTGGGTTGTTCTCATGCGGCTCGATACTCTGGGGATAATCCTCCTCTGAGAAATCTCTCACGGTACAAGCATCTCTTTTATCCGTCTTCTCCGGTTTACTCTCCCCCCTCCTGCCAGAGGGGACGGTGGATGCGACAAACCGCTTCAAGTCTTCCTCAAATCCATTCACATTCGGGCCCAACGGCACCACCCAATTGGTGTCGAATGCCTCTTTGATATACTTTTGCTCATTGCCCGACATGTGAGCCAGGCAAAGAATAATACGTTTTTCAGGTTTCATATTTATTGTTTTTGTTTCTTCAAATGTGCTACACCAAAAGATAAGGGGCTATCAAAAATAACCTTTGCATTATGATTTGCCGATCCTTAACACGCTTTACGAACATCCTGCTATTCACTTTTCCGATTTAGACTAATGGCACTATTTGCGCAAGACTGTCTACCATCATTGACGGCAGATTTACCTCCGGCACTTCTACTGTCTGCGAATGAATATTCATGCCATTGTCCTTCAGACAAAAGGTTACCCACCCAAGCATGTTAGGTGCGATAAAATCTTTCCTTAAATTATCCCCTACATAGACATAATGTGCTCCAGGATACTTTCGCATGAAATAAAGATATGGTTGGTATGCAGGCTTGGTATAACCTGATTCTTCTGATATAAGGATGTCTTCACGATCGATGAAATCCAACAAATGTAATGCATAAATTTTATTCCACTGCTGAGTATTCCGACCATCAGAGATGATACCCATCCGAATACTCCTCTCGTATAAAGACTTCAACAGCGTACATGCATCTTTCGAAAGAAAAATTAACGGTTTATGATTACGATAGATCTTCAGCAAATCTGCTACTGTTTGGGACAAGTTACAATTCTCAATTACCTTTTCAAAAGCATTTTCTCCAGCTAAATAGGCTTTAATCATAATATCGTAAGCCTCAGGGACATTCACCGTCCGAGCAATTTCATGATAGGCTGACTTGAGGAACTCAATTTCTTTGTACAACGTATCGTCCAAATCAAACACGACTACCTTACTGAGCATCATATACGATCACCTCCCTATCATAACGTAACATTAACGTATTGGAAGTCCATTCTTCACTGTAATCAATATCTTCGCCAAGCAAATACTCACGAATAATATTACCTGGAAAATTAGCATGCGCCCAATACGACAAGGGGTACCCTCCTCCAAAGCGGGGGTTGATCTCTATGCCGTAAATACGATGATCGTCTTCACGATAAAAAAGTTGAATACAAATGGTGCCGATAACTCCAGGAAGATAGTCCATCCTCTCCTTAAGATAATTGACAATAGCATTCCTACGGGTAATTCCTTTGTTAATTTCACCTGCCCGAATCTTGATGCGCTCGCGGGGGACTATGCTCTTAACGCAATTATCCTTGCCATAATACATATCAACTGTAAACTCCTTGAAATCATCAGTATCAATATATTCCGTAAAGATGAGCTTCTCATCATTTAGGATATCTGATGTCAGATCCTCCGGCTTTCGAATAATGTGGAGATTAGTGCTGAGCGAACCATCGTATGGCTTTGCAAACATGGGAAACACAGGGGCGTGCTTGTCTAACAATCGCGGATAGTGAATATCTAAACTGTCAAATAAAACCATTGTTTTGCGTTTATCACGACACATTTTTATAAAGTCAGGTGCCGAAACCATCACTTGAATACCCTCTTCTCTAAATTGCATTTCATGCTGAGAAAGAACAAGAAGCTCTGTGTCAATCGTTGGTACAATGATACCAATATCATTTTTTTTGCAAAGAGCTATGAGCTCTTCGATATATTCAGGCTTGGTACATCGGCAAATAGGAAAGCAATGATCTGAAATAAAACCTGCTGGTGCCATCGAAGGATTAAGATCTGCACTGTATATTTTTGAATGTAGCCCAAGCTCCTTGATTGACTTCTGAAAAATCTCTGTCAAGACAACACGTTGTCCGACAGAGGTTATTAATATATTTTCTTTCATAATGATAATATCTAATTATGGCCATTGAAGGGCTCCATCGTTGCATTGCCCTCCTGAGAAATTCCACTACGCAGGAATACTGTTTTAATAGTGTTAAGAACAACCTTGGTATCAGTGATGAACGACACATGATCCACATACCAAACATCATACTCGAACTTCTGCGACCATGAAATAGCATTTCTACCATGACATTGTGCCCACCCCGTAATTCCAGGTCGGACCTCATGGCGACGGGCCTGCTTTTCGGAATAAAGAGGAAGGTACTGGGGCAAGAGAGGACGGGGACCGATGAGTGCCATATCACCCTTCAACACATTGATGAGCTGCGGCAGTTCATCTATTGAGGTAGAGCGTACGAATCGTCCTACAGAAGTGAGGCGTTGTGCATCGGGCAGCAACTCACCATCAGCACCTCTTTCATCTGTCATTGTCTTGAATTTGATAACCTTAAATATTTTTGCTTTCCAACCCGGTCGTTCTTGGAGAAAGAATACGCCGGCACCCTTGTTGGCAAAGTGCAGCCATACAGTGACTATCAGCAATAAAGGAGAGATGCATACAAGAACGGTAAGTGCAATACAAAAATCCAAAATGCGTTTGAAGAAATATTGATACATAATGCTTGAAGTTTTATCATGGCCACACTTACCTCCTTGCTACAACATTCAAAATTAGGTTTACAAGGAAACTTGGCCTAACACAATGGTTAATCCTCTATGGTTAGTCCAACGCTTGGTCTATGCGCTGAGCAAAACCAGTTTTCGATGAGAATGGGTAGTAGCCTGACTCATGAATTTCCCCAAAATCCCTGTATGAGGGATACTTTTATGTAGTTTCGTCCCTCACACAGGAATTTTTGCGAATCATAACCCAGCATACATTTGCCTTAACGCCTCCCACACATCACGCTGCTCATAGCGTTCTTGGATTAACCTCCTACTGTTGGCGGCCATTCTGTTGGTATTGTCAGCGTTCTTGATAAAATTGCACATTGATTGGTAGAGTGCCTTTGCCATGGGCGAGGAGAAACCGTCTGCTTGTGGGTCGTCCGAGGCAAACTGTATGAGATGGCCGTGACGATCGACCGGCGCTGGGATGATGACACCATTCTCACCATCAATGATGATCTCGTTGCAGCCATTGATGTTGGTGACGATACAAGGCAACTCCATCGCTCCCGCCTCCATGGGTACATTGGGGAAACCCTCCCTGTAACTCGGAAACACCAACGCGTCGGCCGCAAGCAGGTAGGAGCGCACATCTTTTTGGAGTCCTGCATAGAACACGGCGGCGGAATCGCTCAAAAAACGTTGTGCCTCCGGAGTAATGTTGCCACCGCTTTGCACCTCCTTTTCTCCCACAATCAGGAGCTTGGGTTGCCGTGGCAGGTCTGCGGAATGCCTCACCAATCGGCTCATCACCTCCGCCAACTCGTTAATGCCCTTGTCTCTCACCATGCGGGCAATAAGGATAAAAACGAAATCATGGTCTGTATATCCCAACTTTTGGCGCATATACCTGCGCCCGTCAAAGGGCGTGGCATCCTCCATCAACCGAGTTTCCTTGTTCTCTGCTCGCAACAACTCGCTCGTGACCTCGCGTGACAGGTAAGAAGTGTTCTTCCCATTGATGTTACCATGATGTACCACTTGTAGTTGCTTCCCCGTGATTCTGTCCTCCCTCAACGCTCGTTTCACGCCTTCGCCTTCGGGTATGACACGGTTGGCGCAGCAACATGTCACGCGTTCCATCGTCTTCAATATAGTGCGCAGCATGCCGGTCGTGGCTTGGTAGCGCAGCCCCGTCACGGTGTATATACGGTTCGGCACGCGTGCGACCCATGCAGCCACCATAGCCAACAGTGACCCTTTGGGCGTGTTGGCATGTACGCACCACGGCTTTTCGCGCCTAAAAAGTCGCCACAAAAACCACAAGGCCTTGATATCCTTGCCTATACTGATAGGTCGTTCCAAAGGAGCGTCAATAACCCGTATGCCCTCTCGCGCAGCAACCTCGTCGAGCACACCAGTGTCTTTAGCTACCCCCACCACCTCATAATATTGATTGAGATATTTGAGTTGCCCCCTTAGCAGCGAGTCCAGACTGATGTCGGCCGTGGTTACACGAATTAGTTTCTTCTTTTTCATATGACTATGATTGACAGACTGCCCATGGAGAATCATGCTTGTCGGTGCAAACAAATTATTGCTGCACCACATCATACAATTGTTCATACGCATCCACCATTTTTCGAATATCATATTGCAAGGCTCGTTGATAACACCGATCCGCCACTTGGTGATAATACTCCGAGTCGTCATGCAACTTTTTTATAACATCAGCCAGTGCCTCAGCATCGCCATGTGGAAAAAGGATACCATAGCCGGCAGTCACTTCTTTTAATCCGTTGACCTCGCTGGCTACAAAAGGCTTGCCCGAGGACATGCCCTCAATATTCGACAGAGATAATCCCTCCCAATGTGACGACATCACAATGACATCTGCCGACTTCAATATCTGCGGCACATCCGACCGAATGCCAAGCAGTTTTACACGCTCCGTCACATTTTGGTTAATAATTTCTGCCTCTATCTCCGGTCGACGAACGCCATTGCCTACCAACCATAACTCATATTCGTCCGGTAACAACGCAATAGCCCGAATCACCGTTCGCTGATCCTTGGCTTCCCGAAATCCGGCCACCATCACCGTGACAAATTTACCTTGGTGAGCCAATTCCGGTAAATCCTTCGCATGATAAAAGGCATTAACATCTACTCCATTGTTGATGGTCACTATTCTACTTTGCATCGGACAGTTAGGTTGATTGTCCTCAAGACCCAAATAACTGCACAACTTCTCTTCAGCAATCTTACTAATCGCCACCACCTTTGCATATTTACCATACATCCATTTGTCTACAAACGAGAACATAGGATGTTCTCGCTTTCGGTTGTTCGTAGAGTGTTCCGTCGTTATCAGCACCTTTCCCAACCCAATATTGGCAATGGCGGCAAACAGCTGCGGAGAGGAGTTGTGAGTGTGAATAATGTCATACTCCCGCATGATCCTTCTTAACTTGGGGATGTATTTAATATTGTAAACACCATGTCCAAGCTTATAAATCCTACATCTCGTCTCCTTCAACTCCCGCATAAAAGCAGTCTCCTCACCATTGAAGACCACCACATCCACCGTAAGTCCCTTCTGCCGTAGCAACTTGGTAAGGTGCACCACCACGTGCTCCGCCCCACCAATCTGCAAAGATGTGATAACCTGTAGAATCTTCATATTACTTTATCAATGGATAATTCCAAACTTAGATAAAATATTTCTTATCCACATATTATCAAAACCTAATGCATCTGTCACTATAACCCCCTTGTACATGTTGAAGGTATGCATCCCTACGTTCAATTTAGGATGGTCAGAAAACATTCTTCTAACTTCCCTAAATTCTATCGTTTCACAATCTAATTCCTGCATATCCCAAATAGACTTTTCCCCACAAGTAATCTTCTGCAAAGATACAGCATGCCCATATTGAGTGTTACATTCTTGAGCAGGCCTGTACAAGGCTCCCTCGTATTCGAAAAAGTTTCCTGCCATACGCGCTATATTTTCTTGAAAAATCTTTGAACCCAATGGCATGAATTTTTCTTCTTGACTGTCCCACTGATATACATAAAGTGTATTCCCATTTACATTTGGTGTCTTTGTGCAAAATAAATATGCTTTGTTTCCCACTCGAAGAGGAGTAGCATCTGCAACGGATTCATCCAAAACATTATGAACTTCTTCTATGATATTCTCGTGAACCCAATACTTATAGACGATTAACTTACCAGAAGCACCATTTTCCGGCATTAAGTAAACAAAGTCCCCGGTAGACCCGTTAGAGGTTTCAAACCATGGCTGCCTAATAATCACAGGGAAACTCATGTGAGTAGGGAGTTCTTTGACAATGTCTAATTTCTTTAGCTGATAACTGCGTCTATCTATCGTTAATTTAGAAATTCTCCCACGATAAATGTTTTTTGGAAATTCTTCAACCAAAACAATAATATCCGTATCTGTAACATCTAAAATAAAAGGATCTGCAAACCATGAATTTTTATAATCATGTTCTACCCACTGAACTCGGATATCCTCCCCCTGAAGAATGTTATCAAGAGAATTTTGGATGAAGCCAATATTCCAACGCTCGTCACAATATCTTTTAATATACTCTTTTATCATTTCAGTAATCCCCAAAACCTATTCCATAAATACATATAAAAGGGCCGAGAGTCTTGTTTGTTATAATAAAAATGGCAGTCGGAACCAAGACACTCCTTAAGCCAAGTAAAAGGAGAAACTATACCCGACATAACGCTCCATTTAAAATCAGTTATTTCATCCATCAAATTAAATGGAAGTTTTCTGATGTTTTCATCCTCCGTAATTATTTTATTGCACAATACTGATTTAGCCCACATCATCAAAAGCGGTTGACCACATTTTGAATATGCATATAACCAAGCACTATTTCGAAAATTGATTTCTAAGAAATAACATTTTCCGTCTTTTCCTATCATAAATTCCAACTCAAACACCCCACTATAATGAGTTTCCCTAAACAATCGTCTGATGGCCTGTTCTAATTCCGGATAAGAGTATTTCTCTATATATGCATAGTTACCATAACTCTTATTCGTTATTCTATGGAAACGGTTTTGCAAGGTAAAATACGCCTCTCCACCATCAATACAGAAACCTTCAACATTAAGTTCATCCTGTTTTTCAATATATTCCTGCAACAGTACCTTTTCACATTTAATATGCTTATATGCTTCTTGAAGTTCGTCTTCGTTATGGCATATGAAAACATTATTTTTCCAATTATGTATGGTCGATGTTGGCGCCTTTGTTAAAATTGGAAATTTCAACATCTTTGAAGACTCACCACGGCTAACTATTTCTGTTTTGGGAATGCGCAGTCCACATCTTTTCGCCATTTCTACAATGACATGCTTTTGCATCATTTTTGTAACTCGTCCCTGTTCCTGCGCATGATAAAAATAAAACTTGTCTTTCAATTCATCATAATGTAAATCGAGACAAGATTCCACTTCATCACTTGTAGCCAAAACAAAGGGCTTTGTGCTCTCATTCACATATTCGTCTACCAAACACTTGTAGCCTTCCTCTAAACTACGAACATGATGCAATACAGCTATATACTTAGAATATTGAACTAGCTTAGGCTTTTGAACAGAAAATAAGATAACGTCAGGCCTTATTCCCGCTTCACCCAAGCATCTAATCACTCCTAAAGAACTAAAGTGATCTACTGCAAAAACAACAAACTTGTTTTCAATCATTTTTTTACTAAATAAGTTTTCATAACTTCTTTGTCACATTTTTCTCCTTTATTCAGATCAATATAATTGACTAAAAGATGTGCGACAGCATACACATGATTAATAAAATAGCTTATACCCTTATTTTTTCATGTAGCTATCTCTTACATGTAATACAAATCCTAATGGTGCAGTCCACACCCAATACCATCTTAACACAGGAAGTTTGATCAAAGCATTTAACGATGATCCATGAAAACATGCACGGAATCTCCAATAATTTATCGCATATCTTACCTTACGTGAGAATGGTAAAATATCATAAGAGACATTTTCTGCATACATCATCATGGACAAAAGTGGACTTTGCATCCTCATTCGTGTCATATTTGCAGAAATGCCGTGTTCTTGATAATCTGCAATATAAATTACTTCACTGAAATATCTCAGTTTGTATTTTTGAGCTATCCGAGCCCACACCAATTCTTCCGGACAAAATTTTTCACCTGGTATTTCCGGGAAGGGAAACTCACGAAGTACAGAAGTTCGATATACCTCTTTCATATCCCCATTCTTCATTTTGAACTTCCACCAATATTCTAAGAAGGTGCAATCAAGAATATCATAAGGAGGCATACCACCAACAACCTCTTTCTTACCCTTTAACAAATCCAATCCACATACACCACCAAAGGAATCATCATTCTTCACTTCATTCCATTGTTCTATTACAAGTTTAAGAGCGTTTGATGGTAAATAATCATCGCTGTCTGCGATGAAAAATAAATCACCGCACGCCTTGTTTACTCCCAGATTTATTGCAGTATGTTTACCTCCATTAGCCTTATAATAATATCGTATTTGGAAATTAGGATTAGACTTCTTATGATTTAAAATTATTTTATTAATAACTTCCTGTGTGTTATCTGTTGATCCATCATCCACAATCACCCATTCGAAATCAGAAAAAGTCTGCACACACAAACTGTCATAAAGGCGTGGCAGCAAGTCATCTCTGTTATATGAAGGAGTAAATACAGTAATCATCATGAAATAAAACTATTTGTGTATGTAAAGCGCATGTTCCAATAGTCTGTCTATAACTACATCTGGTTTGAGCCATTGCTCATAGTATCTTCTTGCACCATTTTCTAAATGTCTGCGGTATTCTTCGTTACTATTTATCAACATAATAGCTTCGAGTAATTCTTTTTTCGTGTGCACAAAATGAATATTTTCACCATGCACCATAGGCTCAGGCATCTCTCGAGAAAGTTTAGTAGATATGATAGCCTTTCCCATACAGAGATACTCAGCCAATTTCCATCCATGACATCCACATACAGATGGAGTATTAAAAACAAGAACACTTTCCTTGGTTTTCTTAATATACTCATCCATTGAAAGTCTCTTATCATAAATAAAATCCTTATATATCTCTTTATATTTAGGATAATCAGGCATTTCTGCTAATACATCTTCCCCGTTTATATAAAACAAACCCCCTTCAATTTTTATTTGTAATTGTTGGCATGCGCGTAAAAATTCACCACGCCAATAATTTGTATCTGTTTCCGCAAACTTATTGTACCATAGTGTTGAGGAATGAAAAATATAGTTGGGGCGCACCTTCACTGGTTTCTCATATACATTTATAGGTCGTCTACGAATGTTGGAATACAAATAATCTTGCAAATATTTTTTTAAAGGAACATTCGTATAGCCTATACTCTGAAAATAGTGTTTAAGACATTTGATTATAGTAATTGGAATAGTATGAAGTGTTATTCCAAACGAAGGGCCTATTGCTAATAATTTTATATCCTTTTGAGTATGTTCAAATGTGGGATTTACCTTTCCATAGATATCACACCATTCATATCCTTCGTTAAATATACTTGCAACATCCTCACTATCTATAAAGACCTTATAGTCATTTCCCCCGTTTTTTATAACAAAAGCAAAACCATATCTATAAGTATTGATATATTTATTATCCAAACCTTCGAAAGGCTTAGCACTATACCGTATACTGTTTTTTCCAAAAACCGTTTCTATTCCAAGTAGATAATAAGAGGCATAGGCGTACTGTAATCTTGGATCTATAATAATTTTCATGTACTGTATTGTTTTATATTATTTGTACAATTTATCAACGGTATAATTATAATCATACTCATATCGTTCATAAATAGAGCCACTTCCCGAAGGTTCTCCATTCGTAAAGAATGTTTTATAAGGCATATTGAGCGACTGCCAAGCAATAGTGATACGCAAAAATAGCAAGAAACACACTGTGACAACAAGTGGTTTGAGCCATGGCTTTCGATGAGGGAGATGACAAATGTGTGTGAGCATATAGATAATGCCCAAGAAGAAATACCATCCAAACCTACCACCTTGTCCAAAACGCATAAAGAGAAGAAGTATTCCACAGAACACAACTGTCATATTAAGAAACACAAGCGTTTGCTTGGTAGGCACAATTTTCCTGTAGTTAGTAAAAATAAGCCACAACAAGAACATGCATTCCAAGACATACTCTATACGGAAGCCTTGATCTTCTGTGGTATAGGCAGCTGTTCGCTCTGCCATTCCTGTAGCCTCTCCTGATGACACCAGTAGCACATTGGGTAAAGGAGACAAACTTACAAGTAAACAGACTGCAACAAAAGCAATAATGGCCGTTGGACTGTATTTCCGTATTGGCAAAAAATACATGGGTGCAAAAATCAGAGCGGAACCATGAAATGTGTAAGCCAAAAGCACAAGGGCAAAAAACTTGATTGGCTTTTGCTCCCAAATGTATCGCACGGATAACCACACAATGCCAACCGCAAAAACTTGACGAAGATAGGTCATCGTAAAATAATAAAAGAAACCGAGAAACACTATCGTTGCCAAAGGGTAGTCTTGTATATATTGCTTGAAAGAGAAGAAATAGAGCATATAAAGAGCCAAGGTGGTGATGAGGATAAATATATACCTATTCTGCGTGACAAATGATACTAACACTTGCCAAAAGAAGTAGCCATACTCTTTGCCATTGATCAAATAATTCAATCGTGCTAAATTGCGACCACCTCGCATTTCTTCTGCTATAGCATCAAACACCTCTCCATATATATAGCGGTCATATCCGCCTATCATATCTCCCAAACCCACAAACAAAGAAACATAGAGAAAGTAGGCTATAAGATATTTATCTGACCGTTTGTCTTTTAAAACAAGAAATAGAATAAAAGCAACAATGAAAACTAAAAGATAGGGAAACATAGCCTTAAAATGTTATAGGAACGTATATAATTTCTGCACCTCACTGGAATTATCATGAATATGTGTTTTAAGATAATCTACATATTTTTGCCGTAACTGCCCATCTTCATAAAGATTAAGAATGGCATGTGCTAAGGCATTGCCATCCATTGTGCAGATAGTGGCATTGACTCTATCTTCAAATTGGTCACTTACGGTAGAAAAATTGGTTACGATAATAGGCTTGCACAGTATTTTCGCCTCATCGAGCGCAATAGATTTACCCTCGAAACGAGATGGGTGTACATATATATCAGCTTGACGTATGTATGGGTAGGGATTTGATTGAATGCCAACAAATTTGAAATACTTTTGTAGACCTTTACGTTTTATCTCTTCAATCCATTTAGGTTCTATAATAGCACCTGCAAATAGCCATAAAAAATCAATCTCAGTATTTTTAAGTATATCTACAGCCTCGATTGCAAAGTCTATTCCCTTGTTGTAACACACGTGTCCTACAGTAACTAATGTCAAGTTGTGTGGAACAAAATTATCAAGATCTTCTTCAGACAATCGCTCTATAAGTTCAGGTGAAGATATATTCTCCATCTTAGATATTTGCTTATGACAATTCGGGAAATATTGTCTCAGGGCTGCTACACAGGTGTCTGAAATTGTAAATATATGATCTGTTAACGGATAATATATTTTGTCGGCCTTATAATAGTAAGGCCATCTGCTATAGTCGCTATGAAAGAAACTCACTTTCTTTTTCCCACGCAACTTATCCACCATATAATATAATATTTGCTGACCACCATAATCTACAATCAAATCATATTCCTCATTATTGATTGCCGGCATCATCTTTGCGATCAAGCGTCCTGCCATAGGTTTTGACAGTTGGGACAATATAAGCCTAATCAAAACACCCAATGACAAAACGATCTTTCCATGTTGCAGAAGCCACCATGCCGAAGATACACCACCCATCACATGCTCTATAACAGGGTTATATATCAGATGAACATCTTTTGGCAACCTGTCTGAATATATGTCACCCCCCTTACAGCAAAGCAACAATGAGGTATCGTATCTTTGCCTATCCCAAGCCGTCAGTAATGACACCATGGATTTCGACACTCCTCCTGATTGTAACGTGCCTATTATAAATAAGACCTTCTTTCTCATATATTACAATTTGTTCGGCTTTACGCAGATTTTTTGTTTAATGAAATTATTGCATTTGCAATATATCTGCCATAAATCAAGTTCTCTAAAAATTCACTTTGTCTAATCAAGTAGCCTATACCTATACAGCTGTATGCAATAGCAACAGAAAGAATCGCAACTATCACACATTCAAGTAGTAGGTTGTCTGTTTCCATGAAATATTCATGCCATCCTGATAATCTTAACGCAAATACAAAGAAAAAATGATAAATATAAATATCTAACGAATGGCGACCTATTTTTGCCAAAGCATCGGACACGACACCACTGTTTATTTCCAATTTCTTAAAGAGATAAACAAAGGTGGGAACGGAAAGAAAAGCTGAAAATAAGAATAATCTGGAAAAGCCCTTTGTGAAAAAATAAACAGTTACTGCATAAGCTATCATGCAGCAACTGAATACAATATTTTTAGATAAAAGAGTTTCTGTCAAATTGTATTTCCTGAACAAATAACCGGCAATAAATAATGGCCACAATGTTCTTGCCTGATAAACGCTCAGTACATTACTCCATCGTTCTGATAGAGTAAATTGAATCATGATTAGGAATGCCCAAATCGTTACAGCCCAAATAATATCCACCCATTTGAATTTGACAAACCGAGTAACCAAGCGTAATGACCATAAGAAAACGTAAAACAAGGACAATACGAATAGATACCAATAACCATTCTTTGCACTACCTTCAAAGAATCCAGCTACATCTTTATGATTAAAAATGACAAATGATAATCCCACGAATAAGAAAGGAGACAAGAAAGAAACAGATTTAATCAACACCTTCTTAATATCTGGCACAGATGATATAACCCAACCTGATAAAAACATAAACAAAGGCATATGAAACGTGGACACAAATCTTACCCAAATATTATTTCCATCATTCAAAGAAAAAAAATATATGTGTCCAAAGATTACTGCCAACATAGCAAAACCTTTTAGGCGATCAACATATTGTATGCGTTGCATAGTCATAATCATATATTTTTATAATTATCTTTCTCTATTTGCAGCCCATAAAAAACTAAACAAGGTGTTTCGTTACCAAACAATACATCTTGCCTCTAAACTATCTTTCTCATAGCTTTATGATAAAGAACTTTTTTTTCATGTTCATTATTCTATTGACTTCATCAATAGAATAATGATGATATAAGTCTAAAAAATAAATATTATGATTAGATACTCGCTTTTCAACAGGTGGAAAAATCATATATTCACCAAATTCAACTTGCAAATAAGAATCAAAAGCTTTAGGAATAACGATAGTCGTATCTTCAAAAGGAAGTTCAATACCTTCTCCAAACCAGTTTACGGGATAAACATTACTCTCGTTTAGATCAGGCGAATATCTACACAATTTATCCCCCCGAAGAGATGAAAAATATTGTATATGGCTATATAACCTTTTTAAATACTTATTTCTTAATGGTCGATAATACATCAAGGTTTCCAAAGCTTTTAGAAAAGTTATCCATGCACCCGTTTTGAGACATTGCCAGCTAAAAGATAAAGAACACTCGCGATTCGATTTAAAAAAACCAAGATAAGCCTTAGAAAACAACTTGTTTTCTTTTTTTATTTCATCAGACTTCTCTTCATCATAATAATCTAATGGGAATATATCTATAAAAACTCCATATAAAAAAGGGAGTTCTCGTTTTTCCCATACCGTTGTTTGATTATTTATGAACTTAGCAAAATACATAAAATACCCCGTATCCCTTAAGTCAATAATTGAATATGCTTCTTCAATTCTGTCTCTTAAAGCAATGAATTTATTATAGTCTTGACGGGGCATATATACATCTATGTCATCATCCCACGGTATAAAGCCTTGATGTCTCACCGCTCCCAAAGCTGTTCCAAAAGCAGCATAATATCTCAAGTTATATTCATCACACAGAGCAGAGAAAGCCTTAAATGTTTCAAGCAATACTTTTTGTAAATCTGTCATATAGTAGTTTATATTTCTACGTAATCCTTTCTATTATAAAAATCTTCGATAATCCTTACTATTGCTTTAGAAGTTTTATCATCTACATAGGCTACATTATACGAGAGATTGATCATTTTAACAAAAGAAACAAGTTGGTATCTAATTCCCTCTCCATCCAATTGATAAAAGTAGCGTTTATTATTTTGTGGATTTTCAAACCGTATTTCAAAATAATCAGTTTTCCACCAAGGAGCGGGAACATAAATATATCCTTTCGTTCCACTAATAATTAGTTCACCTTCTGATTTTACTCCTTGCCCTACTCTTAATGTTGCAACTGCATGTTCGTATACAAAATTGATCTGAGTAAAGCTATCAAAATAATCGTGTTCGGTTAATGGCCTTGATATTATTAATTTCTGTTTATAATCCGTTCCAAGTAGTTGAAAAATTGGTAACATGGCTGTAGGCCCCCATGAATTAATACTATTCCATATATATTTTAATTCTTGAGCTTCTGTATTTAACAGATTTTCCATACTGGTACATGTTACGTCAACAGAAACAATTTCACCTATCCTGCCACTTTTTGCCAATAATAACAATCTATAATAAGCTGTAGAATAAGCAGTCTTTACAGCATCCATTAATATGCAGTTATTTGCAGAGGCAAGATTCCTTAGTTCGTCATACTGAACAATATTTGTCGCTATTGGAGATTCACAAATTACATGCTTACGCTGAAGTAGAGCTGACTTAATTTGAGCATAATGCTCTAGAGGATTTGATATGATATATACAGCATCAGACTTCTCCAATAACGACTCGTAGCTTTTTTCTTCTAAGTTTGCGTCTTCTGATTTTATAAATTTTGGATAAAGGCTATAGATACTACTAATAGTTAATCCATTTACATACTTACTCTCTAAAATTATCTTATTAATGATTGAGGACTCGCCGACAATGCCCATTCTGATTTTTCTCTCCTCTGTACGAAGATCTGAACTGGAAATTCCTTGCGTACGTTCCAGATAGACAACTCGACAATATTCATTAAGATAATCAAAATGTCCTCTCCAGTCTGAACCAACAGTAAAAATATCAACATTAAAACGTTTTATGTCATCTATTTTTTGTCCTTCATACTCCTCGACTATTATTTCATCAGCTAACCCTGTTGCTCTAACTGCTTCTATACGCTCTATTAATGTTTGCTGAACGTTTATCTTGCCCCGAACTCTATCAAAACTATCTGCAGTTACTCCGACTATCAAATAGTCACCAAGTGCTTTGGCACGTTCTAAAAGCTTACGATGTCCCTTGTGAAACAAATCATATGTTCCATAAGTTATAACTCTTGTCATTATAAAAATCCTTTTCTACTTAAATCCTCAAGGGCATTGATCAAAACATCATTGTCTTTTTCTGTCAAATAACCAATATGCCCAACTCGAAATACAGAATCTTTTAGATTACCTCCATTAGGACACACCCAAATATTATACTCACTCTGCAATTTCAAGAAAATATCATATGCCTTGGCATGTAAAGGAGTTAATGCTGTTACAGCATTAGGAAGAGACTTTGAGACAATCTTAAAAGGTAAGGATTTTATTTTATGACGAAAATCAGAAGCTAATGCATGTACTCTTTCTATTTCCACATCAACTCCACCTTTTTGCTTTATCTCGTTTAATCGAACGTTGATTTGACGTAGGATACCTACTGCTGGCGTAAAAGGAGTTTGTCCACGTTCACCATCTTTTAGAGCTAAGCTCAAATCAAAATACAAAGAAGAAACCTTGCTATCTTTCAATCGATGTATCGCTTTTTCTGACATCGTTATCAGAGATATACCTGGAGCACACGCCAGTGCCTTCTGTGACCCAGTAATCATTACCGCAACATCCAATTCCTTCATATTTAATGGATCGCATAAAAAAGAACTTATTGCATCAACAACTAAAAATAGTCCATTAGCTTTGCAAAACTTACTTATGCGCTCTATATTATATAAAACCCCAACAGATGTCTCGTCTATATTTACTAAAAAACCGGTATAATGCTTTCCCTCATATTGAGCAAGATCTTCATCTGTAATATCGCAACCAAACTGTGGTCGTATTTCTGAATAAGGAACTTGATGTATTTTACAAATTTCTACAAACCTTTGTCCAAAAGTTCCTCCATTGATAATCAACACCTTATCATTTGAGGTAAAAAAGTTCATGACTACAGCCTCCATAGAGCCTGTGCCAGAACAAGTCATAAAAACTGTTCGGCCAGAACTATCCACTCCTGAGAAACTCTTAACAAGTTCTTCATTTTCAAGCATTAAAGCTGAAAAATCACTATTTCTAAAATAAGGAATTTGCTCTGCGCCAACATCAAGAACAGCGTCACTTGACATAACAGGTCCCACTGTAAAATTTAATTTCTTCATATATTTATTTTTGTATTTGACTTCCAATAGAAATGAGTATGCCCTGCACTATGTTGTAATCGCTCCGACTGTGGAGGGAGTTGCATATAATCTCCATAATTTTTTTTCAAATAGATATCGTAGTCTTTGATTGCTTTGAACTTATAACCTTCGAAAACAACATCTATGTAATTCTCGAAAATCTCAGCTTTAAAAAATTCACGATTTCCATTTCCATCACATACTATCTGACTTACGTACACTGATTCATTATAGTTATGTTTTTCTCTTATTATACGTATTTGCTCATTTATCTGATTAACATCTTTGTTAAAATGAATTATTTTTTTTACTATTTGCTTTACGCAAGAATAAAAACCCATATGAAGACCATAAAAAGGTATTAACCAACGAGCTTGTAATTGGGATTCAAACAAAATGTGAAGTTTTTCCATTTGAGATGTAAAGACATTAAAGTCATTATCTACACCATCGATAGGGAATATATCTATCCATACACCTAACTTGTTATTTTCTTTATTAAGTGGAGTAAAAGGAAGTAATGTTTCTGACCTTGTATATTCTGTATCACAAACCCGACTGAATGTAAGATAATTCTCATACTCAGAAGACAAGGTCAAACGCGAATTAGACTTAAATTTTTTTAAAAACAATTCATAATCTGGTCGTGGCATGATTATATCTACATCATCATCCCAAGGAATGAAACCTTTATGCCTGATAGCTCCTAATAATGTACCATAAGCCAAAGAATACCGAATATTATATTGCCTACAAAAATCCGAAACTTCTTTTAAAACTTTTAGAGATATTTGTTGTATATCTTTTAATTCAAGTTCTACCATTTTCTGAACAAAGTTCTTTTTAAGAAAGTTTCTTTACCATTTGCATGCCAAAACAAGCGACATTTTACAAAAGAAGCAAGATAGTGAATCCTTAGTCTGACAATAGTTAAAATTTTCGGAGGGATTATATCTTCTCTAAATATATATGAATAATAGTTTGTTGAAGGAAAGGATGCGTAGCCAACTTTTCTACATCCACATTTTTTTAAATGCCACTTAACAGAATCTACAGCATTAACAGCTGTGTCAGAAAGTACATAATGTTTGTTATTTGCCAGTAAATACTTTTTCCTTAAAGAATATAGCAGAGAACCAATACCCATATGTTTACACGAGGGCGAAATTGCTGTAATAATTGCATAAGCATAATTATCATATTCTTTTATCGCTGTAATTCCCAAAATTTGATCGTCCTTAGACAGGGCTATAAAATAAGTTTCAGACAAAACCTTTTCTTCTAAGTCTTTTAAAGTGTATTGAGAGCATGTAAAATAAATTCCTTTCTTTTGATGGCTTTCAAAAGAACCATGAATTAAAGTCAATAATTCTTTATATCTTTCTTTAGGAATATAACGAACGATTTTTAAATCTAATTTCTCATTTTTCATATTATATGATTGGGGCAATTTATCTGATTATTAACCTCTTATAATAAACACTATACAAGATTCCAAAATTACAATTACTTATATTATTTTATTAACTTTTAAATTTTGAGCGTTATATATGACACAACTTATACATATACGATTTCAAAACACTACGTTGATCTTGTTTTAATCCTATAAGAAAGATGGCACTGCCTCCTATTGTAACCTCTAACAGTATCGTACACATTAGATGCCACCATCCTTCTAATTCTATAAAACACAAAGTCCCATAAATAATAGAAAGTGTTATAATAAAAACTACTATGCATGGAGAAATACCTTCCTTATAAAAAGTTGACATAGAAAACTCCATCATGTTTTTTTTAAGAAGCATAGTACAAATATTATTTTTTATAAGTTCCAATAAAAACAACAAGAAGAAAGGATAATAAGGATTCAAGAAAAACCTTAACAAAACATACATCATTGGCAAATACGACAAATAGACGATACTATTTAATAAAGACACTGCTTTATTTTTTCCTGTGGCAGTTATCCCATATTTTACAGAAGAAAACAAAGAATCACCAAGTATCATTAGCAACATAAATCTACAAATGTTTGCCGTATATGCAGGGGGTGTTCCTAACCATAAACGTAATATGAACTCACAATCTATAATAAAAGGTATTGTAAGAAGCATCATAAAAAAAAAAGAGAACTTAGAAGACAATATAATAAGCTCTTGCATACGTCGATACTCTTTCAAAGAATAAGCTTTGATAATTGCAGGGCGTACCGAAAGCATAAAGTTGTTTGCAAAACCAACAACGGCCCCATAAATAGTATTAGCAAAGCCACAAGCAGCATTAATACCAACACCAAAGAACATATTTAGCAGAATACTCTGCCCCTGTTGCTTCAAACCGAAAGAAAAATTTCCAGCTACACCCCATCCCGAAAAAACCAATATCGGCTTGGCTATTTCTTTATCCCATCTCAACGTCCATTTGCAATCTTTAAAACTATGTTTACAATAGAATACATAAACTGTAAAAATAAGAAAACTAAATAACAATAAAAGTAAACCATAAGTGACCAGATGATCAAAACTAATAAGCATCAGCATGAAACAGGCGATCAGTTTAAGCAATGTATCACCTATTCCGATATAGGCAAAAACATTCATCCGCTCGTATGCAATAATTGCTGCATTATAGGGAACTTGAAGCATTGATAACACCATCATTCCCACTGTACATTGATATACAATGAGGGCTGCTGTCATTCTACCCTCTGGAATAACAAGTTTATGATATACAATCCATAAGCCTACAGTCTCACCAAGCAATAAGACAATGACAGCAAACAATATATGAACATTTAATGATGCGGAGAAAGTTCGTTGAAAACGAGAGGTATTATCTCGCGCGAGTTCAAATGCCAAAAATCGCGAGGTGGCTGCTGCCAATCCACCATTAAAAAATGTGAATAGGCTAATTATTCCTGCTACCACCTGAAAAACACCCATATCAGTTACTCCCAATATTTGAAATACAACACGGGAAGTATACAGCGAGACTACCAAATTAAAAAGCATACGACCATAAAGAAATATGGTGTTCTTTGCAATAGTCTTGTTTGATGATATTTGTTCCATAAAAGAACTCTCTATGATTGGATTATCTGAGTGTCAACTCTACTCCCATCCATCTCCCCATACTTCTTCTGCATCTAAATCAAAGGGGTTGGAGTGGATGCCGCTGGCCTCGTCTTCGATGAGGTTTCCATTGGGGTCGATGTTATTATCTTTGTTTATTCCCAGATGAACTGTTTTTCATATAAAAGACGAGTAAAAAAACATTTTAGTTTACAAAGGCGGTTTATTTTCTCGTATTATCTGTTATGGTTACTATCTTAGAATACTCTTTGTCGAAAACACAATTAAATATCTCGTGGTCGCTGGCTGTTTGTACTTTCTCCATATTCAATTCATTAATGATTTTAAACATTGGACCGTTTCGTATCGTTCGCTTAAAATTAAAATGTATTTTTCCTCCGTATTTTGCTGCCAGATAGTTGATTAGTGTTGGCTCTATTTTTTTATTGGCAACCCGGCAGCTGATAACGAAATCTGTTACACAAGGAATATTATCAGCACGACTAATTATCAAAAAACCAACGATCCCATAATCTCCAAACTTGTCCGTACTTTGCAGTACATAGCTATCAATATCGGTGCTTTCTACCAGTGTCGTTACTTCCTCAAGTGATAAACGCCGCCCTGAAGAGTTCAATTGATTTGTACGTTGTAGTAATTCATAACATCTGGGAAGTGTTTGGAACGTTGGTGATGACAAAATTAAACGAATTTTACAACTGGCAAGAAAATCATTTATGTCACCATCCCAAACTTCTTCTTCTCTTTTTTGCTTTTCAAGCATCCTATATGTTTCTCTGCGTTTCTTTGAATCCTCCGTTACAACAATGTTAAATCGGTTGCATTTCGAAAAACTCAAGATTTCTTTCGGATCTATGCAGGTAATGCTTGGAAGTGCTAATTTTACTTCATTTCTTTCAAACGGATTATCATCAACAAAAACAACTGTATTAGGATGGATATTCATTTGTGTTAATGTATGATTGATATTTACACTTTTGGGATTCCAATTTATTTTATTAAATACAAAATATTTGTCGATATCATGCTTTCTCAAAAATGCCATTACCTGAGGTTCATCATTTTTTGAAGCAATGCTATTAACAATTCCTTTGCTGTCCAAAAATTTAATTAATTGAATGAACTCATTTCGAACTTCTACTTGCTCATTTTCAATCATCACTCCCTTCCACAGTGTATTATCCAAATCCCAAACTACGCATTTTATTTTTTTTCCTTTCGTATTGCTTCTTGGTTCAAGCTCTAAATAGCTAAATATGATAGATACATGTTCCTCAGCATTTGTTGGATGAATATTTATAAAATAAAGATCCTTAGAATCACTATAAGGTGGGATCGCAATTTGGAATTCGGATTTTCCCAATGGAATTTCAATTCGCTCACGAAATAACAGTTTGGAAGTAGACTTCACATCTATTAAAAAGCTTGTTTCGTGATCTTGATTTTCAATAACGAGATGAAGTTCTAACGTGTCGTTTTCAGGATTACTTCGAATTAAATAGTTAATATAACGTTGCCGAAAACTAAACCAACCATGATCAAAAAAAGTATGGATTTTTTGAATTGGAGATAATGCAGCACATTTTCTAAATACAGCACCTAATTTTGTTATGACTTTATATGTCTCAGCATATTTATTTCTTTCTAAAGCTTTTGTTTTTAATTGGCTTTCTATTTTTGCCCATGTTCTGAATTCCACTTTAGCTCCAAGTTTGCCATCGAGAATTATAGGGGATATTCCATTTTCAATCCTAATGCAGTTTCCATCCTCACGCTTTTTGTAACGACTGCATGTATCATAACATGCAGGAGCAGCACACTCAACACAGTGTTCTGTCCACAACAAAGGTATCAGTTTTTGCTTCGAATATTGTTGTGTTATCACTTTATTCAGTCCTTTAATTCTATCCTTGGAGTAGATAAATTCAAACATCTTTTATTTCTTTAGTCGTTGGTAAATGTCCATGGATGTAGTAACTTTTAGTTTATCTTTGCTCTGACGTTCTGAGAGATAACTACAAATTTTTTCAAACTTTGATCTTTCGAAATCCCAGTTATCTCTAACATGTCCATCCTCAACAATACTATGAAACATTAATACACAAGCCATGTGGTGTTTTTCTGCATATTCTATGATTGCAAATAACATTTCTGCAGAAATAGAACTTAATACGGGTATGCTGTATATCAAACCGTTATCTATACTCTGCATTAAAGTATCCTGATAAGCCCATCTGTATAATAAGGGAAACTTTATAATTCGGCTGATTTTTCTAAAAAATACTTTTATTCCTTGATATTTCAAATATCTCAACGAAAGTCTAATATACTTTATTTCAAGCTTATCCAATTTAGGTTTTATGATTTCGTATTCATCAAGTCTAAAACCTGTTCCCGGACTTGCAAACCCATTCCCTAATTTAGTAAGCTTTTCTGTATTAAGATCTCTTTTGAGTTCTTCTATTCCTTGTGTAATATCTTCAATCGTGTTTTTGTGATAATAACCATGTCCAGCTATTTCCATTGCATCATCTTGATACAACTTATAAACCATTTCCACAGTCATGGGTTTGCTTGGTGCTAAAGAAGTCAGACTTTGCTCTCCTCGAACAAATCCTGTGGTGATATTAAATGTAGCTGGTAAATGGTATTTTTTTAATATCGGATAGGCTATCTCATAATTGTCTATGCGCCCATCATCGAAACTAAAATTAATTAATGTAGTTCTATTCATTATACATTAAATTTAATCTGTATATAAAAAGGTTTATTGGGAATATTGCCCACCATAAAACAAATTATTTATCCACCACATATTTGCCGTACATTTAACAATATAGTAGGAGATAAAAGTGAAAACGATGCCAATAATAGGCAATATAACCAAATCTTCAAGAACTCCTATCTCAGAAACCTGCAAAAATGGGATAGAAACAGCTAAGCGTTCAAGCACGAAAATCTGAACGACATAGATGCCCAACGTGTATTTTCCTATATTCGACAACTCATCTATCATTTTTGATGGTGAGGCAATAGAACATACAGTTTTGCATATACCTAAACATAGCATTGAACCAGCAAGCCCTACAATATATTCCATAACGATATAGGTCGGCATCGATATAATAGTTTGTAATGTTACTTTATCCACAGCGTGGCCTTTTCCAAGTAAGATTAAAAGAGTAAACACAATGAGTGACAAGAACGTTATTAGCTTTGTGTGTTTATCGTACCATTGATAATGTTTTCGCAAAAAATATCCGGTCCAAAAGAATAGAAGATAATAGTTTATCATCAGGCTTCCACCGTATGGGATTGCAAGCATTACAATAGAAGATATGGCACAAGCTGCCGCATCATTGTGAATCACTTTTTTACTTATATACACCACTATATAGCAGGCAAACAGGCATTTTAGAAACCACACACCTCCATAAAGTTCGCGCATATACCCCCCCCATTAGTATACGCTATCGCTGCCAAAAGTAAAGAACCCACTACAGACGGTACAAGTAATTGTTTACACTTTTTTATCAGAAAATTTTTGAATGGCAACAAAAATGAGCTATGAGAAAAGAAACCACACATCGTCATAAACAATGACATATGGAAAGAATAAATGATAGGACGAATCTTGCTCTGCAGTTCATCGCCAAAATAATATGCATGCCCTATGCACACTAAAGTTATCGCTAAAAATTTAGCAAAGTCTAAATAGATGATTCGCTGCTTCCCCATTCTTTATGTATGTGATACTTTGCTTAACTATTTAAATGACAATACACCCCTCCCTCTTCACCACCGTTACAAATCTCGGAGGTGAATGTAAAGAAAGGATTGAAATCATTCCACTTTAGAAGCGGGGCGTATGGTCCTAAATAATTTGTACACCCAAACTTCGCAGATACTCCGTCAACCTTGTGCTATGTTAATGAAATTTCTACAAAGGTATTATATTTTTGAATGACAACAAAATTTTAGCGATTGGAAATGATTTCAGAAGTATGAAATAATGGCGAAAACCTTTAAAACAAGCAGATGGGATGCATGCAAATGGTTGCCTTCTTGCATGGAATGCACCACGATGGAAGCCGAACGAGGGCTTATGCAAGAAGTATGGGCAAGGCGAAAAAAAATGTTGTTTTACAGTAAAATATGGTATTGGGTAAGGCGAAAAGTCATCTCACAAACAAAAGTATAAATGATGGTAAACGTGTATAAGCCCTAATCGGCTTGCGTTCAGGGCCGAATGGGGAGATGATTAAAGCTCAACGACAACGCCATTGGTGCCTAAACGGGATGTGATTGGATAGCAAACGCAGCATGACAAACAAGCCACAGCATCAAATTTGGTGAACAATTTGACGCAAACCGTTGTTAAACAAAACAGTACGAAATATGCTCATATTTCGCGTATTTGAAAAAAATTTAGCCATGGTTTGGAAATACGCGATATATGAGCGTGATTTTGTAAGAGAAATTCGAAAGATTAAACCGTGGCTCGGGCAGTTGCTACCCTGAACAAAAAAAGGCTTAAAATTGACTATTCAGCGGCAGTGCGTTTTCTTTTCAGCCACCACTTGACGGCAAAGTAGAGCGCGACGATGGCCACCAAGGCTACGATGACAATCTTGATATACTCGCCATATTCCATGATCTTGTCATTGAGCTGGGCTTCGGGCACAACGGCGTGTAGATACCAACCGAGGCCGGCGAGAATGGCATGCCAGCAGCCCGCCCCTACCGTGGTATAGAGCAGGAATTTCCAGTAGTTCATCTTTGACAACCCGGCGGGTATGGATATGAGGTGCCTTATGCCGGGGATGAGTCGCCCGGTGATGGTGGCCACCAAGCCATGATCGTTGAAATAACGCTCGCTGTGCTCCACTTTTTGCTGGTTGAGCAGGCACATGCGCCCCCATTTGCTGTTTGCAAACCTATAGATGACGGGACGCCCGAGATAGTAACCGGCTAAGTAGTTGATAGAAGCGCCGCAATCCGCGCCTATCGTTGCCATGAGTATGACCATCCACACGTCCACATTGCCTGCGGCGGCATGGTATGCGGCTGGAGCCACGACAAGTTCGGAGGGTACAGGGATGACCGTACTCTCCAAAAGCATGAGAAAGAAAACCGTGCCGTAGTTGAGATTGCTAAGAAGCGATGAAAAAATATCCATGTCGAAGATGCGAAGCCGTTACAGAACTGTCAATGGCAAATTAAGATGAAAATGATATATGCAATGTCAATGGAAGCGCGCGTTCGATTGTCCGCAAGCCTCCATGTGATAAGCCTGGCCAATCCGCGGCAACGCGCCTAAACTGGCAACGCGCCGCCAATCGGTCTTCTTACTTGTTCTTCTTGGCCCAAGTGTCTTTCAAACCTACGGTCTTGTTGAACACAGGTTTGTCGTCTTGACTGTCAAAATCGGCCATGAAATAACCCAAACGAATGAACTGCAAGTACTCGCCGGGCTTGCGCTCGGCGGCGTATTGCTCCACGTAGCAATCTCGGTTCACACGCAGTGACTCAGGGTTGAGCAATTCATGGAAGTCGCGACCATCCGCGGCGGGGTTTTCCACAAAGAACAACCTGTCGTACTCGCGCACCTCGGCCTTGACGCAATGGTCGGCGCTCACCCAGTGAAGCGTGCCTTTCACCTTTCGGTTGGCGCCCTCAAGACCACTCTTGCTCAACGCGTCGTATTCGGCCTGAACCTCCGTGATGTTTCCGTCGGCATCCTTGACGCATCCAGTGCATTTCACGATGTAAGCGTTCTTTAGGCGCACCTCGCGTCCAGGTGTCATGCGGAAAAACTTCTTCGGCGCGTCTTCCATAAAGTCGTCGCGCTCCATCCATAGTGTGCGTGAGAAAGTAATGGTGTGGCTGCCGGCGTCTTCCTGCTCAGGATTGTTCTCGGCCATGAGCTCCTCGGTTTGTCCCTCGGGATAGTTGGTGATGACAAGACGCACGGGGTTTAGCACCGCTGATACGCGCGTAGCCTTCTTGTTGAGGTCTTCTCTAACGGCCGCTTCCAACAGGGCCATGTCGTTGAGGGCGTCAAACTTGGTGTATCCGATGCTCTTGATAAAGTTGCGCACCGATTCAGGCGAGTAGCCACGGCGACGCATGCCGCACAGGGTGGGCATGCGCGGGTCGTCCCATCCGTTGACAAGATGTTCCTCGACAAGCTGGTGCAGCTTGCGCTTGGACATAACGGTGTAGGTGAGATTGAGGCGGTTGAACTCGATCTGTCTGGGCCGATTGTCGCCCAATCCTTGCGCCGCCGTGCCGTCATACTCCTTGAGATAGTCAATGAGCTTGTCGTAAAGTGGGCGGTGAGGCACAAACTCGAGCGTGCAGATGGAGTGTGTCACGCCCTCGAAATAGTCGCTTTGGCCATGCGCGAAATCGTACATGGGATAGCAGTGCCACGTGGTTCCGGTGCGGTGGTGTGGCGTATGGATGACGCGATAGATTACAGGGTCGCGAAAATGCATGTTGGGGTTGGCCATGTCCATCTTGGCGCGCAGCACCATTGAGCCTTCCTTGGCCTCGGCAGTGTTCATAAATTGGAATAGGCGCAAGTTCTCCTCGATGGGCCTGTCACGATATGGACTGGCCTGTCCGGGCGTGGTGGGCGTGCCTTTCTGCTGGGCTATCTGCTCGGAGGTCTGCTCGTCCACATAGGCGCGACCCTGCCGGATCATCCAAACGGCGAAGTCCCAAAGTTTCTGAAAATAATCAGAGGCATAGTAAATATTGTTCCACTTGAACCCTAACCAAGATATATCGCTGAGGATATTTTCCACATACTCGTTGTTTTCTTTTGACGGGTTTGTATCGTCGAAACGCAGATTGCATACGCCATTATATTTCTCGGCTATCCCAAAATCTATACAAATGGCCTTGGCATGGCCTATGTGGAGATATCCGTTGGGCTCTGGGGGAAACCGGGTTTGTATGCGTCCGCCGTTTTTGCCCTCGGCCAAATCTTCCTCAACAAACTGCTCCACGAAGCTCAACCCTGTCTTTTTCTCGGTGATATTCTCTTTAGTGTCCATGTTTATATATTGTTACTTTTATAGTTACGTGCAAAGTTAGGTATTTTTCAAGAATTAATATCAGGAATGTTACAAAAGAAATACAAAAAGATTTGCACTTTTCATTAAATTGTTTTAACTTTGCAATCGTTATCCTGAATACAATCTTTTTACCTTAATGAAAAGGCTAATACCTATTGAGAATAATGGCGTTCACTGTGAAGTGAGCGCCATTTTTTTGTGTACGCAAATCGGATAACCGTATGGGCGTGCCACCACCCACCTCGCATGCTCATCTCATTTGATGCCACGCTCGTTCAACGCGGTGGCGTAACGGCGCGCGTTGGCGATGTGCTCCTCGTATGTTGTCGCGAAATTGTGCGTGCCGCTAAGGTCTTCTTTGGCGCACATATACAGATAGTTGTGGCGCGTCATGTTCAGCACCGCGTCTATTCCTGCCACTGTTGGTATGCGGATGGGTCCCGGTGGCAATCCGGGATACCGGTAAGTGTTGTACGGACTGTCTATGTGAAGCAGCTTGTTATAGATGCGCTTGAGGTCGAACATGTGCCATGCGAACTTGATGGTAGGGTCGGCTTGAAGTGGCATGCCCTCCGGATATTTTTCGTCGCGCAGTGTCAATCGATTGTAATACATGCCTGCCACCATGGGTTTTTCTTTGTCGTTAGCTGTCTCTTCGTCCACAATGCTGGCCAATGTGGTGACCTCTATAGGCGTGAGTTTAAGGTGTTTGGCTTTGGCCAAACGGTCTTCATCCCAAAATTTTTTGTTCTCCTTGCTCATGTATTGCAGCAGTTGGTCCACAGATACATTCCAATACACCTCGTAAGTGTTGGGTATGAACATCGCGGCGATGGTGAGCGTGTCGTAACCCAGCTTGCGACACACTGTTGGGTCTTTTAGCGCGCGGGCAAGCTCCACGCTGTCGACCATCAGTTTGCCAGCCAATTTTCCGGCCAGGTCGTTCAAGGCTCGCACGCTTGGAACCGTGAGGTTAAGGGGCTTTTGCATGCCATTTTTGAAATGGCGAAACAAAAAGAGCGTTCCTATTTTGGGCGTAATCTCATAGCGACCGGGATGCACCTTTTGTTGCAAACTGCTATGGCGAGCCAGCGTGCAGAAAGCGTGGAAACAACGCTTGTCGGCCACAGGCTCAAGTTTTACGAGCAAGGAGTCGTAGGTATCGTCCGAGTCAATGTAGACATAACTTGTCTCTTTCAAGCGCGAAAAGGGCGTGAAGAAGTAATAATAGCTCATTCCGGCCAGTCCCATGATGCACAACAATATTGGCACAAGGTACCGTTTCTTGATTTCCTGATTAATTTTCATATCCTTAAAAAATTCGGTGCAAAGATACGTTTAAATAGCAAACACAGCAAGAAATTTGTGTTTTATCTTGATGACAAAAAATAATATATGAATGGAAGACGGTTTTATCGCGATACAAATGGTCTACGCGAGAGCGTGGCAACATAATGGAAATACCCAGCGAAAACATGGTTGTCATTCGCTGGGAATTGATGAAATATGCCTGTTTAATGGTGTGTCGATTATTTTTTGCGTGTCATTTTCTCCACATAAGCGTCTACCACAGCCACGGCAGTGACATTGACTACGCTCTGCACGGAGGCCTCGAAATCGGTGAAATGGATGGGCTTGTTCAGTCCCATCTGTATCGGCCCGATAATCTCCACGTCTGGATCCAACGCCTGTAACAATTTGTAGCTGCCATTGGCCGAACTCATGTTGGGGAAAACCAACGTGTTGACGTTCAGTCCTTTCAATTTGTTAAAAGGATATTTGTCATCGCGCAGACTTTGGTCTAACGCGAAATTGACTTGCATCTCACCATCAATGGCCAAATGCGGATATTTTTCCTGCATGCGCTCAACAGCATGATGCACCGCCAAAGGCGACCCTACGCTATCGGTCCCAAAGTTGGAGTAGCTGATCATGGCTATCACAGGCTCGGTGTTGAAGAACCTGACCGTATGAGCCGATAGCCGCGCCACGTCGTACAAGATGTTTTGGTCGGGATGCCGATTGATAAGGGTATCGGCTAAGAAGAAGATGCCTTTCTTGGTGTTCAAGATATGCATTGTCCCGAAAGTGTCGTACGCAGGGCGTATGCCTACGACCTCCTTGGCCACCTTGATGGTATTGCTGTATTTGGTATAGAGACCTGTAACAAAAGCGTCTGCGTCGCCCTGCTCCACCATCGACATGCCAAAATAGTTGCGCTCGTACATCTTGTCGTAGGCCTCCTCGAACGTGTAGCCTTGACGGGCGAGCCTTTCTGACAGGTGCTTGGCGTAGGTGGCGCGTCGCCCTTGCTCCTTGTCGGCGCGCATGTCTATTATCTCCACGCCTGTCAAATCTATTTTCAATCGGTTGGCAATACGGTGCAATCTGTCTGGGTTGCCTAACAAGATGGGGTGACAAATGCCCTCTTGCCGTGCTTGCACGGCGGCTTGCATCATCGTGGCATGGCCGCCTTCGGCAAATACCACACGTTGCGGATGCAATGCCGCGGTGGCGTGTAATGCGCGCGTGAACTTGGTCTCCTGTCCTAATAACTGGCGCAAACGATCTTTGTAAGCCGCCCAATCGGTGATGGTTGAACGTGCCACGCCACTCTCGATAGCCGCTCGCGCCACTGCTGATGAAACCTCGGTGATGAGCCTTGGGTCAACAGGCTTCGGTATAAAATAGTCGGGGCCAAACGTCAAGTTGTTCACGTGATAAGTTTGGTTGACAACGTCGGGTATGGGTTGCTTGGCCAAGTCAGCTATGGCATGCACGGCCGCGAGTTTCATCTCCTCGTTGATGGCTCGGGCGTGGACGTCAAGCGCACCCCTGAAAATGTAGGGGAAACCAATGACATTGTTTATCTGGTTGGGATAATCGGAGCGTCCCGTGGCCATGAGCACATCCGGACGACTGGCGATGGCGTCATCGTAGCTAATCTCCGGAATGGGATTGGCGAGCGCAAAGACAATGGGCTTGTCGGCCATGGACCGCACCATGTCTTGAGTGAGAATGTTGCCTTTGGAGAGGCCCACGAACACGTCGGCTCCCTTGATGGCCTCTTCCAACGTGTGTACGTCGCGACGCGAGGTGGCAAACTCTTTTTTTTGCTCCGTGAGATTGGGCCGGTCTGAGGTGATGACACCCTTGGAATCTAACATCACGACGTTTTCCTTGTTCACGCCCAAAGCCACATATAGTTTCGTGCAACTAATGGCTGCGGCACCCGCTCCGTTCACCACAATCTTCACTTGGGCAATATCCTTGCCGGCAACCTCCAGCGCGTTTTTCAAACCGGCGGCCGAAATGATGGCCGTGCCGTGCTGGTCGTCGTGCATGACAGGTATGTCAAGCGTCTTCCTGAGTCGTTGTTCTATATAAAAACACTCTGGCGCCTTGATATCCTCGAGGTTGATGCCTCCAAAAGACGGAGCGATACGCTCCACGGCCTCGCAAAACTTCTCGGGGTCTTGCTCGTCCACTTCTATATCAAAGACATCCACTCCACCATAAATCTTAAACAGCAAGCCCTTGCCTTCCATCACCGGCTTGCCACTCATGGCGCCGATATTGCCCAATCCCAAAACAGCCGTGCCGTTGGAAATGACGGCCACCAAGTTGCCTTTGTTGGTGTATCTGTAAGCGTCGTCAGGGTTTTGTTGTATTTCAATACAAGGATAAGCCACTCCCGGTGAGTACGCCAAACTAAGGTCTGTCTGTGTTCTGTGAGGTTTGGTTGGCTTGACCTCAATTTTTCCAGGCCTACCCTTCTCGTGGTATTCGAGGGCTGCCTCTTTTGTTATCTTTATCATTGTGCTACACTTTTAAAGTCTTCCACGCTGGCCATCTATTAAGCGAGGACAGCGCGATGCTTATAAATATATGAACAAAGTTAAAACATTTATTTATGAATAGGAAAGATTAGTGAAGGAAAATACAAGCCTTTGTACTTTTTAAACAATCAGTAAAAACCGCAATGGGCCACTTGTTGCCACATTGTTATCCGCACATGGCAAAACATAGCTCTATACGTTTTTTTGTTTTTTCGCGTCAGAGATAAGCTACGGAGGTAAGGAATGTCCGCGCTATTGGATAAACAGGCAGCCTACTTGATACACCGCGGCAGACACCACCCAAGCCAAAAGCGTGGTGTAAACAGCCCCGAAGATAGCCCACTTCCACGTTCCTGTTTCTTCCTTGATAGCCGCGATGGTGGCTACGCAGGGGAAATAGAGCAGCACAAAGAGTAAGAAACAATAAGCCGTGAGCATGGCGAGAGGTTCCACTTCGGTCTCTGTCATACCGTGCATCCTCGCCAAGTCGGTTGTGATTTCATGGTGCAACTTGTAATATTTGTCTCTATTGACACCGTCGGCCGCGTCGGAAAAATCATCGTCGTTAACATAGAGCACGCCCAACGTGGACGCAACGATCTCTTTGGCCCCCACGCCAGCCAGCAGCCCCACGTCCAATCGCCAGTTGAACCCCTGCGCCTTGAAAATGGGCTGAATGGCCTTGCCTATCCGACCGATGTAGCTCTGCTCCTGTTGTTGGCGGGCAGAGAGGCTGTCATCGTGTGGAAAATAGCCCAAAGCCCATACTATAACGCTGGCCACCAAGATGATGCCACCCATCTTCTTGAGGTATTGTCGACCTTTCTCCCACGTGTGCCTGAGCACAGCTTTGGTCGTGGGAAAACGGTAAGGTGGCAGTTCCATGACGAAAGGCGTGTCTTCGCCTTTCATAAAAACGCCCGTGAACAGCTTGCTGACAATGATGGCCATGAGGATGCCCAGCATATATAGAGACAGCATGATGAGCCATTGGAATTTCAGGGCGAAAAATGTACCTATAATCATTATATAAATAGGTATGCGTGCCTCGCAACTCATGAGAGGCAAGATGAGCATCGTGACCAATCGCGAGCGGTAACTCTCAATGGTGCGCGTGGCCATGATGGCAGGAACATTGCAACCAAACCCCATGATGAGAGGTATGAAAGATTTGCCATGCAAGCCTATCCGGTGCATGAGCTTGTCCATGATAAACGCCGCACGCGACATGTAGCCGGAGTCTTCCATGAACGAGATGAAAAGGTAAAGGATAAGAATTTGGGGCAAAAAAACGATAACGGCGCCCACGCCTCCAAGTATGCCATCCACAAGCATGGCTTTGACCGGACCATCTGGCAAGATCTCGCTGACAGCGCCGCCAAGCCATGCCACGCCACTTTCTATCAAGTCTTTGGGATAGGCACCAAGCGTGAACGTCACGAAAAACATCAGGCAAAGCACCGCTACAAATATAGGAAAACCTATGACTCGATGCGTCAAAATATGGTCGAGCAGATGCGTCATCCTGTATGTATCTTCCTTGGTTCCGGTGTAATAATTGGCCTCTTTGAGCGCACCATGTATAAAACCGTACTTGGCATCGGTAATGGTGGTTTCCAAATCTTCATTGGTTTCCTCCATGACTCGGCGAGCAGTCTTGTCTCGATGGCGAAATATCTTGTCGGCATCTGCGAATTGACGCACATATTTCTCCATCTCGCTGTCGTGCTCCAACAACTTGATGGCCATGTATCGAGTGGAATATCGCTCGCGCACATTAGGCTCTGCCTTGAGATGTTCTTGCAAGAACATGATGCCACGCTCTATTTCATGGCCATAATTGATGTGTATATGACGATAAGTTGGAGTTTGATCTTCTGTGCCCTCGTATATATCAACTATCTTCCTAAAAAGTTCGTCCACGCCCTCACCCGTCTTAAAAACGGTGGGTATCATGGGCACGCCAAACAGTTCGGAAAGCTTGCCGTGATCTACATTGTCGCCTCTGCGCTGTGTCTCGTCAAACATGTTGAGAGCCACTACCATGCGCACATGCATATCAATGAGTTGGGTTGTAAGATAGAGGTTGCGCTCAAGATTGGAAGAGTCGATGACATTGATCACCACGTCTGGCATTTTCTCCACCAACTGTTTCCTCACATAGAGTTCCTCTGGAGAGTAAGCGGAAAGAGAATAGGTGCCCGGAAGATCCACCAACACTATGCGATAGCCCTGCCAGTTGACATACCCTTCCTTAGCATCGACCGTCACGCCAGAGTAGTTGCCCACGTTTTCATGAGCACCTGAGACATAATTAAACAACGATGTCTTGCCGCAATTGGGGTTGCCCACTAAGGCCACGCTAATGGTGCGATGCCGCTGCATGGCAGCAGCCTCTATTTGTGCGTCGCTCAGATGGTTGGAGGTGACACCATGTGCATGGTCTTCCATGCTAACCTTCGGCATCGTTTCCATATTGCACACATTGGCACTGTAAGAACTTTGAGGAGAGTGGGCACTCAAAGCAATGGCCTCTTGTTCTGTCATCACCTCTATCATGGCTGCCTCGCTGTGTCGAAGACTCACCTCGTAATCCATGATTTTGTATTTGACAGGATCTCTCAAAGGGGCGTTTAACAATACTTCAACCTTCTTTCCCTTGACAAATCCCATTTCGATGATGCGTTTACGAAAGCCACCATGACCATTCACCTTGACTATGATACCGCTTTCGCCATTGTGCAATTCTGATAATCTCATTGAAACGTTGTTATAATATTGCAAAGATACGAAGTTTTCCAAAAATAGATGTTAAGACTGACTAAGAATACCTACAAATGGTGATGCCAAGAAAGATGGATGGAAAAATATTGATTGATATTTAGATATCCAACGGGCACTTTACGAGAGTTTTTATTATCTTTGCAACAAAGTGAAAGACATATGAAAGAGATAAGTTGGGGCTTTATTGGCTGCGGAGAGGTAACCGAAAAAAAATCGGGACCGGCTTTTAATATAATAAAAGGTTCGCACGTAGAGGCGGTGATGTCGCGCAATGCTGAGAAAACACGCGCCTATGCGGAACGGCATCATATCAAGAAATGGTACACAGACGCACAGCAGCTCATCGGCGACTCAGACATAAATGCCATCTATATTGCCACGCCCCCATCCAGCCACGCCACATACGCGGTGATGGCTATGCGTGCAGGTAAGCCGTGCTACGTGGAGAAGCCACTTGCCGCAAGCTATGACGATTGTTTGCGCATTAACAGGATTAGCGAGCGAACGGGCGTGCCATGTTTCGTGGCCTACTACAGACGCTACCTACCCTATTTTCACAAGGTGAAAGAGATCGTCAACGATGGCACGCTGGGTAAAATTCTCAACGTGCAAATACAATTCTCTGTTCCGCCTCGCGATCTCGACCACAACGCAAACGCTCGGTTGCCTTGGCGATTGCAGCCAGACATATCGGGGGGTGGCTATTTCTACGACTTGGCACCGCACCAGCTTGACATTCTGCAAGAACTCTTCGGAGTCATTATCAGGGCACACGGCTACCCTGCCAATCGAGGACACTTGTACCAGGCAGAAGACACTATCAGTGCTTGCTATCTCTTTGAAAATGGCATTCCGGGCAGTGCCTCTTGGTGTTTCGTGGGGCACGAGAGTGCCAAGGAAGACAGTATCACAGTGGTGGGTGACAGGGGATCGCTGGTTTTTTCTGTTTATAACTATACGCCCATACACCTGATGACTGTAGATGGAGAGACGCATATCGACGTATCCAATCCAAAATATGTGCAATTGCCCATCATCCGATCGGTAATTGAGCATTTGCAAGGCGAAGGTTTTTGTAGTTGTACCAGTGTGAGCGCCACGCCCGTGAATTGGGTGATGGATCGCATTTTAGGTAAATTTTAATTTTCATACGGATGAGATTGTCTTGTATAGTCATAGCTTTAACGCTATCAACTCATCTCTTCGGCGCGGTCATAGACACCACAGACATGACACGTGAGGAAAACTACCACCAAGAACATGGCACCAATTTCCTGCACAAGATATATGAGTTGGTTAAAACATTCTCGGCCGTTGACACTGACTATGTGGAGCCGCAGCACTACAATTACACGTTTATGCTGCAAAACACTAACTCTTACGAGTTATATCAGCTACGCAATGAGACTGGCGGCAAAATAGTGTTCGCACCCGAGCCTGCCTACAAACTTGGACCTTACTTCGGTTGGCGCTGGATATTTCTGGGCTATACCATCGACTTGGCTCATTTGAATGACAACAATGGCCGATTGGATTTCAACCTCAGCCTATACAGTAACCAGATAGGCATAGACCTGTTTTATCGCAAGTCGGGCAACTCCTACCGGATAAACAGCATCACCTTTGAAAAGCCTTATGATACCTCTGCCATGAGCGGCACACGGTTTGATGGTTTCAGAACAAGCGTAAAAGGCTTTAATATATACTATATCTTTAACCATCAAAAATTCTCTTACCCAGCCGCTTACAGCCAGAGCACTGTGCAACGACGCTCGTGCGGAAGTCTAATAGCCGGCATAGGCTACACCAAACATAAACTGAACATTGACTGGTTAAAATTGGATGACATGATAAAGCATCGACTGGACGATGCCTATTCCTCGGAGATAATTGATACCACCATTGTGACATCAAAAGTGGATTACACCGACTACTCTGTATCTACAGGCTATGCTTACAACTGGGTTTTTGCGCACAATTGGCTATTGGACGTATCATTACAGTTGGGATTGGCTTATAAACATTCCAATAAAGGAACGCAGACAGCCGCTGCAGAATATCACAAAGATTTTCATTTTCGCAATTTCAACCTTGACGGCATAACTAGATTGGGGCTTGTATGGAACAACACTAAGTGGTTTGCTGGTGCCAACGCTATCTTTCACACATACAATTATCGCAAGAGCAAGTTCTCGACGAACAACATATTCGGCAACGTTAATATATATGTAGGATTTAATTTCGGCAAACGATAAGCTATGGTAACGTATAAAAAAATATTCTTCTCGCTGTTGTTTCTTTGTTCATGTTATACAGGGCACGCAGCCAAACCCGACTATTGGCGCAGCGATTCCATTAAGGTGGCACGACTGTTGAGAAAAGCCACGCTATTAGACTCAGGTTCAAATCTTATGATTTATTTTGCGAGAGAGCTTCGTGGCTTGCCCTACATGGGTAAAACATTGGAAAGAAACAAGGAGGAGCGACTTGTCATCAATCTTCGTCAAATGGACTGTACCACATATGTTGAGACTGTATTGGCGCTAACTATGTGTGCAAAAAAAGGTTACACCACATTCGACCAGTTTGTACGAAACTTACGAATGGTGAGATATGAGGACGGAGAGGTGACCTATCCCAAGCGTATGCACTATTTCACACATTGGATAAATGAGAACATCAAAAAAAATATCGTTGCGCCAATACCCGAACCTCAAGAGCTGTTCACGGCAACACAGACGGTTAAAGCATACTACATGACAACCCATGCTCACCGCTACCCCATGATGGCTAAAAACAAATGGATGACGAGAGAGATACGCCAGATGGAACAACGTATCACAGGCAAACAATATGCTTACATCCCCAAGAGCCGGTTAAATGACAGTGCCACGTTGAGGCAGACCATCAAGGATGGAGATATCATAGCCATTCTTACATCGAGGGCTGGATTGGACACAAGCCATATTGGTATCGCCGTGTGGCATAGCGACGGACTGCACATGCTTAACGCCTCGTCTGTCCATCAAAAAGTGGTGGAAGAACCCATGCTTCTTAAGCAGTATATGATGAGACATCCCTCACAAATAGGCATTCGCGTGGTGCGCCCCTTATAATAAATTGGTTACAATCAATCTCCTTTTTTTGCATATTCGATGGCAGTATGGTGCTCTTTTTGGAAAAAGATGAGTTATGGAGATGACTTTGGGGACGATTTTTCATGGCTCAGCTGATATTTAATGGGGGAGCTAAAGGCTCAGTAGGTTTTTACTTTTGGGGAGATACCGTAGGTTCCTACGATTGTGGTAACCATGTATAACCGCAAATAGGATCAAAAACAGGAAGATATAATGCAGGCATAAAAGTTCATACGTGCAAATTTCTACCGCGCTCAGACGCTTCTTGAATCCGGTGTAGTTGTCTTCATTCATTCTTTGCTCCCCACTCTTCTCTCCTTACTCCTTATTCTTTATCTTGTAAAATATAATTACTGTTTTTTGATCATTATTTTCGAGTCATCCAGAGCAAAAAGGGCTATCTTTTTTTGTCAAAAACAAGTAGAACGTTAACAAAAATCATAAGAGGGCTGCGATGGGTGCTTTCTCATAGCATGATTAGGTCTTATTGGCAGCGCGGAAGAGCCTCAATCACGCTGCGATTACAACCTTATCATCATGCAATTTGATACTTAATCGCAGACCACAAAATAGGAGAATAAAGGCTATTTTTTAAAAGACGCTGAATGTCAGCCATTTACAAACTATCGCATATGTCGCGTATTTCGGACGAAGGCAAACTTATTTTTAAATAAGCGAATTTGAGAGGGTTGTTTGTTCAAATAATTGACTATTTCTATTTTTTCAAAAACTGTGTTCGAGACAAGCAAGTTTTTAAAGAGAAAAACCGAAAATGCGTAAACATTCTGTCGCCATCTCGAAGCGTACACACTCCCCATTCGCCCCCACCTATGTTGTAACATGGCGAGCGTCTCCTCAAAACACGAACGGCCATTTATTGTACCAATGGGTTAATCTCAATAGCAATATGAAACACCATACTTTTTCTACTGAGCCGTTTTCATGTTTATCCTCACAATCAGGATAATATCTACTAAAAACCCCTTGAAGTCGAGCAAGCTCTAACTCCAAGGGGAAAAAGTATGTTGCGTAAAGGATTTACTTGTTCTCCAAGTCTGCCTTTAACTTAGCTAAAACATCGAGGTCGCCGAGTGATGTACCCGCAGCAACATTGTTGATAGCAGGAGCATCATTCTGCTTGCGAGTTCCACTTGTGGCACGACGAGCTTTAGGCTCTTCCTTACCCTCTTCAAACGTGCGAGAGTGAGAGAGAATGATTCGGCGTGTCTCCTTGTTAAACTCAATCACCTTGAACGGAAGTTCCTCACCTTGCTTAGCCTGACTGCCATCTTCCTTAGTGAGATGCTTGGGTGTGGCAAAGCCTTCTCCACCCTCGTTCAATGTGATCACAGCGCCCTTGTCCATCAATTCGGTAATTTTGCCCTGATGGATACTGCCTGGCGTATAGATAGTTTCGTATGTATCCCAAGGATTATCTTCTAATTGCTTGTGGCCAAGGCTCAAACGACGGTTCTCCTTGTCTATCTCCAAAACAACCACTTCTATTTCAGCACCTACGGATGTGAAATCTGATGGATGTTTAACCTTCTTAGTCCAAGAGAGGTCAGAAATATGGATCAAACCATCAACGCCTTCTTCAAGCTCTACGAAGATACCAAAGTTAGTGAAGTTGCGCACTTTGGCGGTGTGCTTGCTACCAACAGGATACTTGGTCTCAATGGTTTCCCAAGGATCGTCTTTAAGTTGCTTAATTCCAAGAGACATCTTGCGCTCTTGGCGATCGAGTGTCAGTATCACCGCCTCAACCTCATCGCCTACATGCAAGAATTCTTGTGCAGAACGCAAATGCTGGCTCCAAGACATCTCGCTGACGTGGATAAGGCCCTCTACGCCGGGTTGTACCTCTACAAAAGCACCATAGTCGGCGATAACAACCACCTTGCCCTTGATATGGTCGCCCACTTTGAGATTCTCGTCAAGAGCGTCCCATGGGTGCGGGGTGAGCTGTTTCAAGCCAAGCGCTATACGCTTGCGCTCCTCGTCGAAATCGAGGATAACAACCTTAATTTTGTCATCAAGTGAGACCACTTCGTGAGGATCACTCACGCGACCCCAAGAAAGATCGGTGATATGAACCAATCCATCGACGCCACCGAGATCGACAAAAACACCGTATGACGTGATGTTCTTGACCGTACCCTCAAGCACTTGTCCTTTCTCCAAGTGAGAGATAATTTCTTTTTTCTGTGCCTCCAACTCAGCCTCGATAAGGGCTTTATGTGAAACCACAACATTGCGGAACTCTTGGTTGATCTTAACAACTTTGAATTCCATTGTCTTTCCTACGAATACGTCGTAGTCGCGAATTGGATGCACGTCAATTTGGCTTCCGGGAAGGAATGCCTCTATACCAAAAACGTCCACGATCATGCCACCCTTGGTGCGGCACTTGATATAGCCCTGTACAATCTCATCATTATCAAAGGCTTTGTTAATGAGATCCCAACTCTTGGTGAGACGGGCTTTTTTGTGAGAAAGAACCAACTGGCCTTTCTTGTCTTCTTGATCTTCTACATAAACTTCAACCTTGTCGCCAACCTTTAATTCTGGATTGTAACGAAATTCTGAAGCAGGAATGATACCATCGCTTTTGTAGCCAATGTTAACGACAACTTCTTTCTTATCCAAAGAAATGACCGTACCCTCAACTACTTCGTGTTCCTGAATCTTGTTCAGGGTTTCATCGTATGCCTTGGCAAGGGTGTCTTTTGAGCCTTGCGCGGCACCGTTTTCAAATTCATCCCAGTCGAAATTTTCTAAAGGCTGAATGTTTTTTAAATTAGACATAAATGATTAATTAAATATTAATAAAGTTAGACTTTATGATATTGGAATATGGATACTTTTGACCCATACCCGTAATTGGTTTGCAAAGTTACTGTTTTTTTGTTGTTTACTCCTATGAGACAACTACTTTCTTCTTGTTTTTTACACTGTTTAACATTTGCTATCAATTGGGCTAACCACTTTGTTATCAACTTTTTTAGTTGTCCTGTGAAAATGAGTCAGGTTAGTACAAATGATAGGATCATGATTTTAGTACGGATTAGCGGGACGAAATGTCATCACTTTTAACATCACCATTAATTGAAAGACAAGCTCTTACAGAGTGATATATTCTCCTTTTTTAGTATTTGAAGAAAGTGAAAAAGTTGGCTTTGCAATCATGCTCCAATACGGTTAGAACGGATATCCTACTGCCAAATGAACACTCTGACTGTCTTTAAATGCTCCTACGTTGTAGAAACCAGGCTTATAAGGCACGTGCAACCCCAAGCCCCAATCCAAGCGAATGACCAAGAAGTCAAGGTCGTAACGCAAACCGACACCAGTGCCGAAAGCTAAATCTTTAGGAACATCCTTCAATTTAAACTTGGCTCCTTTACGTCCGGTATCTCGCATTTCCCATACATTTCCAGCATCAAGGAATAGCGCGCCATATAGATTGCCAAATAAACGCGGACGATATTCCAAATTAGCCAATAAGCGAATGTCGCCTGTTTGGTCCAAATAAGAAATGTTTTTGCTCTCCTCATTATGGTAGCTACCCGGTCCAACGAAACGAACTGTATATGCCCTGATACTGTTGGCACCACCTACATAGAACTGCTCACTATAAGGTGCACCGGAAGAATTTCCGTAAGACCAAATCGCACCCGCATTTAAATGGGCTACCAAGCTGCTATGTTCGTCTAAACGCCAAGTCTTGACAAACTCTGTTTCAAATTTGACAAACTGTGCATAAGGATTGTGAAATAGCTGTTTGTTCTTCTCGTTCCATTTATTTCCGCCTATCATATTGGCCAAGGATAAAATATTTCCAGCCTCACTGACAGTGGCTTGAAACCATATAGGGCTGCGATACGAGGCAGGGCTGGTGTATGTGTAGATATATTGCATCTTTGGCACGAATTGATCGCGCATGGTATAGTACAAATATGGGTTGGCCTCCATGATAGAATCGAATACAGCCGTGGAACTTCGCATAAATTCGTATGAAAAGATAAATGGGCTGATTTGATGACGGCTTGTGGCAGACTGTTGGATGTTATAGGTCCACTCTCCAGAGACAACATGTCGATTGAAATAGTTGGACCGGTTAATAGCATCTAATGATAATTTAACCATTGTGGTCGGTGACGAGACATAACGATTTCGACGAAAACGACGATAGAACCGTCGGCGGAAGATATCTACCAAGGGAATGACCAACCGAGGGAATTGAAGGGAAACGTCAAATCCATACGCATAGCTATTGAAACCAGTAGAGGAACCTCCTTGACGATTTGTTTGCCATTCGTAATTCCCACGTAAATTTATATCGAGCAGTTCGCCGCCACGAAAAGCATTGCGCTTGGTCAGACCAACAACAACACCGGGACCAAATCGATTATTGGTCTTGCCCGTCATGTTAGCCTTGATATAAAAATCGTAAGGTTTATCCAATACGCAGTTGAGGCGTACATCAAGCGTATCATTGACGCCAGTAGTATCGCGAGGTGTGAAATTGAAATCTACCATACTAAATATACCCGTGCTATTTAATCTCATAAAGCTCTCTTCGTGGTCGATATAGTTATATAGTTGGCCTGAGCGCAATTTTAGAGCGTTGAAAATAACAGAGGTTCGAACAGGCGTACGACGTCCGTTGAAGCTAACCGTGTGACGACGGCGAGCAATGGTATCATTGAGTTGCTCCATAAACTGTTTTCTCAACTCGATGTCGATTCTTCCAAGATGCCATTTGCGCTTGGCCAATTCTGGTATACCATTTCTTTGTTGAAATTTGAGACGCACTTTCCCAGGTACAATCAGCGTATCTGCCAAATAAGAAGCGTAAGACGGCTGATAAAAATAAAAACCATTGGTGCGAAACAATTTTGTAATGCGCGAGCGCTCACTTTCGAGCGTAGATACATCAAAGGGGGCGCCTGGTTTGACAAGTCTATCGTCCTTAGTGCTATCCAGCAATAATTGCTCATCATATGAAAAGTTTTCATAAGACAGCGTGTCAACAGTGAATAGGTGTCCGGTGTTGACCTTATAGCCAACTTTGGCTTTCTTTGGATTTTTTTGTGATATAACTTCTGGCTTTACATTTCCACGAAAATACCCATGCGCACACAAAACTTCTTTGCCCACAGACGCTCGTAGCTCAGGATTGACCGAGCTTATGAGTACCGGCTTTGCCCCAAACGACTTAAGCAGCCATTTGTCCAAGGGGTTATCACTGCCCACAAACTCATTCCATATCCACAAACCAATAGGAAAAGGAGACTTAATAATGCTACTACCAAAAAGAGAGCCGTTTGGTGCAGCAGCCAAGGCAGCATTCAATTCTTCTTGTGTAGCATAAAAATGTTTTCCTTTTTGAGGAGAAATATATTCTATTTTTTTCATCCCAGTGTAGAGGCGATCTCCTTCTGGAATGCTCTTTGTGGTGGAACATCCAACTATTAAGGCTGAAATAATAACGCAAAGTGATATTCGATATATTTTCATTTCACTACAGTGTCTTTTGATAAGGAGTCGTTCATCTCCATTAAGAGTTTTTCTTTTTTATCAGAACTAAAGATGTCCTTGAAGTGACGCAATTTGCGTTTCCACATAAAACCTCCACCAAACTTGCTGACAACTCCATCTAACCAATCGTAATTATCACGCTCATAGAATAGGTTGAGATACTTGTTGGACGTGGGACTTAATCTGTATTCAAGTGTTACATTGTCAAAAAAGGTTTCATTTTGCATAGCAGCATCAGTTCCGGAAGACAATTTGCCACCTACTACCACACGCAATCGGTTATTCCAAAATCTCTTGGCAAACTTGAAAGAATAGTCCGTATGTAAGGCTCCTTTGTCATTAATGGAATTGTCAACACCAAAACTTACATCCAATGTTTGTAACGCTTTGTTAGAAATATGATTGATCTGACTATTGAGGAAAGCGCTTAGAGCGGAGTTTACAGCGAAACCAGAGGGATTGCCATCGTCAAGATACATGCCCGTGGTCAGCATGGTGATAGCAATCTTGCCTCGTTCTTCCTTAGACATGACCTGTAGCTGATTATGAATATTCATATCTTCAGGCGCATCAATAATAAACTCCAACCCCATGTCTTTTAATGTTTTGGTAACAACGACGCCGCTTACAAACTTTACAATACGGCCATCGCCAGATGCCTCACCCACAGTCGCAACAGTTTCCTCGGTGGCCGTTAGGTTGAGTTTGGGGTTCATAGCATCGCCACGAAACTCTATGTAGCTGCCATCTTGAATACTAAAAGTTTTCAACGGGATAACTGGCAACGAATATTTCATCTCGCCGTTTCCGATGGTATAACGTCCTGTAAGCCTCACGTCATCCACCATATTATATCGAAATCTCATCTCGCCGCCACCAACTATATCAATATAATTAGATTTGTCAGCATTGAGATAACAATTGACATGTGCCCCTTCGTCTATATTAATTGACATGTCTACATCAATCCCTGTGATTGGTGGGCGAGAAACCACCTGCTTTGTGGTGTCTCTAAAATCTACAAAATCTACCAAACCTTCCAACTGATTGTCTGTGGAGAGTGGAGAATCTTTGAGTATATATTTCAAATCGGATGTTCCAAGGACTTGTAATCGTCCACGTAGTTTCATATTATCCACTACTCCACGCATGTCGCCAGCAAAATTGACATACACCTGACCGTAAGCATCAGAGCGCTCTTTTTCCTTGGAATCGACAAGCAAATAGTTTTCCGCACGCATGCGAATATTCGTATACATGCGATCCAAATCAGAAAAATCAAAAAATCCTCGGATTGTCAATGGGCTTTCATTATGGGCGAACATTTCAAAATTCTCAAAAAGCAAGCGACTATTTTTGATAGTGACAGGATCATTGGCACACTTCATTTCTACTCCGTAGGGATCACTATAAATATACGTAGAGTCAAGGTACAGTTCGCCATTAACATCTGGGGTAGATAACGTACCCTTTATATCCAAGGTTCCATCAACATCACCTCTTAGTCCTACGATTTTGTTTGGTATAAAGCCATTTACCAAATCTAAAGGCATGTTCTCCAATGCGAGCGTGGCATCCAATGCACCTTTGCCAGCGGAATGATAGGTACCATTAAGCACTGCTATCTCGTCACCATTGTAAGTGAGTATGCCATCGACATAATGACCACCATCAGCGCGTGGCATGTAGGTAAATTCAGAACCGATATTGCCCATTTTATTACCCTCGTAAACCATGTCTGCCACATTGACAGACGACGAGACAGAAATCTCGTTAGGTGTCTGTATAATATGGAAATCGCCGTTCATAACTCCAGATACATTTGGCATGTAGGGTATCATAGATAATACTTCGCCCAAATTAAAATGATGGGTATTTATCGTTACATCCTGCAATACACCTTCATGATCGTCATTGCTATATATCTGAACGCCCATGCCATCCTTGGCTTGTAAAACCAAATCAGCGCTAACACGCTTGTCGTCTCCAAGGTATACATAGTTACTGTCGTTCACAGAAAACTCTTTGTAACCAATGATGGGATTTTCTCCGAATAGATGAAAGCTGACGCCATGAGGCTCCATCACACCTTGAAGGCCCAGACGAACTCCAAGTGAGTCATTGGCGTCATACACTCGAGCTTTGGCATAAGTGCCTTTCTCGTTGATAGCACCGTCAAGAAACGCATTGAACACATAGTGAGGGTTATCCTTGCCATTATGTAATTGCGCAAAATAAGTTATATTGGAACGATCAGAATCTATACGAAAGCGTACTGTGTCTATCTGGAAACTGTCAACAACAAGTGAATCGACATATAAATTTCCATTTAAACCATATACCGACGAGGTGGAAAAATCCATAAACACATTATTCGTCGTAAATCCATAATGTTTTAAAATACGACTAATCAAATTGTCTGGCCCAGATACAACAGATATCCGGGAATTAGGAATACAAGCGTATAACCGTTTCTGGTCAATGTATTTATTTTTGATTTGACGTTGCAGTTCTGATGCAAATTTACCTGTATTTTTGAGCAGTTTCTCATATCCGCCAGATGCAGACAATCTCATACTTAAGTCACCGCTATCAATATTGGCTTGTGTGGTGTCTCTACGAGTAAGCACATCAAGTGTAACGTCTTCTGGATGAAAGACCACAGAATCATTGCTAAATATGATATTATACATTGACCCATTGATATGATGATTGTGTTTCAAATCAGAACTTAAATTGAGTTTAGTACTCATAGATAGCAAAAATGGCTCGTTTGTAATGTGGAGTGCATGCAGGTCGAGACGTTCAAAATCTCCATCAATAACGCCTTGTATCTGCTTGCCCTTGGTCGTGGCATCAACTTTAAACACACCCTTCATGGCCCTATTTCGGCTGTTCACAAAGGCCGAAACGCGACCATTCCTCATATTAACTTTAGCATCAATGTGATCCAAATTATATTCGCCATAACTGAATTTTTTGATTTTAGTATTTGCTACCAAATTTGTACCCGAAGACATGAAGTTAGCACCATGTCCTTTGGCTTGGATCGTTCCCGTAAACGCACTCAAATGCATATTTGGAACAAATCGTTGGATTGGGAAGGCATTAGCATTGAGCTTGGCTGAATAATTCATTTGTGTGGCACTAAAATCCACTTGCCCATGTAGTTTACCTGTTCCATGCGTCGCAATAAAATTACTTGAATATTTATCACCATTAACACGAATTTTTCCTTTAACCCCAATATCGTTAGGAATGCGCACGTTTTTTCTTGTCTCTTTATCGAGCAAATGTGTTATGAAACTTACATCATGTGTTTTAACATTCAGATCTATATTAGCTTTGAGATGCCTTGTATCTGTCATATTCTCTACCCTGCCATCTGCTTTTAACTTGAATGCTCCTGGCATACTCACGTTTAGACCCTTTATTAATGTTTTTTGGAGGTTCCCTCTAATCTCTCCAATGGCCACAAGAGGTTTATTGGGCCATTTTCGTGCCATACCGTTGGGAAGTTTTTTTTCAAGGATGGTCATCAAATCTGGTTTGGAGATTTGCCCTTTTATGTTTACGTTAAAAGTTCCAGGATTGGCATCGTCAAATGCATTCATCGCCATGTTATAATCTAATGCTATCGCGGTTCCATCTGCAGTTTTTAGATTTAGGTTAGGCAACGACAACTTGGTACTATCCATCGCAAAGGAGCCCTTTAATAAGTCTACCCGTAAACCACTTTTTTCTCGAAAGGCTCCTTCATGTATTTGCACTTTGATTTTAGAGTCAACATAACTAAAATCGTTAGCTCTTAACTTCAAGTTATCCAACTCGATATGATTATAATCAAGACCATTGATTTTAGGCTCATAATTCTTGCTATATCTTATTCTGCTATTGTCACACTTGAATTGGCTCACTGCATAAAGGCCTTTGTTAAAATCAAAATGAGTATTTTTTGCTGTCGCATGCTTAAAATAAGTATTAGCAGATAACGAATCACGATGCAGATGCAACGTGAAATCTGTATTTTCTACTTTTAAATCGGCCAAATTAACCTTCCAAACATTATTGGATTTCGTGGTGTCAGAAGTAACCGTGTCTTTGAGTTGGACATCTAATATAGCATCCTTTAATACGACATGGTTGATGTTAACAGCCGAATTTCTAAGATCTATGCCATGAGCTTTTAAATCAAGGTGCCCTATACTGCCAACAAATTGAGCAGTTGGAATGAAGTGTGAAGTATTTACTTTCATATTATTGACACTCAACTCATCAACCATTATCATTTTATCAAATAATGGCCTGAATTGTATGTCTACAACGACTTTCCTAATATCAGCAACTGTATCCATGACATTACTCAACGAGTCGTTAGATTCCAATACTTGTACGTTCTCTAATGACAAATCAAGCGGAAATGCCAACTTCACCTGACCGACATTGATTTTTAGCCCCATCTCTTCTGAAGCGTAAGCCGTTACTTGCTTTACTGCCCATTTTTGAAATGGTGGAAAGTAAAACAATGAACACAAAGTTGCAAAGAGAAGGATAACAATAAGAACGACTATACCGCTCCATTTGAAAATCTTATTCATACATACAGGTTGATACTTGTGCTTGCAAAATAAACAAAAAAAAAGGAATAAATGTTTTTTTTAGGAAGAAAACTGACAAAAATGTTGTTTATACATCTTTTGTCAGCTCTCTCCATAGTTTGTCATCAGGTATTGGCGAGTTTAAAATAATATTTTTTTTTGATACTGGATGAACAAACTCCACTTTGCAAGACAATAAAGAGATACTACCATCAGGATTACTACGTTTGGCACCGTATTTCAAGTCGCCTTTGATGGGACAACCTATATGTGACAATTGAGCCCTAATTTGATGATGGCGACCTGTTAATAGCTCTACCTCTATTAGGCAATATCTGTCTGAACGACTTCTTAATTGATAATTGAGGACTGCTTTTTTTGAATTGGGAACCTCCTTGTCATACACATAACTTTTGTTTTGTCGTTCATTGCGCTGTAGCCAACTTGTTAAGGTATCTTGCTCTACAGGAGGTGCATTTTGGGTAATAGCCCAATATGTCTTATGTATATCACCTCGTCGAAACATATCATTAAGACGAGCTAAAGCCTTGCTCGTTCGAGCAAAGATTACTAATCCTGATACAGGACGATCAAGACGATGAACCACTCCAAGGAACACAGCCCCTGGCTTGTGGTACTTATCTTTGATGTACGCCTTAACCGTTTCAGAGAGAGGGGTGTCACCAGTCTTGTCGCCTTGAACGATTTCACCACTCTCTTTGTAAACAATTATTAGATGATTGTCCTCATAGACAACTTTCATCTCTATCCTTAAGTTTATTTTATTTCTTTTCTTTTCTTACATGTTCATGCCACCGTCTACTTGTATCACTTGGCCAGAAACATAATTAGAGAGGTCTGATGCCAAATAAATAGCTGTATTGGCAATATCCTCTACCGTTCCACCGCGGCGCAAAGGTATTCTCGCAATCCATTCCTTACGTATGTCTTCGGGCAGCGCTTCTGTCATTGCGGTGTCAATAAATCCCGGGGCAATGGCATTAGCACGAATACCCTTAGAGCCCATCTCCTGAGCAACACTCTTGGCAAGCGCTATCAGTCCAGCTTTTGAAGCAGCGTAATTAGCTTGCCCTGCATTACCATGCACACCCACCACACTGGCCATATTAATAATACTTCCGCCACGTTGACGCATCATAATAGGTACGCACGCATGTATAAAGTTGAATGCACTCTTAAGGTTTACAGCAATAACCGAATCCCACTGTTGCTCTGTCATACGCAGCATAAGACCGTCTTTCGTAATCCCAGCATTGTTCACCAATATATCAATTGTGCCAAAATCTTCTTTAATTTTATTCACAACTTCGGCCGTCTCTTCAAAATTTGCCGCATTTCCAGCATAACCTTTTGCCTTAACGCCGATGGCTGCTATTTCTCTTTCGGTGCACATGCCGCCATGCTCTTCGTCAATAAGAAGATCAGTAAAAGCAATATTTGCCCCTTCTTGTGCAAATTTTAAAGCAATAGCTTTACCTATACCACGCGCAGCACCAGTTATAAGCGCTGTTTTCCCATTTAAAAGTCCCATATTAAACATTATGTTTTAAGTATTATACAATTATTTCTTTTTATATTCTGTCTTTTTATTTAGTGTCACTCTTTGATGATATACGTTTTCCCAACGCACCATACACCACTTTTGCCACGAGTGGCTTACTCGATTCATCTGTCAAGCCACGACCCAAACGACCATAGATATAGGGTACCTCCAAGCCTTTTATACAATAGTGAGTAATGTCCGCGACAAGTTCCACATCATCTATATCAAACTCACCTTGAGCTTTGCCTTCTGTGTATACTTTTCGAAAAAGTCCTATTTCGTCCTCATCAAAATTTTTACGCACTTTTTCCACCGACCAAATATTGCGAAAAAACTCAGCACGCAGATTTCCATTCCTGACCACTGTTTCACGTATAGAACTCAAATGCGTATAGATCAGCTCTATTACTTTATCTTGAGGATGTATGTTTTTTGCCGCTACCTCTTCCATTTTGTCACTTAGACGCTCTAACTCTGACTCTATAACAGCATAGTAGATATCTTCTTTTCTACTAAAATAAGTATATAGAGTACGGCGTCCTTTCCCCGATGCCAAGGCTATATCATTCATCGTAGTAGAAGCCACACCATTCTTGGCAAACAACTGTCGCGCAACATCCACCAGCTTCTGTCTCGTTTTTTTTATTGACATATCAATACCTCCATATGATTTTCGTTTGCGTAATAGCCTTTGTACACACTACGTTCTGTGCAAAAATAGGGTTTTTCTATGAAATAAACAAAAAACACTATAAAAAATGACTTAATTTCAACCAATACTCTGTTAATTCTAATGTAATCGTTTAAAAATGAGAGAAATAATTAACTATATGATTTGTATTTTTAATTGGCTGATTATAAGCAACTTCATATTTCTAATAATTTTAATTCGCACAGATGGAGCGTTACGGCACCCATTGTGAGCAGTCCCTACAAACCGAATTACGACCACAACAGATCTTAGTATATCTTCTCCTACAACGCCATCACTCGCGTCACAGAATCTCGCGAAGATGATGAATAAGGAAAATGGGGCTTACGTATTTCATGGCTTCTTTCAAGTAGCTCGTAGCGAGCACATACATCGCAAAATTAATTTTCGCCAAGTGTCGAAATGTTTCGAATTGAAAGTTAATTAGTTCTACTATCCAAGAATTTCCTTGGATGGTAGCGGAAAGTAACTTTGACCTCATCTCAAAATTTTAACAAACTGTTGAATTAAACTTACAAGCAAAAACTTTAAAGTCTATATTTTGGGATGTTCATTGTTTTTTCATAACTTTGACGCATGGATTAATTGTGTCGTCAAGAAGCAAAAATGCTCAAACACTATTATAATGTTGACTGATGACTTAAAAATCAAAATCATACGATACGAAGACTATTTTCGGAGTATGGATTAAAGGGCGGTTTTCAATTATTAAGGCAATACTAATGAATCCGAATAAGATCATGATAGCCACATTTCGTGGTGTGGGACAGGTGATGTTTCAGAACAATGCACTGTCAGGAGTGTTGATGTTAATTGGTATAGGCTGTAATTCTATGACCATGTGTTTTTTTGCATTGCTGGGTACCATTATCAGCACATTGACAGCAATAGCTTTTAAATATGATCGTGAAAACCTTGAAAACGGCCTTTATGGCTTTAATGGGACGCTTGTGGCTATAGCCGTCCCATGTTTTATGCCAATTAATATTTGGTCAGTTTTAATCATGGTCATAGCTTCTTTAACCACAACGCTTGTGGCACACGCATTTGAGAGGCAAAAATATCTACCCTCTCTCACCGCCCCATTTGTTATAATAACTTGGATAATGTTGCTCATGAGCCGTGTTTTGCCTGTGTTGCAACAGTCTGGTGTAGCTGTGGTTGAAACAGAGGAACCTTTTTCACTGTTTCAAGCTGTTTCTTTTAATTTTGGACAGATTATGTTGCAGGGTAAAAGTATTTTTACTGGCATATTCTTTTTCTTGGCTCTCTTGATTAATTCGCGAAAGATGGCGCTGGAATCTTTTGTAGCAAGCATGTTGTCTTTGATGGTTCTGTTCACTCCGTTTGTAGAAACTCATTCGGTAAACAGTGGAATGTATGGTTATAATGCCATTCTGACTGTTCTGGCTATAGCGAATATCCTAAATACCAAATCTTGCGTATATATCAAGGCTTTGGTTGGTTTAGGGCTTTCGGTGATTATTCAATTTGTTGGCTTGAATATGGGCATTGTCACACTTACAGCGCCTTTCGTGCTTTCGGTGTGGCTTATTGCATTGTATAATTCCTTTGAGCTTTATAGAAGTAGAGCTAAAGTTGGACGGTCGAAATCATGAATCCTTGTTTTTTCTGGACTTAGGTTTTCTGCTGTACTTGACTGTCCATATTTTATGTGACATTTTTTCCCAACGCTTTTAGATATGATACGTCGCTGGCAAAATATTACTAATTTGAAAATCATTATAGAAACGAGTAAGTTAATCTTGTCTTATTTTATTCGTATTTTGCCCTATCGGCTATTCGAATAGAATGTAAACAGAAATGTAAAATAAAAAAGAGTTGACAATGAAAAATCTATTATTAAGTGCTGCAATTGGTGACATTGCAGGGATGCCGTACGAGTTTGAAGGGCGTACAAAAAATTATGACGCTGTCGATTTACTGCTTTCATCGAATACTTATACTGATGATACTGTCTGTACGTTTGCGTGTGCGGAAGCACTTATAAAGAATTTGAATATGGCTGAAAACCTTTGGAAAAGATGTCGTGCAGACTTCTATCGTGGATTTGGCGGACGTTTTGCAAGATGGCTTATAGCAAAAGATATTCAGCCATCTTATTACTCTTGTGGTAATGGTAGTGCCATGAGGGTTTCGTCAGCAGGATTTATGGCTAAGAATGTCAAAGAATGTATAGAACTGGCCACACAGACAGCCTTGCCCACTCATGATCATCCAGAGGGTATCAAAGGAGCAGTGGCAACTGCTTTGGCAATATTCCACGCTACAAAAGGGCGAGACAAAGCATTTATTCGTGAGCATATTCTTGACAAATACTACCCCAAATGGTCTGGCCTGACCTATGAGGAAATAAAAGCGGACTATGACTTTAATGAGACTTGCCAACAGACTGTCCCTGCAGCCCTTATATGTTTTCTTAAAAGCGAAGATTATGTGGATTGTTTAAAGTTGGCCATATCCTTAGGAGGTGACGCTGACACCCTGGCTGCCATTTCAGGACCAATGGCTTACGCTTTTTTCAAAACAATACCAGAAGAGTTGATTGATAACGCAAAAGCGAAACTTCCCGAGTGGATGCTTCAAGTGAATAAGCAATTTGACGACTTTGTGAACAAATGACTAATGGAGGATATAACATTTACCCACATTTCGTTGAGGTGGAGCGGATTTCACTCGCCACATTCAACTTTAAAAGAGCCGTGAGCTTTTTTTTATGTGTCTTATTGAAAAAGTGATTATATGGTGCTGTGGAAGACAGGAGTTAAATTCTCAACACCAATTCATCCAATTAGTTTGTATGAAGAAAGTACAATGTCTTATATGAGATGACTATATCGGTATTTTTTGTTTATTTCTTAGCTTTCTTTTTGTCAAACCTTATCTTTGTGAAGTTAAATCCCATAGCATGTAGCATATTGTCAAATTGAACAGATGCGTTTTGCTCTGCACTATGAATGTTGGCTTGCGTTAGACATCTTTCTTTCATTACACGAGCAGCTTTTTGGGTAAGTTTCTGCTTATCCAAATCGCTCCATTTTCCATCCTCAAAAAAATATTTGGTGCGAGCTTCATCCAAGAAATTTTCGTCAAGCAGTTTGATAGGAGGCAAAATAACATTTACAGTATCTTCATCCATCTTTATCCATCCTTCTTTTGTTTGGCTTAAGTCTATTCCTAATCTTAGTGTACCATAGTATATCCGAGACAATTCATCATCCCCAAAGAAACCGTGCCTAACAGTGTCAACGAGTTCTTCATCACTTATAGCGAGAAATTCCCACTGGCCTATGCTTTTTATTTTTGATATTTGAACAGGTGTAATACCAAACTTATTATTTGTTTTGATAGTAAAATTGCATCCTCTGACAAAATAAATCATAAAACCAGTTAAGATAATAATCAGTATGATAATAAGTAAGATTTTATTATCAAAAAATCCCGTTAAACGACGTAACGGATGAGTATTGTTTTTTTTATCGTACAGCATAAAATTTATTCTATATTCCTAATGATAGATGGAAAATCGCTTGGAGAAAATTTTTTCCTGAAAGTTATAGTTACTTTTTCTTTAGGATATCCCATTTGTTCTATAATGGGGATAATTTGACGAGCGGCACTTTGGCGTGCATTTTCAATTATTCCAAGTTTGGGTAGAGCTTTTATCATTTCGTTACGTCCATGTTGCTGGATGTCTGTTATCTCCTCGTCTGTAAAATTATGACGCAGCAGTGACACTTTCTTTTTTATAGATTTATGATCTATTTGAGTACTTGTCATTGTTACTTCTGGATCTGGCAGGATGATTTCCAACTGGTCACCATGACGCTTCACGTTACGTTCAGAAAATTTGTCAAACTCGACATAAGCTTTAACTGTGGCTGTCATCGGTATAGCTATTTTGCGTTTACCCATAGGCAGATTTATCTTGATTTCCTCATTAAAAATCAATCCGTTAAAAGAAATGTCATCACCATATGTCACAATCTTACGCAATTGATATTCAGATGTATATAGTCTTGAGCATTTTTGTATCTGCATTACCATCATAGGTATGGTGTCAACAGGAGATGTATCAACACTTTTCTTGTTCTTATCACAACCACTCACTAAAAAAAATGCCACGAGGCAAAAGAGTATAAAAAGCTTAGAGTGCATATGCATTTATCAAAAGTATATTACAAAGATAATCACAAATTTATATAAAACTCTATTATTAAGTTTTTTTTTGACTTTTCATTTAAACCTTTTTTTATATGTTACGTCTTAAATTCAAACAGAAAGAAAATAAAGTGATATTAAACTCTGACAGATTGTAAAAGTGCTTTATCTAAAAATAAGGCATAATCAAAAAAAATCTCGAAAATTTCAGGAATTAAGATTTTATTCTATCGTGTGAAATTCAATAGGTTGATAAGGTTTAAAGGTATTTAGGTATGGGCATTCTCTATGTGAATAGGGAATGTCATTTTGTATTATCCAATCTTACAAGGATTTTTATGTTGATAGCTGTGGTTTCCCTCGCCCACCTATAGATGTCTTCGGTGGCGTGCCATGTTGCGTCGGAAGTTCTTGGCCAGCATTTCTATGACAAGGCACCCAGCAGCAAATAGGTCACACATCCTTCCGCATTTTGTCAAAAATATATCACCATTTAAGCTATTTCTAAAATGTTCGTTTTAGCGTTTAAAAACCCTTCTAAATATGGATGCGGACGATATTCGCACGCTTTTGCAGGCTACCTTCGAGTCGAATAGATACCTTTCGAACTGCGTAAAGGGTTTAATCATCATGCCTACAAGCCCTAAACGCGACGTGATTAAGTTCTAATGGCATCTCCATTGGTACTTAAAGGCATGCCGCACTGGCATTATAAAAAAAACATTTATAACATTAAAGTTTATAAAACCCTATTTATAAACAAGTTGCGAAAGTGGCTGATTTTTGGCGTATTTTGAGCTAAAGCATTGATTTTTTTCTACAAACGAATTATGAGATATATGTTGTTAAATTAATTCATAGCAAATAAAATCTGTTGGCATTGCCTGATGACATGGTCATGTCAGGTATATATGGAAGTTCTTAATGAGCTACTCAGCCATCATACGAAACAAATCAAAACTTTCGTTTCACATTTTGATTTCATATATTAAATTTATGTGGCGTCTGTTTTGGTCAGTCCAAAATAAATCGTTATATTTGTAATAGTTTGGTGCGCATCATAAATTGTCACCCTATTAATGGTTGTTTTTTCAATCAGGCAGTCTTTTCAAAGAAAAAGCGTAGCAGGTTTTACGACTAATAAAAGGCTGCAGAATGTTAAAAATAGCACGAAAAGGATGACGATGGGAAATTGATGAAATGGGGAATAAGAATTATACGTTAAATAATGAGCACCTTATTTATAATCTTCAAAAGGCATGTTATGTGCTTATATAGCCAATGGCAATGCCAAATACTATAGAAACAATGTTATAATAGGTATTTCGGACGATTAAAAAAATGAGCTTGTCATTCTTGATGAAAGACATTTCATATATCTTTTAAGAAGTAGAAGTGTATACCATAATATAAGTATAAAAAAAGGTCATAACTAAACGCTATCAAAATGGAAAATCAAAGAAAAAGCGACTACGGTCTCATTGGCTTAGCAGTAATGGGAGAAAACCTTGCCCTTAACATTGCCAACCACGGCTGGCAGGTGTCAGTATATAATAGAACAGTGCCTGGTATTGAGGAGGGGGTGGTCCAGCGGTTCATGGAAGGGCCTGCCAAGAATAAAAACATCTGTGGATACACAGACCTGAAAGACTTTGTGCTGTCTATAGAGAGACCGAGAAAAATAATGATGATGATACGTGCTGGTAAACCTGTGGATAGCGTGATAAACGAGTTGTTCCCGTTACTGTCGCCAGGTGATATTATCATTGATGGTGGCAACTCCAACTATGAGGACACCAACCGGCGTGTAGTCAAGGCAGAAGAACAGGGACTACTTTTTGTCGGCAGTGGTGTCTCTGGTGGCGAAGAAGGTGCCCTGCATGGACCGTCTATCATGCCAGGGGGTTCGGAGGGTGCGTGGCAACACGTCAAACCCATACTGCAAAGCATTGCCGCCAAAGCCGAAGATGGCACGCCCTGCTGCCAATGGGTGGGCCCACAAGGCTCTGGCCACTTCGTGAAGATGATTCACAACGGTATTGAATATGGTGACATGCAACTCATATCCGAGGCTTATTGGGTGATGAAAAATATGGGAGGCATGACCAATGAGGAGATGGCCGATGTGTTTGACGAGTGGAACCACGGCAAACTTCAGAGTTATCTCATTGAAATTACGGCCAAAATTTTGCGCCATAAGGATAAAGATGGGCAGGTGCTCATAGATCATATCCTCGATGCCGCGGGCCAAAAGGGAACTGGCAAATGGTCGGTCATCAACGCCATGAACCTTGGCATGCCTCTTGGACTCATCGGCTCGGCCGTCTTTGAACGCAGCTTGTCGTCAGACAAACAAACACGTGTGGCAGCAGCCAAACTGTTTCCTCGTACAGTTAGAAAATCTGATTTACCACGCAAGACATTAATAGACCATACTTTTGCGTCGCTCTATGCCTCCAAACTTGTGAGCTATGCACAGGGATTTTCTGTTTTGCAGAAAGCGTCTGATGAGTTTAATTGGAATTTAGATATGGGGTCGATTGCTCGAATGTGGCGCGGGGGCTGTATCATTAGAAGCGTTTTTCTCAATGACATTGCCAGCGCATACGAAGCTGATGAGAAACCACGCCAACTGCTGTTAGCTCCTTATTTTGCAAAAGAAATAGGCCAACTGCTCAACGGCTGGAACTCATTGGTGGCAAATGCGGCCATAGAATGCGTACCCGTTCCAGCATTTTCGTCGGCTCTCAACTATTTCTACTCGCTCACGTCAGAAAATCTTCCGGCTAATATGATTCAGGCACAGCGTGACTTTTTTGGTGCTCATACCTTTGAACGCAAAGACCAAGAGCGCGGCAAATTCTTCCATGAGGATTGGACCGGACATGGTGGTGCTACTCAATCGGGCACCTATAATGTCTAAATTGCCTCTATGACATGTGGGAACAATACCACACACTATCCCCTAACAAAAAAAATACACGACCATGAACAAGTTTGCAATGATCATCTTCGGAGCGTCTGGAGATCTCACCAAGCGCAAATTGATACCTGCGCTATACACGCTCTACACTAAAGAGCGATTGGACAACGACTTCGCCATTATCTGTACCGCGCGGACAGAAATTGACGACGAAGGTTTCCGGAAATACGTATCGGAACAGATGGATATATTTATCAGTGCCGAAGAGCGCGATGAAAAAAAGTTCAATGCTTTCCTCTCGCATTTCTACTACCACGTTCTTGATTTGACCGTAGCTGAACATTATGACAGTCTGAGGCAAAAAATTATTGATGTGCTGGGCGAGGAAAAACCAGACAATCTACTTTATTACCTTGCCATTCCTCCTGCTTATTATGGGGAGGTGCCCGTTCATCTCAAAGAAGCAAGATTGAACACGCCACATTCGCGCATCATTGTGGAGAAACCTTTTGGGCATGACCTGCAATCAGCAATAGAGCTTGGCAAAGTGTATAAATCTATTTTCGAGGAACATCAAATCTTTCGCATAGATCATTACCTTGGCAAAGAGACTGCTCAAAACATTCTTGCATTAAGATTTGCCAATGGTATTTTTGAACCTGTATGGAATCGGAACTATATAGACTATATAGAAGTGACGGCCGTTGAAAATTTGGGCATTGAGAATCGCGGGGGCTATTACGACCACTCAGGGGCACTACGCGACATGGTACAAAACCATCTTATACAGCTTCTTGCACTCGCGGCCATGGAGCCACCGGCCGTATTTAATGCTGACAGTTTCAGAAACGAGGTGGTAAAAGTTTACGAATCGATTAGGCCACTGAGCGAAACAGACTTGAAAGAGCACATCATACGAGGACAATACACAGCTTCTGGCGATAAAAAAGGGTATCGTGAGGAAAAACAGATAAAACCCAATTCGCGTACAGAAACTTATGTAGCCATGCGGCTCAACATTGATAATTGGCGTTGGAGTGGCGTACCGTTCTATATTCGCACCGGTAAACAAATGCCAACCAAGGTGACCGAGATAGTTATTCACTTTAAAGAGACACCACATCAAATGTTTAACAATGTCTCTGAGGGAAAACGACCGCAAGCCAACCAACTCACATTGCGCATCCAGCCCAATGAGGGTATTAGCTTAAAAGTGGGCTTAAAAGCACCCGGCAGCTCTTTTGACGTTAAACGTGTGGCTATGGATTTCACCTATGATGAACTGGGAAATTTACCAGTTAACAATGCATACGCCCGCCTTATCGACGACTGCATACAGGGTGACCCTACTCTTTTCACACGCAATGATGCCACTGAGGCTTCATGGAGACTATTTGACCCTGTCTTGAAATATTGGGAAAATTCTAACGTTCCGCTTTATGGTTATCCAGCTGGAACATGGGGACCCAAGGAGAGCGATATGCTCATGCACGACCATCACGCCGACTGGACCAACCCATGCAAAAACTTAACACACACCGATTTATATTGTGAATTATGATCACTCACATTCATGACAACGAGGCAGAAACAGCTCGTGCCCTCATTGAACGTATTATTCAATTGGTCAATGAACATTCCTCGGACCACAAAGTGAATATAGCACTAAGCGGGGGAAGCACCCCTGCCCTGATGTTCAGGTTGTGGGCAGAGGAATATAACAATCAAACGCCATGGCATCAAATACGCTTTTTTTGGGTGGACGAACGTTGTGTGCCTCCCACAGACAGCGAGAGCAACTATGGTATGACATATGACAACCTACTGTGTAAAATCGATTTACCTAAAGAAAATGTGGTGCGTGTCAAGGGTGAAAACCATCCAGAAGAAGAGGCTCGTCGCTACGAAGCACAGATTCGAACAATGCTGCCAGAGGAGAATGGCATACCTATTTTTGATATTATTCTTCTTGGGGCAGGTAATGACGGGCACACATCGTCCATATTTCCCGGCCAAGAGTACCTGCTTAACGCACAAGAGGTTTATGCCGTGAGCACGCAGCCCCAAAGTGGGCAGCGACGTGTGGCTCTCACAGGCAAACCAATCATATATGCCAAAAATGTCATTTTCTTATTGACAGGCAAGGCAAAAGCAACTGTTTTGGCAGATATTATCGATCAAAACGATGCGGGGCCAGCTGCATACATTGGGCATCATGCACTCAACACCGTAGAGGTTTATGCCGACAAGGTAGCGGCTGGACAGATATAGTTATTTGATGGTGGAGAAAAGCAAAAATTACGATTTCCTCATCATATTGAAAAAAGGCAGCTCAAATACATGAAGCTGCCTTTGTTCTTTCTTCTTGGCTTTTTCTAAAGCTATGTAGGGATACCTATTCCCACTCTATTGTCGAAGGTGGTTTGGACGAAATGTCATAGCAAACTCGATTGACCCCCTTCACCTTGCGTATAATTTCGTTGGACACTTCGCCCAAAAAATCATAAGGAAGATGTGCCCAATCGGCCGTCATGGCATCCATGGAGGTTACGGCGCGTAGCGCAACAGGATTCTCATAAGTGCGCTCGTCGCCCATCACCCCCACCGAACGAATTTCTGACAACAGCACTGTTCCTGCCTGCCAAACGTGGTCGTAGAGACTCGTTCCATCGGGCATCTTATAATTTTGCATCTTGCTGATATAAATATCATCCGCATCTTGGAGTATGCGAACTTTCTCGCGCGTGATGTCTCCAAGAATGCGCACGGCCAATCCAGGACCCGGGAATGGATGCCTTTTGATGAGACGCTCGGGCATGCCCAATTCATATCCCACGCGGCGAACTTCGTCTTTGAAAAGCCATCGCAATGGTTCACAGAGCTTAAGTCGCATATCCTTGGGCAAACCACCCACGTTATGATGGCTCTTGATAACCATGCCCGTGATGCTCAAACTCTCTATCCGGTCAGGATAAATCGTGCCTTGCGCCAGCCATTTTGCGTCGGTTATTTTGGAAGCCTCGCTATTGAACACTTCGATAAAGTCGCGACCGATGATTTTGCGTTTCTTCTCTGGGTCCTTTACGTCTGCCAGATCAGCAAAAAACTTATCAGAGGCATCTACGCCTATCACATTAAGCCCCAAGCCTTCGTAAGCCTGCATCACGTTTTTAAACTCGTTCTTGCGTAACATACCGTGGTCTACGAAGATGCAAGTGAGGTTTTTGCCAATGGCGCGGTTAAGCAACACGGCACAAACCGATGAGTCTACGCCACCCGAAAGAGCTAATATCACTCGGTCATCGCCCAATTGTTGTTTCAACTCCGAGACCGTTGTTTCCACAAACGAGGCCGGACTCCACGATTGTTTGCTGCCACAAATATCCACCACAAAATTTTTGATGAGTTGCGTACCTTGTGTAGAATGATATACCTCGGGGTGGAATTGGACACACCAAACGGGCTTGGTGGTGCTGGCAAATGCGGCAAATTTCACGTCGGCGGTAGAGCCAATGACATGAAAATCTTTAGGAATGGAAGTAATGGTGTCACCATGACTCATCCATACTTGAGACCCCAAATCGAAGCCACGAAACAAGATGTTTCCAGCATCAAAACTTTGCAGGTTGGCTCGCCCATACTCTCTCGTGTCAGCTTGCTCTACCGTACCGCCGCCCTCAAGGCTGATAAACTGGGCGCCATAGCATATACCTAACACAGGATATTTACCGACAATCTTGCTGAGATCTACCTTGAAAGCCTTCTTGTCGTGCACCGAATAGGGACTTCCACTAAGGATAACACCGATGACAGAGGGGTCGTCTTCGGGAAACTTGTTGTAGGGCAGAATCTCGCAGAAGGTGTCTAACTCGCGTACTCGACGGCCTATAAGCTGCGTGGTCTGCGAGCCAAAGTCGAGAATGATAATCTTCTGTTGCATAATAAAAAACTCTCGTCACTTCCATGAAGAAGAAAACGTCTGAGCTACCTAATTAAAAATGGTTATTATTGTTATTGTTTAATTCTAATTGTCGAGCGAAAGTCTCCGCGTCATCAAGCGTATTGAGCTTCCCAACATCCATTAACCGCAAGTCATGCTTAACATAACCTTTAATTGGCACTTGTCCGCATTGCCGCAAATAGAAGTCCATAATGGGAAACTTGTCAGGACATTCCTCCATCCGTGGGAACATGCGGGGCGAGAAACTATGTATGCCACTAAAGGCATAGGCATGGTAAAGACCTGCCAACACCTGTGGCCCCGCTTCTACATTGAGAGGGAAAGAGAGCTTGCTCAAGGCCAAACTCACCTCGGGGAAAGGTGATTTTACCTCGCCGGTCTTGATGTTTACCCACCCAACCAAGTGCATTTGGTCGTTGAAAAGCAAGTATCTTTGGGTTTGACGCCAACTCACCAACAGCCGAGCGCCGGGCAAATTACTCAGCTCGTCACTTTTCGAATTATCCACTTGGGTGGCCAATGCGTAGAATTTGGCAAGGTTGACATTGCTCAAAATGTCGACGTTGTGAATGAGTATGGGATAATTTGAATCGAACAAGGAAGCCGCCTTGCGCAATCCGCCACCCGTGTCAAGGAGATGATTGGTTTCGTCACTTATCCGAATATCAAGCCCGAAGTTATTGTTTGCCTTAAGATACTCGATAATAAGAGGGGCAAAATGATGCACATTGACGACCACGCGGGTGAACCCCGCGGCACGAAGCCTAAGCGCTACCCGTTTAAGCAAAGGCTCGTCCCCCACCCTTACCAATGCCTTGGGAATGGTATCGGTAAGCGGTTTCAGGCGAGTTCCTAAACCCGCGGCAAAAATCATGGCTTGCTTCATGATGCAAAATTAGCAATTAAATGGCAGAAATCAAAATGAATAGCGCAATAAAAATAAGATGCCGTACACCGCAGTCCTACCCTATATCATACAAGCTCACTGATAGTATATACCTTTATTATATGTTGCGCACTATGAATTATCCATACAACAACTGTAGTCGTCGCGAGGGATACAACATAGACAATAATCGTGAGCATGCCCTTGATGTCAGCCTCACGGAAGAAAATCTATCCCTTGAGAGAAACAGCAGCGAATGTTTTGCTGATATGTTGCTCTCGATGAACTACTCTCACTTCTATACCAAACCGCTCGTGGATATGCTGCGCGAGGTGCTGTGCACTGTAAACACTTCGATGCTGACCACCCGTACAGCCAAAACAAAACATCAGATGTGTAAAACCGCGCTGTACATATCGTGCCACATGCTTGTCGGCCAAGGCATAGACATGATTTAAGAACTCCAAAATCTCACCATCATCCTCCAGAAATCGAATGACAGGTTCGTCAAGTCCAGTCATTTTTTTGTATGGCTCGTATCGTCCAGGGTTATGCGTACTGCGACAATCGAACACATACCCGCCTCCATTTCCAGACTCATCCGCCGGAATTCCCTTGTGGTAAGAAAAGCTGTAAACAGTCACTTTCAACGGTCCCTTACCGTCATACTTGGAGAAAGTGGCGGGGCCATCTTGTGGATGCGCATCGTAAATATTGCACGCGGTAGTTTTATATCCGTCGTGGCGAATCTTCTTCGGCACTTCATCCACGGCGAATTGGGGCAACTGCGTGAGCCTCACCAATGTTTCTCGCAGGTAAGGATAAGGCAACAGTTCCTTGCGCAGTTTCAACAAATCGCGCAGGTTATCAATGGCCGGAGGGATACTGTCAATGAAGTGTTGTTTGCGCTCGAAGTAACCTCGAAAACCATACGCGCCCAGCACTTGAAGCGTTCTAAACAACACAAAAAGTGTAAGGCGCGCTGCAAAATGGCGGATATTGGGCACCTCTACGTATTGTTTGAGAGAATCGTAATAGGCAGCTATAAGCTCCCTGCGCAACTTATAAGGATATTTGGCGGACGCCTGCCATAAGAATGACGCCAAATCATAATAGTAAGGTCCTTTCCGTCCACCTTGAAAATCAATGAAATGGGGATTTCCGTTAGCGTCGAGCATGACGTTTCGGGCTTGGAAATCTCGATATAAGAAACACTCGCCTGACTCCGAGGCGAGGTCTTTGGCTAAACGCCGGAAGTTGGCTTCTAACTTCAACTCATGGAAATCAAGGTTCGATGGTTTAAGAAAACAATACTTGAAATAATTTAAATCGAACAACGCGCTGTCCTCATTAAATTCAGGTTCAGGATAGCAATTGGACCAATCCAAGTCTAACGCGCCCCTGATTTGTATATTGGGCAACTCTCGAATGGTGCGAAAAAGCAGTTCTCTCTCTGCCACATTGTATCGTCCACCAGCCTCCCTGCCACCTCTGATGGCATCGAAAAGCGAGATGTTTCCAAGGTCTGTTTGCAAATAGCACATCTCGTCCTCGCTCACGGCCAACACCTCTGGCACGAGCAACTTTCTACGAACAAACTGCCGAGAGAGATACACGAAAGCATGATTCTCGTCACGGCTTGTGCCAATAACCCCGATAACAGCATTGCCAGCGACATCTGACATGCGATAATACTGCCGGTTACTACCAGCACCTATTAGTTTTTCAACCTGCCGAGGCTTCTCTCCGGCCCAGCTTGTATATAGCTGAATAAGTTGTTCCATAATTAACAGCGTATTTGAGGCATCAAAAATGCAGATGGATTAAATATGTAAACGTTGAGGACACTGGTAATAATTTACCAAAAAACATAGCGCGAGACCTATATGTTAGAACGTCATCACGCATACCAAGCCCAGTTTTTTTTGTACAATTACAACGAAATGCTGATACTCGAGCTATCTCTCGGCAGTTTTGTCATCATCCCCCTTTTCGTTTTTTTGCTTTCTTAGCTCATCAAATATTTTCTTCGTTTTTTTGCGATACTCCCAGTTTGCCAACAAACCGTCTATCACAAACAGCAATAATACAATGCCAAGTGATATCAAAATAGACTTAGTGATATAGATGAGTCCAGCAGATATTAACAGAAATATCAGCCCCTTTTTCCAATCAATATGAATTTTGGGTTTCATGGTACAAAGGTAATGTATTTTTCGAAAGATACAAAAAAAATCGGATGTCATCACGACAACCGATTTCTAAAAACAAACTACTTAAAAACTAATCTACTAAAACAAATCAAAAAATATCTTTGAATCCCTTGCGGGACTTTTATTTTCATCTATTCATTGCAAAGTTACAAAGTTTCCATATTACATCCAAATATTTTTCGAAAAAAAATGATGGGAACTCATAAATAAATGATATTTTTCATTTTAACATGTCACTTTTAACATTTTTCTTGCTTAGTCATGTATTATACAGGTTTAAGCATGTTGATGTACGAATAAACCAAGGGGCTTTTTTCTGTCTTATTTTTCCCTGTTTTGCAGTCTATTATTGATGGCAAAATAACTACAATTATTCAGCAAGATGACAATGTTGACTAAAAAACGGAATTATAAATCATAGCATGCAATGATCTGAATTTACAACGTTTATCTATAATGTCAAACTAAAAAAACGAGGGGATACACCATTGTTTGGCATATCCCCCACGTCATTGATATCATGATTGAAAATTACATCATTCCGGGCTGAGCGGCTGGCATAGCAGGAGCAGCCTCCTCGGGTTTGTCAGCTATGACACATTCGGTGGTGAGGAACATGCCGGCGATAGAAGCAGCATTTTCCAAAGCCACGCGAGCCACTTTGGCTGGGTCGATAACACCTGCCGCACGCAAATCTTCGTATACGTCCTTACGAGCGTTATAGCCGTTGTCACCTTTACTTTCGCGCACTTTGTTCACAATTACGGCACCTTCAAGGCCAGCATTAAATACTATCTGACGCAACGGTTCTTCGATGGCGCGGCACACTATGTTGATACCCGTCTGCTCGTCAGCGTTGTCGCTTTTGAGGTCGACAAGCTCCTGTTGAGCGCGTATGTAAGTTGTTCCACCACCAAGCACAACACCCTCCTCGATAGCAGCGCGGGTAGCGCAGAGTGCATCGTCTACTCGATCTTTCTTTTCTTTCATTTCAACCTCGGAGTTGGCGCCTACGTAGAGCACTGCTACGCCACCTGCCAATTTGGCTAAACGCTCTTGCAGTTTCTCCTTGTCATAAGAGCTGGTGCTGTTAGCTATCTCATTTTTAATTTGTGCTACACGCGCCTCAATGTTCTCCTTGGAGCCAGCGCCATCCACCACGGTGGTGTTGTCCTTAGACACAGTTACTTTCTTAGCGGTACCAAGCATCTCCAATGTGGTCTGCTCGAGTTTGAGGCCCTTTTCCTCACTTACCACAACGCCACCGGTAAGCACGGCGATATCTTCAAGCATGGCTTTGCGACGGTCGCCGAAGCCCGGAGCCTTAACGGCGCAAATCTTCAAGCCACCACGTAGACGGTTCACCACAAGTGTTGTGAGAGCCTCAGAATCTACATCTTCCGCAATAACCAACAATGGGCGACCGCTCTCGGCAGCAGGCTGTAACACAGGCAAGAATTCCTTAAGGTTGCTGATTTTCTTGTCGTAAATGAGGATATATGGATTTTCCATCACACATTCCATCTTGTCAGTGTCAGTTACAAAATAGCCCGACAAATAGCCGCGGTCAAACTGCATACCCTCTACCATGCCTATGCTGGTGTCACGCGTTTTGCTCTCCTCAATAGTGATTACACCGTCTTTTGAGACCTTGCGCATGGCATCGGCAAGCAGCTTGCCAATCTCGGGATCGTTGTTTGCCGACACAGTGGCAACTTGCTCTATCTTGTCATAATTGTCGCCTACAACCTCCGCATTCTGCTTGATATAAGCAACGACCTTGTCCACGGCCTTATCAATACCACGTTTCAAGTCCATGGGGTTAGCACCTGCGGCTACGTTTTTCAAGCCCTCGTTGATGATAGCCTGAGCCAATACAGTGGCTGTTGTGGTGCCATCACCAGCGTCATCGCCTGTCTTGCTGGCCACACTCTTGACCAACTGGGCGCCTGTATTCTCAAACTTATCCTCCAACTCCACCTCTTTGGCTACGGTAACACCGTCTTTGGTAATCTGAGGAGAGCCGTATTTCTTCTCCAAAACCACATTGCGACCTTTAGGTCCAAGGGTCACTTTCACTGCATTTGCCAACTGGTCAACGCCCTGTTTCAGCAATTCGCGGGCATCTGTATCAAATTTAATAATCTTAGACATAGCTTATTTTAAATTATTATTCCATGTTCATTGTATCCTGCTATCCTGATGGATGCCATCATTCTATCAAACACAACTACCAATGGTATGTTTTTGTTTATGAATTTATAGATTGTTATAACGATAAGCTGAATGCCTATAAAAACGCTTACGCTATAGCGGGTTTTTATAGACTTCATATTGCGATATTTTAATCTTCTACAATTGCCAAAACGTCGCTTTGGCGCATCATGAGATATTTAGTTCCATCACACTCCATCTCAGTGCCGGCATATTTGCCATAGAGCACCTCGTCATTCTCTTTCAATATCATTTTCTCATCTTTGGTGCCTTCGCCAACAGCCACGATCTTGCCACGCTGTGGCTTTTCTTTTGCCGTGTCTGGAATGATAATTCCACCTACTTTCTCTTCTGCCTGTGCAGGTAGTACTAATACTCTGTCTGCTAATGGTCTTACTTTCATAATTGATTTTATTATTATTAAACAGTTTTTACATATTGATATTCCATCGGAAAATCACTTATGCCAAAAGCGAAAAGTGTGCCAATAGCGCATGAACCTAAAAAATGACAGTTTTGGCAGTGGCGGATTGACAGTTTTGGCAGTTTTCACAACGCTATGTCATCGTAATAACAGATACATCTATAGCATAAGAGACTTCAACTCATGGGGAGCTATGCATTTACTCGGATTTCCATAAAGGTTATCTCCCATGTACAACAGACACATTCATTGCCATTATGCGAAAATCAACGTTATGCTTGGGAAACGTTCCGTAAAGCTGTTTTTATGCAAGCGTGAGAAAGAGAGGCTTGAGAGGTTTGTCTCACAATTGACGTAAGACTCAATTTCATTATGCCTATGAAATCTACGTAATTCGTTGGAGTATATCAGTTCTCTTCTCTAACAGCAAACGGCAGCTGGGACTTGCATCTTGGCACTCACGTGATTTTTTCGATCATATCGCACTTGTCTCCCTGTTCTAATTCTGCTTCCACCATCAAGAAAATGCTCGGTTACGACACAATAGGTATATGTATATGTATATGGGTGTGCATGAATTAACGGTGGTTGAGAAAATATGGGCCGTCATCATAGGAGTCGTGATGGTTGTGGTAGAAGTCACTGGTGCAGAATTTGGAGATTTGATCAGGCAGATTATTGTGAACGACAAAAGGTTGGCCGATCTTAGAGACTATACGATGACTGCTTAATATGCAAATCCAAAACCTTAGTTATATCATAGCAGGAAGGTTACGAAGCCTTGACCTATTGCTGAGTAATAGCACCATACGGAAATATTTATTTACGTTTTTTATTTCAACAGGCTTATAATTCGAAAATTTTATCTAAATTTGCACAGTTGCAAGTACGTATGAAGATGAAGAGATTATTATCAATAAGCTTGACCTTGATGGCCACTATAATGGTGATTTCGTGTACTCAAAAAAAAACAAACACAATCATTATAACTAAAAAAAACAAACAAATCTCAGCGGTTCCTAAAACTCGAAAAATGGGTGATTATACCCAAACCCGTACTGTAGAATGGGTTGGTAATAAATATATCATTGAAACACAACTTATGGCAGACCCCTCTTTGCCTTTGGCACATGACGGAGAGGTATGTTATTATGATAATAGAATTGTGCTAAAGATTGTTCGAGCAGATAGCTCTATTTTTTTTGAGAAAACATTCACTAAAAGTTTTTTTAAAGAATATGTAGACAATATGTATTTTAATGATGGAGCTTTGTTAGGTGTTGTTTTTGTTCAAGCAAAGGGGAACCATTTGATTTTTGCCGCCAGTGTCGGAAATCCTGACAAATCGAGCGATGAATATGTACCACTTATCTTAAAGATTGATAATTTAGGAAACGTCACTGTGACCAAGGATAATCTGCTCGACACTAAAGCTAAAAATTTAGAAGAAGAAGATATTGATGGTGTATGATACAAATAAGATAGTTCTATCTGTGAATTGCTGCAGTATTTTAACCTAAAAAATATTTTTATAAATATATAACAAAACGTACTATAAAACGTTATTATACATAGAGTAATTCATATATAATAAAAATTAAGACAATGAAAAAAGTAACATTATTGCTCGTTGCATGCGCAGCTTTTATAGCTTCTTGCAACAATGGAAAAAAAGCAGAGCCTGCGGCAAACACCGAGGTAGTGGCAACAGATTCTACCGTATATGAGGGCTTGACCCCCGCTGCTGACACATACGGCATTCGTTATAGGCTTGCTCTTACTTCTGACTCTACCATGAGTTTTAACCTTGCGCAGAGTTATATGAAATCAGAAACCGAAGTTGAGAAGTCTTTCAACTATTCTGGTCAGGTTATTTCTTTGACTAAAACTGTAAACGGAGCAGAGAACAAATACTATCGTTTACCCACAGAACCCAACGACACCATCAACTTCTTGGTACTTAATGATTCTACATTACGCATGGTTAATGACCAGTTCGAAGAGCCCGTTTCTGCCCAAGGCATGAATTACGATCTCAAACTCGTTAAGTAAGGGTTACCTTTCTATACATTTCCAATAAAATCCCAAAGAATATTCTATCAGTTTCTTTGGGATTTTTCTGTTCTAATCGTCTCACATTTTTCTAATGTCTTTCTCCTAAAAAACTTGAAACGTAAAGTCAACAATATTGTGGAGGAACAATTGCAAGAAAAGAAAACTGTAACATGATGCTGTAATCCGCCTCTACACTCAAGGAAAGATGAGTGGGCGGAATATCTCGAAAATTATTTCGGTATCATAGACGATAATTTTGAGATGGCTTTTGCAGGATAGAAGGTACTCGAAAGGATGATGTTTGCCTCATCCAGCACTCAGGCAGGGTATGCCAGTACGCAAATTCCAGATATGTTGGCTCAGTAGAAAAAGTATGACGTTTCATTTTGCTATTGAGATTAACCCATTGGTACAATAAATGCTTGTATTGTTTTTTGAGGAGACGCTCGCCATGTTACAACATAGGTGGGGGGGCGAATGGAGCGTGTGTACGCTTCGAGATGGCGACGGAATGTTTACACGTTTTCGGTTTATCTCCTTAAAAACCTGCTTGTCCCGAACGCGGATTTTGAAAAATTAGAAATAGTCAATTATTTGAACAAATAACCCTCTCAAATTCGCTTATTTAAAAATAAGTTTGCCTTCGTCCGAAATACGCAAAATCTGCGATAGTTTGTAAATGACTGACATTCAGCATCTTTTAAAAAATAGCCTTTATTCTCCTATTTTGTGGTCTGCTGTTGAGTATCAAATGGCATGATGATAAGGTTGTAATCGCAGTGTGATTGAGGCTCTACCGCGCTGCGAATAAGGCCTAATCATTCTATGAGAAAGCACCAATCGCGGCACTCTTATGATTTTTGGTAATGCTCAACTTGGTTTTGACAAAAAAAGATAGCCCTTTTTGCTCTGGATGACTCGAAAATAATGATCAAAAAACAGTAATTATTTTTTATAAAATGAAAACTAAGGAGTAAGGAGTGAAGAGTGGGGAGCAAAGAATGAATGAAGACAGCTGCACCGGATTCAAGAAGCGTCTGAGTGCGGTAGAAATTTGCACGTATGAACTTTTATGCCTACATTATATCTTTCAGTCTTTAATTCTATTTGCGCTAATACATGGTTACCACAATCGTAGGGGGACCTACGGTGCCCCCAAAAAGTAAATACCTACTGAGCCATTAGCTCCCCCATTAAATATCAGCTGGGCCTTGCAAAGAGTATCTATAGGGCGTGTATAAAAAATTGCAAGACAACTATTGTTGGATGTTTACATTAAAAATCCACCAAATCGTCGAACAATGTCATACGATTAGGTGGATAATATCATTAATGATACAAGGAATTCGATCCAAACAAGACTAAAATATGATTTAATCTTTGAAAAATCTTTCCGCTATATCATCCCATTCTGCATTAGGCCAAAGTTATTTTGCCTTCCTCTCCCTTAACTTTGCCTTCCTTAAGCAGCCATCCGATACCTAAAAGAATTTCTGTATCAGTCTTCTGTGTTGCCTTGGCAAGTTCAGCTACAGACATTGCAGCGCCAGCCGCGGAGAGGGCTTGGTATACGTCTCCAGCGCGAAATCCTGCGTTTTCAGCATCTACCACGATTGCTGCTTTCTTTGTAGCACATCTCTTTGTAGTGGTTGTTTTTGAAGTTGATGATTTTGCCGCTCCGGCTGCCTTGGCTGTAGTGCTCTTTACTGTTGCTTTCTTTTCAGTCATGATCTAATGAATATAATAATTAATAAACAATAACAAAAGTTCATTTATTCATTTGCAAAATTAGCTATTTTATTTTATTTCAGACACTTAAACCTTAAAAATTATGGTACAACAACGGTTTATGATAAATAAAAACGAAGTTTCTTGATTTATATCAAAAAAAAACTTTCGAGGCTAACCTCGAAAGTAATGCGGTGCGTACGAGACTCGAACTCGTGACCTCCTGCGTGACAGGCAGGCATTCTAACCAACTGAACTAACGCACCATGAAAGTTTTACCGATATATAAGCGGTGTGTACGAGACTCGAACTCGTGACCTCCTGCGTGACAGGCAGGCATTCTAACCAACTGAACTAACACACCATATTTAGGTCGTAAAACCAACTCTTTGTTTTTAACGGCTGCAAAGATACCGCTTTTATTTCATTGAACCAAGAAAAAAAAGGTAAATTATAAAAAAAATTGCAACAGTATAATGTCCTTGAAACCTTCACCATCATACAACCATTCTTTTAGAATAGCTTGGCGTCTAAACCCTGCCTCTTCGAACGCGTTGATACACTTGATATTGTCCATACATACCATGACATAGAGTTGATGTATGTGCAGTATTCTTTGAGAATAGTCTATGAGTTGCTTGATGGCGGCCAAACCATACCCTTTGTCACGCCTATCCTTCCGAATAACGATACCAACCTCGGCGCGTTGATGTTGTGGATTAAAATTGGCCATATCTATCATACCTACAGTATGCCCATGCTCGTCGCATATCATTAATCTCAATTGCTGATCCACGTATATGTCTCCAGTAATATTGGCGATATATTCATGCAAGGCAAATCTTGAGTAAGGCATATTGTTATTGCCAACATTCCAAAGTTCTTGGTCGTTCTCTATATTATATAGCTCATCAAGATCTTCAGGCTCGATGGCTCGTAATGTAACTTTGGGCGTATCTTCCATTGTTCTTAGCGTATAATGTCTGTATCAGTAATGATACTCATGTTGTTTGGATTGTAAAATGCCATATACAAACGACAGTCTGTCTCATTGGACATTTGGTCAAATATTTCTTTGAATGTGTATTTGGTAATGTCGTATACCTTATATATACGTTCGGTTTCTGATGTAGAAATTTCTTTTTCTTCGCTATTATTGATAAATATCGCACGTAGTCCATGATTTTCCAACAGGGTGTTACACTTCTGCTTGTTCTCAGTTCTGACATCACACAGATATAAAACATTGTCTATGCGCTTGTTTCTCACAAATCCCAAATTGTATCTAATCTGCTCTATACTCATACCAATGAGCGCAAGCATAGCCTTAAGAAATATCCCTAAACGTATTGGTATATTCAAAAGAAAGCTTTGGTTTCCATAGTGCTTACGTAAGAAGATTAACATGGCTTGGTAGAAAACGTGTACATAACGAAAATGCGTTTTTTGTGTGCTTTCTCCCTTATAATGCAATATTTTTAGGGGTAAATACCAATTTTCCCATTCGCCTTTTAAGATGCGAAAACTCAAATCTATATCCTCACCATACATGAAAAAATCCTCATCCAACAGCCCCACTTCATTTAGTGTCTGTCGTCGTAGCATACAAAACGCGCCACTTATAACTTCTATTTTCGCGGCAACATCCCAAGACAGGTATCCCATGTAATATTTTCCGAACACCTTGTTTTGGGGAAACCAATTACAAAGTCCCGTCATCTTGTAAAAAGACGTCATCGGAGTAGGCAGTCCTCGTCTTGACTCGCGAGCATCAGAGCCATTGGCCTGGAGCATACGCACGCCCAAACCACCAGCTCGTTCGTGTTCATCCATAAATTGTATGCATCGACGTAACACATCTTCGCCTACTACTGTGTCGGGGTTTAGCAGCAATACATAGTCACCCTTACTCTGCCTGATAGCCTTGTTGTTAGCCTTAGAAAAACCTAAATTATTTGTACTGGCAATGACCCTTATTTCTGGGAAGTGTGTAGAAATATAATCTACCGTTCCATCTTCCGAATGATTATCAATGACTATGACCTCCGCATCAATGCCCTCAACAGCACGACGGACAGACAACAAGCATTGCTCAAGGTAATACTTGACTTTATAACTTACTATGATAATGGATAGTTTCAAGTATCCCTATTTGTTTCTTGCTCGCATTTGGCCTTGGATGGATATATAAAAGCCAAGCTAAGTAAACATATAATAGCCAAATATCCAAAAGCTACATTCATGAATTGATAATATAGAATGGTGTTAATTATCATCGGAAGTGCGATCATAAAGAGCCTGATGGCACCCCATTTACGCAAAGCTGACGCTGCGTTGGAAGTCAATTGGCGTCGCACATGTTTAAATTTAAACAAACGAAGTGAAAACGGTATCAGGCAGATAGTTAACAACTCCATGACCATGATAGTATGATATTCTGACACGTCATAGCCATTATTGTTTGCGGCAGTGAGCACATCACATTCGTAAAGCGTTACGATGGCTAAGCTAATGGCAATCATTGTTATAAATAAAAATAACAAAAATTTTTGTGGAGATAAATTCATCACGGTATTATGTTTATCCTAATTGAAATGAAAGCAATGTTACATGTCAGGACTATGCACTTTATCACGAAGACTTTTAAAGACGTGCGCCATTTAGATAATTACTCCAATGGCGTACGGTTCAATATAGATCTACCAAGCGTTACCTCATCAGCATATTCCAACTCGTTTCCAACGGCAATGCCCCGAGCTATCAAACTTAATTTTACTGGATAGTCTTTCAACTTGCGTGATAGATAAAAATTGGTTGTGTCACCCTCCATTGTGGAACTCAACGCAAAGATTACCTCTTTAATCTGCCCTTGTGCCACTCGATTAACCAATGAGTCTATCTCGAGATCTGAAGGAGAAACGCCATCCATGGGAGAAATTACGCCACCTAAGACATGGTATAATCCATGATACTGTTGTGTGCTTTCAATGGCCATCACGTCTTGTACGTTTTCCACCACACACACCATTGACGTATCGCGCGATTTGTCAGCACAGATAGGACAAATTTCGTTGTCACTGATATTGTGGCACACTTTGCAATAGTTGATATTGTTTCTCACGAAAGAGATAGCCTCTGCAAACGTGTCAACGCTTTCAACTGGTTGCCTAAGTAGGTGCAAAACAAGTCGCAAAGATGTCTTGCGTCCTATGCCAGGGAGTTTGCTAAACTCGGCTACCGCCTTTTCCAAGAGAACCGAGGGTAGTTGTTCCATAAAATGGTATATATATTTTCTCTGTCCTAATCTATATAAATACCAAAGCCTATCTGCAAGCCAATGGTGGAATAATCTGCGTGTTTCTTAAAACTTTGACGATAATAGATGGATGGCTCGATCGTAACCGTTCTACTAATAAAGAACGCATAGCCGACCTCTACTTGTGGCATGAGATCGTTGTAGTTTGAAGCATGTAAATAATTCACACTGGCACCAAGAAAAATACCATTTTGCTCGATATAATACCTGCCACCTGCACCAGCGGAAAAAGAGTCTGACATGTCTTTCCCAGGGTGGTTATAGCTCAATTCCCCCAAAAGCATCAAGTCGTCATCCACCATATATCCAGCCTTGGCAGACAATCCTACACGCATTTTTTGGAGGCCGTTGAAACTCAAGTCAAGGCCTGTGAGTGAAGCACCAGCGTACTTCTTGTCCATTTCAAACTGTGCGTTGGCCGATACAGTCAACAACAACGCTGTCAAAATCATTAAAACTTTTTTCATAAGTTATGTTGGTTAATGTTTTAAATCTAATGCTATCATTTGCTGAAGCTTAAGTTATCAATTATTCAGCATGTGGGAATATCCCATCAAGTAGCTATCACATTGACCCTCGCATGCAAAAGTACAGTTTATTTTTGAAATAAAGAAAAATAATAACTACCTTTGTAACCAAATTTTATTCGAATGACCAAGCGAATTGTTCTCACTCTATTGATTTCATTTTCATGGATTACTTTTTTTGCCCAATCCACCCAATCGCCCAAGCACGAAGTTCGTGCCGTTTGGCTAACCACGATAGGTGGGCTTGACTGGCCAAGCCATTACGCACGAAACCAGTATGGCATAGAGCGTCAACAGCAAGAATTGCGCACACTCTTAGATCTTTATCAGAAAGCTGGTATCAACACCGTACTCATTCAAGCGCGCATTAGGGCCACTACTATCTATCCGTCTGTGCAAGAGCCGTGGGATGGCTGCCTCAGCGGCATCCCGGGCAGATCGCCGGGCTACGATGCCTTGAAATTTGCCATCGAAGAATGTCACAAACGTGGCATGGAGTGCCATGCGTGGGTTGTCACCCTGCCCGTGGGCAAATGGAATGGAATAGGATGCAAAACATTGAGACGAAAATTCAATTCGCTTATCAGGCGTATCGATGCTGATGGATATATGAATCCGGAGGATCCACGCACCGCGACCTATCTTGCCGACATCTGCGGCGAATTGGTTTCCAACTATGATATTGATGGCATTCATTTAGATTATATTCGCTATCCAGAAAAATGGAAGCTCAGGGTGACCCGCGAACAGGGACGAAAAAACATCACTAATATTGTCAGCGCCATTCACAATCGCGTCAAACTTATAAAGCCTTGGGTAAAAATGAGTTGTTCGCCCATAGGTAAGTTCAAGGATCTTAGTCGTTATTGGAGTCACGGATGGAACGCCTATGAGAAAGTTTGCCAAGATGCGCAAGGCTGGCTGCGCGATGGACTTATGGACCAACTCTATCCCATGATGTATTTTAGGAATAACCAGTTTTTCCCTTTCGCTATTGATTGGGCCGAACAGAGTCATGGTAAAACGGTGGCTCCGGGTCTTGGTATCTATTTTCTTAATCCACGTGAGGGTAATTGGAAGCTGGAAGACATTACCCGCGAGATGTATGTGTTGCGTCAATATGGATTGGGGCAAACGTTTTTTCGTGGTAAGTTTCTCACGGATAATGAGCAAGGTATATACGACTTTGTATCTCGTTTCAACAGCCATCTATCTCTTGTTCCACCCATGACATGGGCTAAAAAAGTAACGCCAATGGCTCCTACGGATATTCAAGTGTACAAAAATGGGCTTAAATGGACAGGTTCTTCACCTTATTATAATATATATGCAAGTCGATGTTGGCCGGTAGACACTGACGATCCTGATAACCTCGTAGCCATTCGCTATCAAAAAAATATGCTAAGCGTGGCGACCGAAGGATTGTATTTTGCTGTCACTTCGATGAATCGATATGGCAATGAGAGCAATGCGGCACAAAGTCACAGTATGCGAGAATCGAAAAGCATTGACGTGCCGCTTCTCCACTGCGATGGCAAGCAACTATCTTTACCTGCAAAAAACAGTGTGTTGGACGCCCGCTTGATTGTTATAGAAACTTTGCAAGGCACAATAATAGACACACGTAGCTATCAGGGAAAATCCATAAACGTGTATCGCCTGCCCGAAGGTTTCTATGTCTTAAAATCCCTTAACCATAAGGGCGTAAGCCATCGGTTGGGCTTTTTCATAGTAAGAAGAGATTGAAGTGGAAATATTAGCTGCCAAAAAAAGATCAACATCGGTTAAGGCTGATTTGTAGTACCTATCATATTGCCTGCTAAACGCAGACCATAAGATTTGCACTCCATGTTACCGCCCTGTCTATTTTCAATCATTAAGCTATGGCGTATAAGCGAAGTTATAGAGATATATACAGAAACTTTTATAGCTCCGCCCCACTATGGTAACTATTAAATTATCGAACTTTTCATTTCATATTAGCGTCTACAAACGAGAGTGGCAAGAGATCTTTAACGCTTTTTACCCTATATATTCCCTTTTTACCATAGAGCAGCACTTTCACGTCGCGCTGGTACCTATCCTCCATCTCAAGCATCACTTGCCGACAGCCGCCACATGGCGTCACGGGGTTATCAAGTGGTCCAAAGTTGTTTCTTGCAGCCACGGCAAGCGTTGTTATCGCTTGCCCAGGGCTATTGGCTTGAGCCGAGAAGATAGCTGTACGCTCTGCGCATAACCCAGATGGAAACGCCGCATTCTCTTGGTTAGCACCTATAAACACCTGCCCATCTTCAAGTCTTACTGCTGCACCCACATAAAATTTGCTGTATTTGGCATACGAATTTTTAGTGGCATCAATAGCCATTTGTATCAATTCTCGTTCATCACGAGTTAATTCTTCCATCGAGCAGAAGTCTATGTTTATTGTTATATTGACTTGTCTCATATATTCTATGATTTGATATTTTGTATTACATTTTTATATATTCAAAAGCTCCTATGTCGGGTTTTTTGTCACGACGATTTCCATTTAGATCAATAGGACTGGCAGTCTTGACGTTGGCCCTGTCAATGGCCAATGATGCACTATCCAATCTAAAGTCATAGCGCAAACTCTTAGTGTCTATCTTCACAAAATGCTTAGCTCCACTTGTCGTCGTGTCTTTTACATTTTCAAATATCACGTCTACATAGTGTACACTGTCAGCCGTTTGAACCTTAGGCATGCGCAAAAAGCAGTGATCAAAATCATAATTGAATGTTAAGGTCGAATCTGGCTGCTCACACAAAAGTTGTTGTTCGGCATAACCCGTGATGAGTGTATTGCTCACTCGCAAAGCCAAAAGGGGATGCTCCGACGTGAAACGCAACGCCACGCCACGGTTGCCGTCAAAAGGATAGAACTGCGCCACGGTGCAATTGTTCATAGACACGTTGCCACCATTAACGTATACACAGTCGAATAGTGTGTTTGTGATTTGTGAATTGGTAACGATGATATTTGCGTTATTGGCTACCAAGCCATAGCCTTGGCAGTTGTGAATGGTCGTACCTTGAAGCGTCAACTTAGGTTTCGACACGTCGGCAGAGTCAACAATAACACCGTCAAAGGTACTATGAATGTCAGTATAGCACATTTTGTTGTTATAAGACGAGGTAAAAAATCTTATTCCTTGCCATTGCCCGGGTGTAAAATCGTAAGGTAAATAGCTGAACATCCGATCAATGCGATCGCCACGAAAAACTATGTTTTTCGTAGGTGTACCTTCTGCCAACAGCCGTCCGTACACTTTAATCCCAGAGTCATTATGAAAATAGATTGTAGTTCCTGCCGCAATGGTAAGCGTGGCAGTGCTATCCACAGTGATACCGCCATAAACGACGATAGGTTTTTCTTGCGCCTTTATCACTTCGTCTTTTGTTATATGCACGTTTTTCAATAACTCTGCATCCCATGAATGGGCGCTGAGATTTACCCGTTGCTCTACCCCACTCTCAAGTGTGAATATTAAGTTGTCTTCTATTCTTTGAGGTCCAATGGCATTGTTTTGCGGTGCAGTGAGTTCAACGAAGACACGAACACTGTCATCACGTCTCACATCAAGGTCTGTCGAAGCATATTTTGTGGTTTCGCCAAGGTATGCCCCATCCACGTTTACACGAAATCCAGACCGTCCGCCACTCTCCAATCTTACCGATCGGCATCGTAATCCATCGCCTGAGTGATTGTAAACCCAAAACGACCGCATGGACGACGGCACATTGCTGAATACAGTGTCTACATTCACCGTATCTGTGGAGAATGTCAATTTGTTGGCAGTAGATGCACTAAAGCTGTCATCTTCGGCGCAAGAGATCATTATCAATGCCACAATCGACAGCAAAAAAAACAAAGGTTTGTATATCATTGATATATAAACGCTGGAAAAAATATATTATTGCGACACTTCCCTGTTAAATAGAGCGTAACCTAACTTAGGTTGAGACATATACAATAAAAATTTTCATCGAAGCGAATTAGCAACGGCGTGGCCTGCCAAAACAGCTATCATGCCAAACACCAAGCTGGCGGTTATATAGATAGCAAGCGTGACAAAATCCTCGTTTTTAGCCATCGTCGAACTTTCGTGCATAAACGTGGAGAACGTAGTGAAGCCACCACAAAGCCCTGTAGTGAGCATCAATTTCATGGATGGTGACAACCATGCGCCAGTAGCAAGCATGCCTGAAAGAAATCCTATGACCAAGCACCCCAACACATTAACCGTTAGTGTACCAAAAGGAAAAGACAAGATAGTGAGCGTCTGAATGCCTTTAGAGACAAGAAAACGTAGTCCGCCGCCGAAAAAACTGCCTATGCTGACTATTATCAGATCTTTAAACATCTTATAATATGTATTATACTATTTCTTATATTTCTTAGTAACCAGAACTTTATACAATATTGTCACAAACTTGAGAAGACAACTTCGCTCCTTCTCTACATGTCGCGCAAGCTTGTCATGTGATAGCCCATGCGCTTGAGTTGCATGGCCGCTCCCATCCTATACATCTCGTGTAGTGCGGCCACAAAAGCTCTAAAAGCGGGCTCTGTACCGCTTTGCAACGACAAATGCAAGAACTGATTGTACACACGAGCCGCACACTCACTTACAATATCTTGCAAAAGATTAGCACCAGCCTTGTCGAGCTGTAAAACTTCTTCTTTGATATAATCGTCAAGATGATCGTAATCACGTTTGTCACGCAGGTAAATATATATATTATTAATTTGGCTATAACGTTCCCAATCAGCATCCCAAAACTTGGCAACAGCCATGCCTACATACATTATCCAACCCAAAACAACTTTGGGATAGTCGTTAAATTCGCGAATAGCATCAGGCAAGTAAGCCTCGCCTATTGAGGCCCATAATGCCTCAATGTCTGGAGCATCGGGCAAAACCTCATCCACTTGGCTCTTTTCACGTAAATAATTGGCTATATTGTTGCGAAAAAGTGTCTCGTAATCTACCTTGTTGTCCATGTTCTCTCTCATTATATTAATTTTATTGTTGCAAAGTTACGTATTTTATTTCGCTCTAATTTGTTTTTACGAAAGTTTTGTAGAGTGTGGCGTTAATCTGATACGATGCTATTTCCCACTATAAATCCCGTGGTCCACGCAGCTTGTAAATTAAACCCGCCTGTGACACCATCCACGTCGAGCACCTCGCCTGCGAAATACAGTCCATGGCAAACCTTGCTTTGCAAAGTATTAAAATCAACACTGTCAAGTGCTATACCACCACAAGTGACAAACTCATCACGATACGTGCCCCTGCCACAGATGTCGTATACATCATTGGTAAGTGTCTCCAAAAGCTTGTTAAGTCCCTTGTTTCCCAACTCACACCAAAGTCGCCCATCGGGCAAATTATTCTTATGCAACATGTACAGCCACAATCTTGAGGGTAAACAGAAAGGGCGTACAGTGCCCAACTGTTTTCTCGGATTGGCTTTGGCCACTTTCGAAAGCTCCACCTCCACCATATTTCTGTCTGTTATGTTCACCCAGTTAATAGCCACTTTTGAATGATAATCCATTTCATACAAATGTCGTGCGGCTCTCGATGACAGTTTGAGCACTGCCGGGCCGCTTATGCCCCAATGTGTAATGAGCAATGGTCCAGATGCACGAAATTTGGTTGTCGGGATAGTTGTTTGTACAGTATTGACGACAGTGCCCATGAGCGACAATAAACGCTGATCATCGATTTTAAAAGTGAAAAGTGAGGGTATGGGTTGTTCCATGCGCAAGCCTAAATAACAAAGACCGAGCAAGTCGGCTCGGTGTGGCATGCCGCCAGTGGCAATAACCACACAATCAAAGCGCTCATGAATGCCATTGACCATGTTGATTAGCCAGCCTCCGTCTGTGGATGGTGTCAACGACACTATTTTCTGCTCTGTCTTAATATTTACATTGAGTTTGCGCGCCTCGTTTACAAGACAGTCTACAACAGTCATGGCATCTTGTGACTCGGGGAAAACACAATGGTCGTCTTGGCTTACCAAGCGCACTCCATGACTTTCAAACCATCGCCATGTATCACGCTGATCAAAAAAGTTGAACAGCCGTTTCATGAGCCTGAAACCACGTGGGTACACTTGTTTCAAGTCAGAGATATTGTCAAACGTGTTTGTTAGGTTACACCGGCCACCGCCAGTGATAGCCACTTTGGCCAAAACCTTACGAGCTTTCTCAAAGATAGTGACTTCTACCGAATCATTAGCTTCCTTGGCTGAAATAGCGGCGAAAAAACCGGCTGCACCTCCACCAATGATTGCTATTTTCTTCTTTTTTTTGTGATGCTCTAAAAAAGTGTGAAAGCCCATATCTTCTTATCTTTTTATTTGAAAAACAAAACTAACAAAATAATAACAAAAACGGATCTTACGTAATCATAAATTTGGGGAATTATTTTCATATACAAGCAGCAAGTGAGTTTTTTGTACTCTTACCATTTAATCATCTCTTGCACACCATCAAAATCCAACTTCACTTATTAGAACGATTGGCACTCATAAGCGTTCTCTCGCAACTATCATTACGTGCTGTTGAATCATTTCGGTAAGCAGGTAATGTTCTCCCAGTCGTAAGTACGACTTTAAGAATGTCGTTTATCCCCCCACCCACCATTGTCATCCTTTTTACGCCGAGGTGTGCGGTTGGGCACACTATACCCATTCAATTTTAAATGGTTGCTGCGAAGTTACAAAACTTGCCATGTTTTAGCAAGCGAATTTCTCCTATATAATCCCTATCATTTTTCCGCATTATGTAATTAAAGAATTAGTACATCTAATATGATTTTGACTTCAGAAATATAAATAGTTATGATAATTCAATAGTGCATGTTATTATAGTTCCAAACTCATACCGTCATAAGCAAAATGAATGTCCGATGGAAGCCGGATGTCCGCTTTATCATGCAATCCAATGCGATGCGTAAGATGTGTTAGAAAGGTACGTTTAGCTCCTATTTCCCGAGCAAACTGGATAGCTTCTGGCACTATAAGATGGCTATGGTGCATATCTTTCCATCGTAGCGCATTAATGATTAATGTGTCAATACCTTGCAAATAGGTCATCTCTTCTATGGCGATAGACTTCATGTCTGTGATGTATGCGGTAGAGCCAAACCTATATCCTAATATGGGCAGTCGATCATGTAGCACCTCAATAGGTTGAACAGCTATGTCGCCAATTTTCAAATTATCATGTTTCGCTATAGCATGAAGGTTCAATTTGGGAACCCCTGGATACAAATGCTCTGCAAAACAATAGGGGAAACAGCGTCGCACAGCACTCACCGTAGCAGCGTTGGCATAAATATCAATGTCACCAAACTTGCAATATGGACGTAAATCGTCTATACCTCCTATATGATCATAATGCTCGTGCGTGAGCAATATACCATTAATCTTACGAAAAGGTACACGCAAGAGTTGCATTCGAATATCAGGACCACAATCTATAAGTATGCGCGTGGTAGAACTTTCTATCATGACTGCAGCTCGAAAGCGCTTGTTTCGAACGTCCGCACTGGTACACACCTCACAATTACAGCCCAAAACGGGTACGCCATTAGAAGTTCCTGTTCCTAAAAAAGTAAGTCTCAACACATTATTTGATATTAACTTCAGGAATAATAGATATCCCGAATGTGTCAAAAACATCTTTTTGGATGGCTCTCATCAAGTTTACGATGTCTTGTCCAGAGGCACCACCATAATTCACAAGCACTAACGCTTGTTTGTCGTAGACACCAACATTTCCAACCCGTTTGCCTTTCCATCCACAATGATCTATCATCCATCCAGCCGGAATTTTATAGACCTTACTCCCCGTGTGGTTGGTCATAGCTACAGCTTCAGCGCCCAATGTAGCCACATCCACCTCAAAATACTTGATATCTGGGAATTTTTTTATCAAATCATCCAATTTGTTTTTATCCACCATGGGGTTCATAAAGAAACTTCCCGCATTGCCCAATACAGCTGGATCTGGCAATTTAGAACGACGAATATCTATAATGATATTACGCAAAATTTGTGGTGTAAGTTCGTTTTTTGATATCTGCCGTTCGTTTAAAACCTTTTGAAGGTTTCCATAGTCAAGACATGGCATAAATTTAGTAGACAACTTGTATGTAACGTGGGTAATGATAAACCTATCTTTCCACTCATGCTTAAATCGGCTCTGTCGGTACCCGTATTGGCAATCGTCAGGTCGAATCGACACAACCTTACCTGTAGAAAGGTCAACTGTCTCTATATTGTATAGTATATCTTTTATTTCTACGCCATAAGCACCGATATTTTGGACGGCAGACGCACCACACTCGCCAGGAATCAAGCTAAGATTCTCCATACCACAGTATCCATGCGAAGCAGCGTATGCCACAACATCATCAAAGCAAGTCCCAGCCCAGCATCTAAGGTAAATGGCATGAGCATCGTCATGCACAAAGCTCTCTTCCACGTCAAACCGCTTGTCCGGCGTTATCACTTTTCCCTTAAAATCATGTGTCAAGAGCAGGTTACTACCACCACCCAAAAGTAGAAATTTGCATTTGTGTTCGACCGAAATGCGTTGTTCTATTGCCAAACTTATCGCATCGTCTATCGACTCAAAGACTACAAACTCATCACATAGAGAGTCAATGCCGAATGTATTGTGACGAAGTAAAGAATAGTTTTTGTATCGTTTCATAGAATTTATACTTTTAGAACAGGTACACGTCAATCTATTATTATCCATTAAAGCGAGTGAGTTTCCAATGGTTACCTTTCTTTTTGAAATCCATTTCCATCTCAAAACCATTGGCAATGCCTCGGATTACGAATATCTTTCGATTTGACTTTACACTTTGCGGGCTATATAAAATGTTATATATCACATTCGAAGGGATCAGTTCTGGTTTGAAATCAGGCCACTGCTGGGGCATCATTATGCCTGTAATATTCCCAAAATCATCATTCGGATCAGGGGCGGAAAACTCCACTTCTTCCGCCATACTCGCTATCTGAAAATCTGGATCCTCCGAAAATTGTTTGTAAAATTTGAGAAAGTCGGCATTTTTATTTTGCATTATGTTTTGGTAATGGATTGACGTTAGCTTCCATTCCCCATTTAGCCTATCAAATAGAAATGCTTCAACTGTCTGTTTATTGAGATAAATTCGCTCTATTACCACGTGCTTCACAGTAGTGTCTTTAACTAATTTCTGCTGTTTCTGATTGTCTAAAATGAGCGTATAATATTCTTGAGGCATGAAAAAATGGTCGATTTTCCAATTGGCTTCTTCTATTTTTTTTGTCATCTTGTTATCCCGAAATACCGGCAATGGAAATATAATGCGTTTACGCTGAAGCTTTCTATTAGCGGCAAAATTAAATATAAAGTCATCAAATAGCTCGTCGGCAGCCTTAGGCATAGGTGTCTCGGCTATCACATTTTCTATAGTATCCTGAGAGGTAGTATCGAGCTCTGTACTATCTGTCAAAATGCTATCCGTCGACATAGGTTTCTTATTACTACATCCATTGGAGATAAAGAAAGTCAATGTCAATAAAGACCAAAAAACAATAACAAGTTCTTTTCTCATATCAAATCGTTCATAAACATACGCAAAAGTAAGCATTATTTTTTATATTAGTTTACTTTTTCCAATAAAACTTAGTAACTTTGCATACGAATTGTTAGATGTTGATAAGATGATTTTAGATAAGATAGACGAGCTGCTCAACGAGGTGGCCAGTATGTCAGCAAAAAACGCTGACGAGATAGAGCAACTACGATTGAAATATCTTAGCAAAAAAGGTAAGATAAACGCTGTGATGGGCGAGTTTAGAAATGTTGCTGCCGACCAAAAAAAGACGGTTGGCATCAAGATTAATGAACTTAAGAAAGTTGCGCACGACAAACTAAACGAGCTGCGCGAGCAGGTGGCCACAACCGAGATAGGAACAGAAAGCATAGACCTGACACGCACAGTCTATCCCATTCCTGTTGGAACTCGGCATCCGCTGACCATTGTCAAGAATGAGATTATTAGTATTTTCCAACGTATGGGTTTTGTGCTCTACCAAGGACCAGAGATTGATGACGACAATCATGTTTTCACCATGCTCAACTTTGCGGCTGACCATCCCGCACGTGACATGCAAGACACGTTTTTCATTTCTAAGAATGACAAAGACGTAACCAAAAATGTAATTTTGCGCTCGCATACCTCTGGTGATGAGGCTCATTTTATGGAAAATCACCAACCGCCCATACGTATACTTTGCCCAGGCCGAGTTTATCGTAACGAGGCTATTTCTGCGCGTGCGCATTGTTTTTTTCATCAAGTGGAAGGGCTATATGTTGATAAGGGGGTGAGTTTTGCTGACCTCAAGCAAGCGTTGTTGACGTTTGCTCGTGAAATGTTTGGCACAGAAACTAAGATACGTCTTCGCCCGTCATACTTCCCATTTACAGAACCCAGCGCGGAGATGGACATATCATGCAATATTTGTGGTGGCAAGGGTTGTGGATTTTGCAAGCACACAGGATGGGTGGAAATCTTGGGATGTGGCATGGTTGACCCTCATGACCTTGAGGCTTGTGGCATAGATTCGAGCGTTTATACGGGTTTTGCTTTTGGCATGGGCGTGGAGCGCATTACGAACTTGAAATATCGCGTGAGCGACCTCCGCTTATTCTCCGAGAATGACACTCGCTTCTTGGAACAGTTCAAAAGCGCTTATTAAGGCAAGCGTAAGTCAGTACGACTATGCTTTGAAATGTAAATCAAGAACACAGCTCTGTATTGTTGAATCTCTAAATATTTAAGATAGAATTGTATTTTTGTATCGAGAAGAAAATATTCTTCCTGAGGCAAAATAATAAATAGCACAATACAAATAATATAAAAATCTTTTTCCCATGAGTAGTAGGGATAGGCAATATATATCGTATCCAATGCTTTGACCTACCACTTGTGGTCTGCAAATTCTGCTCTGTTATCTGTGGTTATACTTCTTGCGCTACGCTTGTAAGGCTGCAATAAGAGGTATACGGTTCGAGACAAGCCTTTGACATCCTTGTCCTTCTTATTATTTAATCATAGTAAATCCTGTGTGGCGTTCATCTTTACGCTTCTTTTTGTTTATCTACAAAACTTGCATTTCTTAATTGAACTAACGCTTACGATAATCAATATCTTTGAAAACTTTTTAGAAACGATTAAATAAGTATCCTTGGCTGAAAAAAGTTTTCTTTCAGATGTCGCCATAACTTAAATCAAACAATATTATTCATTTCTTTTTACCATTTATCACATGTCTTTTTATTCTAAATCCTGATGGAAAAATACGATTTTTAGAATAAATCATAAAAAAAAGGTTTCAATCTTGCAAATATAATGTTTTTTACATGCTACAAAGCAAGTTTTTTGCTATATTTGCCAAGAACAAAGGTGCTTGACTATCATGAAAAAATATGCAGATTATATCAAACGGATAGAGATTGACTCACTATGGAACGACCAAAGACACATCATTTGGGACCTTGACCGACAAGTTAATATCCTTAGTGGTGTTAATGGCGTGGGCAAAACTACAATTCTCAACAAAGTGGTGAAACTCTTGGCAAGTGCTAAAGATGACAAAACTTTTACGGTGAAAGGCGTGCATCTGACCATCGAACCAGAAGACGCAACACATATCAGATTTGATATTTTTCGCAGTTTTGACCGTCCACTGATGACATCAGACACACTTTCAAAAATTAATATGTCTTTGGTCACAGAACTTGATTGGCAACTTTTTCAGCTACAACGCAAGTTTTTAGACTATCAAGTGAATATTGGTAATCGTATCATCCAGGAACTTCAAAGTGGATTGCCAGAGTCAGCACATCGCGCGCACCTATTGTCAGAACCTAAAGTAAGATTTCAAGACGACATTGATAACCTATTTGCAGACACTAACAAAACCATCATTCGAACTGAAAATGAGATACGTTTCTTGCAGCAGAATGAAATCCTTGAACCTTATCAACTATCAAGTGGAGAGAAACAGATGCTCGCCATCTTGCTAACCGTGCTCGTGGAAGATAATCAAAACTACGTGTTTTTTATGGACGAGCCTGAGGTGAGCCTGCATGTGGAATGGCAGAAACAACTCATAGACCTTATCATCGGACTAAACCCGAATGTGCAAATTATATTGACCACACATAGTCCAGCGGTTATCATGAACGGCTGGATGGACAAAGTGACAGAGGTGAGCGACATCACCACTTAGAAACAAATACGCCTTCCATAAATCACATACCATTATAGAGACTCTCCCACTCTGTTTTCAATGATGGTTCCAAGTTTAAAATCAGTTTGCACGCACGTGCAACAAGACAATCATTATAAACTATGGGCAAACGATTACATGACCATTTAAACTCAACATATTTCGAGGCGGCCAACAAGTTGAATTCCAAATCTTCTCGAAGAAGAGTTGTGGCATACGTCGAAAGCTATGACGACGTATTTTTCTGGAGACAAATTTTGAGCCAGTTTGAGACCGATGACATATATTTTGAAGTAATGTTGCCCTCTCGCGTAGAACGACTTGAGCGTGGAAAAAAAGCCGCTATCATGCAATTATTTTCCAACAAGGTGGGACAAGACATGATTGTTTGTATCGATGCTGATTACGATTATCTTGAACAAGGTGCCACACAAACATCGCGTGATGTCAACAATAATCCATATATTTTCCACACATACGCCTACGCTATAGAGAACATGCAGTGTTATGCGCCATCACTACACGACGTGTGCGTAGCCGTGACGCTCAATGATCATTTGATTTTTGATATTGAAAAATACTTGTCAGACTATTCAGAGGCTATCTTTCCACTATTTATATGGAGTATATGGTATTATAGAACACCTAACTACAACGAGTTTACCATTACTAATTTTCTACATATCATCGAAATGGGAAACTTCTCTTTTTTTCACGTCGAGGATATGTTGAAAAGGTTGAGGAGCAAGGTTGGGAAAAAAGTAAAACAGCTGCAAAAAAACAATCCGAACGCATACGAGTCGTATGCAAAAGTCAAAGAAGAGTGCAAACGGTTGGGAGTTACCCCCCAGACCTCCTATTTATATATACAAGGACACCACCTCTTTAACAGAGTGGTTGTGCCCATGCTCACTAAGATTTGCGAGCACCTTGTCAAAGAGAGAGAAAGAGAAATAACAAGCCAAAGCTTGCATGGTACTCAACGCCGAAACGAATTGTCTTGTTACTCCAACAGTGTGGAAGAAATCATTCCTATGTTAAAAAAGAACGCAGGTTTCATGCGATCGGACGAGTATTTGCATATCAAGCAAGATTTGGAAGTATTCATGCAAAAAATAAGCAGAAACATAAAAAAATAAAGCAAGAACACAATTGTCAATAAATTAATAAAGGTACTTATTCTTTGGCATGTCAAACCATGACATTACTATCAATACATTTTTAAATCAAAGTTGTAAAATTATTTGTTATATGCCATGACAATAAACAACAAATTCGTATAATCTTAAACATCAATATTTTTACTTATGAGAAAATTTTTTATCACAATTTTTTTGGTCTTGTTTTATATTGTTGGAGTTCACGCCCAACTACTTTACAAAATCTCTGGCAACAATCTGCCTCGGCCCTCTTATATCATAGGCACACACCATTTGGCTAACGTAGGGTTCGTAAACAAAATTAAAGGTGTGAACGATGTACTTACCAACACCGAACAGGTGTATGGCGAATTGATATGGGACAATATGACCAACGCTGACAGCGTGGCGTACATGAAACAACAAATGACCCTACCCGACGGAAAAACATTAAAAGATGTGCTATCCACGGAACAATACGCTAAGCTGAACGCCTATCTAAAGAGTGCTATGCAGGCCGACCTCAACAATCCTATCGTACAAGCACAGATGGGTAAACTTACTCCATTGGCCATGGTCATACAGCTCACCATTCTCTCCTATATGACCAAACACATTGGTGAATTTGACCCTACAAGCACCTTTGACCAGTATTTTCAGGCACAAGCCAAGAAAAACAAGGAGTATGTTGGTGGGTTGGAGACCGTGGCTTTTCAAGCCAAAGTGCTCTATGGGAGCATGCCCTTACAACGGCAGTTGGTAATGTTGGAATGTTTTCTCGACCACACTGCGTTCATGGAGGAGATGGCAGAAAAGATGTCTGAAGCTTTTTACGCCCAAGATTTAAACGCGTTAAAAGCCGCCCAAGACGAGAAACTTAACAATAGTTGTGATAACACGCCTGAGGAAAATGATCTCCTTATTTACAGCCGAAACACCGATTGGCTCAAAAAAATGCCTGCCATCATGGCCAAGGCTCCTACTTTTTTTGTTATTGGAGCGTTGCATCTGCCTGGTGATAAAGGCGTGTTGGATGGTTTGAGGAAATTGGGTTACACCGTGGAGGGCGTGCGATAACCATCGCATACCAATATTTCCAAAGAGCATACCAAGCTAAAATCCCTCATAGCCAAACGTATATTGCAAACTATACGTTTGGCTTTTTTAATCGATGCTGTGGGATATATTTTACTGTCATAAGTTGCGCCACTCACTGGATGAGCTGTCAAACTCTATCAACAATGTTAGCCCAGCACCACATCAAGCGACATCATAAGTACAAAACCTATGGCAAACCCTATGGTTGACCAGTTGGAGTGCTCACCCTCCGATGCCTCCGGAATGAGTTCCTCTATAACGACATAAAACATTGCGCCCGCTGCAAAAGCCAACAAATAAGGCAATATTGGAGTCATAATGGAGGTTAGGAGTATGACAAGAATAGCCCCCAGAGGCTCCACCGCCCCACTAAGCGTACCCATGACAAACGATTTTGTTTTGCTTCCACCCGCAGCCTTCATAGGCATGGATATAATGGCGCCCTCTGGTATGTTCTGAATGGCTATGCCAATGGCCAAAGTCAGTGCACCTGCGGCAGATATCCACTCGCTGCCCTGAATCGCTCCCGCGACCACAACGCCCACAGCCATGCCCTCCGGGAAATTATGGATCGTGACAGCCAATGATAACATGGCAACTTTGGATAAATGTGCTTTAGGCCCTTCAGGTCTGGTTTCGCCTATATGAAGGTGTGGAGTGATCACATCCATGAGCAACAAGAAAGCCATGCCTACTAACATACCTACTGCTGCCGGCACCACACTCAATTTGCCCATTGCTGAAGACATCTCCATGCTCGGTATAAGTAGAGACCATACAGAGGCGGCAACCATCACCCCAGAGGCAAATCCCAATAATGTCTTTTGTAGTTTGGTGGACATCTCGTCTTTCATAAAAAACACAAAAGACGCTCCTAACATCGTGCCCAAAAATGGAATGACCAATGACAATATAATCTCTAAATTCATGATAGAAAATTCTCGTGCCTTATTATGAGCTGTTTATAATAATTAGACTTGTCAGATTAAAAGTTCATTTTCAAGGCTAATATGTTGGGTGATTGACGGATTATGGCGAGTCACTCGGCTTAACAGACTTACATCATGAGCCGATAAAAAGCCAAATTGTGACAAAATCCAATTCATATTTCGTTTAAAAAAATATGCAGTGGCAATTTTCAGAACACGCAAATTCCAAATCATGCCATATGATACACCCCACCCCTCTTAAATGTTTTAATTTATAAATGCAAAAATAAAAAAATAATTTTACATGAAACATTTAATATAGCAAATAAATCTAACAACAAAAAACGTGTACATCACACGTTTCATCCTCATATATCACAGATGAACACAGTATGTGCACACGTCCATTATTAATCTACAATTTAAATTTAAAAAATGAAATAATCCTGACTATTTACCTCCAAACAGTGATTTTAGTTTGCTGAAGAAGCCCGATTTCTTTACATTCTCCTCTACTTCTTCTACCTTGTCTTGAGCATCATCAACCAAGTCTTCCGCTTCCTCACTAACATCCTCCACGAAATCTTTCGCTTTCTTGGCGGCGTCACTCTCTTTTAAGTCGTTAACGGTGCCCCAAAGCTTATCGCGCATTTTCTTAACATTTTCGTTAGCGCGCGCATCCTCGATAGCCTCCACTGTCTTCTTGGTAAGGTCATGGCGCGTTTCCGAAATTTTCTCTTTAGCGTCATTGATAGCTTTTTTCACGTCGTCTACCATACTTCCAACCTTATCCTTGGCTTCATCGGTCATGTTTTCAACCTTTTCTTTAGCCTCTTTCACATTTTCATTGTCTTTCAAATCTTCCATTTTGTCTTTAATTTTGTCTTTGATATTCTTGGCGGATTCTTTTATATCCTTTCTGGCATCATTGGCTTTGTCCTTGGCGTCCTTGGCGATATTCTCAGCTTTGTCCTTTACATCCTTGGCCACGTCTTCTGCCTTTTCTTTCATTTCTTGTGTCTTTTCCTTAGCCTTGCAGTCTTTTTTTGTGTCGTCAACAGCATCCTCAACTTTTCCTTTCAAATCTTTGGCAAGATTTTCAGCTTTGTCTTTGGTCTCTTTCGCTGTTTTTTTCACATTGTCCGCTATATCATTGGCTACATCCTTGACACTCTCTGCTGCGTCATTAACGTCATCTGCCACGTCTTTGGCTGCGTCTTTTGTTTGCTTAACAGCATCGGTATCCTCAACGTCGTCCACAACATTCTTGACTTTTTGCTTCACATCCTTAGCCACGTCTTTCGTCTCTTTTGCCACATCTTTGACTTTATCCTTGACCTTTTTGGTGGCATCCTTCACGTCATCAGCTACATCTTCAGCCACATCTTTAGCCTTGTCTTTAGCCTTTTTTACAGACTCATCATCCTCAGCTTTCTTGACAACATCTTTTACTTTGTCTTTTACTTTATCAAGATCATTGTTGTTTTTATCTTCTTTTGGTCTCATATAATTATAAAATTAGATGGTTATGATAATATTATACAAGGTAAATAACTCTCATGTATACTTTGCAAATATAGTGATTTTTAGGCAGAAATCCAAATTTTTTACCAAGAAAAAAACATATTTGTTAGTCTTATTTGAAGGATTTTTTTATTTTGTAAAATCTATGATAATTGCTGAAAAACCACTTTTAAAATACATATACTCCACAAAAAGTATGGGTACATAAGATGTAAAAAAAATCATTCACAGTTTCCTACTATTTAAGCTAAGCATCTACATTGCTTCAAACTTTTGCAACATATTAGCGACTAATATAAAAAAATAATGCTGAATTAAGCTGACAGATCCTTGTCAGAGTATTGATTATTATAGTAAACCACATAAATGCTGCTGAAATTCTCAAAAAAAACGCATTTCAACAAAGTTTTACAAATCAGCATTTTATAGAGGTTTGTTTATGTTAAACGCCAAAAATATGTTCAACATTTGTTGCGATTAATACTTGAACACATGTCGTTTAAGGCCTAATCATAAATCGATTAGGCCTTAAACATCATACAAATAGTACTGAATTGCAACACGATTAGTACCTGATCGTACAAGGATGTGAAAAACACGCAAAGAATACAAAGGACTAATGGCACCTGATTAATCTAAAAAAGGGAAAAAATATTTGCATTCCTCTCCAAAAAGACAATCATAAAGTGCATTTATTTTGAGTATTTATTTTGACAAATCGTGGTCACTCATACACCTCGTCAATGCCATTTTCGTCTATGTCATCGTCGTGTTTCTGACAAGGATTAAAATCCTCTGGAATGTCAAATGTGGCAGTTGGGCTGTATGGCAAACTTACGTCACGGTACACTTTTTTCATAAAATAGGCCCAAATAGGTAATGCCATTGTCGCACCTTGTCCCATTCGCATTGAATCAAAGTGTATGTCACGTTCCTCGCCACCAACCCAAACACCACTCACCAACTGTGGCGTGAACCCCATAAACCATGCGTCAGAGTTGCGGTTGGTGGTGCCGGTTTTGCCTCCAATCTCCCCTTCCATGTTGTATTTAAACCGTAGTCGATGTGCTGTTCCCTCATCGACGACAGCCATCAGTTCGACAAGCATTTTGTAAGCACTTTCTGAACTTATCACCTCTGTCATGCGAGGTTGGAACTCTGCGAGCTCATTGCCCTCATTGTCTTCTATGCGTGTCACGAACATGGGGGCTATACGGATACCATTGTTGGGAAAGGCGGTGTAGGCACTCACCATCTCGCCCACCGACACGTCGCATGGGCCAAGACACAAAGACATGGAGGGATGTATATCAGGATTGTCTATACCAAACTTATGTAGAATGCTTACAAATTGCCGAGGGTTGAGCCTACTCATCAGATAAGCCGATATCCAGTTGTTGGATTGGGCCAATCCCCATTTCAAAGTGACCATCTGCCCATAGCGTCGCCTATTGGCGTTGCGGGGCGTCCATGGCTTGCCCGCCACCACATACGTGCGTTGCACGTTAGGCACAAGGTCGCAAGGCGACGCTCCGTTTTCCATAGCGAGCGAATAAAGGAACGGTTTGATGGCCGATCCTATCTGTCGGCGGCCGCCCATCACCATGTCATATTGGAAATGCTCAAAGTCGATTCCACCCACATACGCCTTGACATGCCCCGTGTGCGTGTCCATACTCATAAATCCTGCGCGCAAGAACGATTTGTAATACCTGATGGAATCTAACGGTGTCATCACCGTGTCAACGTCTCCGTGATAGGTAAAGATAGACATATCTGTGGGTGTTTTGAAAGCCCTGTCTATCTCGTCGGCCGAATAGCCCGCCTGAGACATTACTCTGTAACGCTCGCTCTGACGTATGGCTCGCCCCATGATCTGGCGCACCTGCTCGCGAGTGAGATTTTCGGTGAAGGGCGCATTGGGTTTGTCGCGATTTTCTTTGTCGAACGCTGGTTGTAGGTATTGCGCCACATGGCCATATACGGCCTCCTCCGCGTAACGCTGCATGCGCGAGTCAATGGTGGTGTAAATACGAAGCCCATCTGCGTACACGTTGTAAGAGCTGCCATCTTTTTTGGTGTTTTTCTTGCACCAACCGCACAGCGGATCTGTGGCGAAAGCTATGGAGTCGATGACATATTGATGTTTGTTCCACGTCGGGTAATTCTTCTTCTCGGGTCTGTCCATCATCATGTATTGTCGCAAAAACTCACGCATGTACACGGCCATGCCGTCCTTATGAGTGGTGCGGTGGAAGTTGAGGGCCACTGCCTCAGATGCGAGCTGGTCATATTCCGCGCGGGAAAGATAACCAGCCTTAACCATTTGGTTGAGCACCACGTTGCGACGGGCTTTGCTTCGCTCTGGATAGCGCACAGGGTTGAAATAAGATGGATTTTTGCACAAGCCCACCAAGAGTGCCGATTCTGTCACGGAAAGCGCTTGGGGGTCTTTGTTAAAATAGGTCTTAGCTGCGGTCTTAATACCCGTGGCTCCATGCAAGAAGTCGAAATAGTTGAGGTATAGCGCAATGATTTCTTCCTTGGTGAAATTGCGTTCCAGTTTGACGGCTATGATCCACTCTATTGGTTTCTGCAACATGCGCTCTAAAGTGGATTTCGCTGGAGTGGAATAAAGCTGTTTGGCCAATTGTTGAGTGATGGTACTGCCACCGCCGGCACTCTCTTGTCCGAGGATGCCACGCTTGATAACAGCGCGCGCCAAGGCTATGAAATCTATGCCTGAATGTTCGTAAAACCGCTCGTCCTCCGTGGCCACAAGGGCATGAACCAAGTGTGGCGAGAGCTTTGAATACGAAACTGGGATGCGATTGGCTCGATCCAAGTTATAGGTTCCTATCACTTTGCCATCAGCCGAATAGATAAGCGAAGCCGACTTATTGATTGGGTTTTGAAGATGCTCGATGTCAGGAGAGTAGCCTATAATGCCATACCAAATGAGAAAAAACAGAATGGCGATTGTCACCACTATGAAAAACGAAAAGATCCAAAGAGATTTTATAATGCACTTTCTCATAATTGATAGGTGAAATAATTTCTGCAAAAATACTATTTTTCTTTTAATTGATGCTTAAATAATAGAAAATTATCTGTAACTTCGCACTCAAATACGCAACCATTAATCAATTAACAAATGAAAAATCATGACTTTGTGACGATTGCCGACTTAACCAAGGAGGAGATAAGCTACCTGCTTGAGATGGCACAGGAGTTTGAAAAACACCCTAACAGGGACATCCTAAAAGGTAAAGTCGTGGCTACGCTGTTCTTCGAGCCATCCACCAGAACGCAGCTCAGCTTTCAGACGGCCGCCAATAGGTTAGGCGCACGGGTCATCGGTTTTTCTGACGCGAAGACATCGAGTACAACAAAGGGTGAGACGTTGAAAGACACCATCCTCATGGTGAGCAATTATGCTGATATTATCGTGATGCGCCACTATATAGAAGGAGCCGCGCGATATGCCTCTGAGGTGGCCCCCGTGCCCATCGTCAACGCTGGCGACGGCGCGCACATGCACCCATCGCAATGTCTGTTGGACCTCTACTCTATTTACAAGACACAGGGCACGTTAGAAAACCTAAACATCTATTTGGTGGGCGATTTAAGATATGGGCGAACCGTGCACTCGCTTATCACAGCCATGCGACACTACAACCCAACGTTCCACTTTATCGCACCGCAGGAACTTGCTATGCCACAAGAATATAAATTGTATTGCAAACAGAAAGGCATTAAATATTATGAGCATACAGATTTTGACGAGAAAGTGATAGCAGATGCGGACATCTTGTACATGACGCGGGTGCAGAAAGAGCGTTTCTCTGATTTGATGGAATATGAAAAAGTCAAGAACGTGTATATCTTGCGCGCCGCAATGCTCTCAAACGCCAAACCTAACATGAGAATATTGCATCCACTGCCACGCGTCAATGAGATAGCTTATGACGTGGACGATAATCCGCATGCTTACTACATACAGCAAGCCAAGAATGGACTTTACGCTCGTGAGGCCATTTTCTGTCACTGTTTGGGAATATCGCTCAATGACATCCGAGCTGACAAAACGATCATAGGCTGACAAGACTTAACCTTTATAGCATAAATATCGAGATGGGAAAAAAAGAACTGCAAGTTGCCGCCATTGAGAATGGCACCGTTATTGACCATATACCCGCCGACAAAACATATCAGGTGGTGAGACTGCTCAACCTGCACAATTTGGACGTGCAAGTAACCATTGGCTACAATCTCCCTTCCAAAAAGATAGGCAAGAAGGGCATAATAAAAATTGCCGATAAGTTTTTTACAAATGAGGAAATAAGCCGCCTGTCTGTCATTGCGCCAAAAATTATCCTTAACACCATCAAAAACTATGAGGTGGTGGAGAAAAAAACTGTTGAGACACCAGACGCATTGCATGGCATTATAAAATGCAACAACCCCAAGTGTATCACCAACAATGAGCCTATGCCAACCTATTTCACCATCGTAGACAAAGCGTTGGGCATTGTGAAATGTCATTATTGCGACATGGAGCAAGACATCGAGCAGGTGGAATTGGCATAGTCGAAAGGGAATAAGCGGAGAAAATGACCTTTAAATTAAATATTCACAAATTTTCAACGCTATTATACTTGTTATTAAAAGATTAAATGCTTATATTTGCAACCAAATCGGAACTTTACAATTCATTAATCCTATAAAATCAAATCTATGGAAAAAGACCAAGAAATTTTTGACCTTATCGAACAGGAACACCAACGCCAACTTAGGGGTATGGAGCTCATTGCGTCTGAAAACTTCGTGAGCGAAGAGGTAATGAACGCGATGGGTAGTTTTTTAACCAATAAATATGCAGAGGGACTTCCTGGCAAACGATATTATGGAGGTTGCCAAGTGGTAGACCAAGTGGAGACACTTGCCATTGAGCGCGTAAAGAAACTCTTCGGCGCAGAGTTTGCCAATGTACAGCCTCACTCTGGCGCACAGGCTAACCAAGCTGTACTGTTGGCCGTGCTTAAACCCGGAGATACGTTTATGGGACTCGACCTTGACCACGGTGGGCACCTCTCACACGGTAGCCCTGTGAACACGTCGGGCATCCTGTACAAACCAGTGGGCTATACACTCAACCGTGAGACAGGGCGCGTGGACTATGACGAAATGGAGCGTTTGGCCAAGGAGCACAAGCCCAAACTCATCATTGGCGGAGGCTCTGCCTACAGCCGCGAGTGGGATTACGCCCGCATGCGCAAGATAGCTGATGAGGTGGGTGCCATATTTATGGTAGACATGGCTCATCCCGCCGGACTGATCGCTGCCGGACTGCTGGAAAATCCAGTGAAATACGCTCACATTGTAACAACCACTACGCACAAAACCTTGCGTGGTCCACGCGGTGGAGTTATATTAATAGGTAAAGACTTTGACAATCCTTGGGGATTGACTACCAAGAAGGGAGTGGTGAAAAAGATGAGCACCCTCATCAACTCTGCCGTTTTCCCTGGCAACCAAGGTGGCCCATTGGAGCACGTCATCGCAGCCAAGGCTGTGGGCTTCAATGAAAATCTTGCCCCATCGTGGAAAGAATATGCCAAGCAGGTGAAAGCCAACGCCAAAGTATTGGCACAAGATCTTGTGGACCATGGGTTCAGCATCGTGAGCGGTGGCACAGACAACCACTCAATGTTGCTTGACCTTCGTCAGAAATATCCAGACTTGACGGGTAAAGTAGCAGAAGCAGCTTTGGTGGCCGCTGACCTCACTGTGAACAAAAACAAGGTGCCCTACGATGAACGCAGCGCATTCCAGACATCAGGCATTCGCTTGGGAACAGCTGCCTTGACCACTCGTGGCGCCAAGGAAGATTTGATGCACTTGGTGGCAGACCTCATCGATACCGTGCTGAAAGATCCTGAGAACGATCAGGTGATCAAACAAGTACGTGAGAAAGTAAATGCCACCATGAAGGAATATCCTTTGTTTGCATACTAAAATAAAAGATTAAAACACTCGCACCTGCAAAGGATGATAGGGACGCTGAATTGGGAATATTTCCTGGTTGCGTCCCTATCTGTTATGAAAAAGAAATTGAAAATTAGACACGTCATATTCATCACGCTCGCACTATGCAGTTTGGTAGCGTTTGGTCAAACACCTATTGCCAACCGTGTAAAAGCCGTGGCAAAAAAACTTCCGCAAAGCGCCACGGTGGTGGCGAAATACACAGACAACCAACGTCATTGTCTATACTACATTCACGACAATCGCCTTTTCTGTTATGATGTTATGACCAATCGTTGCGAGGAAACCGTATTCTCGAGCGATGCCTATCACAGCATCGTCTCATCATGGCTCAGTCCAGACGGAAACTTCTTTTTTTTAGTGGTGGACCGGGGTTTCTCTGGAGCGGCATATTGGAATGCTGGACAAGCGCTTTGGCGCTACGATTCGCGTCGAAAGCAATCATACAAGGTGGGAGAAGGGTTTGAAATAAAGCACCGAAGGGGTTGCAACGTCATTAAACGAGGCACGCGCTGTCTAAATCCACATGCAACAATCAAGCAACAAAGATGGATGGCAAAAGACCATTATTACGACCTCTATGGCAAAGTGATATGGAGCAAAGATGAATATGAGGTAAAATAAGGTAGATGATAAACCTTATTTACACCACGTTTTTTGATAGAAGCAGCCACGGAAGCCATCAGAAATCGTGACATAGGAAACCCTATCTCACGGTGATGTGAAAACAACCTTGTTTCACTTCGTACTTGATATAACATCGGCCAGACTCTCGCATATCGCGCAAAACTTCAGCAAGGATGTATTTCAAGGTGTCATTGCGCACTTTCCAACGATTTTCGCCGGGTGCCTCAACCGTTTTATAACGATTGTAGCACACGTCAAACGTGGTGCCGTACAGATGACAACTGTTCTCGGTGGCGTTGAAATTTCTATTTCTCAACTTAGCCACATCATCCTTGGTACGCAGCGCGCTGGTGACGATCACTTGATGAAGGGGTACGCCTTTCATCTGCAAACTGTCATAAAAATTGCGCCCAATGTCATGCAACAAGTTCGAGGCGCGAGGCACTAAGTAAGGTATGCTGTTGTTAAGTTTGTCTATATGGAAATAAGGATTGCTGCCCACGTAGACCAACTCAGACTTGCGCCGCTCCGCATCATCGCGATTTAAGACAGGCTTCACGCCCCATTGTTTGGCCGCGACATGCTGAACGTCTTGCATGTCAGGAAATGTTTTGGAATAACTGGATACACTCATGATCTTGGTTTGGGCCACAGAGCCATCCGCATTAAAAAATCTTGAATGAGGCGAACCATCATGATGAACATCAATTGGCACTGGCTCACTCTTTATTCTGTTGGCAACTTGAGTGCTGTCAGATTTTGGCCGTTCGACTTTACGTTCCGCTGTGACAATGTCATTAGACTTGTTGGCAGGCATTTTGTCATTGGCAACTGATGGAAAGATGCAGCGCACGATCGCCAACACGACAGTGACGACCAGAAAACCTTCAAGATACCTCTTCTTCGTTATTTTCATTTCAATTGCAAAAATAGTACAATTCAAAAGAATTACAAAACAAAATGATAGGAAAAGCAAAAACGTAAAAAGATATTTTCAAGCATTTTGTTTTCTGTTTCACATAAATATTGTAATTTTGCATCAATACAAATTATTACTTTATAATCAAGCAACTTGATAGAGAAGCATATAGTTTTGGAGGACATTGACCCTGTGGTCTTCTATGGTGTTAACAACACCCACCTTCAAATGTTGAAATCTTTGTTCCCACGATTTAGAATAATGGCGCGGGATAACGTTATCAGAATCTTGGGCGATAGCGATGATATGCCACGTATTGAAGTCTGCATTGAGAAAATGCGCAAGCATGTACTGAAATACAACGCTATTTCCGACGAGGATATTTTGGACATAATTCACGGCCATCAAACCAAGGCTGACTCCGTCAAAAACGTTGTTGTGTACAGCACTTCTGGCAAACCTATCAGAGGCAGGTCGGCCAACCAACAGCAACTCGTCGACGCTTTTGAAAAAAAAGACATGATCTTTGCGGTAGGTCCAGCAGGAACGGGAAAGACATACCTTAGCATCGCCTTGGCCGTAAAAGCCTTGAAAGAGAAAAGTGCAAAAAAAATCATACTGAGCAGGCCGGCTGTTGAGGCTGGCGAGAAATTGGGATTTCTGCCCGGAGACATGAAAGAGAAGATAGATCCCTATCTCCAACCACTCTACGACTCATTGGAAGACATGATCCCCGCCAACCGTTTGCAAGACCTGCTCGACAAGAATATCATACAAATTGCCCCCTTGGCATTCATGCGCGGTCGCACGCTCAATGATGCCGTGGTTATTCTCGACGAGGCGCAAAACACGACCACGGCACAAATAAGAATGTTTCTTACCCGAATGGGATGGAACTCCAAGATGATAATAACGGGCGACATGACTCAAATAGACTTGCCGCACAACCAAAAAAGCGGTCTCAAAGAAGCTCTTGAGATACTCTCGGGCATAGACGATATTGCTGTTATCAATCTCACACAAAAAGATATTGTAAGGCATAAACTTGTAACAAGCATTGTCAACGCATACCAAGCTTACGACAAAAAAAAACTTTATGAGCATGACGATGACCAAAAAAGCGACCCTAACACACATGCGTCACGTCATATTTCAGAGCACAATGGCGAAAACGATAGTAAATAGTCAAATCATTTAAAATAGGAGCCCCACTGCCAAAGGCACTTCTTGCAATAGGTAAGGGGAAAGATTTTATGAAAGCATTAACAAGTACCGATTTCCATTTTGATGGACAAAAGAGCGTTTATCACGGTAAAGTCCGCGATGTTTACAACATTAACGACGACCTGATTGTAATGGTCGCCACCGACAGAATTTCTGCTTTTGACGTGGTTTTACCCAAGGGTATCCCTTACAAAGGACAAGTTTTGAACCAAATCGCCTCCAAATTTTTGGATTCCACGAGTGACATTTGTCCCAACTGGAAACTCGCCACACCAGACCCAATGGTTACGGTGGGCGTGAAATGCGAGGGGTTTCGGGTTGAGATGATTATTCGGTCTATCCTTACAGGCTCTGCATGGAGAGCTTACAAAGACGGTTGCCGTGAGCTTTGTGGCGTAAAATTGCCTGATGGAATGCGTGAAAACGAGCGTTTTCCTGAGCCTATCGTAACCCCAACAACTAAGGCGGACGAGGGCCATGACCTGAATATATCGCGCGAGGAAATCATTAAACAAGGCATTGTGTCTGCTGAAGATTATTCAGTTATTGAAGATTGGACACGCAAACTCTTTGCTCGCGGACAGAAAATAGCTGCCGAGCACGGACTCATACTTGTGGATACCAAGTATGAATTTGGAAAAAACGGCGATCAAATCTATCTCATTGACGAGATACATACCCCCGATTCAAGCCGCTATTTCTATGCTGATGGCTATGAAGAACGCTTCAAGAAGGGAGAACCACAACGGCAACTCTCTAAAGAATTTGTTCGCCAGTGGCTCATAGAGCACGATTTTATGAACGAGCCAGGCCAAAAAATGCCAGAAATCACCGATGAATACGCAGAGAGCGTATCCGAAAGATATATAGAGCTCTATGAGCACATCACTGGTGAAAAGTTCCAAAAAGCAGCACAAGAAGATAATCTTGCCGCTCGTATTGAGAAGAACGTGAAGGATTATCTTGCTTCACGCAAGTAAATCTCATACATGTATCAGCAAGAAAACATAAAACCCTACGGCAAAAGCGGTGAGAAAGGCAAGCTCGTGGAAAAGATGTTCGACAACATCGCAGACCATTACGACTTCCTTAATCACGGCTTGTCGTGGAATATTGACAAAGGATGGAGGCGCAAAGCCATCAAGCGACTTGAGCGTTTCCATCCTCAAGTTATTCTCGACATAGCTACCGGGACGGGAGATTTTGCCATGTTGGCAGCCAGAACATTGCATCCCAAACAAGTGATCGGCGCGGATATATCAGAGGGAATGATGGCTGTGGGCAAAAAAAAAGTGGCCGAAGCCAACTTGCAAGACATTGTAACGTTCCAAAAGGAAGACTCTCTCAACATGTCTTTTGCTGACAATAGTTTCGATGCCGTGACCGTAGCATTTGGTATCCGAAATTTCCAAGACCTTGACAAAGGCCTTCGAGAAATATGCCGCGTGCTGAAACCCAATGGCCATCTTGTCATCATCGAGCTAACCACACCGATCTCTTTTCCGATGAGACAACTTTTCAAGCTCTATTCGCACACCTTTTTGCCTGCTTATGCTCATCTCATTTCAAAAGACAAAAGCGCTTACCAATATCTCACGGCCACAATCGAGGCGTTTCCGCATGGCGAGCAACTCATGGGCATCCTTCAGAAAGCAGGATTTAAAGAAACAGCTTTCAAGCGAATGACTTTTGGCATTTGCACGCTCTGCGTCGCGACAAAATAACATCCGGAAACTTTACACACCATTCATAGACTCACTAAAAGCAAATCATCATGGATATATACGGACTTATAGGCTATCCACTTGGACACTCTTTTTCCATCAGTTATTTCAACGAAAAATTCCAAAACGAGGGTATCGATGCCGTTTATAACAATTTCGAGATACCGACCATAGAGGATTTTCCAGAAGTAGTCGACACAAATCCAGACCTTCGAGGTTTGAATGTCACTATACCCTACAAGGAGCAAGTGATCAAGTATTTAGACGAATTAAGTCCTGAAGCTCAAGCCATTGGAGCCGTCAATGTTATCAAGGTGACTCGTCGAGGCAAAAAAAACACACTAAAGGGCTTTAACAGCGATGTTATTGGCTTCACGAAGAGCATCGAGCCATTGCTCAAATCATGCCATAAGAAAGCCTTGTTGCTTGGTACGGGCGGCGCCTCCAAAGCCGTGGACTATGGCCTGAGATCTCTCGGCCTCAAAACCTTAAAAGTGAGTCGTACAAACAAACACCCTGCCATAACATACGAAGACGTTACACCCAAGATGGTCAAAGACTACAACGTCATCGTCAATTGTACGCCGGTGGGAATGTATCCGCACGCTGACGAATGCCCTCGACTACCTTACGAGGCTATGGACAGCAACACTTTATTGTATGATTTGTTATACAACCCAGACGAAACGCTCTTTATGAAAAAGGGCAAAGCGCAAGGCGCCACGGTAAAAAACGGCTTGGAAATGCTTCTCTTGCAAGCATTCGAAAGTTGGAGATTTTGGAATCAACAAGATTAAACACAACTTTTCAATTATGAACAACAGATATATGCTGCGTGGCGTAAGCGCGGCCAAAGAGGATGTACACAATGCTATCAAGCACATAGACAAGGGCCTCTTCCCCCAAGCCTTTTGTAAGATCATTCCTGACATTCTTGGCGGTGATCCCGATTACTGCAATATCATGCACGCCGATGGCGCTGGCACCAAATCGTCATTGGCTTACATGTATTGGAAAGAGACCGGCGACTTAACCGTATGGAAAGGTATCGCACAAGATGCCATAGTGATGAACACAGACGATTTGCTCTGCGTGGGAGCCGTGGACAACATTTTGGTATCGAGCACCATCGGTCGAAACAAAATGTTAGTGCCGGGAGAGGTCATCAGCGCCATTATCAACGGCACGGACCAACTGCTCGCACAAATGCGCGACATGGGCATAGGCATCTATCCCACAGGGGGAGAGACAGCCGACGTGGGCGACCTTGTGCGTACCATCATTGTCGACTCCACCGTGACATGTCGCATGAAGCGAGCCGATGTCATCAACAACGCCAACATCCGTCCGGGCGACGTCATAGTCGGACTCAGCTCCACGGGCCAAGCTACTTACGAGACACGTTACAACGGTGGCATGGGCAGCAATGGCCTTACAAGCGCACGCCACGATGTATTCGCCAAATATTTGGCTGGGAAATTTCCCGAAAGTTATGACCACGCTGTGCCCAACGAGCTGGTTTACAGTGGCAAATACAAACTCACTGACCCCGCGGAAGACACCCTATTGAACGCAGGCCAACTCGTGTTGTCGCCCACTCGCACTTACGCGCCGGTCATCAAAAGGCTGCTTGACCATTTGCGCCCAGAAATTCACGGCATGGTACATTGTACAGGTGGAGCGCAAACCAAGGTACTTCACTTCGTGGGCGAAAATTGTCGTGTTGTCAAAGACAACATGTTCCCCACTCCACCACTGTTCAAAATCATCCACGATTGTTCCGGAACCGACTGGAAGGAGATGTACCAAGTGTTCAACATGGGGCATCGCATGGAAATATACGTCCGTCCTGAAATAGCCAGTCAGGTCATTGACGTAAGCAGAAGTTTCAACATCGACGCTCAAGTGGTGGGGCACATCGAGGAAGGTCATCGCTCATTAACTATTAAATCAGAATACGGAGAATATAATTACTAATGGCATGACTATCAAAGACGCAGTTCTAAAAAGTTTGGAAGATTTCCCTCAAGGAGCTACGATAAGAGAATTATTCGATAATATTATCGAAAAAAACATATTCTCTTTTAATCCTGAAGCCAAGACGCCCTTAGCCAGCACCTCGGCTATTTTGTATGTAATGTGCAAGGAAGGCGACCCGAGAATTCTGAAAATTAAAGATGCCAACAGAACGACTCGTTTCGCTTTAAGTGACCGATATGTATCCTCATGTGGCACGTCACGCAGCGAAAAAACTGTCGTCGTCGCCAAACCATTATTCAATGAACGCGCCTTGCACCCCTTGTTATGCAAATACATATCCACCATGAGTGTCATGGCGAAAACCATCTACCATGAGAAATCCAACAAAGAGGAGGAGCATCAGAAGTGGATTCATCCAGACATTGTGGGCGTGAAATTCTCCAAAAGGCACAACAAGGCATGCGACGCGCTCTTCAAGGCAGTGAGCAGAAAAGAAAACATATGCCTATATTCATACGAGCTCAAAAAAGCTATCCATAGTGATTACGAGCTGAAAAAATGCTTTTTCCAAGCAGTGTCAAATTCAAGCTGGGCCAATTATGGATACGCGGATGACAAATATTTCGAGTCATCCATCAAGGCTTTGCATGACAAATGCGACAAAATATTACGCACGGAAGACGATATTAGAAATTACTGTGCGCTTAATGGCGTACCTTTCGACATTGAAAATCATTAACCGTAAACAATAAAAATCATTATTGATGACAGAGAATAACGAAATATTAAGCAAACTTGACGGCCTCGAGGCACGCTTCGAGGAGGTGAAAACGCTTATAACCGACCCAGCGGTCATCGCGGACCAAAAACGCTATGTTAAGCTCACCAAAGAATACAAAGATCTCGGTGACATCATGGACGCTCGCCGGCGCTATGTCAATTGTCTCAACGCCATCAGCGAGGCCAAGGACATCTTGGCCAACGAGGGCGACCCCGACATGAAAGAAATGGCTCGCGAAGAACTGGCGACCAATGAGGATTTACAACCCAAGATAGAGGAAGAGATAAAGCTCGCCCTTGTGCCCAAAGACCCTGAAGACGCCAAAAACGTGCAAATGGAGATACGCGCTGGCACCGGTGGCGACGAGGCCGCGCTCTTTGCGGGCGACTTGTTCAATATGTACAAGAAATTTTGTGACAGCAAAGGCTGGAGCCTTAGCGTCACAAGCGTGTCAGAAGGCTCCGTGGGCGGTTTCAAGGAGATAGACTTCGCCGTGAGCGGCGATGGTGTCTATGGAGTGCTCAAATATGAGAGCGGCGTTCACCGGGTGCAGCGTGTGCCAGCCACCGAGACGCAAGGACGCATGCACACCTCCGCCGCCACCGTGGCCGTGCTGCCCGAGGCCGACAAGTTTGAGGTGAACATCAACGAGGGAGACATCAAATGGGACACCTTTCGCTCAAGTGGAGCCGGCGGACAGAACGTCAACAAGGTTGAGTCTGGCGTTCGGTTGCGTTACCCTTGGAAGAACCCAAGCACGGGCGAGGTTGAGGAAATTCTCATTGAATGCACCGAGACGCGCGACCAACCCAAGAACAAGGAGCGTGCCTTGAGCCGTCTCTACACGTACATTTATGACCACGAGCGTTCCAAATATCTTAGCGATATATCAAACCGTCGCAAGAGCTTGGTGTCCACTGGCGACAGAAGCGCCAAGATACGCACCTACAATTTTCCTCAAGGCAGGGTCACCGACCACCGCATTGGCTACACCACGCACGACCTACAAGGATTTCTGGGCGGTGACATACAAGACATGATAGACCATCTCACCGTGGCCGAAAACGCCGAAAAACTCAAAGAAAACGAACTATAAATATGGAGAAGAAACAATTAGTAGAACAGATTTTCGCCAAGAAATCATTTCTATGCGTGGGACTTGACACCGACATCAAGAAAATTCCCTCGCATTTACTTGACGAGGAAGATCCCATTTTCGCTTTCAACAAAGCCATCATCGATGCCACGGCACCCTATTGCGTGGCTTACAAACCCAACCTTGCGTTCTACGAATGTCTTGGCGTCAAAGGCTTAGTGGCATTCGAGCATACAGTCGAGTATCTCAAAGCCCTCTACCCCAACCATCTCATTATAGCCGATGCCAAGCGAGGCGATATTGGCAATACGTCGGCCATGTACGCCCGCACGTTTTTTGAGCAATATGACATAGACGCCCTCACGGTTGCCCCCTATATGGGTGAGGACAGCGTGACGCCATTTCTTGATTACGCGAACAAGTGGGTCGTGCTGTTGGCGCTGACCTCTAATAAGGGGTCGGGCGATTTCCAGCTCATGGAGAACGCCCATGGAGAACGCCTCTTCGAGCAGGTGTTGCGCAAGAGCCAAGAGTGGGCCGACGATGAGAGAATGATGTATGTGGTTGGAGCCACACAGGGCAGAATGTTCGAGGACATCCGCAAGATAGCGCCACGCCATTTTCTGCTTGTTCCCGGCGTGGGCGCGCAGGGTGGCAGCTTGCAAGAAGTGTGTCGCTATGGCATGAACCAAGAGTGCGGCCTGCTCGTCAATTCCAGTCGTGGCATCATCTATGCCGCCACTGACGAGCGTTTCGCCGATGCTGCCGCTACACAAGCTCGCCAACTGCAAGAACAGATGGCTGTTGAGCTGGATAAAATATAACGACACGCGCCCGACTGTTTTTTACGCTTTGCCATCACTCAGACACATGATGGCAAGGTGTTTCTTGTCTTGTCATTTCCATACATAGCTACATGCACTATGGGTGGAAGAATTTGTGACATGTGTCTGATGTGTCAAAAAAAATCACCAAAAACAACACATTGCGGATTGTCCAATCCGTGCAGGAAAACCGAGACAAATGACCCAAAAATACAGACGTGACATCGCAAAAAACGCAACCAGCATGCGATAAATACATAATCAACGTGCATTTAGCCCATAATGGCAAGCTGATTAGAACGTAGACGCCACCCCATTAACCACTAATCACACCTCGATTAGTGCTTAATGACAAACCGAATAGAAAACTTCTTTTAAGCAAACTGTTGATAGAATACTACAACTATATAATATATAGGTACTTATAGAAAACTCTCATTTCTCGCATATTTGCCAGCTATTTGCAGGATGTTTACACATAAACAATTTTTGAGAGACTACTTGTAGTAATTTTTCACCATGTTTTTTTTGTTTTATTGATTATACTACGTACTTATTATTCTTATTAAACAAATACTTATCACTTTCCACTTGGCAACCATACGTGTTACTTTCAACTACACATAGGGCTATGTAATTGCCACCATGAACCTAATATTACGGAAGTAGTCTATGCAGCCTTTCTCATCTGGAAAGTGCGAGAATAAAGTATTGAGTAACATTTCTGCCATTTTTGAGCAACGTTACTTATTATAAAGTAAACATAAAAGTGTTTATATTCTTTATAGTGTTGTATCCCTCCGAGGCATTATCGAGATGTACTAAAAAACGACAGACATTGGGCGTCACACCTAATGTCTGTCTAAATAACCTATTGAGTCTTGAGCCTCTTGTCGGATTCGAACCAACGACCCCGAGATTACAAATCACGTGCTCTGGCCAACTGAGCTAAAGAGGCAGGTGGGCAAGCTATTCTTATCGCGTCGCTACAACCAAGTACCCTTGCTACGTTCCCATCCTGGGGGATTCCGAGGGAGCTGACCGTAAGAGACTTGCCCATGTCTTTCGGCAGTGTTTACTGCTTTAGCGAGTGCAAAGATAATACATTCCATCGTAAAAGGCATATTGAACAAAAGAAAAGATACCTCATTTAACATAATTTTTGAAAAGTAGAAGCGAGCCGTTCGAGGTATTCGATATAAAATGATTATCTTTGCAACCAATTATGATCAATGTATCAGCACTTGTACAAGTCAAGGCTTTTGCTCGTCAAGACGGTGCTTTTCTCGCCTTGCTGTGGATAGCGAGCTTCTTGCTCGTTGTATTCGCGCCACTGTCTTCATGGGGCAGCCTATTAGCCTTCTCCACTCCTTTTTTTGTGGGTTGGAGATTGGTGCGTTTTCGGGATTATGCCCTCGAAGGCGTCATATCTTATAGGCGAGGATTGGTTTTCTCGTGGTACACGTTTTTTTATGCTGCTCTCATCTTTGCTATCGCCCAATACGTGTATTTTCGTTTTTTCGATCATGGGGCCATGTTGGACATGATGCAAGCCAGCGTAGCCAAACTACAAGGAGCGTACAAAGACAATATGGGCAACGTCAAGCAGGTCGTTGATGAGTTGAACCAGAGTTTAACGATCGTTTCACAAATGCCGGCCATAGAAGTTTCGTTCATCTTTATGATGCAAAACCTGTTTTGGGGCACTTTGCTGAGCTTGCTCATACCACTGTTTGGCATGAGAAAGAAAGCAACAACAAACAAGCAGTAACCTTATAAAATAGTATGGATATATCCGTTATAATACCCCTGTTCAACGAGGAGGAATCGCTGCCCGAGCTACACGCATGGATCAAGCGTGTAATGACGACTAACAATTTCAGCTATGAAATCATATTTGTCAATGACGGCTCCACAGACCGCTCATGGCAAGTCATCGAAGACTTAAGGTCCAAAGACCCCAACGTCAAGGGTATTAAGTTTCGTCGCAATTATGGCAAGAGCCCTGCGCTGTTTTGTGGTTTCAGCAAGGCCAAGGGCAATGTAGTTATCACAATGGACGCAGACCTGCAAGATTCGCCTGACGAAATACCAGAGCTTTACCGCATGATCACCGAGGATGGATACGACTTGGTTTCGGGTTACAAGCAAAAACGCTATGACCCAATATCCAAGACGCTACCTACCAAGCTATTCAACGCCACGGCGCGAAAAATATCGGGCATTCACAATCTGCACGATTTCAACTGTGGGCTTAAGGCTTACAAGCAAGCTGTGGTGAAAAACATAGAGGTCTATGGCGAGATGCATCGCTACATCCCCTATTTGGCTAAAAACGCTGGTTTTACCAAAATCGGCGAGAAAGTGGTGCAACACCAAGCACGCAAATATGGCAACTCCAAGTTTGGAATTAACAGATTTTTCAACGGTTACCTGGATTTGCTGTCGCTATGGTTTCTCACCAACTTTGGTAAAAAACCCATGCACGTGTTCGGCTTTGTCGGCAGCCTCATTTTTTTCATAGGTTTCGTGGCCTTGTGTTGGCTCATCATTGAGAAAGTTATAAATTTGTACAACGGCAACTATGGTGACCTGTTGGCCAACCACGCCTCGTTTTTCATCGCCCTCACGGCGTTGATCCTTGGTTCTCAGTGTTTTTTGGCAGGATTTGTGGGTGACCTTTTGAGCAGGCAAAACCCTGAAAGGAACGATTACCATATAGAAAAAACAATCGACTGATGACGCGTAGACCATTCAAACATTGCTTTTCTCATATCCGCATGGCATTCGTCGTCTTCATCTTGATGGCCTGCTCAAGCGTGGATTGCCCTTTGAACAACACGGTTTACACCAACTACAAGCTCATGGGCGACGTAACCAAGCTGCCAGACCCACTTACCATCTTGACACAAAGGCACGATGGCACGGATACGATACTCATCAACCAATTGGCCCAAGCAGATAGTTTCTCGCTGCCCATGAGCTATGGCGGCAACAAAGACGTGCTCTATTTCAAAACCAAAGAAATACTCGACACCGTGTGGGTGACAAAAACCAACAGACCCCATTTTGAGTCAGTGGACTGTGGGCTAAACTATTTTCACACTATCACCGACGTGCGCTGCACGCACAACGCCATAGACTCCGTGGTTATAAAAGAAAAGGAAGTGACCTATGACATGTCTCCCAAACATTTCTATATCTATTTTAAGAAATATCGTTTTTAGCCTGCTATTACTGGCAACGGCCCAACAAGCAAGCGCCCAAGACGTGCGCAAGGACGCATTGGAAAAGCTACGCCGCAAGCAATTGAACGATTCCATACCTTTTTTCCGTGGCTTCCAAATCAAGGCCGACATGGTGGGATTGATTCAAAAAATGGTCTCCGACTATGGCCAATACGAGGTAGGCCTACGCGTAAACCTCAAGGACAAATACTTTCCCGTACTCGAATTGGGTATTGGTTCGGCCAATCACACCAACATTATAACCGAGACGTCATACAAGACCTCGGCTCCATACGGCAAGATTGGCGCCGATTTCAATATCCTGAAAAACAAGCACGATATCTATCGCATGTACGTAGGAGCACGCTACGCCTACACTTCTTTCAAGTTTGATATTGATCACACCGACATCCCCGATCCCGTATGGGGTGGTTTCACGCCGTTTTCACACCACGACATCAGCGCGTCTTATCAATGGGTAGAGGCATTGGCCAGTGTCTCGGCCAAGATATGGGGTCCACTGCACCTCGGTTGGAGCGCGAGGTACAAGCTTCGAGTGAGACACAACGACGGAGAATTGGGCAACGTGTGGTACGTACCGGGATATGGTATAAAAGGCACTTCAAGGCTCTCGGGGACGTTTGACGTGATATTAGAATTGTAACATGGAAATACAGAAAAACAAAAAACGAGCGTGGCAATTAATTTTTCTTGTCCTGCTGGTCATTGGAACGATATTGATTATAAAGCAACAACGAGATCTACCCTACCAACATGACGAGGGCTTTGTTTTTGGCACGGTTTACCATATAACATACCAACACCACACCAATTTGCAACAAGGCATCGAGGCCGAATTGCAAAAAGTGGATCGAGCGCTGTCCACATTCAACAAGAACTCGACTATATCCAAGGTAAATCGGAACGAAAGTGTCGTGCTTGACGACATGTTCACAGACGTGTTCACGTTGGGAGAGCGCATCGCCAAAGAGACCGACGGAGCCTTTGACATGACCGTAGCCCCTCTCGTCAATGCTTGGGGATTTGGTTTCAAGGCCAGCCCTCCCCCCACGCGAAAGGCGATCAATGATCTAAAAAACATTGTAGGCTATCAAAAAATAAGGTTGAGAGCGGGAAAAATCGTCAAGGATAACCCTCGTATTATGCTTGATTGCTCGGGCATAGCCAAAGGGTACGGTGTGGATGTGGTGGCCGCTTTTCTCAAGAAACAGGGCGTAAAAAACTACATTGTTGAAATTGGTGGAGAGATAGTCTCGGCCGGAATCAACGAGAAACGATTGCCATGGAAAATAGGCGTGACAAAACCCGTGGACGATTCGGTCAGCGTAGACCAAGAGTTGCAGACGGTATTAAACGTCACAGACAAAGCCATGGCCACCAGTGGGAACTACCGTAACTTCTATTACAAAAACGGCAAGAAGCTTGCTCACACCATCGACCCCAAGACAGGCTATCCTGTACAGCACAGCATCTTGTCAGCCACGGTTCTCGCCGACCACTGCGCAACGGCAGACGCATACGCCACTGCTTTCATGGTGATGGGCTTGGACAAGACGAAACTACTGCTGAGGAAACATCCGGAACTGATGGTTTACATTATCTATGCTGACAAGAAAGGACAAAACCAAGTGTGGTATTCGCCCTCAATGAAAGAAAAAATTGTGGAATAACCACGCCATATATCCACCATGGAGACGTTCGAGCTACATAAAAAACTAATCTCGCTACCACTCTTCGTAGGCATGGGACATGAAGAGTTGAGTGAGATTATCGCCAAAACAAAGTTCGATTTCAAGAAAGCCAACCCCGGAGAGACCATTGTGCGCGAGGGAGAGAAAAGTGGGCAGCTGCTTTTGTTGGTTGATGGCGATATACAAACAAGCACCTATGCCGATGACCACGGTTATGAGGTATGCGAGTATCTCCGCGCTCCCTTGGCCTTGCAACCGGAGCGTACGTTTGGCTTGGCTCAACGCTACTCATCCACCGTGTTTGCCCTGACTGCTTGCAACATTATCTGTATCAATAAAAACGAGACCCTCAAGCTCTCTAACTACTCTCTTATATTCAGGCTGAACTTACTCAATGCAATCTCAACGGCGCTACAGAAAAAATATCATCAAGACTGGCTCAGTGTACCTACGCATTTAGAGCAACGAATATGCCGTTTTTTCCTCTCACATTGTATACGCCCTGCTGGTCGGAAAACGTTCAAAATCAAAATGACACGTATAGCTGAAGAGCTTAACGATAACAGGTTGAACGTATCACATGTATTGAACGACATGGCACGCAAAGACCTATTGACGCTACACAGGGAACGGATAGACATTCCCGCTATAGAGCGACTGTCAAACAGTGCCATAAGTTAAAATTTACTTATTAATAATAGGTGTAGCATCTTTTTATTACCTTTGCAATACGTAATTGAGAAAGTCATAGGATGTTATGAATCAACCTGAGATAAAAAAAAATCCGTTCATGGAGCCATATGAAACACTCCATGACACGGTTCCATTTGATAAAATTAAGTTCGAGCACTATGAGGAGGCCTTCATGGAGGGCATACGAAGGGATAACGAGTCCATAGCCAAAATAGTAGAAAATCCTGACACCCCAACTTTCCGTAACACCATTGCAGTGGAAGACGACTCCAAAGGCAAGCACTATTACGACTTGTTGGACCGCGTGTCGACGGTGTTTTCTTGCATGATGAGCGCCAACACCAACGACAAGATGGAGGAGCTGGCTCAAAAAATCAGCCCTATATTGACACAGCATGGCAACGACCTGATATTCAACAAGAAACTCTTCGAGCGTGTGAAATATGTGCACGACCATCACGAGAAGCTCACCCCGGAGGAACAAACACTCCTTGACAAGGAATACGACGCGTTTGTGAGAAGCGGCGCCTTGCTCGGAGATACGGATAAAGAGCGACTGCGCAAGCTGACGGAAGAGGCAGGTATCCTGACACTACAATTCTCGCAAAACCTACTGAAAGAAAACAAGGCGTATACCCTTCATATAACTGACAAGGCTGACTTGGAAGGTCTTCCCGACACTGCCATAGAGGCCGCGGCTGCCGCCGCCAAGGAGAAGAATATGGAAGGATGGTTATTCACGCTCGACTATCCCAGTTATTCTCCATTCATGTCATATGCCAAAAACCGCGATTTACGCGAGCAAATGTATATGGCACGCAATACGGAATGTATTAAAAATAACGATGAGAACAACTTGAAGATATGTCAACGACTCATTAACTTGAGACGTGAAATGGCTCAATTGATAGGCTATGAGACCTATGCCGACTACGTGTTGAAGCACCGGATGGCTGGCAGCACACGCCGAGTGTACAAACTTCTTGACGATCTTATAGAAGCCTACAAGCCTAAAGCCATCGAGGAGTTGAATGACATAAAAGCCAAAGCCAGGACCATGGAGGGCGAGAACTTTGAGCTGAAGCCTTGGGATTTCTCGTATTACGCGCACAAACTGCAAATGGAAAAATTCAATCTCGACGCGGAAATGCTTCGGCCTTATTTTCAGCTTGACAAGGTGGTTGAGGGCGTATTTGGGCTGGCCAACAAACTGTACGGCATATCTTTTAAGGAAAACAAGGAAATACCCGTGTATCATCCTGACGTGAAAGCCTATGAGGTATTTGACGAGGATGGCAGTTTCCTTGCCGTGTTCTACGCTGATTTCTACCCCAGAGACGGCAAACAGGGCGGTGCGTGGATGACGGAATTTCAAGGGCAATATATCAACAGCAAGGGTGAGAACATTAGGCCGCACGTAAGCGTGGTGATGAACCTCACAAAACCTACGGCTTCCAAGCCAGCCCTGCTCACTATGGGCGAGGTGGAGACATTCTTGCACGAGTTCGGACACTCGCTCCACGGCATGTTGGCCAACACTCGGTTTGAGAGTTTGTCGGGCACAAACGTATGGTGGGATTTTGTGGAAATGCCATCGCAATTCATGGAAAACTACTCCACCGAAAAGGATTTCCTGCGTACTTTTGCGTTTCATTACAAGACAGGAGAGCCTATTCCAGACGAGCTAATAGACCGTATACGCCAAAGTCGCAATTTTAACGTGGCGTACGCTTGCCTACGACAGGTGAGCTTCGGACTGCTCGACATGGCTTACTACACACAGAAAACGGAGTTCAAGGAAGACATTATTCCTTTTGAGAAAAAAGCTTGGGATAAAGCCATGGTGGCCGAGCAACTGCCCAATACCTGTATGACCACCCAATTCTCGCATATTATGGCTGGCGGATACGCAGCTGGATACTATAGCTATAAATGGGCAGAGGTACTTGACGCGGATGCTTTCAGCGTGTTCAAAAAGAACGGCATATTTGACCATGATACAGCCAAACGATTGCGATCATGCGTCCTTTCAAAAGGCGGTACGGAAAACCCGATGACACTGTACAAGCGTTTTCGCGGGCAAGAACCCACAATTGACGCTTTGTTGGTACGCAATGGCATCAAAGAGGCATAACCCAATAGAAAGATGGAAGAGACCAACCGAGAAACAAAAAGACGACTGCTTGACGGGAGATACCTGCGTATGGCTCGCATTTGGGCGGAAAACTCATATTGCAAACGGCGACAAGTGGGAGCGTTGGTGGTCAAGGACAAAATGATTATCAGCGATGGCTACAACGGCACCCCCAGTGGTTTTGAGAATGTTTGCGAAGACGAGAACAACGTAACCAAGCCATATGTGCTGCACGCTGAAGCCAACGCCATCACTAAATTGGCGCGTTCGCACAACAACAGTGACGGCGCGACCCTCTACGTCACGGCCTCGCCATGTATAGAGTGCGCTAAACTCATCATACAATCTGGCATCAAACGCGTGGTATACGGAGAGACCTACCGGTTAGATGACGGCATAAGGTTGCTTGAGCGAGCTGGCATAGACGTGGTGTTATTAGACAAATAAACCCGAGACAAAACAGTTTAGCCAGTGCGGCGCCACATTGCTTAAATGGTTTCCACACACTGACAAGCCTAAAAAGTTTAAAATGAAAAACGAAAATAGAAACAGATTTATGCCCCTGCTGATGGCACTGTGCGTTGTTATCGGCGTTATGATTGGTTCGTTTTATGCAAATCATTTTTCAGGCAATAGGCTCACCATCATCAACAACGGTAGCAATCGCCTCAACAATCTGCTGCATATCATCGACGACCAATATGTGGACAAGGTTAACATGGACTCGCTTGTCGACGATGCCATACCCAAAATTCTGGCCGAGTTAGATCCACACTCGGTCTATATCAGCGCCAAAGACGTGCAGGCCGCCAACGATGATTTGAAAGGATCATTCTCAGGAGTGGGCATTGAGTTTATTATTCGCGACGACACTATACGTGTTCAGAACGTCATCAAGAATGGTCCGGCTGAAAAAGCAGGCATTATTGCCGGCGACAAGATAGTATACGTGGACGGCAAGAAATTTGTAGGCAAGGTGGTTACCAATGAGGAAGCCATGCGCAGACTGAAAGGACCTAACGGCACCAAAGTGAAAGTGAGCGTGCAGAGATATGGTCACGGCAAGCCCATCACCTACGACATAACGCGTGGTGAAATTCCTACGAAAACCGTCACGGCAGCCTATATGCTTGACAAACAAACTGGATATATTAAGATTAAGAGTTTTGGCGAAAAGACATATCCAGAACTTCTCATTGCTCTTGCAACTTTGCAGCAAAAGGGATTTAGCAACTTGGTCATCGATTTGCGTGACAATACCGGTGGCTATCTGCAAAGCGCGGTGCAAATGGCAAACGAATTCTTGCCAGCAAAAAAACTCATCGTCTACACCGAAGGTCGCAAATCGCCCCGCCAAGACTATCGTTCCGATGGACATGGAGCTTACCAAAGCATGCCGTTAGTGGTGCTCATCAACGAAGGGTCGGCTTCTTCCTCAGAGATTTTTGCCGGTGCTATTCAAGACAATGATCGTGGCACAATTATTGGCAGACGCTCGTTCGGCAAAGGTTTGGTACAGCAACAAATTCCATTTCCTGACGGAAGCATGGTGCGTCTGACCATAGCTCGTTATTACACACCATCTGGACGCTGCATCCAAAAGCCATACACCGATGGCGAAGATGCCGATTATGCCACTGACATCCTATACCGTTACGAGCACGGAGAGTTTTTCTCACGCGATAGCATACACCATACTGGCCCAGCCTATCACACCGCGCTGGGGCGCGTGGTATATGGCGGTGGAGGCGTAACGCCCGATATTTTTGTACCCGAAGACACCACCAATGTCACCTCTTATTATAAAAAGGCGGCAATAAGCGGTCTCATTCTCCAATTCGCCTTCACCTACACGGACAACAACAGGCAAAAAATGAAGAAATTCAACGAGTTGCTTCAATTGGTTAACTATCTTGACCGACAGAACCTTGTGGACAAATTTGCCACCTACGCTGACAAGCATGGATTGGCGCGGCGCAACTTGATGATTAAAAAAAGCTATTCATTGCTCAACCAATATATCAACGCGCGTATTGTCTACAACATGCTTGATGAGCAGGCTCTAACACAATATCTCAATCAAGACGACCCTGTTATAACCAAAGCAATGATGGTTTTAAAAAATAATATGGCTTTCCCCAAAGCACCAATAAAAAGAATAACCAAAAAGAAACGCGCAAAATAAAACAACCATGGAGAAATCTACCCTCAGAAAAGACATACGCAATCTCAAAAAACAATTCACGAGAGACCAACTCATAACGATGTCACACCCTGTCATTGACCGTCTGCTGTGTCATCCCAAATTGGTTCAAGCTAATACGATTTTTCTATACTACTCGCTCCCCGATGAAGTTTACACACACGACATCATTGACGAGTTGGCTCAAAAGGGAAAAAAAATCTTACTGCCCAAAGTCATCGGCGACAACGAAATGGAGATTAGGCTATACCAAGGCAAGAAGAGTATGTGCGAAGGAGATTTTCACATCATGGAACCTGAAGGTCCGGTTTTTACCGACTATGCTTCCATTGACATAGCCGTTGTTCCGGGAATGGGTTTTGATACCGAGGGAAACCGACTGGGAAGGGGCAAAGGATATTATGACCGATTCTTGGGCAAGGTTCCATGTGTTTACAAGATAGGGATATGCTTTGATTTCCAAAAGGTAGACCATGTGCCGACTGAGCCAACTGATATCCGTATGGATGAGGTGATATGAAAATGAAATAGATTCCAGTTGGCTGTTAACAAAGGGCTTGGAGAAATAGGTAAAACTAAAAGCATTTTTAAACTCTGCATGTAATCCTTAATACATTGGATTACAAAATATGCACAGAACGGATTTTGCTCATTTCTCAAATTTCTCCAAATCAGAAACGTCCTCACTTGTGCAATACTTTTCTTCCACGCCATTGGCGCGCATGCACCTCCAATTTATGACGGTCGCCCACCTAATCACAGCTCCAGTTATGCCCAGAATTAATGGGGGCATTATTTCAAGTTTAACTGGCGCTGATAGTCTATAATGGGAATCTTGGACACATGATAACAATACAAATTCTAAGCTGCGGGGACGTGTCCAACAAAAATAATCCATGAAATGTTTTAGCGTTCGTATAAATTTGCCTTTAAAAAATTAGTTTGTTTATTCAAATTTAGAACAAATAATTTGAAATGTCAAGGCTTTTAACTATATTTGCATAAAATATAAAACCTTGATGAATAAAGTACTACTTATCTATACCGGAGGCACTATCGGCATGGGGAAAAATCCACTCACCGGTGCATTGGAACCACTTGATTTTAACCTTTTAGTTGACTCTATGCCGGAGTTTAAACTTATCAAAGCTGACATTGATGTTTATCAATTCTCCGCACCCATTGACTCGAGCGACATGGCACCTGCCCAATGGGCACAATTAGTACGTATCGTCTCTACCAATTATGAAGATTACGATGGTTTTGTCATTCTCCACGGCACTGACACTATGGCCTACACAGCTTCCGCTCTTTCTTTCATGTTTGAAAATCTCACCAAACCCATCATTCTTACCGGCTCCCAACTTCCCATCGGACAGCTACGAACAGATGGCAAAGAAAATTTGGTTACAAGCATAGAACTAGCCTCTTTGAAAAACCAAGATGGACGTGCGCGCGTGCCCGAAGTATGCATCTATTTCAGTGGTCATCTCATTCGCGGAAACAGGGCCACTAAAATAGACGCCGATGGCTTCCACGCTTTCGAATCTTTCAATTACCCACATCTATGTGACGCTGGCGTAAATTTTGTGTTTCAAGACCATCACATTCTAAAACCAGACTTTGACAAGCCTATGATTCCCCATCTCACGCTCAACCCAAATGTCGTGCTGTTCAGCTTGTTCCCAGGCATACAAGAGCATATTTTGCACAATGTGTTGCTATCCAAGGAAGTGCGAGGTATCGTCATGCGCACATTTGGTAGTGGCAATGCGCCACAAACCCCATGGCTTGTGCAAGCTCTCAAAAAATCCACCATGCGTGGTATCGTTGTGGTTAATATCAGTCAGTGCGTGGCAGGAACAGTGGCGATGGGACGGTATGACACAGGATATCAGCTAAAAGACAACGGCGTGGTATCTGGGTACGACTCAACTGTAGAGGCAGCCATCACCAAAATGATGTTCTTGTTGGCCCATCACAGTGATGTTAGCACGATAAGAAACTTAATGAACAAATCGCTCGCTGGAGAGATCTCGGTATAATGACAATGGTCATACCCATTGCCCCAACTTAAATTACAAAATATAAACCGAAAGTCATAATAAACATTGGTCTATCATGACTTTCGGTTTTTTATGGTAACTCAAGCATGTTACATAACATTGTTAACACGCTTTGTTCTCGTTTCTATTTACTTCTTGAAAAAATCCTTAACGGCTTCGTTAGGAACCATTTTCTCATCAAAGATGTAAGCACCAGTCTTGGGACTTTTCACCATCTTGATAACTTTGGAATATGCGCGACCATCCGTTGATCCTTCGTGGAGGGTAGCGACCGCTTTCTTTGCCATAGTTTATCTCATTTAATTGTTAATGCAAGATTACTTGATCTCCTTGTGAAGAGTCATTTTCTTCAATATCGGGTTGTATTTCATCATTTCCATACGTCCCGGAGTGTTCTTGCGATTCTTGGTAGTTATATAGCGGCTTGTGCCAGGCAGACCAGAGTTTTTCATCTCGGTGCATTCCAATATAACTTGCACCCTGTTTCCTTTAGCTTTCTTTGCCATGTCAATTATTCTCCTATTACTTTAATGTCTTTCCAGTCGCAATAACCTTTGGCAACTGCCTGCTTCAACGCAGCATCAAGACCTACCCTATTAATAAGACGGAGACCAGCTGCGCTGATCTTTAGCGATATCCAGCATTGCTCTTCTACATAGTAGAACTTTTTGCTGAAAAGGTTAACGTCAAAGCTTCTCTTCGTGCGGTGCTTTGAGTGAGACACATTACAACCTATCTGCGCCCTCTTTCCTGTGATCTGACAAATCTTAGACATTGCTATTCTTTGTTTTTTGAATTCGATTTTATATACTTATTCCAAACAGTGTGCAAAATTACAAATAAATTCTGTCACAGCAAAATAAATACACCGCTAAATCTATTTTTTATAATATTTTAATTCACAATTCACTTCCGCTTGGCTCATACTTCAGCGCTCGCACGTTGTTCCCTAAGATAGTCAAGAAGTAGCTGTAACGACTTATTGGTGGCAAATGCAAGGTTGCGATCGCGCCCATGATCTTGTGAGATCTGGAATGTTCGCACATCGTCGACCGAGCCATAGCCTATCCAAATGGTGCCAACTGGTATGGCGGGAGTGCCACCTGTAGGACCTGCCACGCCCGTGACAGAGATGGCATAATCGCATTTCAGGGCATGGCATGCGCCGACAACCATCTGCCGAGCTACCTCACCACATACAGCCGTCTGCTCTTCTAACACTTCACGCGACACCCCCAACAAGTTTTCTTTCACCTCATTGGTATATGACACTACTCCACCTTTGAAATAGAGAGACGCACCGGGAACCGAAATGATGGCTTCGGCGACGCGCCCTCCAGTGCAACTCTCTGCTGTTCCTAATGTTTTTCCACTATCGTAAAGAGTCTCTTGTATCAATTGACTCAATATTTTGCTTTCCAATTCCATGTCTTTATTCGAATGTTACTTTTGAGAATGCGGGCACGTCAATGGGACAGAAATCTTTGTCCAAGTATTTGAAATACCCCACGATACCTATCATGGCCGCATTATCTGTTGTATAACTGAATTTAGGGATATATATAGTCCATCCATATTTTTCGGCGTGCTCTCTGAAAGAATTGCGCAAACCATTGTTTGCCGATACACCACCCGCCACGGCGACATGCATGATACCCGTCTCTTTGACAGCCAATCGCAGTTTTTTCATCAGTATATCTACGATGGTAAATTCTAAGCTCGCTGCCAAATCTTCTTTGTTACGCTCCAAGAAATCAGGGTCCTCGGCAACCCATTTGCGCATGTTATAGAGAAAAGATGTTTTCAAGCCAGAGAATGAGTAATCCATGCTAGGCACATGCGGCTCGGCAAACTTATAGGCGCGAGGGTTGCCCTGACGAGCCAACCTATCAATAATTGGGCCACCGGGATAGCCTAACCCCATCACCTTGGAACACTTGTCGATGGCCTCGCCAGCTGCGTCATCGATAGTTTGGCCCAGCACCTCAATGTCGTTGTAAGCGTTGACTTTGACTATCTGCGAGTTGCCACCCGACACCAACAGGCATAAATATGGAAAAGGAGGCATGTGACTGTCATCGTCGCTCTCCTTAATATAGTGTGCCATCACGTGACCTTGCAAATGGTTCACGTCGATCAGTGGTATGCCAAGGCTGCGCGCCATGCCCTTGGCAAAGCTCACGCCCACCAATAGCGATCCCATCAGTCCGGGACCGCGCGTGAATGCGATAGCCGACAATTGTTCTTTTTTGATACCCGCACGTGCCAGAGCCTGATCTACCACAGGCACTACATTCTGCTGATGCGCTCTGCTGGCCAACTCAGGCACCACTCCACCATAGGCCCGATGGACCTCCTGAGAAGCCGTCACGTTGCTGAGCAACACTCCGTTTCTCAACACAGCAGCCGACGTGTCGTCGCAACTGCTCTCTATACCTAATATATATATGTCCATTTTTCTTTATTGTGTTTGCGTCATATTATGAGCGAGGTTAAAAAGATACCTCGTGTCTCACATTGTCCACGCCTCATGATAACAGGACGTCGTGTACATAGAGGCCGAACCTTGCTTAGTAGGACAACACCTCCACGCCATTCTCGGTCATCAAGAAAGTATGTTCCCATTGCGCTGAAGGTTTCTCGTCGCCTGAGATGACCTCCCATCCGTAGGGATCGTCTTCGTCTATAAACACTTGCCATGTACCCATGTTGATCATTGGCTCGATGGTGAACACCATGCCAGGAACAAGCATCATGCCAGTGCCTTTGCGCCCATAGTGCAACACTTCTGGTTCCTCATGCATAGCCAATCCCACGCCATGTCCGCACAAGTCGCGCACCACTCCATAGTGATATTTCTCGGCATGTTTCTGGATGGCATGCCCTATATCTCCCAAGAATCCGTAGGGTTTGGCAGCTTCTGCACCTATCTCAAGGCACTCCTTGGTTACTCGCACCAATTGCTCTTTTTCAGGTGTAGTCTCCCCACCAATGATAAACATACGCGACGCATCGCCATAGTATCCGTTATAGTCCAAGGTCATGTCCACGTTCACGATATCACCAACCTCCAAAATATCGGTTTTCTTGGGAATGCCGTGGCAAACTACCTCGTTGACACTTGTGCACACGCTCTTGGGAAAGCCTTCATAGTTAAGACAAGAGGGGTGGCAGTGATTCTCCTCGCAGTATTTCATGCACACGTTGTCAATCTCTTGCGTGGAGATGCCAGGCTTGATCATAGCCGCCACAGCGTCAAGACATCCCGTGTTTAATTTGCCGGCAATGCGTATGCCCTCTATCTGTTCAGGTGTTTTAACCATCTCACGAGTGGGCACCAATTTGCCTTTGTTCTGCCAGTACAACACTTTCTTGTCAAGTTCTGTCAGTGGTTGGCCTGGCAGACACCTCCACCTGTTTTTTTTATTGGAAACCATATCTGTATGTCTAAATGTTATGCAAAGGTAACACTTTTAAGAATAACCAAATAACATAAAGATGAAAAATACCATAAAATTATGATACCCCCTAATCAATTCAAGGCAATACCATAAATGATTTTCAGGTGAACTTGAGACATACATCAAAAAAAATGATGTCTCACCTTATTAAGCTGGGCTACAAGCAATGTCGCACACGATACAAAAAATAGAGTAAAGAATATAACTGCTGATTAGTAAGATTTAGAACTATTTGTATAAAATCTCATTTTTCGTAAAAAGTAGGAAAGTGCATATATTAAGTAGTGTTCACTGAATTAATAAATTGCCATGGCTGCAAAGCAGCGGACTCTAAACTTTGCAATGGCATTTGCCCACCAATACTTATTTGTTAATAAATTATAATGTTGAAGAATTTAAAAAAGATTTAAAGTGATTTTTGGTTTAAAAGATGTAATTTTGCATTCAGTTTTGATATAAAGATATTCCATATCAAAATTTTGGAGAGATGGTAGAGTGGTCGATTACAACGGTCTTGAAAACCGTCGCACTGAGAGGTGCCGGGGGTTCGAATCCCTCTCTCTCCGCTAATAGGCTTCAAAAGGACTTCACAAGGGTTGTCAATTTAGCCTTCAAAATTTAGATAATCGTTGTAAAATCAAGGTTTTACAACGATTTTTCTTTGTATATACCTTTATCGCCTGACGGCATAACCCTATGTTTTGACAATCATCATTCGGTCAATTTTTGCTACATAAACTGCTACACAAAAATTGTAGCAGCAAAAAATGTAGCAGTGACGGGATTTTGAATACCATATTGACGGCATTAATTCTTTCTTTTTCAGAGTGTTATATATTAACTTTGCAGCCGAGTGCTACACAAAAGAATGATGCATTATGAGAACAACTTTCAAGGTGTCCTTCTACCTACGCTCAAACTATGAGAACAAAGAAGGAAAGTCGCCTGTAATGCTCCGTGTATTCCTTAACGGAGAGATGGCAAATTTCGGATCTACGAAAATCTTCGTGGACAAGACAGTATGGAACAATGCCACAAGTCGGCTCAAAGGTCGGACGACAGAAACCTTATCCGCTAATGCCGCATTGGACTCTATTTCTGCTACACTGAGTAACATCTATCACAAATTTGAGGACGACTCCTCCCTGTCATTGGAGAAAATCCGCTCTTATTTTGTGGGAAAAGACAGGGAGTATACAACTTTCCTCCCTGTATTCGACAGATTCAACGAAGACATCAGGCAACGCGTCGGACACACCATCAGCAAAGACAGCCTACAAAAGTACAGCGTTTTAAGAAGACATTTCTCAGAATTCCTTATTCATAAGTATGGAAGAAAGGATGTAGGACTGACAGAGTTCACACCATCCGTGGTACAGGATTTTGAGTTATATCTGAGTACAGTGGCAGGTTGCGCTTACAACACATCAGTCAAGAAGATGAAGGCACTCAAGACCGTAACTATCTATGCGCAAAAACGTGGTTATCTTCTTCACGACCCCTTCCTCAATCATCGTTTTCACTTGGAGCCTGTCAATCGAGGTTTTCTCACGGATGAGGAGATTATGAAGATAGCCAACAAGGAAATTGCTATTCAACGCTTGGAGTTAGTAAGGGATGTTTTCATCTTTTCATGTTTCACAGGTCTAGCATATATTGATGTTTCCAATCTCACACCAGACAATATCGTAACACTTGATGATAAGCAGTGGATTATGACCAAAAGGCAGAAAACAAGTGTGGAGACAAATGTGTTGCTTCTTGACATACCCAAGAGTATCATTGCCAAATACAGTCATAAGACCTATCGGGACGGCAAACTGTTTCCCATCTTAACTAATCAGAAAACCAACGCATATTTGAAAGAAATTGCCGATATTTGTGGCATCAAGAAGAATCTGACCTTCCATCTTGCCCGACATACGTTTGCAACCATGTCGCTCAGCAAGGGTGTTCCTATGGAAAGTGTATCGAAGATGTTGGGGCATACCAACATTAAAACTACACAAATTTATGCCCGTATAACCAATAAGAAGATAGAACACGATATGGAACAGTTGGCTGGCAAGTTAGACAAGTTCAATGTTGCTATGGGCATCAACTCAAAATAATGTACAACCCTAAACCAAGAAGATTATGACAACAACAAAGAAAGAACTATCCTACTTCCGTTTGAAGTTGGAAGCGTATCTCGGAGAGCATTTTCCAGAGAGAGTGAATGAAAATACGTTTATAACTGCTCGCGCAGACGAAGCATTGACAACTTACTGCGATGCTATAGCACAAGGTTTTTCTCACCCAGAGGCGGAGACGATGGCAAGCGAAGTGTTGCATCGAGGATTGCATTTTTCAAAGTATGATACACTTGTGTCTGTCTTAGAGAATGAGTTCGAGAAAGAACTGCCCTCTCCGCTCCCCGAAAGACTAACACCAATACTTCTAAAGAATAAGGCTGTGCAAAGCGTTTTCGACAAGTATGAACTAACAGACGACTTTGGCGCAACTCCAGAGTATGAGAAACTCTACACCGAACTGACAGGGACTATCGTTCTGCTCATAGAGGTCAATAGTCTGCCAACCGTAGGCGGTGAAAACATGGACTGATGTAGCACCATACGGAGCTTTTGTAGTGTCAAGAGCCAAGATAAACGCTCCACTCCACACGCCAAGAGTTTTTTCAAACACTTGTCTTTGTGTAGTCTGCGCATCTTGTTATTGCTCTTGAAACTATTAAAAGCTCCGATATGAATATAATCATCATGAATCAAGACGTTCTTAAAAGTGCGATTTCTCGCCGAGACAATAGAAGCGAGCTTACATTGTCCTCACGGCTTAACGAAATCGTTCACACACCTGCCTTCATCAGGGCAGACGCATCGAACAAAACCGATAAGGAAAAGCAGCAGCCGACTTCTCTCAAGCAAGTCCGCCACTTCGGTTGGACACGCTTCATAGAACTCGCAATCCTGCTTTCCATCGTTATCGGTGCCATTTGGCTGATCTCAAAGATAGTAACGCAACAAGTCGTAACTGTCGTGTCAGTTATTGCAAGTTTTCTGATACTACACTTTATAGTCAGGGTAATTCTGAAAGTGGCATTTACGCTGCTGAGCATTCTCTTCTGGCTGGCGATTCTCTGTGCCATCCTGCTCTGCGTGCTTTGAGAAGCACAGCTCTGTAAAACCTTCGTTTTATTTCATTAGGTGGTTATCTCGCAATTTGAGAAAACCACCTTTTCTATTTTCCACTACGAGCGTTGCACTTTTGCTTCTTTTCCAATGCTCCACGATATGCGATGACAAGGAGATGGATTCTGTTTCCTTTTTATCCGCAAAGGTAGTACGGGGCTTGTGGCTTTCAAAAGGTCTGTGCCACTTGGTTTGTCTGGAAAATCTCCACACCGTTGGGTAGTATTTTCCGCCAAAACCTTGTGTAAGCCTACCCCGCTACCTCTATTTTGCTACAAAAAGGAATCAGCATACTCCGATCTTTGGACGCATAAAAAAAATGTCGCTATGGATAAGCAAAAGGTAAATACAACATCTTCGATGAACAGAAAAGGATATAGCTCCTCCTCTCATTACCGCATTAACCCTGTGGCTGAAAAAAGTGAGCAAGTGTTGGCAATTAAGTTTGTACAATGGGACGTACTCCCTTTGGAGAACCTCCGTAACAGCAAAGTATATCTCCTACGTGTGAAACTCAATCGTGGCGAAATGATGAGCCGTGAGGAAAAGAATTGGTTATGTGAAGCGGTAAACTCAAACACCTTTTTCCGAACAGCCGTTCCCCTACAAGGCTATCGCTTTGACTTCTTTGATGTACTGAAGAAATACCTTGTCAATCAGTACGGACAATGGACAGAGTATTACGCACCCGACAGAACAAGCCTAAGAGCCTACCTATATGGGCGCATCAATCAAATTGTAGAAATCCCAAAATACTAAGCAATATGAAAGGAACAGAACATTTCACACGGACAATAGCCGAGTATCTCAATCAGCGTGCTATGACAGACCCTTTGTTTGCCCCTAACTTGATAAAACCGAACAAGAATATCGAGGAGTGCATCACCTACATTCTTAATGAAGTGCAGAAAAGTGGTTGCAACGGCTTTGATGATGATGAAATCTTCTCTATGGCTGTTCACTACTACGATGAGGACGATATAGAGGTCGGCAAGGCTGTTTCTTGCCAAGTTGCCGTTAATCACGTTGTGGAACTAACGGAGGAAGAAAAAGTCGAAGCAAGGCAGGAAGCCATTAAGCAATATCTGCGTGAGGAACTTGCCAAGATACAGAGCCGTAACGCACGAGTGAAAAAGACGGAGAACATAGCAACCCAAGTACAACCATCACTATTTGATTTTTAAGCCTATGAAACCGAGAAACAAATTTGAAAAAGCAGTTTTGGAACAAAGCAAGCATCTTCGCCCGATAACCAAGACACAAAGTAAGTGGGCATTTCGTGAGTGTATAGACCACTTCGCCTACCGCTTGCCAAAAGGTCGCACCACTTGTATGGATTGTGGGTATAGTTGGGTAATGGACAAACATAGAGAAACTTGCACTTGCCCTCATTGCAGGGCAAAGTTGCAGGTCAGAGAAACATACGAGCGTAAGTTACAGCAAAAGCAGTATTTCACCATACTTACCACTTGTGGAGAGTTTCAAGTATTACGTATGTTCCTACTTATTGTGGGTATGGAGAAAGGTTACAAAGCACAGGCTTCCATAATAGAGATTGGGCAATATTGGTGGAATATGCAGGGGCGAAAAGCTGTGGTTGCTATACAGAGGGTATTGGGACACTATGTTGATACCTTTTCCTATTATAGTCCTATGGCGATACGCAACGATAATGAAGCCTATCAGCATATTGCCTACTCACCGATATATCCGAAGTTCAAGGTTACAGACATACTTCGCAGAAATGGTTTTAAGGATAATTTCTATGGCATCGTGCCTACCCAACTTATTCCTGCATTGCTTACAGACAGCCGTGTGGAAACATTGCTAAAGGCAGGTCGTACAGACCACTTACGTTACTTTCTTGGCAACAGGAGGACTTTTGAGGAACTATGGCAGTCCTACAAGATTGCAGTCCGTAACGGCTATGAGATAGCAGACATTTCTCTTTGGAGTGATTATGTAGATACACTTAGAAGATTAGGAAAGGATATTCATAATCCAAAATATTTATGCCCAACTGACCTTAAAGGCGAACACGACCGCAGACACGAGGAACTTCTCAGATTGCGTGAAAGGGAGGAGATAGAACAGAAGCAAAAGAAGGCAATGGAAGATGAAAAGCGTTTCAAAGAACTTAAATCCAAGTTTTTCGGTATCCATTTCACGGACGGCACTATCCAAGTCCACGTATTGGAGAGCGTGCAGGAACATTTGGAAGAAGGTGTATCAATGCATCATTGCGTATTTTCTAATGCATACTACCTCAAGGAGGACTCCCTTATCCTTTCGGCTACCATTGAAGGCAAGCGAATAGAAACCATTGAAGTATCATTACGAACTTTGGAAGTGGTTCAAAGTCGTGGGAAATGCAACAAGAATACGGAATATCACGAGCAGATAGTAAACCTTGTGAATGCCAATCGAGGTCTTATAAGCCGAAGAATGAAAGCAACAGCATAAAGTATGAACCATTAAATTATCAGAGATATGAAAACAGAGATTGAAAACATTATCTACAACTGGGCAGATGAGATACCGCATATTCTCATTAGGGTTATCAACGCAATAACCCTATCTGACAACAAAGAGGAGTTAAGGTCGGCTATCAACAAAATAGCCGAAGAAACAGAACTTGACAAATTCTTTGCATACGGCTATGGTGCACATCACTTTTGGCTCAAACACTGCAAATTATCCAATGGAGTGCCAAAGGAATACAGATTATTAAAAGTTGAATTTTAAGATTATGAAGAAGAAATTTTACAGAGTTCGGACACAATACATCTTCGATGCAGTGTTTGAACTAATTGCAGAAAGCTGGGAGGAAACATGGTAGAAAGTCTTACATTTTTTAGATTTCTACAAAAAACTCGTCCATAACTAGAAGAACAAATAAATCACTTTATATAATAAAACACTTATATTGATATAATGAATAGGAAATCAACAATAATTTTTTAAGCTTTATATCTTTTGTGTTTTACTCGTAAAATGCATCTGTATCAATTTCTAATTCTTCACATTCTTTTATTTTATATTCTTTCCCACTATGACAGATAGCTCCTTTAAATTTAAAAGGAAAAGATATACACATGGAATCTTCTTCAGCATCTTGTTCTAAATCTGAACCATACTGAAGAGAAACTACTACCTTTCCATCACAAATGATATAAAGACTGTCGGATTTGATACTTATCTCACTTATATCTACCCCATATACTTCTTCTATACTTGTATGGGTTGAAAGTTTATCTAATGCTGATGGGAAATCAAGTATAAAATAGTCATATAGTATAGAGTCAATATTATAAAAATCTATTTTCTTTATCTCAGGGAAACGTGAAATGACTACTCTAAATTTAGCTTTAGGTACATTCTTAAAGTAATCAGCCATTGCCTTTATTCTTTGTTTTGCTTCAAAACTTTCCGTACGAGTTTTTAATTCTATATATACAATTTCATCATCCTTGATTGCTGCAAGGTCAACTCTAAAGGGACCTATCAAAACATTTTTTTTAATAGTATATCCTTTTTTTTTATACTCATCAGCAATCTGCGCAAGAGTAGATTTTTCAAAGTTTTGTATTAAATAGTCTCTTAATGGTTTCATATACTAATTTCTCCTATTTTTACCATTGTATCATAAAATTTACTACATTCAAGATATAGACACTTAACATTCTTATCTGTTAATCCCTGCATTAATTCTACTGCCACATCACCGTCTATTTTAGTTGCATCGATAGTAGTAATTGGATGACGTTCGACATCTATAACAGATGCCATGCGCAATACGATATTACAATCATCATCATATAAAAGCCCATTTAAAGCATCCCAAATTGGCTTACTAATGTTATCAGTATCGACATTAACTCCATCACTTGTGAAAAAAAACGCTTTTGCATATAATTCTATACCAGTAGGGAATTTTGGCACATTCCCTTTGAATTTTTGCAAGAAAGCCGAGCGTATTTTTTTTTGATACACGTCTTTTCTTTTTGAGTTATATGATAGCGGTGCTACACCTCGAATTACTAATTCCATTTAAAGTTCTAAAGAATTACAAATGTCATTAAATGAAGCCTCCCGTTCTAATTCATATATATTAAAGGATTCGTTCTCCTGTTTAATCCAAAAAATAACACCTCGTTTAAAAAAACATTCTCCTTCTTCTTCTCGCATCATAAGAGGATTCTTTTCAACAAAATCAGGAATAAATATGGGATAAGAATTTGCAACTTTCTTTAACTTTATTCCATTGTCATTATCTTTCGTTCTTAAGTACTTTAACATAAATATTTAATCATTTTTATTAACGACAACAAATATACTCATTTAAAATGACATAACGATAATATATGAAACAAAAAGTTTCTTACAAGCCTTATTTGATTAAGAAATAAAGAACAATGCAAACTCTACTTTTCTTCGCTTGACTAACCCTCTCAAAACCTTTCCCTTATATCGGCAGAACGAAACATACTCCCGATAGAAGTTCCTGTCTCCAGCCTCTATCTTTCGTAGCAGCCTACTCTTAGAATGTTTGCCATAACCGAGCAGTCGCCCCACGCCCACGTTATAGGCAAGTAGACTGAGTAACAGCGCATCCTTACCATACCCCTTAAAGTGTTCAAAGCATTTCCAAAGGTCGGCACGGAGCAGGGAATCCGCCTGTCGTTCCGTTATATCTGCTGTGAAACGTTCTCCTGGTTGCAGCTGATGCCCATATCCAACATACGGATAATTCTTCCAGCCGTGCATACCCTCAAAGTATTTCACTACGACAACTGCACGCTCAAAAGGTGGCAAGTCTGCCAACCGTACCCTGCGCTGGGCAAGGATCGGCTGGCAGAGCAAGCACATTATACAGAATAAAGCAAAGCGTTTAGCTGTTCGCATCGTTCAAGGCTCTGGTTACTACTGCGGTGGTCTTTCCCCTTTCCTCCGCCTTTTCGTTGTTGAAACTGAAAGTCAGTTGCTGCATCTTACCGAAACTGTCCTCCACGTACACGTCAATTGTCTGGCGGTCGGTGGAGAGCGAGGTGTAGTATAAGCGGAACACATCTTTCGTTAGCGGATAGCGGTCGTTCGGCTTGAAGATTGTACCGTTATCATTTCTTAGTAAGCCTTTGCCGTCAGACTGGAAATAACGTATCGTATAGCGAGTGTCAGCAAACTCACCACCTCGTTTTAGCGTGCAGCGTATCTCAGCCGTCTGTCCCTTTATGATGTCCTTCTGAACCGGCATCGTCTCGACAGTGAACGGATAAGACAGCTGAACATCCAGCTCCCTATCACAAGCAGATAGGCAAAACACGGCAAGGGCAAGTACGCCCATTACCCATATTGAACTTAATATCTTCTTTTTCATGTTTCTTTTCTATTAAATATTAAACCTAAGTCCTGCTGATAGCGCAGGACGGAAACGATGTACGTCAGAGCCGAAGAGCAACCGCCCTTGTGCCTTGACAAGAAACAGAAGCCTGTCCGTAAGGAATACTTCCAACGAGCCATGCACGGCACCGCCATAGACGAAGCGTGAGCGGTCAAGCAGTGTTGCTCCATCGGGCAGCAGCTTCTTGTCCTCATTCAATTCCTCGTAACCGCCCAATGCGGATATGCCAGCATAGAGGAACACGTTCTTGCCTCTGTCGGAGAGAACAGGGTACATATAGCCCACCTGTAAGAGTGCATCCTTGAGTTTTACGTTATAACTTCTGTACGGCATATTCTGCTGTTCATACTCTGCCATAACAAAAGTATAATTCTCACGACCCAGATAGCGGGTGAGTGATGCTCCCATACCGAAATTGTCAGCAGCAAGGAACTTTTCACCCTTGATAAGTGGAACATTCCCCACGACCTCTACGCCCCTTTGCTTGGGTATCAGTTGCTGTGCCTGCGATGACAGACTGAAAGTCATGGCCACCGCAACGCATACTGTTAGAATGATATTGTTCTTCTTCATTACCATTTCAGTTTGAGGTTATCAATATTCTTTGCCAGCTGCAGGTCTTCTGCCGTTACATAAAAGGTCAGCGTACGACCGCCATTTCTCTCATAGAGCGTCACTTCAAGCTGCTTGTCTTCTGCAAGAGAAAACTGCTCGAGCGCAAACACAGCGTGTTCACTACCCATGCCACGCACCTGCATCACCTGGTGATAGGCACGAAGTGGCTGTAATACTTGTTCTTGTATGGCGGTGCGCTTTGCTACCTTCTTATCCACCACCTTGAATGTGATAAAATCCACTGAGTACGGCATATTCGTTCTGTTTTCCATACGAGTGTGGAAATACAGCAAGCCATTATGGGCATACAAGCCACGAAGTAGGAACTTCATGCCGAACTGCTGCGTACCGATATGCTTAATGCAGCGTCTGTCGTTCTGATAGATAGTCTGCATCATCAGCTTTACTAATACGGGCGACTCGTTGCCAAGTTCCTTAAAGTAAATATCAGAGCGATTGCTTGGCAGCCTGCCTTCTGTCGTGGAAAGAAAGTCTTTCATCTCAATGCTGAGTTTCTCCGGTTCATCGGCATACTTGACGTTGAAAGCATAGAAAGAGCCGTCCTCACAGATGACACTCATATTGGTTTCCGTCTCAAAGTCCTTCACGGCAGCCTTTACACGTAATACGTTCTCTGCGTCCTCCGCCTTTCCTGCAATGATGTTCTGCGAACCTAAGTCTACATAGCGAATGGCAGAAGGGAAGATAAGATGCACGGTCTTGTCAAAGGTAACGTCCAGACCATACGGCAGTACGACACGCCCCGTTGGAATGGCACGGCTCATACCTTGAAAAAGCTCTCCCGAAGTAAGCAGACGGCTTGGTGTCAGACCATCATTGTTTTCCTGTGCTGTGGCTGTTGCTCCCACCATGGCAAGCATAGCCATTGATAAAATAAATTTCTTCATTGTTGCTATTGATTTGATGTTATTTTTTACTTGTCATTTTCGATTGTTTTATTTGGACTGAACCAAGAAAAGGCGGTAGCCACCTTTGAGCGTTACCTTGACGGTGCGCAGTTTCTTCTGAAGCAGCTGACTTGCACCCTGCATCACCCCACGGGCAGCCTCGGAGATAATCTGGTCTTTGGCAGAGGAAGCGAAGGTAAAGGATGTGCCCATTGAACCGCCGATGTTCGCCCCAACTTCCTTAAGCGCATTGATATCCTCCGAGCCTGGTATATACACGCCCTCTTGTCCGTCCATGTCGTATGCCGAGAGTTTGACGGCTATGATATGCCCACCAACCTCAATACTCTTAATGAGCAGGTGCATACGGTTGCCCTCAATCTTGGCAATGGCTATGAGTCGGCTCTGTCGTGGAATACGCAAGCCCTGCACTTTGGCACTTTCAAGCAGACGAAGCACGACATTGTCGCCCTCCTTGAGCGTGGTCGTTCTGTCCACCACCACTTTGAGCGTGTTGCGCATCGTGGGTGCAGCCGTACTTGTTAGCGAGTGGAAGCCCAAGTTGCGTGCTCTTGTTCCATATTCCTTGATAAAATCCGCATCGCTCATCGGCTGACCGAGCGAAGACACCACCTGTTTGCGTTCCGCCAAGACCTCCATAACTGGAGCGTTTGCTTGCATCTGCCCCTTTTCTGTTCCAATATCGGTGATTGTGGATGTGTTTCCCTTATCATTCGCAAAAGCATTCTCCAATGACGGTGGCACAGATGATGTCTTGGGCAGATACTTTGCTGCCATCTGATAGCTCTTTTCCATCAGGGCAAGCTGCCTTTTCTCCTCATCGTCCTGCTTGCTGTCTTTGGAAGAGAGTTCCTTTTTAAGGTTATCGATTTCCGAGCGCAAGGCTTCACGCTCCTGCTCGTGTGGATCGGGGGCGTAAAAAGAGTTCAACAGCCGATTATTCTCCTCATAGCGGTGCATCGAGTTTTCTATCTTTTCCGTCGATGCAGCCACCTCCGCACGCTGCGCCTCTGATGGAGCAGTGCTCTGTGCGAAGTAGTCCGATAGCCTGCCCATCTCCTCACGGGTCTGTTCTTCCTCGTGTGTTTTGTCGCCTAATTCATAGGCTTTGAGCTTGTTTTCGGTGAGTTTTTCAGTCGTTGCCTGCGGGATACTGTCATTGAGCCCCTGCTCCGCTGCGGTCTTATCCTTGCCCGAAGGTGCGAAGATAAACCACATTGAAAGGGCAAACAGCAGTCCCAAACCTCCGAAGACCAAGCCTTTTTTCATTTGTTCTTTCTGTTTATTATCCATTTTCTTTGATTGTTTGATGATGTTGTAGGTAAAAATTGCCGTGTAACTCTTGTAAAGTGCTGTCTGTCCGTATCGGACTGTCCGTCAACTTTCCCGTGGGAATGGGTAGTTTTTCCTTCTTTGGAGGAAGGAAAAACTGCGCTATCATCCAAAGGGAACAGATGAGATAGATAAAACTCAGCCCATAGACGATAGCCTTGCGCTGCCTTATCGTGAGCCTTTCACATCGATGGCGGAGCCATAGGTGAAAACGCAGATATTGACGGGAGAGTAAAAAGTATCTTTTACTTGCCATAGCCTTATCGTTTATAGGTCTGTATATCCCTATTCTCCTTGACGAGGAAGTTCTCCATCAGGAAGCCCTGCGGGTTGTTGTCCGAACGGACTGAGTTCTGCAGCGTGCAGGTCGTAACAAGACTGCGCTCTGTAACGTTACTCTGACGGACGATAAACTCTCGTGCATAGGTCGTTACCGCATAAGGGTAAGTATTAAAGTTACAGTGGATAGAGTCCACCTCTATGCGCTGATTGACATTACCCGATATGGCACGGTTATAATAGCCCTTCTCTGCCAAGTCCTTGTAATAGTTGAAAGCTGACTTGTCGCAAAGCAGAAAAGCACGCTCCATGTTCTTTTCGATGGCGTCCTTGTCGGGCGCAATGGTGAAAAAGAGCTCATGGAAACGACGCACGTGTTCTCTTGCCTCTACGGGACGGTTTCTACTTGCATCCTGACTGAGAGCCAGCATGAGCGACTTTCCCTGGTCAAGCACATAGATTTTCTCCCTCTGCTCCTTGGCGAAGCTGTACGAGGCATAGACAGCATAACCGCTTACTACCACACATACGATGGCAAAGACAAAGGCATAGAGCCGTATCTGTCTGAATGAGGTCTCGATATTATTAAGTGATTTGAATTCCATTTTTTCTCTTTTATACCTGTTGATTAATTAAGCATCGTTGCTCCATTTCTATTTTCCTTTGAGCAGTGCTCCCTTGATACGTCCACCGACATTTCCCACAGCGGCACCTGCGCCTGCCATGGCAGCCTTGCCACCAGTGTATGCACCTTGTGCGCCACGCTGTGCTGTCTGGTTGACATTGCGACCGTAGGAGCCGATACCGCCTCCAGCTTCAATAATCCAACCTGCCACAGTAGGTACACAGAAGTAGCCTACAATACCGATAAGGAAGAAGACGATGTAATACCACGTTCCCGAATCAGGCAGATAGTTCGGATCGCTGAGCGCATCTATGTCTTTCTGCATCATCAGCACCTGTATCTTGGTAAGCAGTGCCGTAAGAATAGAGCTGACAGGCAGCCACAGATAGACCGATATATAGCGTGAGAACCAAGCCGTAAGTGATCCTGCAAGACCATCCCATACGGCTATGCCGAACACGATAGGTCCGAGTATCGAAAGGACAATCAGAATAAAGGTGCGAAGCGTGTCGATGATGAGTCCCGAAGCATGAAACAGCAATTCCAAAAAGTCGTGAACAAGTTTCATGAACCATTGCTTGGTCTGATAGGCGGCACGCTCGGCATACATCCCCGCAATCGTCACGGCATCTTCTGGACCGATAATGCCCATTTCCTCTATCTTCTGGTCGAACTTTTCGTTGGAAACCAAATAAGCCGTCTCGGGATTCCTGAGGTAGGCTTCCTCCTGCAGCTTATCCCTTTTTGCGGTCAGTTCCGCCAAGTTGCCTTCCTGCTGATGTACCATCATCTCCGTTCCCTGCACTACGGGCGAGAGAACGGCATTCATCGTACCCAGTACGACTGTCGGGAAGAACATGATGCAGAAGCCCAAGACAAAGGGGCGTAGCAAAGGAAACACATCGATTGCCTCGGCACGAGCAATGGAAGCCCATACCCGAAGGGCAATATAAAAAAGCGCACCCAAGCCCGCTATCCCCTTAGCAATGCCCGTCATCTGGGCACAGAGTGGCATCATCTCGTCATAGGTGGAGCGTAGCAGCTCATGTAAACTGGCAAAATCCATAAGCAAAAGTTTTTTTATGAAAGTTCGTTCAAGTTCTTTCTTTGTCTGTGGATTTACCAGTACCTGCTTGCCGTGTTGCCGTAGAGTGCCTTGACAGAGGCAAGGTCGTTCTTCTCACGGGCACGGACATAACTCACGGAGATATTCTTCCTTGTATAGTACGACACCAAGGAGCGGTACTCGCGTAGTGTGGTATAGATACGGTCTATCTGCTGCATACGCTCGTGGTCGTTCATCGAGAAGACATTACTCTTGACGATGGACTTGAGTTCTTTCAGGCTCTCACCACTTTGCTCGAGAAGCTTGGTGTAGCCCGAAGCCATCGCAGCGAGTTCTGTCGGGCGGAAGTTCTTGTCAGAGAGCATCTTCTTGTAGGAAGTGACATAGACCTCAGAGATGTCGCCTACCATGAGAATACACTCCTTGACCTTATAGGCATCGCCTATGAGGTTATTCACCTTCTTTAGGGCATCGTAATACTTCTTGGTGTCGTTGTAGAGTTTTTCCACCTCCTTGAATCCGTCCAAGGTATTTTTTACTGTCTTCGAGGCGGTGGCTATCTCCTTGACCGTATTGGCAATGTTGCCGGCAAAGTTACCCGGGTCATAGACCGTCCACTGTGCGTGTGCTTTGGAAACTGAAAGGCTCAATCCTAAGAGAGCCATAAATAAAAACTTTTTCATTGTTACTGCTATTTTGATTGTTCGTACTTATTTCTTCTTATTATTTCTTTTCTCATTGGCAAGCTGTCGGATAGCGGTCTCTATATCGCCACCGAGTTGTTCCGCACGCTGCATGACCTCTACCTTTTCTGTTTCCTCCGTGGTGTAGGTCAGGTATTCCTCCATGCTCACCTCCGTAGCATAGACAGCACTCTGCATACCGCCCAGACCTATCCACACCTCCTTGTAGAGTCGGTTCGGGTCATTGTTTTGATTGATGGAGAGTATCTGGCTCTTTTCCTTTTCCGAAAGACCGAGCATCGCCTGTATGCCATCGAACTTGGTCATGTACTTGCGCTGGTCAAGCAGTATCTTGCAGTCGGAGTTGTTGATGATGCTCTCCTTGACAATGGGCGACTGAATAATGTCATCCACCTCCTGCGTTACCACAATGGCTTCTCCGAAATACTTTCTTACCGTCTTGTAGAGATACTTGATGTAGTCTGCCATGTTTGCCGAAGCAATCGCCTTCCACGCTTCCTCAATAAGTATCATCTTGCGGATACCCTTTAATCGGCGCATCTTATTGATGAAGGCTTCCATGATGATAATCGTTACCACAGGGAAAAGGTCTTTATTATCCTTCACTTGATCGATTTCAAAGACGATGAAGCGTTTGGAGAGCAGGTCAATATTCTTGTCCGAGTTCAAAAGGAAGTCGTAACGACCGCCACGATAGTATTGCTTCAATGTAGTTAAGAGGTTGTTAATGTTGAAGTCCGAGAGCGTTACCTTGATGTCACGCTTTTCCATATCCTTGCGGTACACGTCCCGCAGATACTCATAGAAGGTATTGAAGCAGGGAACGATGGTATGATCCGTCCTGATAAGTTCGATATAGGCATTGACGGCAGAACCGAGTTCGCCTGCTTCGGTCTTGGTGATATGTTCATCAGCACTTTTCCAGAGCGTGAGCAGCAGCGTACAGATACTCTCCCTTTTCTCTACATCGAAGAAGTAATCATCTGTATAAAAAGGGTTGAAGGATATCGGATTTTCATTGGTATAGGTAAAATACACACCGTCCTCACCCTTGGTCTTGCGGTGGATAAGTTCACACAAGCCTTGATATGAGTTACCCGTATCGACCAAGAGGACATGCGCTCCTTGCTCGTAATACTGGCGTACCATGTGGTTGGTAAAGAAAGACTTGCCACTACCCGAAGGACCCAAGATGAACTTGTTACGGTTGGTAATGACTCCTTTTTTCATCGGCAAATCCGATATATCCAGATGAATAGGTTTTCCAGAAAGGCGGTCAGCCATCTTGATGCCGAAGGGAGAGAGCGAGTCCTTATAGTTCGTCTCTGCCGTGAAGAAACAGAGGGCAGGCTCTATAAATGTATAGAATGACTCTTCTGCGGGAAAGTCAGCTGCATTGCCGGGAATACCCGCCCAGTAGAGCGTTGCCGCATCAATGGTGTTGTGGCGAGGGTGGCATTCCATAAGAGCAAGTGCAGAACCCACGTCATTCTTAATCTGGCGAAGTTCTTCCTTATCGCTACTCCATGCCAATACATTGAAGTGGGCACGGATAGAGGTCAGACCCTGTGAATGGGCAATATTGAGATACTCCTGTATCCACTCCTCGTTGATTTGGTTGCTACGGCTGTAGCGTGCCAGCGAGTGCATATTCCTTGCCTGCTTCTCGAAACGTTCCAAGTTAGCATCGCTGTCCTCGATGAAGATATACTGGTTATAGATGTGGTTGCACGGCAGCATCAAGCCCACGGGAGCGGCAAAGGACAACCTGCAATCCGAGCGGTCGGTGGATAACCGCTCATATCGGCTGTCCGTGCTGACCGCTGTCGGCAGGTCATCCGTGTCGGAGAGTGTGTGTAGACAAAGCATATTGTCGCCCACACGCACAAGGTCTGCGCCCAGACGGATGTCCTCCAAAGACGAATGCCCCTCTTCAGATAAAGAGAAATACCTGTCGAGCAGTCCTCCTTTTTCATTTGTGCCAACCAGCTCTTCTTCAGTCATGCGGACAATCCTTATCTGCTCGGTATCATTGATGATACGCTCGAACTGGTCTACGGCTTCCATGAACTTCATCACCTCGTCCTTGTTGGTGATTTCCTTAGGCAGCAGGTGTCCACGACAGAGTGAAGAGAAGTTACTCTGCTGAGCCATACGCTGCTTGTTGGTCTTGGTAAGGAAGAGATAGACAGAGTGGTATAGATACGGGCGCTCGTTAAAGTGCCGTTCAGAGGAACGGGCAAGGAAGCTCAGTCCGCCATCGGAGAGCTTTCCTTGATAGTCCTCCTTAATAAACCAGTCCTGCTTGTGTACGATACTGTAATTGGGTAGTACCTTGATTGCCTTATGCCAGGCAGAGTGCATTGCTTCGTATTCTGTAGAAGTGACGGTAAAGAGTTCGGGCAGTTCCATACGGAATGCGACCGTAATATCTGCGTCCTTGCTCACCATGCAGCCCTGCTCGATGGAGAGCAGTGGAAACTTCGACTCCAAGGTACTTATCTTACTGTTGTTTCTCATTGCTTCTTTCTTTTGGGTTGAAGGTTACAGATAAGGTGATAGACCGTCCGGCGGTTCAAAAGGTAGCGTGGGTGCATTCTCACGGCTCCCTTTTTCATGAGTCCGTATTGCCCATACTTTCGGTTCATGGCAAACGTTTGCCACACCACGAGGGTGGCACCCACTACGCCTATGACCAGACAGGCTATTTGGCTCACTCCGCAGAGATAGAGAATGACCACGAGGATGAAGACAGCCAGCAATCCTCCTGCAAAGAGGAATAGGTACTGCGCCTTCAAGCCCTTGAACTCCACCGTCCGACCTACACCTTTGATGATTTCCCACTCAGCCATTGTTACAAGAAGAAAGAACGTAGGATGGTGGCAGCCACGATGAGGAAGATACACGCACCGAACCAAGAGGCTGCGGTCTTGCTCGTATCGGGGTCGCCACTAGAGAACTTGTTATAGACTTTTATTCCTCCGATCAAGCCCACCACGGCGCCGATGGCATAAATCAATTTGGTACCGGGGTCAAAATAACTGGTTACCATCTTTGTGGCTTCGTTGATGCCCGCCATTCCATTGCCCTGCGCATAAGCTCCTACGGTGGCGGCAGCCATCAGGAGCAGCATTGTGATTTTCTTTTTGTTGTTCATTGCTGTTTTTATTTTAAGTTGTTAAACAAATTATTTTCATTTTGGTGAAAGTGACAAGGGGTAGCTCGGTTTTATCGTATGACAGATATTGGCAGATTGTTTTACTTTTGAGCCACCCCCGCATCACTTTACAATATGAATAAAAACATTAGTCTTACAGATAGTATGACAGTGGACGCTCGCCCATATCGTCAGTTTCCGTCATCAGATTGTCAGAAGAGTTCTTTCTGGAGGCATCGAAAGTGGACAATTCATCTGTCTGCTCTTCTCCTTCCTCTGCGCTTCGGATTTTATCCAGCAGGATGGACTGCTCACCTTGCATTTTGGCGACATACTCCTTGTATTTCTCCATAAAGTCAGTGCCTTTAAGTTGACCGACAATTTCCTTGACTTCGACATCATCTACCTCATCACTGTTCTTACGCCACTTTCTCATGCGACCTAAGTCACGTGCGAGGATAGATTGACTGGATACCTCGCCATCTTCAGATGCGGACTCAATAGGCAGACTCAGATCCTCGCGAGCAACCTCGTTTTCGTCCTCTCTTTCCATCTCATAGCTAACCTCCATCTCGTTATCCTCTTCCTTCATGTCATCTTTATTTTCGGAGTTTTGCGGTACAAAATTATTACTATTCTGCTTTGAATTTTCAGATGAAGAAGCAGAGGGAACTTGTGGGATAATAGGGGAAATGGAACGGCTTTTGCCAATCAGTACAAACTCGGCTTGATCTTCTGTTCCTTCTCCTTTTTGTCCGTCTTTTTCCTTCGTCGCTTCATTCTCCTTAGTCTGCTCATTGCCCTTTTTATTTTTCTTGATAAGGATGCCATACGGAGATACATACCGCATATAGAAGTACAGGATACCCAGCATTATCCAAATGATGATGAGTATCAGTATAAAACTGAAAAGTATTGTTTCCATCATAGTGTTATTGTTGTCTTGCGTCTTTGTTTTGCTGCCGCACTGTTGAGCAATTCGAAATGTTCACGCAGGTGTTCCCTAAGAATGTTGTCTATATATGCGGCTATGGAAACACGCTCCCCCAAGTCCTGCAACACGTTGCGCAGGTTCTGCAGCGTTTCCAGATTAATGGAGAAGGCTGTCCGCATTTGGGAGCGGACGGGATGAAAGTACAGGGAACGGTAGTCCTCTATGGAAAGGGAGGACACGCAGGGCTTTTCCATTCTCGGCTTCCTTTCCCGTTTCTGTTCCGTGTTCCCCGTTTCCTCTCTTTCTATTTCATCTACCGGTTTTTCTTTTGCTGTTTTCGTTTCTTTCGTCTCTTCTAAATTATTGTCTTCCTCCCCTGATGTTGCTGGGGAGGACTCAGTATCCTCGGAAGGGTCGAAGGAGTTTGGTATCGTGACAGGTTTCACCACGACATTGTCCTCTGCCATTTTCTTCAGCTTGTTTTCCAGCTGTTGCTTTCTTTCTTCAATCGTTGCCATTTTCTGTTTTCGTTTTTAGTTTGAGACGTTGAATTATCTCATTGACGAGTTCGTCCAGCCCTGTACCCATTCGTAATCCCCTTGCAGGGGGCTGATAGGTAGAGCGGAACACTCCGCGCAGTCCGTATGTGGAAAGTTCGTGAGAGAAGCGGTGCGTGGCATATACATAGCCGGGCAGGAGCGTGAGTTCGTATTCGTCGATGAGCTTTGTATATTCATCGATGATGATGTTCCTTACTCTTCTGTCCACCTTGTTCCAGAACAGGATAATATCCTTTATCCGGGAGTCGGACATCGAAACTCCAATCTCCGTGATAGTCTTGGCGTATGCCAGACATGAAACCAGCGACTGAATGTCGGCTTCAATCGGAGAAAGGATATAGTCCATCTGAAGGGACAGTTCCATCAGTTCGGTTGTTCCGGCATGTCCCGGGAAATCAAATATAACCAACTGGTACTTCTCGTTGCTGATTCCGTCGATTTTACTTCGTGCAGTCCTGACGGCTTCCTTGGGTGCGGACTTGTAAATTCTGTATGCTTTTTTGCCAAGGTGATGAAAGTACTCCTGCATGGATTTGGAAAGTTCTTCGCTCTCCTGAACGATACTTTTCTCACGTTCCCTCAGTTTGTAGAAAGAGTCTTGCGACAGGTCGCAGTCCATCACGAAGAGGTTGATGCCTTGTTCGTAGTACAATATGCTGCTTACGATTTCGGCAAGAGTACTTTTTCCCACTCCTCCCTTTTGCGAGGAGAACCCCAAAAAGAGGGGGCGTTGTTGTTTGTTCTCCATAATGATAATTTCTTAGTTTATATTATTTGTCTATTTGATGTTTGGATGTTCTTTTACTCTTAAGAGTTATCAGCAGACAGTTTGTTTTGACTACATTTGGTTCATACGATAGTCCTAAAGAACTATTTCGAGTTCTTACAATCTGTTGTACTGACAATAGTTTGTCATGACAATAAATTGTTATGAATATGTATTGTTCCTTCTTGTCATCTTTGGTGCAAGCAGGCGGTAATATGATATATCTTTTGCTTGTGTTATCATACCATTGTTCGCTCGTTCTGATTGCAAAATAAATGATATTTCTGCTGATTTTATTACAGCGATGAAGTGCAGGGAAATACGAGGAAAAAGAGTGAATATCGCTGATAATGAGATATTTGAAAATCTGCCGTAACTTTGCAGGCGAGAATAATACATGGAGGTAACGTCCCGAAGCAGACACCCCACAAGGGTGGATACTTCAATCGTATCAACTCTTGATATTGGCAAGGTGTGTCTTTGTCCGACAAACTCCGTTTTTGCCGACAAAGACCCTTGCCCCAAAGGGGAATTAAATTACTCCAAAGTCGTAATTACAAAAAGGAAAGATAATGAATGACAAGATTGAACGATGGGACAGATGGGACACCCGGCTTCCCAACCCAAAAGATCAGCAAAGAGCGATTGATTTGTTTCAGCGTTCGGGCGCAGAAACCAAGTCGGATTTTGTGCGTGGTCGCATTCTTGGGGAGAGTTTCAAGGTGATAACGGTGGACAAATCTGCCGTGGAATACTACCGAAAACTCTCAGAACTGACGGCACAAATCCATAAAATTGGCGTGCTCTATAACCAGACCGTGCGTGCCATTAACAGCTATCATTCGGTCAAGACCGCACAGATTCTGCTTGAAAAGTTGGAGAAACTCTCGGCTCAAATCATTGCATTGCAAGAACAGGCTATCCGTCTGACCATAGACTATCGCAAGAAATGATAGCGAAGATTTCTGCAACGGAGAACCTTGGAGGAGCACTCGGCTATAACTTCAAAAAGGTAGAGAAAGAGGAAGCAAGCATTCTTTTTGCCCAAAACTTGTATCAAAACAAAGAGGGAACATATACGATGGCAGAGGTATTTGCCGATATGGAGTCTTTGATACCGGAAAAATGCCGAACAAAGAAGATGGTGTTCCATTGCTCGCTCAATCCACACCCGGACGAAAAACTATCCGATGAAATACTCGCACAGATTGTCAAGGAGTATATGGAAGCACTCGGCTATGGCAAGCAACCCTACATCGTGTTCAAGCATAACGACATCGCTCGTGAGCATATCCACATTGTGTCGCTTCGGATAAATGGTGAGGGAAAGAAAATCAACGACAAATTTGAGAAGCGAAGAAGCAAGAAGATTACTGATACCTTGGAAAGGAAATACAATCTAATCCCAAGTTCAAAGGTTGGAGAGAAAGCGATAACAGAAACGCCAAAGGTGGATACCACAAAAGGAAATATCAAGGAGCAGGTGGCAAGTATTCTTCGCATGGTGATGAAACATTATCGTTTCTGTTCTTTGGGCGAACTGAACGCCATTTTGGGCAAATATAACCTTGCCGTAGAGGAAATCAAAACAGAGTTTCGGGGAAAGAAATATGACGGACTTGTCTATGTTCCGACTAATGACAAGGGAGACAAGGTAAGCAGCCCTATCCACGCCTCGGACATTGGACGTGGTGTGGGCTATACAGCCGTGCAGAACAGGATGCAGAAGTCCAAACAAGCTATCAAGCCATTGATATCAATCATAAGGTACAGGGTGTTACAAACAATGCGTACCTCTCTAAAGACAGAGGAAGAACTTCAGCAAAGACTGGAGGAACAAGGCTTGCGTGTGTTTATCCGAAAAAACGAAAGCGGGCGAATATATGGTATCACGTTCATTGACGACAAGGAGGGAATTGCTCTTAATGGCTCACGATTGGGCAAGGGATATGCCGCCAATGTTTTTAATGCCTATTTCTCCAATCCTGCCCATAACCCATTCTTGGACGAAACCTTGTATGGCAGTCCGTCTGTCCATTTGGAACAATCGGCAACCGTTCAACCCTCGCAGCCAAATACGGAGGAAAGCGACAACCTTGTCGATGAACTTATCGAAAGTATGGCAGATGGCTCATTCCTATCTACGGGCAACGATGATTGGAAGGAGGCGGCGTGGCAGCGTAAGCTCCGCAGGCAGAGTAAGGTAAATCTTAGGCGTCGAAAACATTAAACAAACGAGCATTTCTTTCTCCCCTCCTTTGGAGGGGACGGGGGAGGCTCCCAAAACAATACGATTATGGCACAAGAAGATGATTTAAGGGCATTAGGCAAAGTCATGGACTTTATGCGGGGTATATCGGTGATATTCCTTCTTATCAACTGTTATTGGTTCTGTTACGAGGCATTTCATGTCTGGGGGGTTACGCTAGGCATCATTGATAAAATTCTGATGAACTTCCAGCGTACCACGGGATTGTTTTCATCCATCCTTTGGACAAAACTCTTTTGTGTGGTTTTCCTTGCCTTGTCTTGCCTTGGGACAAAAGGCGTGAAGGAGGAGAAAATCACTTGGCCAAAGGTTTGGACGGTGCTTTTCTCCGGCTTCGTCTTTTTCTTTCTCAATTGGTGGCTGCTGGCACTGCCCATCGGCAAGGTTGGGGCAGCTACTCTATATATCTTCACACTGTCCGTGGGTTATATCTGCCTGCTGATGGCAGGTGTATGGATGAGCCGACTGCTGAAGAACAACCTGATGGACGATGTGTTCAATACGGAGAATGAGAGCTTCATGCAGGAAACCCGACTGATGGAGAATGAGTATTCTGTCAATCTGCCTACACGTTTTTACTATAAGAAGAAGTGGAATAATGGCTGGATTAACGTAGTCAATCCTTTCCGCGCCTCGATGGTGCTCGGCACACCGGGTTCTGGTAAGTCGTATGCTATCGTGAACAATTACATCAAGCAGCAGATTGAAAAGGGCTTTGCGATGTATATCTATGATTATAAGTTCCCTGACCTTTCCGAGATTGCTTATAATCACCTGCTTCATCATTTAGATGCCTACAAGGTAAAACCGCAGTTCTTTGTGATTAACTTTGACGATCCACGAAGAAGCCATCGCTGCAACCCTATCAATCCTGCCTTTATGACGGATATATCGGACGCTTACGAGAGTGCCTACACGATTATGCTCAACCTCAATCGTTCGTGGATACAAAAGCAGGGAGACTTCTTTGTGGAGTCACCAATTATCCTATTGGCAGCCATCATTTGGTTTCTCAAAATCTATGAGGACGGAAAGTACTGCACTTTCCCTCATGCCATTGAGTTTTTGAACCGTCCCTACGCACAGATATTCCCGATACTTACTTCCTACGATGAGCTTTCCAATTACCTTTCGCCTTTCATGGACGCTTGGGAGGGAGGAGCACAGGACCAGTTGCAGGGACAGATAGCCAGTGCCAAGATACCGCTTTCACGCATGATTTCTCCAGCCCTCTATTGGGTAATGACAGGTGATGATTTCTCGCTCGACATCAACAATCCCAATGAGCCGAAAGTTCTTGTTGTGGGCAATAATCCCGACCGCCAGAATATCTATTCGGCAGCCCTCGGTCTGTATAACAGTCGTATCGTGAAGCTCATTAACAAGAAGAAGCAGCTCAAATCTTCAGTGATTATCGACGAGTTGCCGACTATATATTTTCGTGGACTTGATAATCTGATTGCTACTGCACGAAGTAATAAGGTAGCGGTATGTTTGGGCTTTCAGGACTTCTCCCAGCTCACTCGTGATTATGGCGACAAAGAGAGTAAGGTGATACAGAACACTGTGGGCAATGTCTTTTCCGGGCAAGTCGTTGGCGAAACGGCCAAGACGCTCTCTGAGCGGTTCGGCAAGGTCTTGCAGCAACGACAATCGATGACCATCAATCGAAACGACAAGTCCACCTCTATCTCCACACAGATGGATAGCCTTATCCCTGCATCGAAAATCAGTAACCTTACTCAGGGTATGTTTGTTGGTGCCGTGTCCGACAATTTTGATGAACGTATCGACCAAAAGATTTTCCATGCGGAGATAGTTGTGAATTCTGCCAAAGTATTGGCAGAGATGAAAGCCTATCAGCCTATACCCGTGATAGCGGATTTTACAAACGAAGTTGGCTCCGATAATCTCAAAGAGACTATTGAAGCCAACTACAAGCGTGTAAAATGGGAGGTTATTTCATTGATAAAATTAGAAATAGAGCGCATCAAAATAAATCCATCTTTACATTACCTCATAAAAGAATAGCATACATCTCAAGAAATAATTCTCTCGACTGAGATGTATATACCAACCATTTTTTATAGGACGATATAACTCTATATTTGCAGAATATCTTTGAGCAACTTGATCCAAATCAGGAGGTAATTCTTTCTACGAGATACATTTCAGTGCTGGGATCTAAGTCAACCTCTTTATCTTAGTTCTTTATATTTTCTCAAGATTTGGAGTATAGACATACTTCCTTGTACCCTCCGCTGATAGAAACATCCCATGTGTGAAAGAGCAAGCATACTTCCGAGATCCCATCATACTGTATACTAATAATATCCAGCCTTTTGATTAAAGAGTCCAATTCCTTTTTATCTTTAGATGAGATAATATAGGCTGTACAATCTGTTTCATTATAGGGTGATAATGAAATCCATCGTACTTAACAGAAATTTTCCTCAATCTCTCAAATTCAGACTCGTGAAGATTGAAATTCTCTAACATTTGATGATCTCGCGGCACGTTATTTCTTGTACATCCAAAAATCAAAAAAATGAATGTAATTAAAAGAATATTAATAATTTGGGTATTTCTTGATATTTACAAGTTTGTTATTCTGATAAGATTTATAGATTTTATCTAAGATAGCTTGGGTTGTTAAGAAAGAAGGATTTCCTCCATATCTATTATATATGGAAAAACTCGAAACAGGAAAGCAGGCTGTTCCCTTTGCGCATGTTGTAGTACGGCTGCTGAGAGGGTCTGGGGTGCCAGTAAGAACCATTACCACGGACAATGGACGTGAGTTTGCAGCACACCAGATTATAGCAAAAGAACTCAATACAACCGTTTATTTCGCACATCCATACTCGTCGTGGGAAAAGGGCACCATAGAAAACATGAACGGACTTATCAGACAATATATACCCAAGAAAACAGATTTCAGGGGAATATCAAAAAAATACATCAAGGAGATTAAGGAAAAATTAAATAACAGACCCAGAAAGAAAAATGGATTTATAAAGCCAATAGATATGATTATGACAAAAATGGTATAACTTTGCACTTGCTTATGGAATCCGCCAAGTATCCTTTTACTTTTAAATATTCACAAAACAAGTAGCAGGATAGTTAATATATATAAAATACCAATGCTGTTTATAAGGGTTTTTGATATCTTTCAAGTCATTACAAAAAAACAATTAATTATGTCATATAATATTTTTTCTAAATTTCTCTATTGTACCATCGCTATTACATCAATGTCTCTTATAGCATGTAATAAGGATGATGATCATTTCTATGTGGAAAAGTTTCACAATAAAATGGTTTATATCAGTCTTCAAGATATGCAGGGGAAAATTGTTGATGATAGTATAACTATTGCAAAACTTACTGGCTTTAAGGAGAAAATAACCGATCTAAGAGGAGCTACACAAGAGCGTCCGTTTGATTATGAGGATATACTATATATCAATAATACATGGTATTATACAATTGTTCCTTCCAGTAGATATAATGTCAAATTTCCAGGTCGTGGTATATATATAGCAACGGATACCATTTCTTTCGCAAATACAAAATACGAATTACAGCAAAAGGTTGACTTTGATCTCCAAAAAGAGGAATATGCTAAAGTTGTTTGGACTAAAATAGATGGGCAAACCGTTACAAGTCTATTGCCAAATTTAGAGGGTACTTACATTAAGCTTTCTTATAGATGAAACTCCAATCTCTCCTACTATTACTATTTTCTAGCTCTACTGTAATTCTGGAAGGTAAGGCTCAGACGGAACTATATTTCAACAAGAAATATTAGATGAGCCAATTGAAGTAAATAGAAAAATAAATGTAGAAATGGAAGAATTGAGGAGAGGTCATATTTTATATGGTGAAAGGCAATTAATTAACTCAAATTTTGCGATTCGGTATTTTCAACAAATAGATATTTTTCAAGTAATATCAGATAATAACTTTAATATAGTGCCCTATGAAAAAAAGCGAAATCAACCAATTTTGACAAATCTTTCACATTTAGAGGGAGGGTATAGGCACTTGCTGTTAAACAATAGTGCATTCATTTTTACTGTTGAATTGGATTTTAAAATAAACAAAATAATTTCATTTGGTTTTACTGGGGCTTATTCATCAAGAATGAAAAGCTCTAATTACATTATCAATGAGTATGATAAAACGAAGTTAAGGGGTACTCACTTCTACCATGTTATATCAAGCTATTCTGCCGAACCGTATTCTGAAGAGCATTTTGATGAAAACGCCTTTTTTGCGCTACCTAAACCTTTTGCTATGAAGATTATTATGAGCAAGAAAGAAACTAAGATGGAAAAACTGCTCCAAAGTGTCAATAAAAACTATATAATATACCCCATATATATACTATAATATTACTAACGGATTTCCAAAACTATGCAAAACAGAGATAAATAGTAATTGTATTGAATTTCTATCATGTACTACAGAAGAACTATAATTTATGGTCCATTGATTTTCTTAGGGTTCTTTTGTGAAACGATATAAATTAAGTTGTTTTATTATTCCTTGACTAAATGAACTAATTTGGGGTTATTCTTAATCGATCCATTTCGCTTTCAACAAGGTTCAAAGTCTCTTGCTTGACACGCTTATAGTTGCCTTCTACAATCTCTTTGAGATTGTCGGAGCCAATTTCGTTTTGGAACTCGGCAATGACGGGGATGGGGTTATAGTCTTTCATTTCGGCAGAGACTTTTGCACTGTCCACAACTATCTCGGCATGGAAAATCTTCTGGTCGATGCGCTCATCAAAGTTATCGGACACTGCACCTACGAACATTCTTTGCGTGAGATTGCTGATTTTTGATGCAGGGATAAGGCTATCCATTTGTGTGGAGATAGAGGTGGACTTATCGTTTCGGTTGATGGTCATGGATTGCCGTTGTTGAAGTACCTTACCGAAACGTTCTGAAGGCGTTTTAGCAGTTTCACCCACCACCTGTCCACTGAACACGTTGCCCACGGTATTTTGTATCACCTTGCTCTCCTTGTCGCCATAATCGCGAGTAAGTATGGGGCACAAAACGAAGCGTATATAACGAAAATTTTACCCAAACCCTTTATTTTTAACACTTTCAGCCCCATTTTATAAGTTTACATTTAGGGGTAAAAAGTTTACATAGGTTTAATTTTGGTTTACACGAACTTTACTTTTATGGGGGATAAGTTGGCGTAAACTTTACATTCGATTACAAACGCTTTACATCTTAGGGGCAAAAAGTGATTTTCCGTGCGTTTTGTAGGCTTTTCTGCCATTCGTTGGCAAAACCTCAAGGCGTGGCGGTTTGAGTGCTGCAAACGGGTTTCAGTGGTACGGTGTTCCGTATTGTTTGGGTAATACGCTGATAATGTGGGCAAATAACGTGTTTCCGTGTGTTCTGTGGGCTTTTCTGCCATTCTGTGGGCAACCGTATTAAGCCGTTTTTCTGTACCCTCCTATTCTGGAATCCATTTTGTCTCTTTCATTGAATATCCTCCCACAATTCCTATACCATTAATGATATTACTATAGCCTGGCTGAACAAAGGATATACCATAATTCCCCAGTTCATTATTGTTTGTATCATTAATACTCTTGATAAAATGATAAAACTCTGGAGTTATATGATATAATTGTACTTTATATTTACTTATATAAGATTTATTTGGAATACAAAGATGTAATGTATAAGTAGAATCTTTTGCAAAAGTGGTATTATCAAAAACATAAAAATTATGATAAAAATTATTATCTGTATTGATAGCTGTTTCTCCTTTAGTAAAATTATTTAATATTGGCTCATTATGAATATCTATTTCTTGTGTTTGTAAATGGTAAACCATAGAATCTTTGTCTTTGTTATATATAGATTCTTTTCCAATTACTTTAACTGCAAAATAGGCTTTTATCTGTCTACTTTTAATCTTAAGTTTTATTTGTGTACAAGGCTTACCTGAACTAAAGATTGTATCAACAAAAAGGCTTTGAATTTCGGGAATAGTAGGGATTGTTGTTATTGCCCTAACCTCTGGAAATTTTTTACCCACGACTTTTAGCGATATGTTAGATCCGATATTATGTGTCCCTACCACATAATAGACATTCTTATATAATTGGTTATCATCTATCCTTTTTAGGAAATGGACAGTTTCAGGGATACCATTATTAGTAAAAGAAATGTAAGCGCTATCTGAACTTTCCTTTGAACCAGTTATAGGAATAGAAGGTGAAATATAAATTTTTATAGTGTCATTTATTGTTGGAAAACAATAAACAACTAGTTTGTTCTTAGCTTGTAAATCCTTGATATTCATATTATCTTGACAAGCAACAAGCATAACAAAAAAAATAATTATATAATATCTAAACGTTCTCATTATCTTAAAATTTTAATGTATAACTTACGGAAGGGATAATAGGTATATATCCTTTACATTTAATCTTAAAACCACCATTCTCGTCTTGATACACTTTTGCAAACATCGTATTAAAATGGCAATAGGCATTGTAAAGGCTGATATTCCATATTCTTTCATGTCCTTTTTTAGTTATTTGAGTAAAATTAGCTCCAAGATCTAACCGATGGTAGGCAGGCAATCCTATATTGTTAGGTTCATCAAAAAAATATTGTTTTGTTAGTCCTATTGACTCACCTGGCAAGATAGGCAAAGTTATGTATCTAGTAGGAAGTGTCATTCGGTTCCCAGAATGATAGATCCATGAAGCAAATAATGTTATATGTTTATTAAGAGCGTACCTCCATGTTATGTTGAATTTATGCCGATTGTCAAATTTGTCTCTAAACCATCCTATACCAAATTCGACATATTTACGTAACGCCCAAGATAAAGTATAAGATGCCTGTATAGTATGTCTTTCTTTTCTATAGTTCATATCCATTTCTAATCCATATGACCGCCCTTCTCCTTCAATTACATCCTTTTCCCAATGTGATGCAGGTGGTTGTACTCCCATCCAATTGCGGTATTGAAGGAGATGATGAGTGGTTTTATAGAACCCCTCTATAGATAGTCTCAAATCTTTTGTTGCCTGAGCGTACAGCCCCATCGCCAGTTGTCGGGAAGTAGTAGGAGGAATAGCTGAAGTGGTAAGGACCCAATAGTTGGTAGGCATTTCCAAATACGTACTAGCGATTTGATGAACATACTGAGTCATATATGTGTATGATAACTTAGCAGAAAATTTGTCATTAAATAGATACTTTACTGCAAATCTCGGATCTAAATGTTGATACAGCTTATTGATAGTCTTAAAAAAAGAATAGTTTAACCCTACATCCAAACCACATCGTCGTGTCAGTCGCATTTCATCCTCTATATAAAAAGAGAATTCATGCGCACGGTTGCAGTTAGACGTTTCTATTCTTGTGGTGTCATTCTGTTCTACATCATTCTTTAAAAAAAGTGTTTGTTGTATTGTTTGTGTCTTAAAATTAAGGAATGAATAATTTCCACCAAAGTTGATTTTGTGATAGGCGTTAGGCCGATAATCAAAATCTGTTTTTACCCCCCAATTATGGATACGAGAATTATTATCTTGAACATCAAGGCTCGTCTTTTGAGTTATGCTCTCAGATTTCTTCAATTGGTTCTCCTCTACATAATTTTGTGTACTATGATTGTGAGTAAAAAATCCTGTAATATTGCAAAATAATTTATTACCTGATGAAAATCTCCAGTTTAATGATGTATTTAGATTTCCCCATTTAAATTTATTTTTAGTCTCTTCTATATAAGGAAGCCAAATACTATTATTATTTATATTATAGCTATCAAATCCTGAATATATACTGATAGATAGTTTACTGTTATCTGAAAAATTATGTGTAACTTTTGCATTTAAATCGTGAAATAAATAATTGAACGAGGTTTTATTTCCTTCTTTATTTCCGTGGTTAGCAATAGCAAAGGCTGGCTTTAAGAAAAAATCAATCCAACTTCTTCTTATACCGAAACTAAAAGAGGTTTTACCTTTTATTAGTGGACCCTCTAAATTAATTTTTCCATCTAATAGTCCCATAGAAAAACTCCCATGATAGTTTTGGATATCACCATCTTTAGTTCTTACATCTGTGATAGATGACAAACGCCCACCATAACGAGCAGGAAAACCACTCTTATAGAAATCAATATTTCTGATAAGTTCTGTATTAAAAGAAGAGAACAGTCCCAAAGAGTGATTTATCTGATATAATGGCGTACCGTCAAAAAGAAAAAGATTCTCATCACCACTGCCACCATGTACATACAGTCCAGATGCTAATTCAATGCCAGATGATACTCCAGATATTCTTTGAAGGGTCTTAACTACATCAGGGGAGCTTAACAAAGAAAACTCTGTATTAATATCTTTATAAGTCAGTGAAGATTTGCCTGTTTGAGTAGTTAATAAAGGAGAATTTAAGTCTCCTTGGACAACGACCTCTTCTAGTGTAGCATTATCTTTTAAAACGAATACGAATTGGCAATTCTTATTTAGGATTATTGCCTTAGTTTCTTCATTAAATCCTATGTAACTAACACTTATAGAATGGTTTCCTTGAGAAAGAGAAAGGCTAAAATAACCATGTTCATTTGTTACTGTTCCTAATTTGCTCGTTTTATCCCATATTGTTGCATTTATCAAAGGTTCTCCTTTCTCATCTTTGACATATCCACTTATTGTGTATATATGAATGTCATCTACTTTCCGTTCTTTAGACTTCGTTGTCAGAACAGTTGTTTGTTGCTCAAGTATGATGTTATTCCCTCTTTGGATATAGTTAATCTTACTATTTTTAAAAAGCAGTCTTAAAGCTTCCTTTAACGGAATCTCTGTTAGAGGAACTCCAGTGTAGGATTGATTTAAATCCATATTAGAATTGTAAACGAAGTGAACTCCATAGTTTTTCTGGATTTTTTCCATTTCTATTTTTATGGTAGTTTTTTGTGCAAAACTATAACATCCAATGAATAAAGAAATAAATATTAAAAGTAGACGTCGCATATCATTAATTATTTACATGTATCTTAAGATTAAGAGCTTGCTCTAATAACTCTATAACCTCACGAAGATCTGAAACTTCAAAATCTCCTGAGAGTCTCTTTGTTGAATCATTGGCTGTAAGAGTTACATGATAATATTCAGAGATCTCTTTTAATACCACATTAATAGGTGTGTTGTTAAATCTAAAAATTCCTGTTGCCCATGCTGTTTGATTAATTCCCTCTGAAGAGACTATTATAGGTCTATCATTTTTGTTGGTTAGCTTTGAATTCATTCCTTTCGTCATTAATACCCCCTCTTTACTATTCAAGCCCGAGAAAAAAACTTTTCCTGCAACGACATAAACAGTAGATATGCCTCGTTTCTGTTCGTCAATCTGGAAAATAGTCCCTAAAACCTGTACCCTCCCCAGCTGGCCTTCAACAACAAATGGATGTTCAGTATCATGATGAACAGAGAAATAAGCTTTCCCCATAAACTGGATAGTACGTTTACCTTTTGTTATATCACTTATACTATAATTGAGGCAAGAATGTGGGGCAAGAACAACCTTACTACCATCTGGCAGAATGATATTCTTGTACTGTTCCCCTGCTATATAAGTAATAATATCTTGCTTTTTATTAAATTGGTAATAACAAACAAATACCCCCATAAATACCAATATAGATGCCGCAATAGTAAGTAAATAACTATAGATGTTCTTTTGTTTATCGTTTCCAATGAACTTCTTAAATTTCTTAAAAGCCCTTTGTGGATTATATTTATTTTCTTTATAATTCTCTACAAAGAACTTCAAGTCTTTGTTATTGAATTCTTTCATATGCACGTTTTTTATTGAAACAAATTTTTAAAGCAACTCCGATATATAAGAACTATGAATAATGACATGACAACTTAGATTTTACCAATTTTATCTCGTAATTTTTTATAAGCATTCCGTATTTGGCTTTCCACTGTCTTAATAGAAAGCCCTAATTGATTCGCAATCTCAACATGGGAAAGTTCCTCTTGCTTTCTCATTAAAAAGATTTTTCTACATTTCTGTGGTAAGGAATCAATCGCTTGCCACAGTTCTGCCTCCCTCTCCACTTTATTCTCATCATCCTCGTCAAAAAGTATATCTTCTATTTGATCTGTATTAACGAAATTTGCAATTATTTTACTTCTTCTATTAACATCGTAACAGGCATTCCTAACAGAAATAAAAAGATAATTCTTTACCTCACTGATTTGAGCACCCCCTTTTAATTTAATCCACAGCCCTATATAACATTCCATAACGACATCTTCTACCAAATTCGTATCATTAAGAAGATGCGTTGCATATATACATAAAGAACGATAATATAGATCAAAATAAATTTTAAAATGCTTCATTCCTTAGAAAGTATTATTTTCTAATTATTAAACGAGAATTGACCTTATCTTTATTTTTTAAGGATCCCGCATAATTTACGATATTAGCATATTATATGCCTTGCTATACATATTGGATCTATATATTAAATCATCATGGTTCCCATTACAAGAAAATGTCTTATTTTCTATAACATAAATTTTATCTGAAAGTTTTGCAATTTCTGGCTTATGAGTTATCATTATAATGATTAGTTCATTTTTTATTTCTTTTAATATGTTTATAATTGCTAATTCACTTTCTTTATCTAAAGAAGATGTTGGCTCGTCAAGCAAAAGGATCTTAGGACGTTTATATAAAGCTCTTGCTATTCCTATTATTTGTTTTTGTCCACCAGATAGATTACTTCCATTTTCATCTATCTGTAAATCTAATGTTATACTATCAGTTAATTCTTTTTTTGCCATCAACTGATTACATAATTCAAAAACTCTCTTTGTATCTGGATTCTTTTCAAACAATGTAATATTGTCTTTGATAGTACCTACAAATGTTTTTGTTTGTTGCGGTACATATCCTATCATAGATCGCCATCCTGATATTGAAAACTCTTCAATGTTGTGTGCATTATACAGAATTTTTCCAGAATATCCTGTATAGAATCTTTGAATTAAATTTATGATTGTAGTTTTTCCTGTACCAATGGTACCAAAAATCGATACGATTTGCCCTGTTTCTACGATAAAATTTATATTTTTCAATAATAGAGGTTGATTAAAATAATTGAAAGAAAGATTTTTAATCTCTAATCGATTTATTACAACTTCCTTCATTGTGAAATCATTATTTATGGCACTAGTTAGGAGCTCCTTTTCCGTTTTACAATCTAATAAAAAAATAATTCTTTTAAAAGCCATCTTCGCTTCTTGGATATCAACGGCATAAGAAACTATTTTTATTGAGGATTGTATTATCATAGTAACAATAGTTATAATAGCAAAAAGAGCACCTAAATGGATCCTCCCTATCATGACATAGTAACTTCCAAGTAATATCGTGAAAAAAGAAAAAAAAACACTAACCATTCCTATACTCAATTCATAATTAGTATTGGTATGTTTAAGTAATCGACTTGTTCTTTGTGTATTTTTGTAAAAAGATAAAAGTCTTCTAAAAAACACATCTTCTTTCTGAAAAGATCGTATTTCCCTAATTCCTGATAGCGTATCTATAGAATATGTATCAAATGTTGCGTATTCTCTCATTAACGTCTCATTTTGTTTACTTATTTTAACGCTATAAAAGTAGGTAATAAGTGCTAGTAAAGGGATACTAAGTAGCGTAGCAAGAGCGATACTCCAATCATACCATAATAAAACAAATATAGAAAAGAACATCATTAAGAGCTCTATTATAATCGTATTAACTAAATATATTATAGAGTTTTGAATTTTTTCCGCATAATTCAATCTGGATATAATATCGCCAGTTTTTATTACCATAAAAAAAGAAATAGGTAATTGAAATATCTTATGCAGTAGTTTCTTTATTATTCTAATGTTAAAAAACAAGTTTTGTGTTATGATGAAATTGGTATTTACATAAGATGCAATTTGTGATATTAAAATAATACAGCAATAGCATAATAAATATGACAATAAAGTTTGGAAATTCTTTTGAGGTAAGATTGTGTCTACAAGGGTTTGAAGGAAAACAGCTGACGCAACTCCAAACAAAGAAGTAAAAGCACTTAAGATAAATGTAATAAATAATAATCTATAATCAGCATTGATCAGTGGAAGTAAATACTTTCTTATATAATTTTTTTTACATGATGGCTTTATATTTTGATTCCCCTTTTTCTTACTTGATTCGAATAAAAGTATAGATTTTGTTGCCCAAATGTTATTTAGTTCCTCTTTAGTATAATATAAGACTCCTAGAGCAGGATCCATCAATAGAAAATGATTATTCATATATCCATACGAGACGATGAAATGAGTAAAACCATTTGAATTGATTGTATGTAAAATTGCGGGATGAGAACATTTTTCGAGTTCTTCTATTGTACACATGTAACCATTAGCCTCTAGGCCAATAGAGCCTGCTATTTTTTTTAATTCCAACAATGTATTTCCTTGAAAATTACCACCTCGCAGGTTAATCAAGTCATTTGATCTAAAATCTATATTATAGAATTTTGCGATTGAAGATAAACAAGCAATACCGCAAGAGTTTTCTGTTTCCTGGGCGACATACAACTTTGTCATACAAATTTTCTTTTTCATAATAAGATGATTAATCGATAAGCTTTTTTAGTATATCTATTGCTAAACCATTATGCGAAATAATAATTTTTCCTTTAGTTGAAAATAAAAATAAAGTAGGAAAACCATTAACATTATATTTGTCTATTATTTGACATCTCTCATCTGATACTACAAAAAAAGAATGCAAATCTTCTTGATCAAAAAATGCTCTTAAGATACTTTTGGATTCAAGCGATATAAGAATTAAATTATATTGATTTTTAAATTTAAAAATATTGTCTTTAATATAAGATATTTCATTTAGACAATAGTCACAATCTGTATTTATAAAAAGTAGCAACGTTTTCTTGCTATAATCTATCTGTTCTGATACCTTTCTAGAATTTATATCCACTATTCCTAATTCCAATTTACTCTCTGTGGCTAAATTCGCCTCTTTATGATACCACACATAAATTACAAGAGAAAAAGTGAACATTAAAATTGATAAAAATATAGTAATATAAATTCGTTTCATAAATATTCAAAACTAACTTGTACTAACACTACTCTAAAGAATTTTTCCTATAAGGTCAGTTGACCATACTCGGAGTCATTCATAGAATGTTTTGTTCTAGCGAAAAGTTCGCCTAAAGGATCCTCTCCAAGAGTACTTTCTCCCGATGGCGGACTATATAATATGATCTACATGACCCACTTTCTTGACAATGGCAAGCAGCAGATAGGTGCAGATAACTATCCAGATCTGTGCATTCTGCCTCGTTTCGTAGAGCGACTTGATGTTGTGCGACCGCTTGGTTTATCCATTTAAAGAAATACTCCGCCTACCGACGCTCTCCGTAGAGTTCTGCGATGGTCAGATAGGAATGCGTGGAGTCATTGGTTACAAACCTATAGACATTGCCTGTGGCATAATTATCATACGCTACAATACGGAGTGTGTCTGGATACCACTTGGATGTTTTCAATCCAGTGTGTTTGATAACAGAATTGCAGATAACGCCAGCTTGCCTATCAACAAGGTGATCCTCTATCACCTCATACTTTATGTTGTTCTTGGCTATCGTTACGAAGGATACCTGTTGACGGTGGAAGTGATTGAACAACTGCATGAAATAGATATATTTATCCATGAGGTAATGATTGTAAGATACTGTGGGGATTAGGTTCATAGCCGTGAAATAACGAACAGCAGCTTCGGTCAGATAGATGAAGATGGGTATTGAATCACGCAAATCCAACAGCGTATGCATATTCACAGCGCCTTTGTCATGATGCAGGCGAACCCATAGACTAAACTGGAGGTTCAACTTGATTGTACTGCCACAAAAAGCATGCACGATTCCATCCATGTCAAGTCGGGAAGGCTCGCTCTGATACAGTTTTCTTTCCCAGACAATAAGAATCAGCCTGAAGTCATGGTATATACGCCAGTTCTTGGTCTCATTGATATGAGCCAAAGTGGAACGTTGAATAACTTTATTCCTCGCGAATATAGTCTGGAAGAGAGTGCTACCCTGCGTCACGTCAATGCCGCAGAGACTGACCTTGTCGGTGAATTGGGCAAAGTTCATTATCAAGAACAGATCTCTGCATTTGAATCCGATGACATATCTGTTGCCATTGTTTCTCTTTACGCACTTGTCGAACTCATATCCCGGTATGAGCGACATGATCTGAGCGAATGCTGTCTTTCCCAGATTCATTATATCTGCCTCTTGCAATACGCTTTGCAAAAGTACAAAATTAAATCCCGAAAAAATAATATCCTCGTAACTCATCGACAACAACTAATTTAAATCACATATCCTAGAGATTTTCTTTGGACAGTAGCTTTGTACTAAATAACATTTCCTTTTGCTCCTATATACACAGATATGGGAAAGACATGCTGTTTATTTTGATTAGCACTTAATTAATACTATTTATTTTATAGAAGGCAGACTCCTAAGAGCTGCCCTCCATAAGATTATAAGTCCTTACAATACCATGCTGCTGCAGGTTGCCATGGAGAATACGATTTTATCCAAAACTGGTAATAGACAGTTCTACACCAACATTGATTGTTTTCACGTTTCTCACATTGCGTGTTCTTGCCCCAAAATTTTCCACCTGAAATCTTTTGAAGACTCTCATTTGATAGCTTTTTCATAATAAATAAAATTAATTGATTAATATATAGCCTGCAAAAACAGACACTATTCCATATATGATTAGGCCTATAATATAAGTAATAGCCGTGCTTGAAGTCCCCCTAAGAAAATTAATATGCATCTTAATACTTAATGCTAATGAAAGGAATAATATGAATGATATTTCCGTAATATTTATCTGGCGCAATATAGCATACTCCCAAACAGGAATTTTTGAAATATCAAATAAAGCAGCAATAGACTGATAAGCATATTCATCATCAATGTTGTATTCATTAAATGAGATAATATGAGAAATTTTTAGTATCACTGTAATTAAATAGTTGATTGGAAAAATAATGGTACACGCCATTACCATTTTTAAACTCTCCTTAAATCGTATCCTAATATTCATTATATTCAATCCCAAAAATATCACGGCTCTTTCATTTAAGAAGTCTTGGTTCTTATTCTAAATATCATTATTTTATAGCATACCAGTAACACGGTGAAAGCTGTTCTTTTCTAAAAATACTACCATAATCGTATGGTATTTAACTATTGATACTCGTGTGGTATAATAAGTTAAAATTTTAATCTAACTATATGAAAATCAGCAAAATAAGTACTAATAAAAGTTGGTCAAGTGCGCTGTTTTTTGTACCTTTATAGTAAAAAATAGATAATTATGAAAGAAAAACAGCCACTCGACCAAACTAATGGGATTGTCGCAAACACAATCAACCACACCGCTAAGGTATTAAAAAATTCAAAATTAGAAGGTAGTATTCTTGAAAAACTTTACGAATTCTCCTCCTCAATACCCGATTTCCGTAGAGCAGAGAAGGGAAACATACGTCACAAGTTGAGCGACATCATCATGTTACTGATATTAGGACGAGTGTCAAATTGTGTCAGCAGAGCAGAAATCATAGAATTCGGTAAACACAACCTCAAGAGTTTCCGTAAGTTGGACATATTAGCCAACGGCATTCCATCCGAGGCAACTCTCTGCCGCATGGAAGAAGGGATTGATGATCAAGCAATGGCTAATCAGCTGCAGGTCTTTGCCGAGACGTTCCACAAGGAATTGGTGGGGATGTGCTGCACCCAAGAAATCATCTGCATAGACGGTAAGGCTGAGCGCGGCACAGTTTTGAAAAATGGACGAAACCCAGATATCGTATCCGCTCATTCATTCAATACAGACATCACGTTGGCAACCGAGGCCTGCGAAGAGAAGAGCAATGAAATAAAGGCAGTTCCACTGCTTATTGACAAAATCGACATATCAGGAAAGATCGTCACGGCAGATGCGATGTCCATGCAGAAAGATATCGTTGACAAAATTAGGGAGAAAAACGGAGACTTCATCATAGAACTGAAATCAAACCAGCGTTCGCTGCGTTACGGTGTAGAGGATAAAATCAAAGAACTATCCCCCGTTTATTCCTATTGTGGTGAACCGGAGCTCGGACATGGAAGAATTGAGACGAGAAGCTATCGTGTGTTTGACGGGACTGACCTCATTGCAAATAAGGAGAAGTGGAACGGCAACCTGACCATTATAGAATATGAATGCGAAACTGTCAAAAAGTCAACGGGAAGCTGCACTACTGAGAAAAGGCTGCATGTAAGCAGCCTGCCAGCGAACACACCAAGATTAGGGACGCCAGTGCGCAACCACTGGTCGATAGAAAGCATGCACTGGGGGCTGGACCGTAACCTGTTACAAGACAAGATAAAACGAAAGTCGGCAAGGGCAGCTCGCAATTTAGATACCATACAAAGAATTGTCTACTCCGTGTTCTCAATATGGCGAGGACGAAGAAAGAAGAAATCCGACAAAAGAAAGGGCATGGCAGAACTGATGAGACATATTTCATTGTGTTTCACAAAACTATTGCATTTTCTGTATCAAAAATGAAAATAATCAAATTTTGATAATATCATAACTTATTGATATACAGACACAATATTTTCCTCGACTCATACATGAGTCGGGTAAGGGAAGTTATGTATTCAATTCATTCTTAAATGAAAGAGCCGTGCAAAAATATACAAATACCTATTAGGAAACACGATAATAACACATGAACAGGAATCCATAAATAATTATATATGTCCATACTTTTCTGAGCAGCAAATTCTTTCAATAACTCTTTTTGTGAATTGAATTTATTTGCAAATAGTTCAAAATAATATGATTTAGAATATAAATAATTTAATTCAACATATAAAGCAACTACATAAATTGCGACATTTATATAGAAAAAGGTAAAAAAGTTTAATTTAAGATACCGCTTTAATACCTTTATAAATCTATTTCTTGAAGTATTCATCTTTCTAAAAATCTATCCTAATTTAAGCGCCATACAGATTGTATCCCTAAAGTAGGTTGCCACTTCCATACCATAGTATTAAAAACTTTCCCACACTCGGTCTTTATATACCAAGAATCATTGATTGTGAATTTAAGGTAAGCAAAATAACTACTATTATCACCATCATTTATCAATATTCACAAGTACACTGATAATGAATATCAGTAGTAAAGCCCAATTCCTCAAAAAGCCTTTGGATAGCTTGATGTTTAATGTGGAAAATGGAATCTACAGATAACGGATGCCCACAACAAGCATTGCTCCAAAGACCACCTGAATGATATTTGGTTAATGCTCTCTGTTGCAAGAGCATCTCATTTTCAATATTGAAAATGATAATGGAAAAAGCATAATGTTTTAAAACCAGCTTATGAGCTTTGATTTTTTCCATAAATTTATTCCGATTTGTCAAAAGGACTACATCTTCCATACAATGAACTTTAAATTCTAAGAAATGAGACTTAACAGACCACATTTACAAAAATGACTATTCGGTAACATGAAACACCAGTGATGTATATATAGTACCGTATCGTAGATAAATGATATAATCGCCATACGGACCTTCTTGTTTATCTACATATTTTTTTAGTCTTATTTTTAGCTTTCCATCTTTCAATTGTATATCAAAGTATTTTAATTCAGCTTTCAGATAGTCGCCAGCCAAAAATTCAGTATTTTCCGGTATTGTATATTCAATATTGTCATAAGGTTTAGTCATCTTTCCTATTGATGTCTCTTTAGGAGGAAGTATTTCGGAATTTGCGGTATGTTTTGAGTATTTGACAACAGCTCCCTTAATAATTCCATCTTCTTGGATAGAAGAAACTGGATAAAATTTATAAAAAATTGCTCCGCAACAGATTGCATTTTTTCCAGAAGGAAATTTAATAATATCATATGGGTTATATGCTTCAAACCAATGCTTATATTGCACTGCTGCCAGATACGTTAAGTTGCCTAAATCATATTGTGTATCCTTTTTTATAACTTTTACTCTTGAATCCACATCTACTATATACCAAGATTGAGATGTAAAATTATTAGTTTTATTAATATAGATACCAGTATTATCTAAATAGGTTTTCCCATTTAATTCATTCATCATATTGATAGTAGTAAACCCTAATGTCTCATCGTCTTTCACGTCATTTTCTCCACATCCTGTTAAACACAGAATTACTATTAAAGAGACGATTTTTGCAATATCCCTATTCATAATTTTTTCAATTAAAGTCCAATAATATAGTAATGGTTTGCTAATGAGGCTATTGTTACTTTTTTTTCTGGTAAATTCTCCACCCAATCCCTGATACCATAAACATCAAGTACATCATCGTCCTCTTCATCTATATAGAATGAAAATGCAATATGTTTTTTGGGGTTATATATATATTCAATACCAGTCTTTGCATAATAATACCGATAAAAATCTGTTTTATTAAAATCGTCTATGACAATACATAGAGGATTTCGTAACGTCGGATTTATACGTACTTTCTTATTATAATCAAGTTCTATATTGTCGCTAAACATATTTGTTCGATTCGCTGACAAAAATTTGACTTTTTGTAAGAAACATACATTATCTTCATTTTTTGCCAATTCCTCATTGCTTTTTGAATTGCTATTATTCATAAAGATAATTCTATCACCTTGTCGGGTAATCAAAACAGGAACCACATCGTAAAGAGCCTCATATGCAGAATTAGACCTAACCATAACTCTTTCAATTACGATATAAGGAGTAACAAAATTATAAAAAGAGGGTAAAATACCATTTGTCGTATCGTCAAATCTTTGTTTAAAATTTTTTTCTAATACAAAATCTGACAAGGGATATAAACTGTTATCAGAGACATCAATTATGGTATTATTCTCTTCATTCTTCAAGGAAGAAAGCCACGGTGATAAATTAATATTTAGATTTTCCATCGTGCGTGCCTTTACTTCAGCCTCACTTGCATTTCGATCTCCTCCGAATGTTTTTATATAGATGTATGTATCCTTATTCTTAAATTCATTAGTTGTAGTATTTTGATTTGAACTAGTAAAACCAAGTTCACCACTAGCAGTAGCACCTTTATAAGTTAAAGAAGCGTTGATGGTTTTTTCCATTCCTTTTTCTTTCCCATGCGTTTCTTTGTTTTGACTGTTGTGTCCTGCATAAATTGCATAAGCTTTACCACCTGTCAAATAATCTGTCACGACAAAATCTCCATAGTTATCTAAGGTCGATTGTATGGTAGAACCATATAGATTCCTGACAAAAGATTTCGATAGAAATTGACGAGAGAATAATTTCCTAGCTCCATCTGAATGTTGTAGAGAAAAATGATCGGACACAAAATCTAAACTTAACTCACCAAAAGTAGCTTCATTTAAGTTGTCAATAACCGTTTTGAACGTTTCTGTAGTAGTTTTTTTTCTTCCAATTGAAAAGATTTTCACATTAAGAGAAAAACCTGATGAAACCTTTTTTGAAACTGAGGAGTTATATTGATATCTATCATAGGTATCATATGCAAATATCTTCGTTTGCGTAGTATTGAGACGGTTGCCATTTATGTAGGACTGATCGTAACTCCTAATACTCTCTAAGTCTATTATAGGGAAAGTTATGTTTCTGAGATCTCCCATAATATACGTGCCATTCAGAAGTTTATAGCCGTATCCCAATAAAGCATCTGTATTGCCTCTATTGGTAGCACCCGCCCTAGTATTAAATTGTATTTTACTTTTAACCCGAGCTTTCGGCAAATGTGAGTTTCGCTCAAATATGACAATATTGTCATCAATACTGTTTAATTGATTATTAGACAATGATTCGAAATTATTAATATCGTCAGTACAAGAACTGATAGATATTAAAAATAATACAACAAAAGATTTTTGTAGTATGTTATATCTTTTCATTTTAATAAGGTTTTAGAAATTGTAATATTTTTTGTTTTCATAAGCGATAATTCCTCTCCGTCATTTAAGTCGAAAAACTTTATAACATCTGGCTTTGCACGCTTTTTAGTATAAAGAGTTCCATACCATGTCCCTCTTATTTTAACTGTTCTTACATCCCCTTCTTTATACTTATAAGACATATATGCCGTATAGTTAACAGAAACATTATAGTTTTCTAGCCAAGAAGTAACTTCGATTAAGGAATTTGGTTTTGCATTACCATCAATTTCAACTTTTAAGATTGTGGGCATATTCTGCGTATTATTTGTGTATTGGATGTTTTTCTCAAATCCACTCTGCTCAAGATCTTCAGGTTTTACGGGAGATGGAACAACCACATGTTCTGCCTCGACTTTTGGAGAATAGAAATATTTACTGATCCCAAATGGGATTTTCAATATACTTTTTTCAGAAAATCGTGATGTATTAGTCGCATAATGTGCAGATACAATTTTAAATGGTCTTCGCTCTTCTGTTTCATTTTTACCATAGCTAACGACTTCTAAAGGATTGCGCTTGGAAATTTTAGCAGAAGACTTATCAAAATCAATATAATCAACTGTGAAACTATCTCTCGGCTGAATTAAAAATTCTTGCTGTGCTTTCTTTGAATACTTTGCATAGCCTATTTTATTTTCATCTTGTGCTTCTATTGTATAGTAAAAAATAGACCAGGTATTATTTGGATCAGATCGTCCAATATAATCATTGCTTGTTATTGCAAAATATCCTTGATAATCGCAGGCTTTTAAGTCCCAGGCTGCCATAAAAAGTGATCCATTATTATCTTGTCGTGCATATAAAATTTTCTTATCCGGATTCTTTCTGTAGTAACCAACACTGAGAGGGGTTTTTGACGCATCAGAGTATATCAAATATGGAATTCCTGCTGAGGCCGGAAGAATACGGAGATAAAAACATTGCCTATTAGAAGAAGCAGAAGGTACCAAACCAACCTCTTTCCCAGCCCCATCGCACGATAAAAATTTGTTAGATTTGTTGCCAGTTCCTCTCGCTTGAATTATTAATGGTAGTTCTCGGAGTTGATAGATATTCTCATCAAAATAGTCATCCGCATCCTCATATGATAGAGACATAAGTCCTCTTTTGGCAGATCTTGTCTGTGAATTATGAAGTATTTCCAAAAGGACAGAGTCATTTTCTGCTGGCAAGATTTCTTCATCTGTTGTAGAAAATGTTGTATTTACAACTTGTGTCAAAGTTGTTTTTCCAGAGAAACTTTCTGTTGAGTCATCATTGCCACAGGCATTAAATAGGGCACATAGCACCACTACAGGTATGGACTTTGCAAACTGGTTAGCAATCCTCATTTTTACATTCTTCATTTTCATAGTTTTGAAATTAACATAAAACATCAATTATATCGCTGCAAATATACAACATAAATTGTGTATAACAAGCAAAATCGGTTTTTTTTTTTTTCAAAATTTGTATTTTCTTAATATTTTCGCTATATTTGTGGAGTTATTTACTATATATACATTGTTTATATGAATAAAAATATTATTTCATTAAAGGATTTCAAGATTACTCCAAACGAGAATGTTATCGAGCGTATCCAAAATTTCCAAAGTTACATTGACCAAATGGAGCAGTTCGGCTGCAAAAGTTATTGGGTCATGGCAAGAACAGGAGTTGGAGCCAAGATGCAAATCGAGGGCTATGACGGTGAGGTTTCCGCATACATTTCTAATGATTACCTTGGTATGTCGCAAAGGACTGAGACCAAGGAGGCTGGTATAAATGCCGTCCTGAAATACGGTACAGGGGCAAGTGCCGCTCAAGCTATTGGAGGCTACTTGGACATTCATAAGCAATTGGAGGAAGGCATAGCGAAGTTTGTAGGACAGGAAGATGCCATTCTTTTCTCATCCGGCTTTGGAGCCAATGCGGGACTGCTTCGTGCAATTTTAGGAAAGAATGACATTGCATATATTGATTCCTATATCCATACCAGTGCTGCTAGCGGACTGATTGGGACAAACGTAAAGCATATCGGACACAACGATACCGATTACCTTGACATGATCCTTAAACATGAAAGAGGGAAATACCAGACCCGATTGGTCATCATTGATGGGGTCTATTCCCAGAATGGAGATTTATCAAAACTCCCGGAGTACATTGCGGTCTGCAAGAAACACGACTGTCTTCTTATGATGGATGACGCCCACGGCATTGGGGTTATGGGGGAAAACGGCAGGGGGACGGCAGAATATTATAATTGCTTGAGACAGGTCGATATTATCACAGGTACTTTCAGTAAATCCTTCGGGTGCGTCGGTGGTTTCGTTGCCGCGTCAGAAAAACTGATTCAGTATCTGAGATATTATGCTGACAGTAATGTCTTTTCCGCAGCAATGACTCCACAGGTTGCAGCATCTTCACTGAAGGCACTGGAACTTATACAGACACAACCAGAGATTCGCAAGAAGTTGTGGGCTAATGTCAATTATCTGCGCAAACGACTGACAGAGGAAGGCTTTGATATAGGCTGCTCGGTATCAGCCATATTTCCTATTATGGTAAGAGACAATAGAAAAGTATATGAAATAGCACGTGAATTACAAAAAAGATGTATCTTTGTAAGCGGTATCACATATCCTGCGGTAAGAACCAAAGAAGCACGGCTTAGAGTTAGTGTATTGGCTTCTCACGAGATAGAACAGTTAGAGCAATTAGTGACTGCTCTTTTGGAAATCAGAAAATCAATTCCTTTTTAGATGGCAGAAGAAGAAAATAAACCCAAAAGATACAGAAGGACAAACGTCGATATACAGGCAGACATTATCAAGGCAGCAGAAAGTCTGATTAAGAAAAAAGGCTTTGCATCAATGCTGGTGACAGAGCTTATCAAGAAAGCCAGAATAGAGCCGCTTGTGTTCTATAACAGATATGACAATCTTAGCAAATTTTATGATGAATTCGTTAAGAGGTATGACTATTGGTTTAAGGATGTGCTCACTGGTGTTCAATTTCCTACAGATTCAGAATTGGGCTATATCAGTATTTTCAAGGATGTACAGAAAGCACTTCAAGATAAATCAGTGATGTTGGAACTGTTACGCTGGGAGATTGCTGAAGGAAATGAGACCACAGTCCGTACGGCCATGCTCAGAGAAATGCACACTTTACCTCTTGTCAATATCTATGAAGAGAAATTCAAGGACACTGGTATTGATATATCCGCCATATCATCCCTGATAATCGGTGGCATTTATTACCTTAACCTTCACAGAGAGCGTTCCAAATTCTCAGACATTGACTTGAAAACGGAGCAAGGGAGAAAACGTATAGAAAAAGCCCTGGAGGAACTTGGACACATGGTATTCCACTGCCATGAAGTAAATAATTATAAGCAAGCCGTTGCTGAAAGAATGAAAGAAAATGGTATCAGCGATGAAGTCATTAAAAGGTGTCTGAGTTAAAAGGTACATAATAAAGGAAAATCCCCAATTATCTGCTGGATAATTGGGGATTTTCCTTATTATAGCAACTATATCTTACTTCGTAAAGCGGCATTTTAGACTTCTTGTAAGTAAGGTCTTACGACACACAAACTACTGTTTCCCGCGTTCTCTTTTTATTTCCCACCTTTCCCGAAAACTTTTAGTTTTCCTTATATACCTATAATTTAGCTGCTTGATAACAGTATTCACCATTAAATTTAGGAAAATGGAATCAAACAGCAATGACAATTACGTGCTGGTCTTGGAAGACCGCACGGAAGTAAAGAACGAAAAGGAAGCAGGCAAGCTTTCCGTAGTTTCAGGTATCGATGACAAGGGCAACCTTAAAACCACCGAAGCAATCGCTGCCAATCAGGCAGCGTTCTTGAAGTTTAACAACAAGGACGGACTTCTAAAAAACTTCATGAGCAATTTTCTCCGTCAGTTCAACGACCCATCTCGTTTTGGACTGTATAAAGTTTTGGCAAACAATGTAGAGCAAGGTGTGGACAACCTGCGCACTATGCTGCAAAACCGTGAGAAGCCAGAAAGCAAACAGCAACTGACAGAGGTTGGAGTATCCTTTGACGACTATCTGCCGAAAAAGAAGAACGCCACAGTCATTGATGAATCGAAGATTGATTGGAAGCAACTCAATGACCTCGGTCTTACCCGTGAACGACTGGAACAAAGTGGAGAATTGGAAAAGATGCTCAATTGGCAGAAGAGCAATCTCTTGACGATTGCCGTACCTATTGGAGACACTACTATCTACACCGAAGCTCGCCTTGCTTTCCGCACGGACGACAACGGCAATATCGGCTTAGCTATCCACCCTTTACGCAAGGAGCCACAGCTCGACTTTCCCTATATGGGCTACAAGTTCTCGCCCGAAGAGAAAGAACAACTACTCACTACGGGCAACCTTGGCAAGACCATCGAAGTAACCCCCAAGAACGGCAATGCTTTTTCTGCCTATGTCTCCATCGATCCACAGACCAACGAAATTGTTGCCTTACGTGCCGACCGTGTGAACATTCCTAAGGAGATCAAGGGCGTGACACTCTCCGACGCACAATACAAAGACCTTGTGGAAGGCAAAGCTGTGAAGGTGGAGGGTATGACTGCCAAGAGTGGTAAGACATTCAACGCCACCCTGCAGGTCAATGCTGAGCGAAAGGGCATTGAGTTTATCTTTGGCGACAACAAGAGTTTAAGAGAACGACAGGAACACAAACAAACACAACAGCAAGGAGTGCCTCACAAACTCTGTGGGTTGGAGCTTTCTGACAAGCAACGTGAAGCCTTGGACAGTGGTCGAACACTTTACCTTAAAAACATGGTGGATAAGGAGGGAAACTCTTTCAATGCCTACGTTCGCATGGACAAGGAGCAGAACCGTCCACGTTTTTACAAGTGGAATCCTGACAAGAAACAGGAAACCGGCAAAGAAAAGGTAGTTGCTGTAGCCGAAGAGCACAAGACGCAGGTAGCCGTGAATAACTACGGTAAGACCAATGAAGCTACGAAGAACGTGAAAGAGCCATTGAAGACTGGGCAGACACAGCCCACTGCCGCCCAAAAACAGAAACAGGACGAAAACAAACAGAAGAAGTCCCGTGGACGCAAGATGTAACCCTTAATTCTATTATCGACTATGACAACTTGTATTATCGCCGAGAAACCCTCGGTAGCCAGAGATATTGCCCGCATTGTCGGGGCAAATACCAAACAAGACGGATTTTTAGAAGGTAACGGCTATATCGTGACTTGGGCAATGGGACACCTCATCACCCTTGCCATGCCAGAAGCCTACGGTTTTTCCGCCTACAAAGCTGAAGACCTGCCCATTCGTCCCAATCCTTTTCAGTTAGTGGTACGACAAGTACGTAAGGACAAAGAGTATACATCAGACCCTGCAGCACTCAAACAACTCAAAGTGATACGTTCCTGCGTTGACAAAGCAGACCGCATTGTTGTAGCCACCGATGCAGGGCGTGAAGGAGAGTTGATATTTCGCTACATCTATCAACATCTTGGTTGCAGAAAGCCTTTCGACCGTCTTTGGATTTCATCACTAACGGACAAAGCTATCCGTGAAGGACTTTCCAATCTTAAATCAGGAAAGTGTTACGACAATCTCTATTACTCCGCCAAGGCAAGAAGCGAAGCCGACTGGCTCGTGGGTATCAATGCCAGCCGTGCATTGTCCATCGTCCGCAAAGGCGGCTATTCCTTGGGACGGGTACAGACTCCAACCCTTGCTATGGTCTGCCGTCGGTACATAGAGAACCATGATTTTTCTTCCGTACCTTATTGGAAACTCTCCGCACTCATGGAGAAAGAGGGCATATCGCTGAAAGCCGTTGGCTGTAAAGACTATGAGAATGAAGCATTGGCACAGACTGCTCTTGCTGCGCTTCGCAGTCAGAGCCAGCTTAAGGTTGAATCGGTCGCAAGAAAGGTGGGACATACGTCACCACCACTCTTGTACGACCTTACTGCCTTGCAGAAGGAAGCCAACCGGCGCCACGGCTTTTCTGCAGACAAGACCCTCTCGATTGCCCAGAGCCTCTATGAGAAGAAAATCACGACCTATCCCCGCACAGGCAGCCGATACATCAGTGAGGATGTTTTCGAGGAAGTACCCTCCCTGCTCCGCAAGATAGGAGAAACGCTTCCGACTCCGCTTAACCGTCATTCGGTGGACAATGCCAAGATAACTGACCACCACGCCATTATTCCTACAGGAGAAACGCCTTCAGGAATGTCGGCAGATGAAACAACTATCTATCAAATGGTGGTCAATCGCTTCATTGAAGCCTTTCTTCCCGATTCCGAAGAAGAGCGTATGCAGGTGCAGTTCACGGACGGCGCCAACTCCTTTACTTGGAAGGCGTGCCGACAAATCTCCTTGGGCTGGAAAGCCGTGCAGAAAGAGCAGGTTACTGATGTAGAGAAAAAGGAAAACGACAATGAACAGGTTTTACCTTCATTGCCTGATTTGACGGAGGGAGAGGTTTTACCACTTGTTTCTACTGACATCACCGAGCATAAGACCAAACCTAAACCTCTCTACACAGAAGCGACACTGCTTTCTGCGATGGAGAACGCAGGAAAAGAGGTCGAAGATGCAGAAAGTAAGAAAGCAATGGCTGAGTGTGGCATCGGAACACCTGCCACCCGTGCCAACATCATCGAGACACTTATTCTCCGTGACTATATCCGAAGAGACAAGAAATCCATCATACCTACCGAGAAAGGCTTGGTCGTCTATGAGATTGTCAAAGACAAGAAGATTGCCAATGCAGAGATGACAGGTAGTTGGGAACTGGCTCTTGCCGCTATCGAGGCTGGACAGATGCCGCCCGAAAAGTTTGCACAAGGCATCAACTCCTACGTTGGCACCATTTGTGAGGAACTGCTTTCTCTTGCCCCCAAACAGAAGTCTTATCCCACCTATCGCTGCCCCAAGTGTGGCAGTGAGAGCGTGGGCATCTATACCAAAGTCGCCAAATGCAGGCACGAGGGCTGCGACTTCCGCGTCTTCCGTGAGGTTTGCGGCACGCTTCTCACCGAGGACTACATCCGGGATTTGCTAACCACAGGACGTACCCCCATTCTCAAAGGATTGACCAGTAAGGCAGGCAAAAAGTTCAACGCCCGACTTGTCCTTAATGAAGATTACACCACTTCTTTTGAATTTGAAAACAGGAAAGGAAAACAACGAGGGAGATAATCCTGACAGAAACAGAGAGGAACAGAAGAGGTCGGAAGGTGATATACTTTTATCTTCCGACCTTTTTCCTCCTTAATTAAAAAGAAAACACTATGGCATACAATAAGAAAAACGTCCTTGAAGCCAACACAGAAGCCATCCGTGTTGTGCTTCGCTTGGAAAAAGAACGCCGCGAAGCCACAGAAGCAGAAAAAGGCATATTGCGTGGCTACCAGGGCTTCGGTGGCTTGAAATGCGTGCTGAATCGATGTGACAGTCCCGATGACCTCCGCTATTGGAGCCAATCGGAGCAACAACTTTTCGAGCCTACCCAAAGGCTCAAACAGATGATTTACCGTGATGCCGTCGATGCCAATACCGCCAAGCGGTACTGGGAGAGCATCAAGGCAAGCGTACTGACCTCCTTCTATACCGATACCCGTATCGTTGCCGCCATTTCCGATGCGCTTACTTCTGTAGATGTACCCATACGTCGCTGCTTGGACCCTTCGGCAGGCATGGGAGCCTTTACCGAGACTTTTGCTAAAAGGACTGGTATGGTCGATGCAATGGAAAAAGATTTGCTCACTGCCCGTATCTCACAAGCCATTCATCCTTATGGGCAAGGCAATATCATTGTCCGCCAAGAACCCTTTGAAGCCATCGGGGAGTTGAAAGATAAGGACAAGTACGACCTTGTAACAAGTAATATTCCTTTCGGGGATTTCATGGTCTATGACCGTGAGTACAGCAAGGGCAAGGATGTTCTTAAGAGGGAATCCACACGAGCCATCCACAATTACTTCTTTGTAAAGGGATTGGACTGCATCAAGGAAGGCGGACTTCTTGCGTTTATTACCTCGCAAGGTGTATTGGACAGTCCCCGCAATGAAGCCATCCGCCGTTATCTTATGCAGAACAGCCGCCTTATCTCCGCTCTCCGACTGCCATCAGGTATGTTTTCAGACAATGCGGGAACGGACGTAGGCAGTGACCTCATCGTCCTGCAGAAGCAGACAGGTAAAGAAATCAGCGAGGGGATTGAACAGCAGTTTATAGAAACTCTTTCCGTTCCCAAAGAAGAAGGCTCTTCTGTCGTCTTCAAGCACAACTCACTTTTTGCAGGAGATTGGAAAGACATTGCCCACCGTATCATCGCCACGGAGCGCACGATGGGTACAGACCCCTACGGCAAGCCTGCATGGGAGTATCGGTTCGATGGCAGCATTGATGATATGGCGGAGAGTATCAGGACACAGCTCTCCTTGGAAGTTGAGCAACGCTTTGACCGCAAACTCTATGAAACAGGCATACCTATGACGGAGGAGGAACGGCAGAAAGAAGCCGAGAAGCAACTGCATAAGTTAGGGATAACGGTTGATTTGCCCAAAGAGGACCCAAAAACGGACAAGGAGGCAGATAACGCCTATAATCTGATGCCCGACAGCATCAGAAAGCGACTACCTAAACTGTACAGCACAGAGAAAGGATTGATAGGCGATAAGGTCGCCTATGCACGCTATTTCTTCCCGATGGGAGCTTACACGGCTTATCTTTTGGAGTACGACCCTAAAACTCGCATTGGTTTCGGTGTCGTAACAATGGGCTACGACTGGGAGTTGGGCAATATGTCGCTTGACGAGATGGAGGAAGTGAAGATTCATGGGCTGGGCATCGAGCGCGACCTGTACTTTACACCCAAGAAACTGCACGAGATAGCCGAATTAGAGGAGATTGTCAGAGGACAATATACAAAGGAACCGGATATCGAGGAAATCAAGGAAAAGGCTGCACCCGAAGTTCAGACTCCGACAATGGAGAATAGTCTTTCTACGGAAAATGCCAAAGAGGAAGTCCAAGTTGAAAAGGTAAGTGAGCAAGTGGATAAAACGGGCGATGAGCAGACAGTACAGATACAAGAGGCAGGCTCTACTATTGAAGAATCAGTCCCAGAGGGCGTACCCGTGCTTAGTCTTCACCGCCAATATGAGCAGGAAGTGAAAGAAATCCGCACCGATGTGGAAGCCCCACGGGAGATGAACGGGCAGACTGTCTATTTCGATGATGACCACCACCCAGTGATGGACGGCTTGGACGAGCGACAGGAAACGGAGCAGCCTTCACTATTCGCTCCGGAGGAATACAATCTCTGGACGCAGGAAGTAAAGCGCGTGAACGGCGAGATTAAGGAAGCCCCTAAACCACAGATACAGGCTTCCAAAGAACAGAGGGTGACGGGAAATAAAGGAAGAAACGAGAATAAGGAGAAACAGCCAACAACTGCAGCGCAGCACAGAACCAAGGGTAGAAGCAGCAAGAAGACTTCCTCTCAGTCATATCGTGAACCGTCTCTCTTTGATTTCATGAATGAAGCCGAAGAGCGCAAAGCACAACCGATAGCGGAGGTGAAAAAGGAGTTCGATTCCTCACCCCGTCCCTTTCTCTCATCACCCGACTCGCATTTGAGGGATGGCTCCATTGTCGTGCAGAAAGGTCAGGTGGGGTTTCTTTCTGACTTAAAGCGACATCCAACCTTTAATCCGATGGACTTGCCGTATGCCCAGCTTTCCCGACTAAAAAGCTATATCGAGATACGGGAGTGCTACCATCGTCTCTATGACTACGAGGCAGAGAACCATGCAGAAGATAGGGAAGATCGAAGCAGGCTCAACCACCTATATGATGACTATGTTGCACGCTGGGGCTACTTTAACCAGAAGGCGAACACCGACATCATCAAGATGGATGCTACAGGTGTGGAAATGCTGTTCTTGGAACGCTCCGAAAACGGCAAGTACATCAAGGCGGACATCTTCGACCATCCTACGGCATTTTCTACCACGGAACTGACCGTTGCCGCAGACCCAATGGAGGCACTGGGTGCATCGCTCAACAAGTACGGCACGGTGGAACTTGATTACATGAGTTCCCTTTTACCTGATATGGAGGAAAGTGACATCATTTCTTCCTTAGAAGGTCGCATCTATTACAATCCCGAAGAGAATGCCTACGAGGTGGCGGACAAGTTCATTTCGGGCAATGTAATAGAAAAGGCGGAGCGTATCGAGTCATGGCTATTGGACCATCCCGACCACGAAGAAGCAAAGCAGAGCCTTGCTGCCCTGCGCGCAGCCACGCCAACCCCCATTCCATTTGCAGACCTTGACTTCAATCTCGGTGAACGCTGGATACCTGCTAAAGTCTATGGCAGGTTTGCCTCAGAGTTCTTCGAGACAGATATTAACGTATCCTACCATTCCAACATGGACGAGTACAGCATTGTCTGCGACCAAAAGAATGCCAATATCTGGCACAAGTATGCCGTACAGGGTGAGTTCCGCCGCTATGACGGCATCAATCTTCTGAAGCATGCCCTGCACAATACCATTCCCGACATCAACAAGAGCAAGGAGGTGATGGACAAGGTTACGGGAGAGACCAAGACCATTAAAGTAAGGGACGGACATGCCATTCAGATGGCAAATGCCAAGATTGAGGAAATCAGGCAGGGCTTTGTTGATTGGCTCGGACGTACACCTGACACGTTCAAGCAGCAACTCTCCGATAGGTACAACCGCCTTTTCAACTGTTTTGTGCGACCCAACTTTGACGGTACGCACCAGACCTTTCCCGACCTTGACCTCAGACGATTGGGCATTGCCGACCTCTACAAGAGTCAGAAGGATGCCGTATGGATGCTCAAGACCAATGGTGGCGGCATCTGCGACCACGAGGTGGGAGCGGGAAAGACACTCATCATGTGTACAGCTGCCTACGAGATGAAGCGATTGGGACTGGCAAACAAGCCGATGATTATCGGACTGAAGGCAAATGTATTCGATATTGCCGATACCTTCCGCAAGGCTTATCCCAATGCAAGGATTCTCTATCCGGGCAAGAACGATTTTAATAAGCAGAACAGACAACGTATCTTCAATGACATCAAAAACAACGACTGGGATTGTATCATACTCACGCACGAGCAGTTCGGCATGATACCGCAAGCCTTGGAGATACAAGAGGCTATCCTGCAGAAGGAGAAGGACTCTGTGGAGGAAAACCTTGAAGTCCTGCGTATGCAAGGAGCGGAGATTTCCCGTGGGATGCTCAAAGGCTTGGAGAAGCGCAAACAGACGCTGGAAGCGAAGTTGCAGAACATACAGGACAGCATCGCAGAGCGCAAAGACGATGCTGTGGATTTCAAGATGATGGGTATCGACCATTTGTTCGTGGATGAGAGCCACCAATTTAAGAACCTGATGTTCAACACACGCCATGACCGTGTGTCGGGTTTGGGCAATCCTGATGGTTCTCAGCGTGCCTTAAACATGCTCTTTGCCATCCGCACCATACAGGAGCGTTCGGGCAAGGATTTGGGAGCCACTTTCCTTTCGGGAACGACCATTTCAAATAGTCTGACGGAGTTGTATCTTCTGTTCAAGTATCTTCGTCCGCAGGCTTTGGAGAAGCAGGGTATCAACAGCTTTGACGCATGGGCAGCCGTTTTTGCCAAGAAATCGACTGACTACGAGTTCTCCATCACAAACGACATCATTCAGAAAGAGCGGTTTAGGACATTCATCAAGGTGCCGGAGCTCGCCTCGTTCTATGCGGAGATTTGCGATTTTCGCACGGCAAAGGACATCGGTATCGACCGTCCCGAGAAAAACGAGATACTGCACAACATACCACCCACGCCAGAGCAGGAAGAATTCATCGGCAAACTGATGGAGTTCGCCAAGACGGGCGATGCCACTCTCTTAGGACGTGCGCCACTCAGTGAGAGTGAGGAAAAGGCAAAGATGCTCATTGCAACTGACTACGCCCGCAAAAGATTCAAGAAATCTGTATCTTTCAGATAACCAATAAAATAAGAATGAATAAAGGGTAAAAGGGTTACGAGTTGGAAACGAGCGAGTTTCTTTCCTGCTCTTTATTCTGCATTGCCTCAAAGAACACTTAACCTTATATAATGCAAAGATAATCGTTTTTCGATGAAATACAATTCCAAAACAAGAATTTTATACGGAAAAATCAATTACTTTTAAATATGGTTGGAGAAACAACCTTAAAAGTGTATCTTTGTACTTACCTACTCTGCAATATACAATGATAAATCAACAGAAAAAGGCGATAAATAGAATTAAAGCTGTTTTGGCAGAAAAACAATTGTCTGGCAAATGGCTGGCGAATGAAATAGGTCGTACAGAGAATACCGTTTCTCGGTGGTGCTCCAATAAAGTGCAGCCGTCCCTTGAGAACCTTCTTGAAATCGCCAAGGTGCTAAAGGTTGATGTGAGAGAATTACTTAGGTCAACCGAAGAATAACCTTATATGTTAAACAAATAATAACTAAAGAATAATAAATATGCCAGTACAAAGTGAAGCTGCTCTTGAGAACGGACTCATTGCTACTCTTCAGCAAATGAACTATGAATATGTACAGATTGAAGAAGAGAAAAATCTCCGGACAAATTTCAAAAGTCAACTTGAGAAACATAACAGGAAGAGACTGGAAGAGATTGGGCGTACCGAGTTTACCGAAGCCGAATTTGATAAAATCTTGATTTATCTTGAGGGTGGCACACGTTTTGAAAAGGCAAAGAAACTTCGTGACCTCTTTCCACTTGAACTGGATGATGGAGAACGCCTGTGGGTGGAATTCCTGAACCGCACCCACTGGTGTCAGAACGAGTTTCAGGTTTCCCATCAGATTACTGTTGAAGGAAGAAAGAAGTGTCGTTATGACGTGACAATACTTATAAATGGTTTACCTTTGGTTCAGATAGAGCTGAAGCGCAGAGGGGTAGAGCTGAAACAGGCTTACAACCAGATACAACGTTATCATAAGACCTCGTTCCATGGACTGTTTGACTATGTGCAGCTGTTTGTTATCTCCAACGGAGTAAACACGCGTTATTTTGCCAACAATCCGAATAGTGGCTACAAATTCACGTTCAATTGGACAGATGTAGCTAATGTACCTTTCAATGAATTGGAAAAGTTCGCCACCAGCTTCTTTGATAAATGCACGTTAGGCAAGATAATAGGCAAGTATATCGTACTACACGAAGGAGATAAATGCCTAATGGTGTTGCGTCCTTACCAGTTCTATGCCGTTGAGAAGATACTTGACCGTGTAAAAAATTCCAATAGCAATGGCTATATATGGCATACAACTGGTGCCGGCAAAACGCTGACTTCATTTAAGGCTGCCCAGCTTGTAGCCGAATTAGACGATGTGGACAAGGTTATGTTTGTTGTTGACAGGCACGACCTTGACACACAGACGCAGTCCGAATATGAGGCATTTGAGCCTAGTGCTGTTGACAGTACCGATAACACAGATGAACTTGTGAAGCGCCTTCATGGTAATTCCAAAATTATCATCACCACCATCCAGAAGCTCAATGCTGCTGTAAGTAAGCAGTGGTATAGCAGGCAGATTGAAGAAATCCGTCATGCTCGTATCGTGATGATTTTTGATGAGTGTCATCGCAGTCATTTCGGAGATTGCCATAAGAATATCGTCAGGTTTTTCGATAATACACAGATTTTCGGATTTACAGGTACACCTATCTTCGTTGAGAATGCTGTGGATGGTCATACAACAAAGGAAATCTTCGGCAATTGCCTCCACAAGTATCTGATAAAGGATGCTATTGCAGATGAAAATGTACTTGGTTTCCTCGTAGAATATTATCATGGCAATGCCGATGTAGATAATACTAGCCAAAACCGTATGACGGAAATTGCCAAATTTATCCTTAATAATTTCAATAAATCAACATTTGATGGCGAGTTTGACGCTTTGTTTGCCGTGCAGTCTGTGCCAACACTTATTCGATATTATAAAATATTCAAGAGTCTTGATCCCAAAATTAAAATAGGAGCCGTGTTTACATACGCATCTAACAGCAGTCAGGACGACGCCCTTACAGGTATGAATACTGGTAGCTATGTGAGTGAAAGCACGGGCGAAGCAGATGAGTTACAGGCTATTATGGATGACTATAATGACATGTTCGGTACAAGTTTCACTACAGAAAACTTCCGTGCATATTATGATGACATCAATCTTCGCATGAAGAAAAAGAAAACAGACATGAAGCCACTTGACCTTTGTCTGGTAGTCGGCATGTTCTTGACAGGCTTTGACAGCAAGAAACTCAATACACTCTATGTGGATAAGAATATGGACTATCATGGATTATTACAAGCATTCAGTCGTACAAACCGTGTACTGAATGAAAAGAAACGTTTTGGCAAGATTGTTTGCTTCCGTGATTTGAAAAGCAATGTGGATGCTTCTATCAAGCTTTTCAGTAACAGCAATAATCTTGAAGATATTGTCCGTCCGCCTTTTAATGAAGTCAAGAAGAATTATCAGGAACTTACGACAAACTTCTTAGAACAATACCCAACTCCCAGCAGCATAGATTTGTTGCAGAGCGAGAAAGATAAAAAGCTGTTTATCCTTGCATTCCGTGATGTCATTAAGAAACATGCAGAGATTCAGGTTTACGATGAATTTGAAGAAGATGCTGCAGATCTTGGTATGACAGAGCAGCAATTTATGGACTTCCGAAGCAAATACCTTGATATTTACGATACATTTGCCGGTAGCTGTAAGCCTTCAGAAGAAAATCAAACGCCTGACGAAGATACAGAGTCCACGGAAACTTCAACAGGGTCAGGTATTGATGATATTGATTTCTGTTTAGAATTGTTGCATAGTGATATTATCAATGTAACTTACATACTTGAACTGATTGCTGATCTTAATCCTTACAGCGCAGATTATAAGGAAAAACGTACGTATATTATTGATACGATGATTAAAGATGCTGAGTTACGTAACAAGGCAAAACTGATTGATGGCTTTATACAGCAGAACGTCGATGATGACCGAGATAACTTTATGGCACGCAAACAGAAGTTTGACGGTACAAGCGACCTTGAAGAACGATTGAACAATTACATCACGACTGAGCGGAACAACGCAGTAGATAAACTTGCAAAAGAAGAGGGTTTGGATGTATCTGTTCTCAATCATTACTTGTCTGAATATGACTACTTGCAAAAGGAACAACCAGAAATTATACAAGAGGCATTGAAAGAAAAGCATTTAGGATTAATAAAAAAACGCAAAACATTGACAAGGATACTTGAACGCTTGAAGTCTATCATACGAACATTCAGTTGGGAATAGAATGATTAAAATAATAGATACATTAGAACTTACGCCTGATGGTGCAAGATTAGGAGGCACCTCAAAAGTTCATCTGCGACAAGGTGAACTTGATGGTGCTTGTGCAGTATATTCTCTAATGATGTATTTGATTATATTGCGCATATTTACATACAAACAGGTGACAGAAGGAAATAATATTAAGCGTTCCACTTCAAAGGGACGTATTATTAGAAATTTTCTTGAAAGGCAAGATGGACTTATCAGAAAAGGGCTTGGTTTTGCCGATGATATAAAAGACGGACTGCAATTTGCTGCAAAAAGTATTGTCGATTGCAATTATATTGCAAGCCGACAAGAAACAATAGAAACGTTAAAAAGATGCATTGATGACAACAAACCGTTAATGATAGGGGTTGATTATAATAAAGTTGACGGACACGCTTTGTTAGCAATAGGATATGAAACCCGAAATGACAAAATAAAAAAAATCTTTTGTTTAGACCCAGGAAGTGACATTACCCCAGTTTCTTATTGGAATGCTGTCATTTCTATTGATGAACATTCAAATACGAAATACCGTGATTCATATTTCACGGCAAATGGAAACGTCAATAAAGTTACATTGGCTGATGCCATAAAAATCGAAAAAAAGAAATAACAATATGAGCGAAGAATTACAACAGAAACTCCGTGACCAGCTTTGGGAAGTCGCAAATAAATTGCGTGGCAATATGTCGGCAAGCGACTTTATGTACTTCACATTAGGCTTTATCTTTTATAAATATCTGTCAGAGAAGATTGAAAAACATGCCAATGACGCCTTAGTGGATGATGATGTAACCTTCAAAGAATTATGGACAATGGAAAAAGATACCGATATAGAAGAGCTACAAGAGAGCGTAAAGACCGAATGTATCGAAAACATTGGCTATTTCATAGAACCCAGCTTCTTGTTCTCATCCGTTATTGAGAGTATTAAAAAGAAAGAAAATATTCTGCCGATACTTGAGCGTTCTTTGAAGCGTATAGAGGACAGCACGCTTGGGCAAGATAGCGAAGAGGACTTTGGCGGTTTGTTCTCAGACATAGACCTCGCTTCGCCCAAATTAGGCAAGACTGCAGACGATAAAAACACATTAGTAAGCAACGTGCTTCTTGCCCTTGATGATATAGACTTTGGTGTGGAGGCCTCACAAGAGATTGACATTCTTGGCGATGCCTATGAGTATATGATTAGCCAGTTTGCCGCCGGTGCAGGAAAAAAAGCCGGTGAGTTTTACACTCCGCAGGAAGTAAGCCGTATCTTGGCTGAAATTGTAACCCTCGGCCATGCACGCCTTCGCAATGTTTATGATCCAACCTGTGGTAGTGGCTCTTTGCTGCTCCGTGCAGCAGGTATAGGGCATGCTAATGAGATATTCGGACAGGAGAAGAATCCCACGACCTACAATCTTGCCCGCATGAATATGCTCCTTCATGGCATCAAATTCAGCAACTTCCGTATTGAGAATGGCGACACACTCGAAGCTGATGCTTTTGGTGACACTCAGTTTGATGCCGTTGTTGCCAACCCTCCGTTCTCTGCAGAGTGGAGTGCTGCTGATAAGTTCAACAATGATGACCGTTTCAGCAAGGCAGGACGGCTTGCTCCACGCAAGACAGCTGATTATGCGTTCATACTCCACATGCTTTATCACTTAAACGAGGGTGGAACTATGGCTTGCGTTGCTCCTCATGGTGTTCTCTTCCGTGGAAATGCTGAGGGAGTAATCCGCCGCTTCCTCATTGAGAAGAAAAACTATGTGGATGCTATCATCGGTCTGCCTGCCAACATCTTCTATGGAACAAGCATCCCTACCTGTATTCTGGTGTTTAAGAAATGCCGTAAGGAAGACGACAGTATTCTCTTCATTGATGCCAGCAAGGATTTTGAGAAGATAAAGACACAGAACAAGCTGCGCCCACAGCATATTCAGAAGATTGTTGAGAGCTACCGTGATCGCAAGGAGATTGAGAAATACAGCCACCTTGCCACCTTGGAGGAGATAGCCGAAAACGATTACAACCTCAACATTCCTCGTTACGTTGATACTTTCGAGGAGGAAGAACCTATTGACATTCATGCCGTGATGAAGGAAATCAAGGATCTGGAAGCCAAGCGTGCCGACCTTGACAAGGAAATTGAAGGGTATCTGAAAGAGTTAGGATTGGTTGAATAAAAACGAAAGGAACTAAGTATGAAAGGCTATGCAAAACCGTTATATGAATTTATAGAAGGCAATAAAATCCAATTTGTAATTCCTGTCTATCAGCGCAATTACGATTGGTTGATAGACAATTGCGACCAGCTGTTTAACGACTTGGTAAAGCTAAGTCGCTTAAACAGACATTCTCATTTCTTTGGTTCTATCGTCACATCGTCTGCCGATAATAATAGCTACAATAGGTTGGTAATAGATGGCCAACAACGTTTGACCACCATTTCACTTCTTCTTTTGGCTGGAATAAAGGCAGTGAAAGATGACGCTATAAAAATAAGTGATAAGAAGAGAATTGAAGAAGCTTATGAGGTTTTCTTGAATGCTAAGTTCTGTAACGCCGAACGTAAAATTAAATTAGTCCCTATTGAGAATGACCGAATTGCCTACGACAAGATTTTTAATGATGAGGACTCTTTTAATGAAGACTCTAAGATTACTCGCAATTATCGTCATTTCTATGAGAAGTTAACGAGAAGACCACAATTATTGTCATTTGACCAATTGCTTGATGCCATCGAACGCTTGCAAATCATTTCAATAGAATTGGACCAAGATGATGATGCACAGCTCATTTTTGAAAGTCTTAACTCTACTGGATTGGCTCTTACAGAGGCAGACAAGATACGCAATTATCTTCTAATGTCCTTGACACCAGAAGAACAACTGGAGTGTTTCAAGAACTATTGGCAAAAGATAGAACTTGCAACAGAAAGCCAACCAACAAGATTTTTGCGCGATTATCTCACCATCAAGCAACAGCTACAACGCCCTGTTCGTTTGTCTAATATTTATTACGAATGGAAGAAGTACATGGAAGGGCATGACCGTAAAGAAGAATTGATTGAAATGTTGGACTATGCACATTACTATCAGCAAGTGGTGGAGGCAAAACTCTTCACCGCCAAACTTTCTGAGAAAATGCGTCATATCTGCAATATCGAAACAGACGTGGCCAATGTATTCTTCATTCAATTTTTGAAGTATGCCTCTACCTATGAACTTTCGGAAGAAGAAGTGTACAAAGTGATTGACTTGGTGGAAAACTATTTGGCAAGACGTATTGTATGCAATATGCCCGGCAATGCACTTACGCAAGTGTTCTGTGCTTTGCATAAGGATGTACTGAAAAGTCTTGAAGAATATGCTTCTGCTAATATTGAACTTGATTATTCTTATTCAGATATATTGACTTTTCACATTATGCGTCGTGATGGCAACTATCAGTTGCCAAGAGATGTACAGTTTGTGGAATCAATAAAGAACCGAGATGCCTATCACATGCTTAAGCCGTTCCAAATTTTCCTCTTTGAAAGGTTGGAGAATTCTGTGCATGGTGAATACAATGACGTAGCTATTGACATGAAAAAGAAGGATGCCACTATTGAACATATTATGCCGCAAACACTCAGTGGAGAGTGGAAAGCAATGCTTGGTGATAATTTTGAAGAGATACAAGAGAAATACCTTCACACATTTGCCAACCTGACATTGACAGGCATCAATAGCGAACTTAGCAACAAGCCTTTTGCTATAAAGCGTGATGGCAAGTCAATCGGAAATGAAATATATCCAGGTTACAGAAATTCCAAGTATCGCTTGACTAAAAATGTCACTTTGTGCGAGAAGTGGACTGAAACTGAGTTGCAAAATCGCAGCAATGAAATTGTGGCAATATTTTTGCGTCTCTATCCATTGCCACAAACCACATTCAAGCCATTGCCTAAGCCTGTTGATGAAGTGTCTCTGGAAGAGGAATCTTTCACTCCGACAAACAGGCAGCTAAAAGGCTTCCGTCTTTTTGGCAACGAATATACCGAGACAACATGGAAGGAAATGCTATTACGAGTAGTTAAGATGGTTGAACAACAATATACAGACATTGTAGATACACTCTATGATGCTGAAGGCTTCTTTTGGTCAGCCCAACAAGCTGATACAAGATATTGCACACAGATTGCTCCACAAAAATACTTGTGGACATCTATGGACAACAGAAGCAAGCTCCGCTGTTTACGATTCCTTTTTGAAAAGTGTGACATTGCCGAGTCTGAATTAGTAATGTTGCTTGAACCTATAAGAGAATAAAGTCATATGGAATATATAGATTTCAAGAAATTGATTGATGCTCTGACAGCCAAGCCAAAAGAAACAGAGTGGTTAGAGTTTAAACACAATTTTCATTCTAAAGAAGAGATAGGGAAAAGAATCTCAGCCTTGTCGAATAGTTCCTATTTGTGTAATATGCCATTTGGCTATATTGTATTCGGTGTTGATGATAAAAGTCATGATGTTGTTGGCACCGACTTGTACGGCAAACAAATAATGGTTGGCAACGAAGAACTTGAATCTTGGCTATCAACTCGCTTGAATCCTCGTATAGACTTCGAGATTATTGACGATTTCAATTATGAGGATAAAGGTCATGTCTGTATCTTCAAAATTCCAGCAACAATCAATCGCCCTGTAAGTTTCCTACATGAAGCATACGTTAGAGTCGGCACAATAACACGCAAGTTGAAGGACTTTCCTGCAAAGGAGGCTAAGATTTGGAAAGGCGATCGTAAATCTTTGGAAAAGATTGTCTTGAAAAAAGGATTATCTGGTCAAGACGTTTTCTCCTACCTTAGTGCAGAAACTTATTTTGACATGATGCACTTACCTCTTCCACAAGATACAAATGGTATTTTGGATAGGTTTTTAGCTGAAAATTTGATAACGAAAGATGAGATTGGCTACAGTATTACTGAACTTGGGGCCATTCTGTTTGCCAAGCACCTATCTGATTTCGATGGTCTGAAGCGAAAAATGGTTAGAGTCATTGTCTATAAAGGCAAAAATAAGATTGAGACCATTCGTGAACAGACTTTCGATAAAGGCTATGCCATAGGCTTTGAAGAAATGGTTGCATGGATAAACAGCCAGCTGCCTGCCAATGAGGAGATAGGCATGGCTTTAAGAAAGGATGCCCGTATGTACCCGGAAATATCCATTCGAGAATTGGCGGCAAACATGATTATTCATCAAGATTTTGCTGTACAGGGCTTTCCGATGATTGAAATCTATTCTGATCGTATTGAATTTTCCAACCCAGGGCAACCCCTTATCAGTGTGGAGCGTTTCATAGATGAATATCAGTCAAGAAACGATACTCTTGCAGACATCATGCGCAGAATGGGCATTTGTGAGGAAAAAGGTAGTGGTATGGATAAGACCATATTCTATGTGGAACTGTATCAGTTACCACCAGTACGTTTCCAGCTCTATGAAAGCCGAACCACTGCAACGGTATTCTCTTATCGGAAATTTGCAGATTTGGATAAGTCCGAGAGAGTGAGGGCTTGTTATCAACACGCCTGTCTAAAATATGTCTCCAATGAAAAGATGAACAATCAATCTCTTCGCACACGCCTGGGCATAGAGGATAAGAATTATCCAATGGCATCAAGGATAATCAAGGATGCTTTGGAAGCGAAACTGATAAAAGAGGAAAAAGCAGAGGGAGGTAATAGGCATAACTATATCCCATATTGGGCATAGGCCATGTAACTACCATGTAACTGAAGGTTCAAATAAGTGCCAAATATAGCCCCAAACCCTCATACAATGGGGTATGGAGCATATACCGACCATGTAACTGGCATGTAACTGAGATATGATTTGCAACTAAAATTAAGGATTCAAAATGACAACAATGATAGATAACGAACAAAAGACACTTAATGTCCCAAATCTGAGATTCCCTGAATTTGAGGGGGAGTGGGAGGAATGTAGGTTGGGAGAGATTGGAAAGCTGTATAAAGGGGTTGGTATTTCAAAAGATCAATTATCAGATAATGGTGAACCATGTATCTTATATGGAGAGCTTTATACCAAATATAAATCTGAAGTTATAAATGAAGTTATAAGTAAAACAAATATAAGCGATAAAAAATTGGTAAGAAGTAATGCTAATGATGTTATTATTCCCTGTTCAGGAGAGACTGCAGAAGATATTGCAACGGCTCGTTGTGTGTTGAATGATAATGTTCTTTTAGGAGGAGATTTAAATATTATACGCTTGCATAAGGACAATGGTTTATTTATGAGTTACCAGTTAAATGGTAAGCGTAAATACGATATAGCAAGAGTTTCGCAAGGTGTTTCAGTAGTACATCTTTATGGTGAACACTTAAAAGGAATAAAAACTTATTGTCCGAATTTAGATGAACAGAATAAAATTGCAACATTCTTATCCCTTCTTGACGAGCGTATCGCTACCCAAAACAAAATCATTGAGGAATTAAAGAAACTAAAGGTCTGCGTTAGAAGGCTAATATTCAGAACCCTTAATTGTTCATGGTTTTTATTATCGGAACTTGAAGCAAGTGGCGATATATGTCTTAAACGAGGCAATATTATTCCCAAGCACGAACATACAGATATATTTTGTTATCCAGTGTATTCTTCATCTGTACAAAACGGAGGTTTAATGGGATATAACAATACCTATATGTTCAATACCGAACTTGTAACTTGGTCTATAGACGGTGGCGGAAATTTCTTTTATCGGCACAAACATAAGTTCAATGTAACAAATGTCAGCGGTTATATGCAATTAAATGAAGCAAAATATAACTATCGCTTTGTCTCCGAGATATTGTTATGGCAACATTCGTTTATGGTATTTGACTATCAAACAAAAGCACATCCAAGTGTCATAAGATCCATATATAAGTTACCAGATGTATCTCTTGCTGAGCAAGAACTAATAGCAAACATATTTAGATTGCTTGATGTTAAACTTCAGAATGAAATGACAATTCTGAAACAATATCAACAACAAAAGCAATATCTTCTCTGTCAAATGTTTATATAAACATTTGACGGAGAAGGTATTGGCGTAATTTTTTATATAGATTTAAATGCTCAAGTTCGTTTTGTGAACAATTTTTTAGTCTTTGAATTTTCTGATAGAAAAAAGTTTGTTCTGATGATGATGGTATTCTTATTTTATATGACAAGAAATCTTCAGGCGAAACAGACATTCTTTCATATACTGTGCCTTGCTCAAACTTTCGTATTTTTTCTATAAAATTACGATTGGTAAGATATAGCTCAATAAATCCAATATTGACTTTTTTTGAAACCTCAAAAGTTACATATATTGGTGAAAATATTAAATCACCATATATATTTCTACAAATAACCCCGAACTTTAAGTTGGCTGGATTATAACAAATATCATCAAGATGAGTAATTTTATATTTCTTATTTTCTTCTTTTACAAGGAAATCTCTATTCCAACGTTCTGTTTTTGGGAAAAGTCCATCTTTTGAAAGTGTTCCATGAACAAACGTTCCATCTTTGCAACAATATTCATTTCTTTCTTTGAGGATATCTCCTAATCTTATACTTTTCATTTCTTGACTATGCGATAACTTCAAAAAATAGTTGTTACATATTCCTTTAATTAAAGATTCTAACTTGTCAATGATTTTGTTTTGGGTTGCGATGCGCTCGTCTATTAAAGATAGAAACTTTCCTATTTTTCCTTGTTCTGATAATGAGGCAAAGTTTAGTTTTACCTTACTTAATCCTTCTTGTCCAATATTAAAATGTTGTGCACCAGCTCCCATTGGAATTATTTTTCGTCGGGAGCAAGGGCTTGATAAAAGATATCTAAAGAATAAAGGATTATATTCTCCTTTCTTTTTTCCACGAATAACAAAACCACCAAATATAGCAGGGCGTTCGTCCATATAAACATTTGCTCTACCTACATCGTCCAATGTCTCTGAACTACGTTGAAATAAGATATCGCCTTTCTCTACTGAGAAGTTTAATTTCTCTTCTTCCGTAGCTTCAACTGTTGCCTTAATACAATCATAAGTAATAAAAATGTTGTTCAATATATCCATTACAGAAATAAATTTAGTTCCTTTACCAAATTTATTTGCTTTAGGATTCAAACCATTTTTAAATTCAAGGATATCAGATAGGAAACATTCCTCCCACTCTTCCTCAAATTCTTTGAATCTGATATTTGGGACATAAGTTAATACTTTTCTCTAATTATTATGTACCTTTTCTAGATTAAGGATTAAATATGAAAGCAAAAACAATTAGAGAAATTGCGTTGGCTTGGAAAAGTGAAAAGCAACGCTACGTTAAGCAGTCCACCTATGCTGCTTATGTGTTGATTTTAGAGAACCATATACTGTCATCGTTTGGTGATTGTGAAGTTCTTAGTGAGAAACTTGTACAAGAGTTTGTGTTGCAAAAACTCAATGCCGGGCTCTGCATTAAAACGGTGAAAGACATGCTCATCGTATTGAGAATGGTGATGAAGTTTGGAGTGAAGAACGGTTGGATGAACTATTGCGAGTGGGACATCAAGTACCCAACCACAGAGGGCAACAGAGAAATAGAAGTGCTGACGGTGGCACAACACAAAAAGATACTCGATTTCATCAGGCAGAACTTCACATTCCGCAACCTTGGCATCTATATCAGTCTGACCACAGGCCTGCGCATCGGTGAGATATGCGGTTTGAAGTGGTCGGACATCAACACAGACACTGGCACAATCACCGTAAGCCGTACTATCGAGCGTATCTACATCGTAGAAGGTGAGCACAAACACACGGAGCTGGTTATAAACACACCAAAGACTAAGAATTCTTGCCGTGAGATACCGATGAACAAAGAACTATTGGCTATGGTGAAACCACTGAAAAAAGTAGTAAATGTTAATTTTTATGTGCTGACCAACGAAGAAAAGCCTACTGAGCCACGAACCTATCGAAACTATTATCATCGGTTAATGAAGCATTTGGACATTCCCTGGCTGAAATATCATGGGCTGCGCCACAGTTTCGCCACACGCTGCATTGAAAGCAACTGTGACTATAAGACGGTTAGTGTGTTGCTCGGGCATGCGAACATCACTACAACTCTCAACCTCTATGTCCATCCCAATATGGAACAGAAGAAGCGTTGTATTACGCAGATGCTTAAATACCTCAGGAAGTAATGCTGTTCTACATTTTTTTGCGATAGTCAACTGTCAAACTCACCGTCTGCTCTTGCAAGACGGTGAGTTCTTTTGTCAGCAGGATAAGTTCCTGTAACAATGCTTTTACACTTTTCTCAGTTGTATAAAGGTGCATCAGACGTACTACTTGATTATAGTTTGTCCCAATCCTATGTACTTGGGCTGTGAGTTCGGAGAGCTTGCGATAATACTCCACGGCGGACTTATCTACTGTGATTACTTTGAAACTCTCCCCGAGTATTCGGGCACGCACAAAATCGGATTTACTTACTGCGCCCGATTTGTTGTATAGGTCAATGGCACGCAGTTGGTCTTTCACATCGGGCATACGGGTGTCCCACCGGTCCCAATGGGGAACTTCTACTATGTTTCGGTGTCCGTAACAATTCTCATTGGCTATTTCTAATTTTGGCATAATCTTAATTGTTTTGTTTGTTGTCTAATCACGACTTTGGAGTGATTTAATCCCCTTTCGGGGCAAGGGCTTTTTGTGGGACAAACGGTAGTTTGTGGTACAAAGACACACCTTGCCAGTATAAAGAAAGAGATAGTTTGTTATGTTCCATAAAGTAACTTTTCTGGGGTGCTTTTGATAGACGAGAGTTCAAAGTTCAAGAAGTAAATCAAGAGATAAGTTTAGACTAATTTCTTGACTTACTGACTTTATGAGCTGACATATTTTTGACTAAAGTTAATTTTAACTTAGGTCGAAACTAATTTCTTGACCAAAGTCACAACTGACCATTTGACTTAAGTCGCGACTGATTTCTTAACTTAACTCATAACTTACCTGTTTGCGGTATTGGATTATAATGCCTTTCAAGCATTGTCTGTATGTCGCTCTGCTTGTAAAGTATCTTCCCTCCTATTTTGTAGAAAGGAAGCGTTCCTAAGTTTCTGTACTCTTGGAGCGTACGTGTGCTGAGCCGTAATTGCCTGCAAACCTCCTCGCCAGTGAGGTAAACCTCTCCGCCTAACATCGGACGGGCTGTAGAACAATAACGCTCCAGTTTCTTCAAAGTACCCTCCATCAACTGTGCAAACATCTGCATTTGAGGGTCTTGCTGTGTAATGATTTCTTTCTCTTCCATAGTTCATTCATTGTTTGAGTTCATTCATTGTTTGCATTCAGTAACTCTGCGATGTCGCTCTCTTTGTAATAACACTTGTGTCCAATCATTGAGAAAGGGATTTTTCCCGTATCTCGATAGGATTGCAGGGTGCGTTTGCTGATGCCGAGCCTGCGGCATACGGCTTCATTGTCGAGCCATTCGTCCGTTTCGGGCGGATTGCCGATAAG
>NZ_QENY01000002.1 GCF_003096815.1 Hallella colorans
GAAATCAAGTCCGTTTCATTTCAAAACACCACCTAATAGACTGTATTTCAATTAATTCAAAGAGTGATTAGTCCACCTTAACGGGACAGTAGTGACTTGTGTTATATTCTTAATAATATTGATTTGTCAGGTTACATAACAGGTTCGGCACAACCCAAACTCAATCAAGCTAATTTAAGTGCAATATCAATCATCCTACCTTCATTAAACTTACAAGAACAAATTGCTGATTTCATCTCTATGTTCGATAACAAGATAGAACTCAATCGACGGATAAATGATAATTTAAATTAATATTAATAATGCAGTGGACAAGAGAATATATTGCAAAAGAACCAAGTCTTAGGACTTTTGAAACGCATATTTCAACAATAGAAAACAATGTTGAGATTAATCCTTCTTTGTGCGTTGAAGTAAGCAAAAGTCTGACGGAGGCACTTTGCAAAACAATTCTCACTAATCAAAATGCAACATACAAAGATGATATTTCAGTTAATGGTTTAGTAAAGCAGACTTTAGAACATCTTATAAAACAGACTGAAAAAGAGATAGTTGGTCTATCTGAACTATGCCGTAGAATTTCTACTGTCATTCAATCAATTGCAGAGATACGAAATAATGCAGGGTTTGCTTCACATGGTTTGGATGTATTGCATCCTCAGATAGACAAATCACTATCCCTACTGATATACAAAACAACAGATGTTCTCTGTGGGTTCATTTTACATTTTTATTTCAGTTATGCTCACCACGCTAACCAAAGATTAATTTATCAAGATTGTGAGTGCTTTAATGATTGGTTTGATGAAGAAAATCCATTAGAAGTAGGAGGCGTACACTTATCAGCATCAGAGGCTCTTTACAACTTAGATTATCAAGCTTATAAAGCTAACTATATAGATTATTTAGAATTTCTTTTAGAAATGAATGAACAATAAAAATAAAAAACAATGCCCTTCACAGAAGATAATTACGAAAAAGCACTGATATCCCTCTTTGAGGGAATGGGCTATCAATATTTGTACGGTCCAAATATTGAAAGAGACTACTATGTGCCATATTATGAAGCACAATTAGAAGAAAGTCTGCAAACTGTTAATCCAAAGAAGCCACATGCAGCTATTCATGAAGCGATTATTAAACTACGCAATATTGATATGGGTAGTTTGGCGCAGCGTAATGAAACTTTTACAGACTATTTGCAGCATGGCATAGAGGTTTCTTATTTCAATGGCAAGGAAATGCGCAATGAAATGGTCTATTTGATAGACTTTGAGCATACGGACAAAAACACTTTTCAAGTTATCAATCAATGGACATTCATTGAAAATGCAGAGAAACGTGCCGATATCATTGTATTTGTGAATGGTTTACCATTGGTGGTTGTAGAATTAAAATCACCTTCCCGTGAAGAGACGGATGCTTCAGAAGCATATCTTCAACTCCGCAATTATATGAAGGATATACCATCGTTGTTCGCTTTCAATATGTTCTGTGTAATGAGCGATATGACTCTTTCCAAAGCTGGAACAATTACCAGCAAGGAAGATCGCTACATGGAATGGAAAACAAAAGATGGCAATTATGAAAGTACGGAATTTGTCGATTATGATACATTCTTTGAAGGAATATTTCAAAGGGAACGACTCTTAGACATAATCAAGAACTTTATCTGTTTTTCCAAAGAAGAAAAAGGGAGTGCTAAGATATTAGCAGGGTATCATCAGTATTTTGCAGTGAAGAAAGCCATCGAACGTACCAAACATGCTACAGTAAGTAATGGTAAAATCGGTGTATTCTGGCATACGCAAGGCAGCGGAAAATCATTGTCAATGGTTTTCTACGCCCACTTGCTGCAACAAGAGTTATCACAACCTACTATTGTTGTGATTACCGACCGCAACGATTTAGACGATCAACTCTATACCCAATTTTCTAAATGTAAGGAGTTCTTGCGCCAAACTCCAATACAAGCCAATAGTCGAGAGAATCTAAAAGAGCTATTGAGTGGACGAGAAGCTAATGGCATTATCTTCACAACCATGCAGAAGTTTGAGGAATCTGACGAACCTTTGTCAGAGCGAAGAAATATTATCGTGATGACTGATGAGGCGCATAGAGGACAATATGGCTTTGAGGAGAAAGTCGACGCCACTACAGGTAAAATCTCTATCGGCACGGCAAGAATCATTCACAATTCACTACCCAATGCTTCATATATTGGCTTTACTGGTACACCTATCTCTACTAAAGACCGAGATACCGTAGAGGTTTTTGGTGATTATATTGATATTTATGACATGACGCAGGCGGTCAACGACGGTGCTACTTGTCCTGTATATTATGAATCTAGAGTTATCAATCTAAATCTTGACGATGCTACCTTGCAAGCCCTTGATGACGAATACGAGCTGTTGGCTGAAGAAGGTGCAACGACAGAACAGATAGAAAAAAGCAAGAAGGAGATGTCACACTTGGAAGAGATACTTGGTGCACCAGCTACCATCGATTCTCTTTGCCAAGACATTCTCAAACACTATGAGGAAAACCGTCAATATGAATTGACAGGTAAGGCTATGATAGTGGCATATTCGCGTCCCATAGCCATGAGCATTTATCATCGACTACTGGAGCTTCGCCCAAAATGGACGGATAAAGTAAAAGTTGTCATGACGGGCAGCAATCAAGACCCAGAAGAATGGCACGACATTATCGGAAATAAGCAGTATAAGAAAGAACTTGCCAAACGATTTAAGGATGACAACGACCCGATGAAGATTGCTATTGTAGTCGATATGTGGCTCACAGGCTTCGACGTTCCCTCATTGGCAACTATGTATGTTTACAAACCAATGAGCGGACATAACCTAATGCAAGCCATTGCACGAGTGAACCGTGTATTCAATGGTAAAGTGGGTGGATTGGTTGTTGACTATATCGGTATTGCCAAAGCCTTGAGAGAAGCCATGCGTGATTATACGGGGCGCGACAGAAAGAACTTTGGAAACCCGGACATCAAAGGCATGGCTTTTACAAAGTTCAAAGAGAAGTTGGAAGTGTGCCAAGACTTATTTCATGGTTATAATTATAGTAAGTTCCACACAGGGACAGATGCCGACCGTGCTAAATTGATCAAAGGTGGTGTAAACTTTATGTTGGCAACCGACAAACAAGAACAACTGCCATTATATATGAAAGAAGCAGCATTGCTGCACAATTCCATCACTCTTTGCCGAAGCCTGCTGAATGAAGAGCAACGCTTCTTAGCTGCATTCTTTGAAACTGTGCGCACTTTGCTCTCCCGAATGACAGGTAAAGGAAAAGTTACGAAGAAAGAAATTAATGCCCGTATCAGTGAATTGCTGAAACAAAGTGTAAAAAGTGAAGGTGTAATCAATCTTTTCTCTGATGTTAAAGCCGAATTTTCCCTCTTTGATACAGCCTTCTTAGATGAAATTTCTAAGATGAAAGAAAAGAATATAGCTGTAGAACTGCTCAAAAAACTATTGGCGGAGAAAGTGGCACTCTATCAAAAGACCAATATTGTGCAGTCAGAGAAATTCTCTGACCTGCTCAATCGCTCTTTATCCAACTATTTGAAAGGATTACTCACCAATGAAGAAGTTATCCAAGAACTATTGCAGTTGGCAAAAGACATCACTTCTGCTGATTCCGCAGCGAATGAACTCGGGCTCACTCCTGAAGAAAAGTCTTTCTATGATGCCTTGACCAAACCGCAAGCAGTTCATGACTTCTATAGTAATGAAGAATTGGTAGCTATGACAAAAGAGCTTACCGACTCCCTTCGCAAGAACCGCACGATCGACTGGCAAAAGAAAGAATCAGCTCGTGCTGGGATGCGCAGAATGATTAAGCATCTTCTGAAGAAATATCATTACCCACCAGAGGAAGCTGCCAATGCACTGGAAACTGTCATTAAGCAATGCGAGCAGTGGACGGATAATGAACAAGAGAATTATTCAACAAAATCAGCCAAGATGTATGAAATCCACGAGGGTGAAATGCAAATGGCTGCCGAACCATAAAAATAAACATAAAAATGATATTAGCCGTTATCTTAAAAAACTATAAATGCTATAAAGGGATTAATTTTATCCCATTAAAACAAAATATTCATCAAAATATGAATATGATAATTGGTGATAATGGAGTAGGAAAAAGTTCCGTGCTTGAAAGTATGGATACTTTTTTTAATGATGCTCCATGGATATTAAATACAGATTCTTCTGATGTAAAGGAGGCGTCTATTGGAATCCTATTTCTTTTGAAAAAAGAGCAATTGGGCAGTTCTTTTACACCAAATGATCAATTGCTGTTAGACTGCATAAGTAGTTATTTTTGGGAACTGGATTTAAGGCAGACAGCTGTTCCAAGGCAATACAAAAAACTTATAGAAATTCAACAACGTTTATGTGAGCATAAAGAAGAATTTTATCTAATCATGATTGGTAAAAACTATGATAAAGAATTAGGATTTTTATCTTTTGAAAATGCTATTAAAAGTAAAATTTTGAAAGTTGCACCATTCTCAGGATCATCATACTCTTCATCAATACGAAAAGTTTTAGAAAAGGTAGTTTCCTTATATACCTATTTATACATACCAGTGGAAACCTCCATTAGTGAATTCTTAAAATTAGAAACGGCAGGTATGCAAACTCTTATGGATAAAAGTATTAAGGAAACAATAGCCAAAGCTTTGTCTTCAAGAAGAATTATGCGTGGTAACGGAAGAGCTCGTAAACAAATTTCTTTACTTACAATAATAAATGAAGAGCTTCAGGACTTCATAACAAATGTAGAAAAAGACATACAAACTATTGATAACTCTTACAATTATAAACTAAATAAGAAACAGACAAAAAATCTAACAGCAAATCACATAACTGATGCAATTATAAAAGCATATTATACAAAGCGCACGTTAAAAAAAGGAAAGTCTTCTATCCAAACATTATCATCAGGAGAAAAGCGGGCTGCCTTGACTGATTTAATATTGGCATTCATACGAAAAAGGGAAACAACAGACAATCATTTAGTAATAGCTATAGATGAACCAGAAAACTCTCTTCATATTTCCAATTGCTATAAACAATTTCACAAACTCGAGGATATTTCTGAACGCTGTCAATTATTAGTTACAACCCATTGGTATGGATCACTCCCCATCTTAAATAAGGGTAGCTTAATACACATAAACAAAGGTCAAGAGATTCTACTATTTGATTTGGATAATTATTTTGAAGATAGAAGGAATCATCCTAATGATATTTATTTGAAAGGATTCTTTGACTTGACTTCATCTATCTTATCCGCATTTAGGGATGATGAAAAAAATTGGTTATTAGTAGAAGGAAAAGAAGATAAAAAGTACTTGGAATATTATCTAAAACCAGAGGAACGAAGTAAAATAAATATACTTCCTTTAGGAGGATGTGCTAATGTTAAAAAGGTTTATGAATATCTTTTTACTCCTATGTCATCTAAGCAAACTGAATTTACACCAACAAAGAAAATAATGTGTTTAGTTGATACAGATGAATTGTGTACCGAGATTGCTGTTAGCTCAATAACAAAAAATGAGCAATTGCTAATAAAAAGACTACATGAAAATGAGCAGCATGTAATAGAGCTTAAGAGGATAGAGGATCCTAATAAAAAAGTAACAGAAATAGAAGAGATACTAGAGCCTCGTAAATTTTATAATTCACTGAAAACAGCAATTTTTCAGTTCGGAGATGACAACATAAAAACATGCATAAATGCTTTCGACTTTGATGAAAATGTTGAAAATAGTCGTATTGAAGGCGATTATAGTATATTAAATCATAAAGGAAATGGTAGAAATGTACGTGAAGATAAAGATTTAATTTCTCAATTCATAAATGATCATAAAGAAAATATAGCTGAATTTTATACGAGCTGTTCTCAAGAAGAAGAACGGCCTAATTGGATTACCCTGATATTGAAAAACCTGGGAATAGAAGCCGATGAAGAAAAGATTGTATGATAACATCCAAGATGATTTCTAATCAATACTACTCAAATTGAGGAAACATTTTTGTACCATAAGAATATAAATCATTGGTAATCAGTGTTGGATATATTTGAGGAAGAGAAGTAAGAACAAGATTAAAGAAGATATAATCATGCAAGACGTTTCTACAGATTTTTTCTAACATACTCGTCATAACACTAACCATAAAATACAAAACACCATGGACAAAGATTTATTGAAAAAGCTGATAGCCGAACCAGGGAAGAAGCATCTGGTCGCAGATTTTGAAACTGACGATACGGCGGAACTAACCAAAGACGAAGGTAAGAAACTGCTCAAAGAGAATATTAAGGTGTTGGCTTCTCTGCAAGACAAGCTCTATGCTTATAACAAGTATGCTGTGCTGATAGTGTTCCAAGCTATGGATGCAGCTGGCAAGGATGGGACTATTAAGAATGTGATGTCGGGCATCAATCCACAGGGATGTCAGGTATTCTCTTTTAAAAAACCATCTGATAAGGAGTTGGATCACGGATATTTGTGGCGCATACAAAAAAATGCACCTGAACGGGGACGCATCGGCATCTTCAACCGATCGCACTACGAGGACGTACTGGTAGGAAGGGTACATCCTGAGATTTTGGTAGGTGGGCAAATTCCTGGAATAGACAAATTAGACGATGTCAATGAAAAATTTTGGGAAAAACGCTATAGCCATATTAACGACTTTGAACGCTATCTCACAGAGACGGGAACAGTTATCATCAAGTTCTTCCTCAATGTTTCTAAAGAGGAACAAAAGAATCGATTCTTAAAACGACTGAACAGGAAAGAAAAGAATTGGAAATTCTCTTCCGCAGACTTAGAAGAGCGTCAATACTGGGATTGCTATATGGACGCTTACAGCAAAATGCTTACCAAAACATCCACTGATTATGCTCCATGGTATGTTATACCAGCTGACCATAAATGGTTTATGCGCTATGCCGTTAGCAAGATTATCTGCGAACGCTTGGAAGAACTTCAGATGAGTTACCCACAACTCAGCAAAGAGGAAACCGAACAACTAAAAATTTATCGTGAGCACATCATAAAGGAAGAAGAAAGTAAGAAAAAGCAATAAAATTTCTATCAGGTGTCACAAGTATGAAGCTTATTAGAAATTATGTGTAAATATATGCCTACAAACTTTGTTAATACATTTATTTTCAGTATATTTGCGATATATGATTTATATTTGAAAGCAATACTTGTTTTCAATTAATAAAGTATCACCCTCTAATTTTAAAAAAATGGATCAAGAAGATTTGAAAAAAGCTGCCGATGAATTGCAAGATAAGGTAGAGCAGAAAGTCGATAAGGTAGAAAATCAAGCAGAAAAAGCTGCTGATAAGGTTGCTGAAAAGGCTGAGGATGTGAAAGAAAAAACGAAGGAAGCTGTAGAAGATGTAAAAGACACTACGAAGAATGTAGTAGAAGAATTACGTGATAAAACAAAAGAGGCTACCGAAACAGTGAAAGAAAAAACAGAAGAATTTGCTGAAAAGATGAAAGACAACCAGAAAGTTCAAGAGGCAGCTAAATTTGTTAGAGAAAAGAGTGACGATGTCAGTCAGGCTGTAGACAGGGCTGCTGACAAGGTTGAGCACTCAAGTTTTTGGCAGAAACTGAAAGACATCTTAGGATTTAAATAACTAACTAACCCTACCTTTCATACCACCGTACATGCTGTTTGCCATACGGTGGTTTCTATTTTGCGTTACATTATAGAAGCGGTCCCATTAAAGTAGCATCCCCAGCCTTGTATAGATTGTCATTTGTTATTGCTCTATGTAGTATGTAGCGGCAATAACACACAAAAGCAACTAATAAGGGATGCTTACGCTTCATTATACACCATGCTTTATTTGGAAGAGATGATATTTGCTTGTTGCAACCCATAATTGTACTTACGATCCACGGCGTACAATATGATGGTTGCCAAGATGGTTGCCGATCCAAAAGCGCAAAAGATTACTAAACCGGTGGTATAAGAAGGGTCTGCATCGTTCACCTTGCCAATGAGCATAGGAACCAACGCAAGTCCAATGTTTTGAATATAATAGATGATGGAGTAGGCTGACCCGAGATATTTGATAGGTACGATCTTGGGAACACTTGGCCATAGCGCACTTGGTACAAGCGAGAAAGATATACCGATGAGAATCATGGCGACAATGGCAAACCACGTGTCGTGAATCATCGGCAGGGCGAGAACTATATGGCATAGCGTAAGAATGGAACAGCCTACAAATATGAGCGTAATGCCCTTACCCCAACGGTCATACAAGGCACCAAAAAGGGGAGTAAGAACAATGGTTCCATAAGGGATAACAGCCACGATCCAGCCCGCAGTGGTCTCAGTGACGCCATATTTATTGACCATCAGGTCGGTGGCAAATTTCATGAAAGGGCGCAAAGAGCTGTAAAAGAACACGCACACCAATGCGATAAGCCAAAACCCCGGGTTTCGCAGCACTTGCGAAATGTCTCGTAGGTGAAACCCGTCGTCAAGATTTTGGAGGCCGTCAGCTTTTTTGTGACGGAAAGCGGAGAGCTTGCGGTTCAGGTCTCTGTGCATGAAACAGTAGGCGATGAATAGTGCCAGCGCGATGGCGAGGATGATGGCCCCGACAAGGATGGGCATGGACAAGCCCCATGCTTGGGCTATCATTGGACTGAAACTTAATGCCGATGCTGTGCCAAGGCGTGCCATTGCCATCTGTATGCCCATGGCGGAGGCCAACTCATAACCTGTGAACCATTGGGTTATGATTTTCGAAACCGTGATGCCTGTGATGTCGCACCCCACGCCGAAGAGCGCGAAGCCAATGGAGGCAACAATAACTTGTAGCTTAATTTGCTCAGGGATAAGACCGAACAAAGTGAAAGTGGCGCTCACGGTAATGTCTGGAGAGACATGGCTGATTGCGTAATAGTTGATGGTGGCACCTAAAAACATAGCGCCCGTGGCAAGTAAGCCTGTAAATATTACGCCACACTTGTCAAGGATTACGCCACCTATGAAAAGCATGAACAGAAACACATTGAAAAAGGAGTAGCTGCCTGCGTAAAATCCATATTCAGCTTGCGACCAACCCATGCCGCCTTCAGAGGCTGGCAATCGTAAAGAAGTGGAGATGGGAGAGATAATATCCCAAAACACATAGCCTGCCATCATCACGGTAGCCACGAGAAAAAGCGCAAGCCATCGTTTGGCTTTGGAGGCTGATGGTAGGGTTGGAATAGCCGTTCTTGTCTTGTTCATGTCATGATAGTTAATGTATCTATCACGCGATACGGTTTTTGCGGTATCCTTGGAAGAATAGAAAAAGACCATGTCGCCAATGTGTGTTTCAACATATTTAGGTTGGCGACATAGTCTTTTGTAATATTAGGCTTGGATATTGGGCTTCTCGAGTCCTAACCCTTTCTTCTTATCTACCGCTTTAAGTATAAGCCCAATAATGAGGGCTGCTACTCCAAGCCCGGCCAACATGACAAGCGGAGCGGTGTAATCAAATTGGGTGGCGTCTGTGACACCTGGGTTGGTCTTGTCAAGCACCTTGCCTATCAGAAGTGGGAAAAGCCATAAACCTATGTTTTGTATCCAGAAAATCAGTGCGTATGCGGAACCGATAATCTTTGCGTCTACAAGTTTTGGCACGCTGGGCCACAACGAGGCAGGTACCAATGAGAACGATGCTCCAAGCACAAGAATGGTAAGATAGGCTATGATGACACCGCCCACTTGGTTACCTTTGAACTCCGGCAATATGAAAGCGAACGTGAGATGACATGCGATGAGCAGCACAGAGCCGAGCACGAGCATGGAGGCTGCTTTGCCCTTGTGGTCCACATAGCTGCCCAGAATGGGCGTTATGCCAACGGCAAGCAAAGGGAACACGGCGAAAATGGATTCTGCCGACTGGCGCATATAGCCCATGTAGCAATATATAATCAGCGAAATGACAGATAGACAAAGCATCATGTATTTTACGCTTTTGTTTTTCATGAAGTTGAACATGAATGCCGTGATCGCCACAATGAGCATTATAACATATTGCACAAAAGTGACAGTCGATGACGCCCAGAACGAATCGGAGGGAACCTCCGTGAACGTTAGGTTGCATTGCAACATGTTAACTGCGTATTTTTGGAATGGGAAAATAGCAGAGTAATATAGCACGCAGAGCATAGATACGAGCCAAAAGCCTGTGCTGGTGAGTATTTGGCCAAGGTCGCTGATTTTGAATGGGTCGTCTTTTTCTTCGGCCTCACCGGTTTGTTCGTCAAGCTTTTTGTCCATGAAGAAATACACGACAAACATCATCAAGGCAATACAGAGCAAGACAACGCCAAATGCCACAGAGCGAGATACGTCCACTTGGTCACCAAATTTGGCAAAGAAGGGTGAGAAAATCATACAGGTGGCTACACCAAGGCGTGCCAATGCCATCTCTGATCCCATGGCCAACGCCATCTCTCGTCCCTTAAACCATTTCACGATACCACGCGAAACGGTGATGCCGGCCATCTCGGTGCCACAGCCAAAAATCATGAAACCACATGCGGCTACCTTCGCAGAGGCTGGCATGCCCTCATAAAAAGGAGACACGCCAAGCTGCTCGAATACAGGAATATGGTTTAGATTGTTTGTGAACCATGTCTCAAGACCACTCCCCATGAAGCTTTCGCTAATGGCATAGTATTTAATTAGCGCTCCTATGAGCATCACGCTACCCGATAGCACGGCCGTAAAGCGCACGCCCATCTTGTCGAGAATGATGCCTGCGAAGATGAGAAAGAACACAAACACATTTAAGAATGTTTCGGAACCTTGCATTGTTCCAAAGGCTGTCGAATCCCAATTGCGCTCCGTGAGCATCAAATCTTTGATGGGAGACAATATGTCTACAAAGATATATGCGCAAAACATGGCGAGCGCCAAAAGCAGGAGCGCTGTCCATCTAATGGCCGCGGAGTCCCTAAGGGTGTGTTGAACTTGGTTTGTCATAATATGTTTATAATGTATTTTTTTTTAATTTAGATCATCTACACAATATTTTGATAGCTTCTTTAAGACTTGTTCGTTAATTTTTAAGCCAACGGTCCAGCCAGTTAAAGAACGTGCGCTGCCACAGCACACCATTTTGAGGCTTCAACACCCAGTGGTTCTCGTCTGGGAAAATGAGCAGTTGAGCAGGTATGCCACGCATGCGAGCCGCATTAAATGCACCGAAACCTTGGTTGGCATTGATGCGATAATCTTTTTCGCCATGTATGCAAAGGATGGGCGTGTCCCACTTGTCAACAAAGCGATGCGGACTGTTGGCATAAGTCTTCTTGGCCGCTTGGGTTTGATCCTTGTTCCAATAGGCGTCGTCATATTCCCAATTGGAGAACCAAGCCTCCTCCGTGTCGGTATACATGGACTCAAGGTTGAAAGCACCATCGTGCGAGATGAAACATTTGAAACGTTTGTCATGATGTCCGGCTAAGTAATAAACAGAGAAACCTCCGAATGAGGCGCCAACTGCACCCAGCCTGTTTTTGTCCACATAGGGCAAATTGTTGGCCGCGTCGTCAATGGCCGATAGATAGTCGTCCATGCACTGGCCAGTCCAATCCTGGCTCACCGCCTCGTTCCATTCGCTACCAAAACCAGGAAGCCCTCGGCGGTTGGGGGCCACCACCACATAGCCTTGTGCTGCCATGATAGACATGTTCCAACGATAACTCCAGAACTGGCTCACGGGGCTTTGTGGGCCTCCCTCACAGAAAAGAAGAGCGGGATATTTTTTGTTAGCGTCAAAATGTGGTGGCAATACTATCCATACCAATTCCTCTTTGCCATCGGTGGTCTTAACCCAGCGTTGTTTCACAGACGCGGGGGCAAGCTGGTCAAGGATATGTTTGTTCTCGGCGGTAATGGCTATGACTTTGGATGCCTTTTCTTTCTTGCTTGGAGTGAGCACGTATAGGTCGTCTGGTGCCAAGTAAGAATGTCTTGAGACAAGTAGTTGGTTGGTATTTCCCAACATTTGCACAGAGCCGTAGTCATGCCATCCATCTGTTAGTTGTTTAACTTGCCCACTCAAATTTGTTTGGTAAACCATCTCCACGCCATGCCAAACGCCAATGAAGTAGAGTGTTTTGGAGTTGGGGTGCCAGCAATAATCATCCACGTTTGAGTCGAAACGCTCGGTCACGTATTGCTTTTGACCCGTTTTCAAGTTATATACACAGAGTCTGTTCCGATCGCTCTCGTAGCCGTCGCGCGCCATGCTTTGCCATGCGATATATTGGCCATCAGGAGAAAACTTTGGGTTCACGTCGTAACCCACGTTCATGTCGCCTGATTGGTGGTTCACGGTTTGGTCTCGCATACTCTTGGTGGGGTCCACGTGGGGGGCTTTGTAATCTTTGGGTTTGCAGATATTCCAGCTTTGTCGTGTCTCTATGTTATAGAGATAGATGTCAGCGTCGGTGGATATGGCATAGTCTACGCCGGTTTTTTTCCTACAGGTGTAGGCCACGAGCTTGGAGTCTTTGCTCCAATCCAACTGCTCAATGCCGCCAAAGGGAGCCAAGGGGCACTCGTATGGCTCGCCATTCAAGATGTCCACACCGTCAGAGATGTTGTCGCCTTTGACATCTGCCACGAAAGGATGTGCGATGGTTTCCACGTAATGATCCCAATGGCGATAGTTCAAGTCTGTGACCAATCGTCCGCTCGCCTTGGGCAGGTCGGATGGATTTTGCTGAATACTTCCATGATATGGCAGACTCTTGATTAAGATGACGCGCTGGCCGTTAGGCGAGAATTTAAATCCCTCTATGTCAATTTTAGAGTTGGTGAGCTGCACGCGATTTGTGCCATCGGGGTTCATTTTCCATATTTGGCCATCGCGTAGAAAAGCTATTTTTTTGCCATTCTCTATCCATGCGGCGTCTGTTTCGTTTTTGGCGTCGGTCGTTAGTTGTGTTGGAGCGATGATGTTTTTGCTCGGTTTGGCCGACTGTACGAAAAGCATGGTGTGGCTTTTGTTTGCCTTGACACTGTAGTAGCTTACTTGGTAAACCACTTGCGATCCGTCTGGCGACGCTTGTGCGCCTCCAATACGCCCCATGGCCCATAGTGCCTCGGGCGTCATGAGGTCGCTTTTGAGGGTAATGTTGTTTTTCTGAATCATGTCTTGCGCGTTAGCATGTGGCTGCTCCATGAGCAGGATGCCTAATGTCAGAGCTAAAAGTTTTTTCATATTTGTTTACGGTTAATAGGATTGCTTAAGAAAATCATTCGTTAAGAAGGGTGTTTCTATTGTAAATACATAAAAGGCAAAGCCTATAGGCCCTTTCGCTACCATGTGGAAATAGCCTATAAGCTTTTTGGATTTTTATTTCAATCCTTTCTTTTTACGATTGAGTTGGTCTTGCTTTTCCCTTTGCGCTTCTATTTGTTGTCGTTGCATTTGTTGAAGCGCTTGCATGCGAGCCATCATGCCTTTCATTTTTTGTGGGTTGCTCTGGTTGTCCTTGTAACGCGATTCGAGTATGGCGAGGAGCTTCTCGTCATTGGTCGTTTTGCGCAAAATAAACATGATTGCCGCTGAGAGGATGAGCGAAACAAAGTAGTAGAAGTTCAATCCTGACGAGTAATCATTGAATATAAAGAAGAACATCAGCGGCATGAGGAACATCATCCATTGCATCACTTTCATTTGCTCGGCTTGCTGTCCGACCATTTGGTCTTTCTGCATTTGCATGGTAAACCAGCTGTAGATGAGTTGGGCGGCGCAGAAAAGTATACAGGTGAGCGACAGATGATCGCCTATGAGCCACAAGTTGGAATTCCATTGGAACACTGGGTCGTAGGTGGACAGGTCTTTCATCCACAAGAAACTCTGTCCGCGCAGTTGTATGGCGTTGGGCACAAAGTTGAACATGGCGATCCAAATGGGCATCTGTATCAACATGGGTAGGCATCCAGACAGTGGCGACACGCCATATTTGGCATATTCGGCCATCATGGCTTGCTGTTTCTGCATTTGGTCTTCAGGCTTGTTATACTGCTTGGTGGCCTCGTCAAGTTTGGGTTTGAGCACACGCATTTTGGCCGAACTCATGTAGCTTTTTTTCACCATGGGGTAGGTGATGGCCTTTAATAACAGCGTGATTAGTATCAACACGATACCCATTGGGAACCATTTGCTAAGCCAATCGAACACGTAGATGGTGAACCATCTGTTGATGATGCGAAACAAAGGCCAGCCTAAATACACAAGCCGCTCCATCTGAAGGTCTTTGCCAAAAGCGCTCTCCTTTTCTACGTTTTTGAGCAGTCGGAAGTCGTTTGGGCCATAGTAGAACTCAAAATTTGTTGGTTTTTTGCCCGTTGGATCGAGGAAAGCCTTCATCTTAGCCTCGTATTGCTTGAGATACCCACTTCCTTTCTTTTGAGGAATGGATGTCATTTGCGTGTTCTCGCCAAAGTCCTTTTCTGCTATCATAACAGCTGAGAAGAACTGGTTTTTAAAGGCTACCCAGTCTATATTTTTCTCAATTTCCTCGTCTTTCTTTTCTTTATTCTCGTTCAGATAGTCTGTACCGCCGTCAGTCTCATGATAGGTGAGGGTGGCATATCGGTTTTCAAAGGTGAAGCCTTTTTCTTGTTGTCTCACCTTGTCCTGCCAATTGATGGCCATCGTATTGCTGTTTGGCGCGAAGAGCCCAGCCATGCCAATGACCTTGAAACTCATCTTAAGCAGGTAATTATGTCCTAATTTGTATTGTAGGCATATGCTCTTGTCTTCTGCGGCCTTTGCGGTGAAAGTGACAGTGGTATCGGTTATCTCCGAGGGTTGGAAATATAGGTCAGCCGTTGAGATATTAGCTTCTTTGGCCACCAATGTGTAACTCAGGTTTTGGTCATCGCCTTGGAAAAGTATCACACTGTTGGTTTCCTTGATATTGTCTTTGTAATTCTTGACGACAGCTTTTTTTACCTGAGCTCCTTTTGATGATAATGTAAGTTCCAACTTGTCATTTTTCAGCACCACATCTTGCGCTTGACCTGTCATCGCTGTATGGAACAAGGCGGTAGTGTCTTGCAAGATTTGCTGTTTGGCAGTCTGCTGGCGTTTAAAAGCGGTAGTTTTTGCTTCTTTTTCTGCTTTAGCTCTACTCGACTGTTCTATAGAGTCTTTTACAAATTTGGCTCTTTGTTCCTCTTTAGAGGGTTGTGAGTACCAACTAAATCCGATGAGAACGGCTGCAATAAGAACAAATCCTATGATTGTATTTTTATCCATTGATATTATTGTGGGTCTCTAACAAGTGAATATGTCGTCTATAATTAAAATCATGTGCTGTCGTAAGGCTTTAAAAAGGTTTTGTTTAATTTGGCACCGTTTTTATTTAATTAAGACACATCAACCTGTTAATCTTTAGTTAAATTATTTTTTTTGGTTTTCAATTGCTGCTTTGATAAAGTCTACAAAGAGGGGGTGAGGCTTTAGTACAGTGCTTTGGTATTCTGGGTGAAACTGCGTACCGATATACCATTTTAGTCCAGGTATCTCAACAATTTCAATGAGATCGCTCTCCGGATTTCGTCCCACGCACATCATACCGTTGCGCTCGTATTCTTGTAAATAGTCGTTGTTAAACTCGTAACGGTGACGATGTCGTTCCTGAATGTGTTCTTGGTTGTAGATGTTAAAAACGCGAGAATTTTGCCTTAGCACACATTCGTACGCACCCAATCTCATGGTTCCACCCATGTTGGTGATATTTTTTTGTTCCTCCATAATGTCAATCACATTATGCGGTGTCTTTTCATCAAATTCGCGCGAGTTAGCATCGGAATACCCTAAAACGTTGCGCGCAAATTCTATCACCATCATTTGCATGCCTAAACAGATTCCAAATGTGGGAATGTTATGTGTGCGCGTGTGGTGCGTCGCAATGATTTTTCCTTCGATACCACGTTGGCCAAATCCTGGGCAAATTACAATGCCGTCTTGTCCTGCGAGCTTTTCGGCAACGTTTTCTTCCGTGATGTATTCCGAATTGATAAAGGTGATAACCGTTTTGTGGTCGTTATAGGTTCCTGCTTGAGACAGACTCTCGCGAATACTCTTATACGCATCTTGCAAATCATATTTCCCAACGAGCCCTATTTTTACCACTTCTTTGGCTTTTTTCTGACGTTCCAAGAATTCGCGCCATGGTCCGAGTGTTGGTGTTTCGCCCACAGGCTCTCCCACCTTTTTTAATATAGCCACGTCCAAGCCTTGTTTTTGCATGTTGATGGGCACCTCATAGATGCTGGGCATGTCCTCGCTTTGGATGATGCTGTCTATGTCAACGTTGCAGAAAGCGGCCACTTTCTTGCGCAAAGAGTCTGACAAATGTTTTTCCGTGCGCAGCACCAAGATATCTGGTTGGATGCCCACGCTTTGCAATTCTTTTACAGAATGTTGGGTTGGTTTGGTTTTCAATTCCCCAGCTGCGTGTAGATATGGCACGTAGGTGAGGTGCAAGTTTACAGCGTTTTTGCCCAGTTCCCATTTCAATTGCCTGATGGCTTCCATGAATGGAGCGCTCTCAATGTCGCCAATGGTGCCACCAATTTCCGTGATGACAAAGTCGTAATGGTATTTCTTGCCGAGCATTTTCACGTTTCGTTTTATCTCGTCCGTGATGTGCGGCACCACTTGTATGGTTTTGCCGAGATAGTCTCCACGACGCTCCTTGTCTATTACCGATTTGTATATCCTGCCCGTAGTCAGCGAGTTTGCCTTGGTGGTTTGGATGCCGGTAAAACGTTCATAGTGTCCCAAATCCAAGTCAGTCTCCATGCCGTCCACGGTGACATAGCATTCGCCGTGCTCGTATGGGTTGAGGGTGCCAGGGTCAATGTTGATGTATGGGTCAAATTTTTGAATAGTAATGTTATAGCCCCTTGCTTGTAAGAGCTTCCCTATGGACGACGAAATAATTCCTTTGCCAAGTGAAGAAACCACGCCTCCAGTGACGAATATATATTTTGTTTCTGCCACAATCTTATGCGTTAAATTGGTTATTGATAATTTGTTGCAAAGGTAATGTATTTTTGTGAGACGAACAACAAATCAAATTGAAACTTTGGCTATCTATTCTTCATGATGTGATATAGAGACAAAATTTAAAAAATACCATTATATGTTATCTTATACGAGATATGAATTACGTCGTGTCACCTTCGGGATTAGTTTTCGGTGTAAAATGTTAGTTTGCCCGGTTGTGTGCTCGTTATATTTTCTTTCTCACTTAACGTTTTGATCTCGAAAATAAGCTAAGGCCCAGATGGGGCTATTTTTATGAAGTTGCCTGTGTTGTATGCTAAAATGAGTGCTTTTGGCAAACTTCTTCTTGTGTCACACAATGTGATATGTTCCGCGCGTAACCGCATGGCGTGAACGCATGTCAAAGTTATATTCGTGACAATTGTCTTCTTAATTTGATTGCTGCAATGATAAAAGAATATGGAGGAGAATAGTTAAATAAAAAATGTCAATGAGACAATATTTCGTATAATAATTACTAACTTTGCAATCACAAGACGCTATTTGTTTTGAATTTTTTTGTTTTAAAAAAACATTCGTTGATGAATAATTATCGTTTAAAATACTTTTTTGTATCAATTTTTTTAATAGTAAGCATGTGTTCATGGGCACAGGTTCGTTATCAGAACGCTCGCCATGCGTTCAAGAGCAATAGCATGTGTAATGCCTATCAAGACTCTTTGAAAAACTTTGGTGATTCGTTATATAGACCTGATGTAAAGGCCGTATCGCCTCTAACCAAGCAGGATATGGCTTTCTTGTTTCTACCATTGACTTTTTATAAAAATATCACACATCATGCTTTCGTCATTGACGAGACACTTTCGCCTATAGACGCCCAGCTGCTGAGTATTTACCTTCGGCGGCCTGACATGATAAAAAGCACCCAAAGCGAGTTGGAAAGGGTGGGGCCTACATTAGCGCCAACCACTGTTACCAAGGATCCTACAGTCTCGGTGCAACAGCCTTCGGCTAAGGAGCCTGAGACTTTACCCGTGGACGTGGTGGTGTTGAAACCAAATTTTTGGACATTGGCGGGCGATTACTACCTGCAATTCTTTCAAAACTACATTTCTTCTAATTGGTATAAAGGCGGTGAGAGCAACTATTCGATGGAGAGTGCCCTCACCTTGGAGGCCAACTATAATAATAAACAGCGGTTCAAATGGGATAACAAATTGGAGCTAAAACTTGGCTTCCAAACGTCTAAGAGCGACTCTTTGCACAAGCTGAGAACCTCAAACGATCTGTTGCGATACACCAGTAAATTAGGCCTTCAGGCTGCCAGAGGTTGGTACTATACCCTGCAACTCATCGCAAATACGCAGTTTATGAGAAACTACAAGTCCAATCAACGACAGGTGTTGTCAGACTTTGCGTCACCATTGAATGTCAACGTGTCTTTCGGTATGGACTACACAGTCAATTGGTTTAAAGGTAAACTTAAGGGAAGCGCGCACTTGGCTCCCTTGGCTTACAACTTAAAATATGTAGATCGTTTGGCTTTGGGAGGTCGATATGGTCTTAAAGAGGGCAAGCGTACGCTTCACGATTTCGGTTCGCAGTTCACGGTCGATTTGAAATGGCGTTTCTCGGATAATATAACATGGCTAACCCGGTTCTATGGATACACCACTTACAAGCGTGCGGAGCTTGAGTGGGAAAACACTTTCACATTCCAATTTAACAAATATATATCTTCTAAGCTGTTTGTATACCCACGCTTTGACGATGGCCGCAAACGCGATGATATGTATGGTTATTGGCAATTGAAGGAGTATATTTCTTTAGGATTTTCTTACGATTTCTAACTGTTATTATGAGATGCCAGCACTATTAGCATGGCTCAATGTTTAGCATGCCCTATGCTTGTCTACTTGCTTGGCGTGCAATTTTGTGATTATTGGTGTTGTTTTTGTACGAAAAAATGCTCTTTATATTGAGCTTTCATGTCAAAATAATATCATAATACAATGTGCATATTACATGGTTTTTTAGGTAAAAAAAGACTTCTTTTTGCTCCAAAAAGATCCAACTTCGATGTTTGTGGCGTGGGGAGCTTGTGCGAATAGGGCTTAATCGCATTGCCTTTAAGCCTTTAACACATGATGAAAGGATATTATTCGAAGCCCGAACAAGCACTAATCACGACATGATTAAGGCCTAAAGACGATGGTAAAAATGTTTTTCTGATTTAAAACAAATCTCCTAAAACTGTAAAAGGGTGATTTGTAGACATTTATTGAATACCCTTTATTTTTTAATTTGAGGGGGTATGGTTTGGCTTTTTTATAAATAAATGAGTTTTCAGTAGTTTTTTGTCTGTTATTTTCAACATGGTTTAGGTTTTGTTGGTTAAGAATATTCTTTTATAAAATAATTTTTTTTGTGGGAGATCAAACATAGGAGAGGGCAACAAGATAGAAAGGAGTGTCTATATGAAGAATACGATCTTATAATCTCCATTTATAGACAAAAGGCACCAAATGGCTATGTCAAATTTGCAGAAAAACCTGCCGTTTAGAATTCAAGCAGTATTTTGGCATTGAGCTGTCTGCCTGTCAAGAAGTTGGGAACGGCATATTGTTGGTTTGCCACATCGGTCACCCAGTAATATGAGTTTACGTTGTTGATGCCAAACAAATTTAAGCAGTCCAATCCCAACCAGATGTTTCTAAAAATGTTTTTATGTGAGATGTTTTGACGGTCAAGCAGTTTGTAACTCATACCTATGTCCGCTCGCTTGTATGCTGGAGCTCGGAAAGTGTTGCGCTCAAGTGCCCTGTGTGGTGCGGAGAAAGGTAGGCCATCGGCCAATGCCAATTTAAGGCTCATTTTCCAACGTTTTGTTCCGGGGAAGAAATCGGTAAAAAAGAGATTGACAGCATATCTTTGGTCTGTGGGAAGGGGAATGGACATACCGTTTAGTTTCATCTTGGTGTCCATCAAGGAGAGCGTCAGCCACGAGTCGCTGCCAGGCACAAACTCGCCGAAGAGCTTAAGATCGACACCCGCCGCATGGCCCGAGGCCATGTTGTTGCCTTCGTAAACCACTTTGACATTATTGATAGAGTAGGGTACAAGATGGTCCAAAAGTTTGTAATAAGCCTCTGCTGTGAGTTTGAAAGGGCGGTTAAACAAGGTGAACCGATAATCCATGCCAGCGATGAAGTGTATGGATCGCTGGCTTTTAATTTTTTTGTTGAGGGCGGCTAATGTTATGCCGTTCACCGTGGATGTGTCGCGAAGCTCTTTGAAGAAAGGTGCTTGATAGTATAAGCCTGTGGCAAAACGTAGTGTGATGTTATGGCTAAAGGGAGGAATGATGCCTAACGATAGTCTCGGTGAAAGCGTGGATTCGCCATTGAAGCTCCATTTGGCAAAGCGAAGCCCATAATTTAACGTGAAAAGAGTGTGTCCACCTGATGATCTGAAGCGCCATGTATCTTGCGCGTAAGCCTCTACGCGCTTGGCGTCAAGCTTGTTTTTCGCGCGCAGAGAGTAGATCATATACAAGTCTTTACCTGTATGTGGTATGCTGTATCCAGCCGAATCGCGCATTTCGTACTCATTGGAAAATTCCTCGATATGCTCTTTTTTATATGTCAGCGCCCACTCCGTGCGGTGGTGTTTAGTGGTGTGTTTGAGCATGAGTTTGATGCTTCCCACTCGAGCTTTGAGGTAGTTGCGGGCATGCTCAAAATATGTACCCACTCCGAGATTTTCGGATGTTCCTGTCTCTGTGAGCCAATATTGTCCTTGAATGTCATAGCGTTCAGACTCAGAGGTGGAGAAAGCTGAGCCCAAAAGCGACACAGAAGTGGAATCGCCCAAATGCCTTGTTAAGCTGAGCGTGCCAAAATAGGTGCGGAAAATGTCTTTCTCCTTGCCGTCAAAATAGACTTTAAAAGCATGGACGCTTTTCAATGTGCCAAACTTTGTCTCGCGATCTGATGGCTGAAAGTTGAAATGATTGGCGGAAATGTTGCCGATAAGGTCCATGCTCCATCGCTTGTTGGGCTTGAAACTAAGATAGGTCTGGTAATCTAAAAAATTAGGATTGTACTCGCCCTTGGTGTCTAACGAGCCCAAGAGGTATTTTGTAGTCTTGTATCTCAGGCCGTGTGCCCATGCGAATTTCTTGTTCGAAAATCCTATGTAGGCATTGCCTCCAAGGAGCGAAGCCATAACGTTAGCCTCGAATTTCTTTGGACGACGGTAGGTGATGTCAAGCGCGGACGACATTTTGTCGCCGTATTTGGCCTCAAAACCACCAGTGGAAAAGCCTATGCGCTCTACCATGTCGGGATTGATGACGGATAGCCCTTCTTGCTGTCCGCCACGCACGAGAAACGGCCGGAATACCTCGACATTATTTATATATACGAAATTCTCGTCAAAACTGCCGCCTCGGACATTGTATTGCGATGATAACTCTGAGTGGGTTGACACGCCAGCCTGGCTCTGAATGAGCTCTTCCACGGCGTTGCCTGTGGTGGATGGTGTGGTTTTTAGTTGGTCTGTTTTAAGATCTTGTGTTTGTCCTGACTGTATTTTCTGCCTGACAACATTTACCTCACCAATATGCTCTACATTCTCATAGAGTGTCACTTGTAGGGTTTGCACGCCTCTCGGCCTTGTCAATATTCTCGTTTTCGTTTTGTAACCTAACATTGCAAAGCGAACGATTACGGTGTCGGCAGAATGAAGCGTCATGCGAAATTCGCCCTTAAGAGAGGTCACGGTAACCTTGCCTTGTGTGGGGCACGACACAGTGGCAAGCTCAATGGGATTATTGTTTGGGTCACTCACTCGTCCTCTAAGGGTAAAACTTTGGGCCGTGGCTAACATGGCCATGGCTATGAATATTGCCAAAAGAAGGGTTCGATGCTTCATGATGATACAATAACGACGTTTTTTTACGATTATTGCTTCATGGCAAAAGATAATCCACGTGGTGGATCGCCGTCATTCTTGATAGTACCAAGCGATAATCTTGTTAATGAAACTGATGGAAAAACGGAACCATCTGTAGTTGGATACGGGCTTTCCGCCGAAACGAAGAATAAAATCGCGAAGCGGGCTTTGGGGATAAGGCAAGCCTACGTCAAGGAAGTAGAAATGGGCATAATTATTCTCCCAAGCATAATTGATGGCTTGCCAAATGGTTATCATGTTGGGATGGAGGTAAGCGTAGCGTTTCCGTTTGGATGCAAGGTACCACAAGAAGGCTTTGCCCTCAGAGTAAGCGCAAACACATCCACCAATGATTTTGCCTTTGTATAAGGTGACAAAGAGGCGCGCGTTGTCAGATTTGAAAAATTCGACAAACTGCTTTTCAGGCGGGATAAGGCGTCGTGGTTTGAAGCGATAGAAATCGTGTATGAGTTTGTGGAGGCGTCTCGCTTCGTCCACATTTGCCGCCTCGCGCGTGGTTACGCCCATAGTGTATGCGTGATTGATGCGCACTAAGGCTTTCTTGCTGATACGTTCTATAGGTGTTTTTGAGTGCAGCGAGTTGTGCACTTCTTGCCATCTGACGGGAAAGTAAGTGTTTTGACGAAAATAACGGTAACCAAACATCTTACGTGAAAGATGACTGAACTCTATGTAGAAACACAGTTTGCGACGCAATTTGCGGGTGAGCGCTCTTAGCAACACGCCAAAAACCTCCTCCTGATCGACATCGTCCGCATATTCTCCTTCTCCAAAGACGCGTCCTTGGGTGTATAACATGGGAGGCAACAAAGAACCTCGCCGCCTGATAATGGCCAAAACGTGCCCCACAACTTGACCTTTGGCGTTCGTGGCTACAACCATATAGGGCTTTTGCCCGGGCGTTTTCTCAATAATGTGAAAAAGCTCAGGACTGTGGAAGAAGTTACGGCTATTTAGATGGGGCAACTTCTCACCAGAGGTATATAGTTGTGTTTGGTAGGTTGCCATACAGCAAAGATAAGAAAAAACTGTAACATTCAAACACTTATACGCAATCTTTTTGTTAACTTTGCATATAAAGTGAGATATGCCTTGGAAATATTAAATCGCGGGTTGATCTTGGGTAGGATATGACGATGGTGTCTCACGCTACGTGACAAAATGGTTGTGGCAACTTGTGTCGCTGGTAGAGATGGTTTTGCCAAAAAAAGAATAACTGGTCTTGCTACTCCATGAGAATTGCACGGATAAATAACCTTGTAATCTATTATATTTTAAGCAAATGATTAATTATGAGCTTGGGAAGATAAAAGCGATCATTCTTGACGTGGATGGCGTGCTTTCAGCAGAAACCATTGGTATGGACGCAGAGGGGATGCCTGTGCGCACCATCAATATCAAGGATGGATATGCACTCCAGTTAGCGGCGAAAATGGGCTTGCGCGTCGCTATAATGACAGGTGGTCATGCTGATTCTATTTTTAAAAGATACAATTACCTTGGCATAGAAGATATCTATACCAAATGTGCGGTGAAGATAGACACCTACGAAAGTTTTTTAAAGGAGTATGGGTTGCATGATGATGAGATAATCTATATGGGCGATGATATACCCGATTACGAGGTAATGAAACGTGTGGGGTGCCCTTGTTGTCCGATGGACGCCTGTGCGGAGATTAAAGCGGTGTCTCTTTACATCTCTCAAAAAAGAGGTGGAATGGGGTGTGTGCGAGATGTGTTGGAACAAGTGTTACAGGCGCAAGGATTGTGGTTGAGCTCGGCCAAGGCTTTCGGCTGGTAGTTTTTAATTTTACAAGAAATGAAGAAAATTGTGCTTGCAAGCAATTCTCCTCGTAGACGTGAATTGTTGGCGGGTTTGGGTTGTGATTTTGAGGTAAAAGTTATTGGTGGGATTACCGAGGGTTATCCTGACAATTTGTCGGTGCAAGAAATTCCACAATACATCGCTAAAGAAAAAGCTGATGCCTATAGTGTCGGTGATGACGAAATACTTTTGACCGCAGACACGGTGGTAGTGGTAGATGACGAGGTGCTCGGTAAACCTTGTGACGCCGATGACGCAAGACGCATGTTGCACAAATTGAGCGGAAGAGATCATCAAGTGATAACTGGAGTATGTCTCACCACGGCAGAAAATCGACGAGTTTTCTCGGTGACAACGAAGGTGACTTTTAAGAAATTGACAGACGCGGAGATAGATTTCTACATTGCTCGGTATAAACCTTATGACAAGGCTGGCGCTTATGGCATACAAGAATGGATAGGTTATATAGGTGTCACGGGCATTAACGGCAGCTATTTTAACGTGATGGGATTACCTGTTCAGCGTTTGTACGAGGAACTGAACATGTTGAAATAAAGGGTCTTCCTGCGAAGACCCTCAACTTTTGCTCCAGCGAGCATGGCATGTGGCAGATTGTTTTCAAGGAATACCACAACAAGAAATATTCTCTGATGACCTTTTGTGATTATTAAAGAAAATGAAAACAAGGGCCGCTTATCTTTGAGACTTTCCTTTTTATATGTGGAAAAGCCAAACGCGAGCATGGTGGTGTTACCATCCAATGCTCTGCTTGTATTCCAAGATTTTTGTTTGCAACTGAGCGTAGGCATCAACATAGCGATCCCTGCATTGCTGATATTTTTGCTGGGCATCTAACAATGTGTTGATGGTGGAAGTTCCGGCGTGATAGAAGTCGTTGTTTAGCCGTAGGTTTTCCTCGCTCTGCTCAATGCCTTTGCGAGCTAATTGCAGCTGCTTGTAAGCGTCGTCCATATCATCACGATTCTTTTGGATGCGTATCTTTAACAGTTGAGTGTTGTCCTCCAACTGTTCGCGTGCGTTTTGCTCGGCCAATTTCTTACGTTTGATGGCGTGCGACCCTCCCCACCAGTCTGATATAGGTATGGTGACAGTGGCAAATATCATTCCGAAATTGTTGTCTAAATGACTTCCGAAATCGTAATAGTTGTAACCGGCACCAACGCCTATGGTAGGCATGTGCTTGCCAGTTTCCATCTTGCGTTGTAAGGTTTTGGCCTCAACATTCTTTTGCAAGAGTTTGTATTCAGGTGTCGCGGCAACGGCCGTGTTGGGGTCGATGGCATCCACTTGGTAGTCGGGTAATTGGTTAACATCTATCTCCGCGATGACATCAACAGTTTGGCCGTCCATGCCAATATACTGTGCCAGAACCCTTTGCGAGAGTTTCAGTCCATTGCTTAACTTGATGCGCGCGCTCTCCATCTCATTTTGTTTCAGTTGCACTGCGAGTAAGTCATTGCGCATGGCCACGCCAGCTTTCACGGCTATGTCGGCATCTTTCTCTATGTTTTTAAGCATATCAATTACCGCATCAATCGTTTTTTGCTTTTCTTTGAGTGACACCACTTGCCAAAAGTACTTTTCCGCAGTCAGCTCCACGGTGTTTACCGATGTCTCTTTTTGCAATAGTGCGGCGTCCTCGCCCACTTTGGCCAATTTGTTGCCATTGACAATCTGCCCACCGGCAAACACTGGTTGAATGGCGGTAACGCCACCAATCAATCCATGTTTCATCATACTGTAAGAGAATGTCTCGGGTAACATGCCAGCTACCGATGGCGGTATCAGTTTGGCGATGGTTGGTGTGATGTAGTCTTTCACGTGGAAATCCTCTTGCAAGACGCCACGATTGGCTTGATACCCCAAACCAAAAGCACTCACTTTGGGGAAGAAAAGTGTGAAAGCCTCTTGCTTTTGCTCGTGTGCTTGTGCCACAGCATTTTTAGCGGAACGTATCCCGATATTGTTTTCAAGAGCCATTTTCTTGACCTCCTCAAGCGAAAGTTGCTTCTGTGCCATGCCCATGAGTGGCAGGGCAAGGCACAACGCTATCATATAATGTCTTTTCATCTTTTTAATTTTTTTCCAAATCAATACTTTTTTGTCTTTTCTCGTCGGTACCCCTCATCAAAAGCCAATATGCAATGGGCATTACCGTGAGAATGAGTATCATGGTGATGATGGTGCCATAGAATATCACATTTCCCATAGGCGCCCACAATCCAGAGCCACTAAGTATCATTGGTATAACACCCATCGAGGCGGCTGCCGATGTGAGGAAGATGGGGCGCATGCGCCGCTGGGCACTGAGATAGATAGCCTCGTGCACTGTGTAATGAGCGGGCAGGGTAGGGTCGGCATCCAGTTCTTCTTGTGGACGCGATGTCAATCTAAGTTCCTCGGCATAATCGTACATGATGATGACGTTGCGAACCAATATACCCATGAGCGATATGATGCCAAGATAACAGGTCAGCGAGAAAGGACTTCCCGGTATGAGTACACCCATGGCAGTACCTAAGAGTACCAATGATAGCGATACGAGCAATAATATGGCTGTGGATATTCGTTTGAAATGGCCCAGCATCAAGAAGAAAATAATGACAATGCTAATGGCTAAACCCCTTATAATTTGCGGATTGGCCTCGTTGGCCACCTCGTATTCGCCTCCCCAATCCACAGAGATGTCTTGGGGTAAGTCTTCTTGTTTAATAGCCTTTTGCAGTGCCGATGTTACTTCGATGACATTGACGCCATCGACTACGTCAGCCATCAAAGTGATGGTGCGTATGCCATTGCGGTGACATATTTGGCCGTCCTCCCATTTGTTAGACACCGTGGCTATTTGTCTCAGTGGCACTGAGGTGATGCCTCCTGCCACGGCGACAGGTTCATCGGCAATGTCGGACAATGTGGCGCGGTCGGCTTTGTTGGATTTTAATGTCACGGGGATGCCGTAGTCGCCATCCCACACTGTCGTAACAGGTATTCCGTCGCTTTGGTATCTACCGGCAATCTGTAGCTCTACCATGGCATTAGTAATACCAAGGCGCCCTGACTTCATCTCATCAAGTTTGATGTTCGTGGTGAGCAGAGGCTCGTTCACGTCACTACGGCATAAAATCAAGTTACTATTGGAGCGCATTTTCATCATCACGCTGTCAGCGGTACGTTTCAATTCGGTCCAGTTTTCACCACTTAAGCGTACCTCTATGGCGTTGCTCTCGCTGCTATAGTTAAGTTGTTTAAATCTGACGTATGCGCCTGGGAAAGCATTGGTATATTTCATGCGGTAATCTTCTAAGACACCAAGTGTCTCTTTGTTTCCCTTGGTGTTGACGATAAATTGCGCATAGTTTTTACCTCCAAATTGTGGGGCGTATGCCGTTTGAAATCTTGGAGATGCACTGCCATGGAATGAGGCAACCGAAACCACGCGGTCGTCAGCGCGCAGGATATGCTCGAGAGAGTCGGCAATAATCGAGGTCTTCTTCAATGGAGTTCCTGTAGGCAAGTATATTTCCACCGCAAATTGGTTTCGTTCGGCGGTGGGCATCATCCTTTGTGGTAATATTGTCAACAGGAACGCACCAATAATGACTGATACAACGCCCATGGAAATGATCGTTTTTGGATGGCGGAAGCACACCGCAATGATTTTGTCATAATACTTCTGCATCAGGTTCAGGAACGAGAACTTGGGCTTGCCGTCATCGTTAGTGTCTTTTATGGGTTCTTTGATAAAATAGAACTGCATGAAAGGTACTACCAGTTCGGCCACCAAGAGCGAGACAAAAAGCACGATTGAGATGCCCCACGGGAAGAAGAGCAAGAAATCATGGAACATACCCGTCATGGTGAGCAACAGCGGGAAGAACGTGATGGAGATGGCTAATGTGGCTGATAGAATGGACTTAAAGAAGTGTGTGGCACTCCGCAAGGATGCCTGCCAACGTGTGTATCCCTCTGACATCAATTCCATATAGTTGTCAATGATGACAATGGAGTTGTCTACAATCATGCCAAGGGTAACGATAAGTGCCGCAAGCGTAACAGTGTTAAGCTCAATACCCAAAGCGTAGAACAATCCAAGCGAGATGAATATTGTAATGGGGATGGTGCTTGCTGCCACTAATGCCACGCGTAAAGGCATGAGCATGATAACAACTAACACTACGGCGCAAATGGCGATAAGTAACTCTGCAAGGAAACTCATAACCGAATCGCCCACAACCTGGCTTTGGTCGGTGATGGTGAACATCGTTACTTCGTCAGGCAAGGTTTTCTTAAACTTTTCAAGCTCTGCTTTAACAGCGCTACCCATGTCGGTTATAGAACGTCCCTTTTTAACCTCGATGCTGAGCACCAAGCATTTTTTGCCATTATTGGTGACATAGCTTGACGGCTCGGCATACTCTCGTTTTACCTCAGCAATGTCTTTTACGCGCACGACATTGCCATCCGGACTTGAGTAGACCACCATTTGTTGCACGTCGTTAACCATGTTGAGCGCACGATCAACATGGATGGGGGCCTCGTAGATAGAGGTCTTGTGAGTGCCTGCCGTGGTATTGAATCCTTGTGATATGAGGGCTGCCGACACGATATTAGGACCAATACCATATTGGGAAAGCTTGCGAGTATCTACATGGATAGCAATTTGTTCTTTTTGTCCTCCAGTGACACTGATGCGTCCCACACTCTCAATGCCGCGCAAACGACGTTTCAGGTCGTCCATGTAGGTGTTGAGCTCACGATAGGTTTTTTCGTCGCTCTCCATGGTGATGAGAAGTGACGAAGCGTCGCCAAAGTCGTCTTTGACAATAATGGCAGCAACTCCAGTGGGCAAAGTGCGTCTAAACTGTTGAATACCAAGCTTGAAACGACTCCAGAAATTTTCCTTGACGGCTCCGTCCACATCATCATTAAGCTCTACTTGTACAATAGCCAGACCATTGCGTGTGTAAGATTTTGTTTTGCTTTTCTTCACCTCTTTATATGTGAAGATATAATCTTCCAACGGTTTGGTGACTTGTTGCTCCATCTCTTCAACCGATGCGCCAGGATAAACCGCAACGGCCACTCCTTGTCGAACCGTAAAGTCGGGGAACTCATTTTTGTTGATTTTATAGAACGCATACATGCCAAATGCTACCAAAACCGATGTAACCAGTATTACAATAGACCGGTTGTGCATGGCCCATTCTATAAGATTTCTCTTCTTTCTCATTGTATTCAATTCAATTATTGGCTGATACCAATGGATAAACTCTCAGTATGGGAAGACGCGTTTTATAGCGTGCGGACCTTTTGGCCATTGCTAACTTTTTGCTGTCCCTCTATTATAACCTTGTCGCCTTCGTTCAATCCACTTTCAATTACAATCTTTTCGCCTGCATTGTTGCCGAGCATGAGCATGCGTTTAACGGCTTTCCCTTTCTCAACCACCCATACAAAAGGCTTGTTGTCAACATCTATCTGAATGATATTGGCAGGCAACATAATACCAGTTTTTTGCATTGAGGTGGCATGTATGTATGCGTTGCACACCATGCCAGGCAGCAATTTTCGGTTGGTGTTATTTACCAAGGCTTTCACGGTATAGGCACGAGAGATGGGGTCGGCAGACACATTCTTCTCGGTAATCTTTCCTGTGTAATTCTCATTACCCAAAGACGACACGTTGAAAGTGATTTTTTGGCCAACATTTATGCGTGAAAGGTCTTCTTCTGGAACACTAATCTTAACCTTGACTTGGTCAATTTTCACCAATTTGGCTATGGGCTGTCCAGGCATCACGTTTTGTCCCACCTCTGCTTTCTTTCCAACGATATATCCGCTGAAGGGTGCTTTCAATCGCGTATCACTCAATCCCTTGCGGGCTATCTGCTCTGCGGCTTGGGCTTGAGTGAGCATTTGCTTGGCTTGTGACACCTTTGTTTCCACTTCAACCCATTTAATCTCAGGCAATGAGCCGTTGTCGTGCAGCATTTTCATGCGTCGATAGGCATCCTCCGCTTGGCGAACAGACTCACGAGCTTGATTGGTTGTGGCTTTGGCCATGGTTAGGGCGTTAGCAGAGGTGGACGCATCGATGACACCGATAGTTTGCCCTGCAGACACCTGTTGGCCTTCATGAATGTATAATGTCTTAATGGTGCCGGCGCTTGAGAAACTTAGTGCCGTGCCGTCGACCTCCTCAATAGTGCCTGGATAGCCTGAGTTTTCGCTAATTCCCAATGTGTTAGCAGTCATGGTCTTGACATTAACAATATTGTCTGATTGCTTGTTTTTGTGAGAACAACCCATGACAAAAAATATCATGGAGCCGTATACAATTTTACATACAATTGATTTCATAACCTATTTTTTGTTCTTCTTTTTTATTTTTGAGTGTAAAATTAAGCTTAAAATGTCAGTTTGCGATGTTTAAAAAGGGAAATATACTGCCAAATAAACGAATATAATCCGAAAAAACACATTATATTTCCAAAATAATACATATTTTTTGGAACAAATTGCCTACTTTTGTGCAAAAGATATGAAATATGATATTATGAATGAACAAATAAAGTCTGAAACAAACAGATTGTTTTCTATTGGCAAAAACGTTGCCTTGGCACAGCCAGACTACTTAGACGATGACCTTATTATAATAGATAATGTCAAGCTGCTAAGCAAGCCAGGCACCATTCGCCCTAATATGAACATTATAGCTATATGTACGCGCGGACGTCTTCAGACGGTCATCAACGGTGCGCCCCTTGAGGTGTGCGCCAACCAAGTGTGTATCTGTCCGCCTGAGACGGTGCTTGACGAGATGATGGTTACGCCTGATTTTGAATATGTGGCATTGTGCATTACCAATCGCGCTTTGCAAGTTTATCTTAGGCAATATATCAATGTGTGGAATGATTTTGCTTATGTTCAGAAGATGAAAATAATCGATTTGAACCAAAAGGAGATAGACATCTACCACAAAGTATATGATCTAATAGGCATGTGTCTGCGTCAAGATGATGAGGAATACAATTCTTCTTTCCGAAAGGAAATGATGAAAGGACTTTTAAGTGCCTCGCTCATTGGCCTATGTGGACTGTTAAAAAAACAGACAGGAGAACACGTTGAATCTTCTAAGCAGAATATATCGTTGTTCAATCGCTTCTTGCAGCTGCTTCAAACGGCTGAGATAAAACATCAACCGGTGGAATATTATGCTTCGCAATTATGTATATCATCTAAGTATCTTACGATGATTTGCAAAAAAAACTCTCACAAAACGGCTAAGGAATGGATACAAGAATATACACTTGCAGACATTGCTTACTATCTTCGAAACACGTCTTTGAGCGTGAAAGAAGTGAGTAATAAGACGGGCTTCTCCAATTCGAGCTTCTTTGGAAAATATGTCAAAGACAATCTTGGGTATACGCCTTTGCAATTTAGGCAAAAAGAATAAAAAACGCTTGATAAGGTGCTCATGAGAAACAAAGAAATAATAGGCATGTCACGAAAGTGCTGGTATGCAAATATGGAAGGTAGTGAGGCATGGGGAGTGAGATGGATTACGGATAGAAAGAAAGTCTAATCATAGTTTGTCCTCATTGTAAATCTTTCTTAATGAGCTGATGATGGTAGGCACACAAAAGTGTTAGCAAGACGATATTAGTTGCTACTTATTAAATATAGTTTTTGTTATGTCTAACCATTTTCTACCATAAATCTGTATAAACGGAAATAAAATTAGGCATGTTTGCTTGTTGTTTCTTAGATATTTTACTAACTTTGCGATGCATAGGTCACACAAAAAGAATAAGTTGAATGGCTCTTGTTATTGTATGTATATTACTTTTGGGGTATCTACTTATTGTCACAGAAAACATCACTAAGGTGAACAAAGCGGCCGTTGCCATTTTTGTTTGCACGGTGGGATGGGTGCTGTACATTAGCTATGGAACAGAATTTGTGACACGCCAACATGCTTCGGAGTATGCCAATTTCTTGAATGGTAGGGCGACGGATGGCAGATTGGTGAAAATGTATATAGCCAACAATATCTTTCTGAAATATGTAGGTCGTGCTTGTGAGATAGTATTATTTTTGCTTGCCACAATGACAATAGTGGAAATTTTAGAGAACAATGGGTGTCTCGACTTCATTACGCAATTATTGAAAACCCGCGACAGTAAAAAATTGCTATGGCGTATAGGTGTCGTAACATTTGTCATATCAGCCAATCTTGATAATTTTACCACTATGGTAATGATGTTTATGGCTGTGCGTTCTGTAGTACCGAATAGGCGGCAACGTATGATATTGGGATCCGCGATAATAATAGCGGCCAATTGTGGTGGTGCCATGACAGTGATAGGAAGCCCGACTGGACTCATGTTGTGGCATGCTGGATTGGCGACTCCCACCGATTTTTCGCTGTCATTGGTTATTCCATGTGTGTTGGCATGGGCTTTACCAACATGGTGGATTGGCAAGATGCTGCCAGAACACATTGACACAGAATGGATAACGCTGCCTTATAGAGGGGACGATACGAGACTTGAAGTTTGGCAACGGTTTATGATGCTTGTCGTAGGTATAGGTGGATTATGGTTTATCCCAACATTTCATAATATCACGATGCTTAGCCCGTTTATTGGCGCACTGTGTGTGTTGTCATTGCTCTGGGTAGTTAACGAGGTGTTTAATCGTAAATTATTGAACATGGGGAGTATGAGCGACCGCAGAATACCTCATGTGCTGTTTTATGGAAATCATCAACTAATACTCTTTGTAATGGGTATGGTGTTGGCATTAGGTGTCGTGAAAGAAACAGGCATGATGACAGATTTGAGCCTTTTCTTGCAAAAAAATGGCATCTCAAGCATGCTGATTGGTTTGAGTGCGGGAATAGTAAGCACGGTGCTTGATAATTTTGCTACGGCTGCAAGCTATATCACTTTACAATCCTCGTCAGAATTAAACATGGCATATTGGAAGATAGTGGCTTATACGACGTCGGTAGGAGGCAATCTATTAACGATAGGCTCTGTTGCTGGACTTGTTTTGATGAGAATGGAGAAGGTGCGAGTGGGATGGTATTTCAGAAATATTGGGTGGAAAGCTGGGGTAGGAGCTTTGGTAGGTACAGGTGTCTTGCTATTGACTCTTGCATAAAATATCATTGTTGAAAATTGTGTAGTCAAAAAAACAAATCGCTTCTATAACAAAAATATAAATATCAAGAATTGAACATATAACAACATGGCAAAAATTAAAACAATAGGTGTGCTCACCTCAGGAGGTGACGCTCCTGGCATGAATGCGGCCATACGTGCTGTGACACGTGCTGGTATTTGCAATGGCTACCAAATAAAAGGTATATATCGTGGATACGATGGGCTGATCAATGGTGAAATAAAGCCGTTTACGACAGAAAATGTTTCGGGTATAATCATGCAGGGTGGCACAATCTTGAAAAGCGCTCGCTCTAAGGAATTTTTCACGGAAGAGGGCAAGGCCAAAGCTTATGACACTTTGCAACGTGAAGAAATCGACGCATTGGTGATCGTTGGTGGCAACGGGTCTCTCACCGGAGCCATGGAGTTTGCGCGCCAATATGATTTTTGTTGCATTGGATTACCCGGTACAATCGATAATGACCTATATGGCACTGATACTACAATTGGATACGATACCACTCTGAATACTATTGTGGAATGTGTGGATCGCATTCGTGACACCGCTCAAAGTCATGAGCGAATATTCTTTGTTGAGGTGATGGGACGTGATGCTGGGTTCCTTGCTCAAAACGCTGCCATTGCTAGTGGAGCAGAGGCAGCCATTATTCCAGAAGACTCTACCGATGTGGATCAATTGGCACAATTTATGGAGCGAGGTATTCGTAAGTCAAAAAAGAGTTGTATAGTAATTGTTTCAGAAAGTCCTAAATGTGGTGCGCTTTATTATGCTGATCGCGTGAAGAAGGAGTTTCCGGGTTATGATGTGCGAGTTTCGATATTGGGACACTTGCAACGTGGAGGCCGCCCCTCTGCCCATGACAGAATACTTGCCAGCAGAACAGGAGCTGGTGCGATAGAGGCTATTATGCAAGGGCAGCGCAATGTCATGGTCGGCATACGAAACAACGAGGTTGTTTATGTTCCGCTTTCAGAGGCTATCCGCTCGGATAAACCATTTGATAGGAAACTAATCAAAGTATTAGATGAGCTTAGTATATAGTAGGAAAATTAAAGTATGTTAAAAAACCCTTGGTTTGTAATAATTATAATGTACTTTTGTAGTCAGAAATCTGAAATATGCTTTAATCAAGTAAACGAATCTATAAATAACTAATAATAAACAATAGCTTATGTCACAAATCAGCGGACGCATCTCCCAGATTATTGGTCCTGTGGTCGATGTTTATTTTGATACCCAGGGACAAGATCCCGAGAAGGTGTTGCCAAAAATCAACGAGGCTCTCAAAGTGAAACGACCTAATGGAGGTGAGCTAATTATTGAAGTACAGCAACACATTGGCGAGGATACCGTGCGTTGTGTGGCTATGGACGTTACCGATGGTTTGCAACGCAACTTAGAGGCAATCCCAACTGGTAGCCCAATAAAAATGCCATCTGGCTCGCAGATTAAGGGTCGAATGTTGAATGTTATAGGCAAGCCTATTGACGGCATGAAAGAACTCAACATGGAAGGTAGCTATCCTATACATAGGCAGCCACCAAAGTTTGACGAGTTGTCTACACGAAAGGAAATACTAACTACTGGCATCAAGGTTGTAGACTTGTTGGAGCCTTACCTAAAAGGTGGCAAGATTGGACTCTTTGGTGGAGCTGGCGTTGGAAAGACAGTGTTGATCATGGAGCTTATTAATAATATAGCGAAAGGACATGATGGTTACTCTGTCTTTGCAGGTGTTGGCGAGCGTACCCGTGAAGGCAACGACCTAATTCGAGACATGCTCGAATCGGGCGTTATCAGATATGGTGAGAAATTTAAGAAAGCCATGGATGAGGGTAAGTGGGATCTTTCGTTAGTGGATCCTGATGAAATTAACAAGTCGCAAGCTACATTGGTATACGGACAAATGAACGAACCACCTGGGGCTCGCGCTTCCGTGGCTCTGTCTGGACTGACTGTGGCAGAGGAATTTCGCGATCATGGTGGAAAAGATGGTGGCCCTGCGGACATCATGTTCTTCATAGACAACATATTCCGCTTCACGCAAGCAGGTTCGGAAGTTTCCGCATTGTTAGGGCGAATGCCATCAGCGGTTGGATATCAACCCACACTTGCGTCTGAAATGGGAGCTCTTCAGGAGCGCATTACCTCAACCAAGAAAGGTTCTATTACGTCTGTACAAGCTGTATATGTACCTGCGGACGACTTGACAGACCCTGCGCCAGCCACTACATTTAGCCATCTTGACGCTACTACTGTGTTAGATCGTAAGATTGCCGAGCTGGGCATCTATCCCGCTGTCGACCCATTGGCAAGTACGTCGCGCATCCTTGATCCGCTGATTGTCGGCAAGGAACATTATGATTGTGCTCAACGGGTGAAAGAAACACTCCAGCATTATAATGATTTACAAGACATTATTGCTATCCTTGGTATGGATGAGCTCTCTGATGAGGACAAACTTGTCGTAAGTAGAGCACGTCGCGTACAGCGCTTTTTGTCTCAACCTTTTGCTGTGGCAGAGCAATTCACCGGTGTCCCAGGTATCATGGTAAGCGTGGAAGATACAATTAAAGGCTTTAACGCAATCCTTGACGGAGAGGTGGACGACCTTCCTGAGCAAGCCTTTATGAACGTTGGAACTATAGAAGACGCTATTGCCAAGGGTAAAAAACTGATGGAACAGGCCAATAAATAATTTTTTTGGTCAATCAAACCATATTCGATTATGCTAAAATTAAGAATTGTATCTCCAGAAAAAGTGATATTTGATGGTGATGTGAAAAGTGTAACGGTGCCTGGAATGCAAGGTAGTTTTCAGATACTTAACAATCACGCTGCCATTATTTCTGCGCTTGTTGAAGGCAAAGTGGAGTATGTCACTTCTCGGGAGACAAAGCAATTTAACGTTGAAGGTGGCTTCGTCGAGGTTAAACAAAATGAGGTAAACCTGTGCGTAGAGGTATAATAAACATGAAAAGATTCATGAATATGACATAGTTTGATGATTGATAATTTAGGCGAAAAAGTTTATTAATTTATAAAGAGGTATATACTTGTCCAAAAACAATGGTGAGGGTATCTTATAAAGCCAATGGGACAGGGAATATTTATTGATACTATTTTTGTCTATTCAAAAGTCAATTTGTTTTATCATAAATACTTTAAGCATGTACAAAAGTATGACAGAAATGAAAAAATGCTTAGATATCACGGGGTGATTTGATGTAAAAATGTATATGATATCCACAACAACCCTAATAATATGTACTTTGTTTTTTACGGCAATTGGTGCGATATGGATTGTGGGTTATAATTATGTCAAGAAACATTACCCAGCAAATTTGCCCCATTTTTATATGGTTTTGGCGGTTGTAAGGGTTGTCTTAATACTGACATTTGTAGGAGTATACATTCTGTTTATATCGAAAAGCACTGCTGAGTCTCGAGCTTTTGCCATAATGGTAATACTTATGTATATCTTGATGATGGGTGTTTCGCTGAAAATAAAACATTAATAATATATCTAAATGAAATACATTCATTTGATTGTTTGCACGTTGATGTGCCTCGCCTTTTTTCTTCCGGTTAACGCAGAAAATAAGGACGGGGGAAAACTAAATACTTCTGAGGTTGTGGTAGGGCACATCAAAGACTCATACGAATGGCATATCACTGATATCAGTGGAAAACCAGTCGTCATTCATTTGCCTGTTATCGTTAAAAGTTCAACAGGTTGGCATGTCTTTAGTACAAGCAATTTCGCTGAAGAAGCAGATGCCAAAGGCTATAAAAAAGGGCCTTACAACCTTGCCATTGTCACCCAAGGGGACAACGCTGGTAAAATAGTAGAGTTACAGAATGGTGAAGAGATCCGCCCCTTTGATATTTCTATTTCTAAGACCGTAGCGGTGATGCTCATAGATGCCATCATCCTTATATGTATCGTCTTAATACCAGCACGTTGGTATCACAAGCATAAGGCAACTGACCCGGCACCGGGAGGTTTCACCGGGTTTATAGAAATGATAGTGACCTATGTTGAGGACAATATAGTAAAACCGGGAATAGGGGATGGCTATGAAAAGTATTCACCTTACCTGTTAACGTGTTTCTTCTTTATCCTAACATGCAATTTAATGGGTATTATGCCATTTCCGCCCGGCGGAGGCAATGTGACGGGTAATATTGCTGTTACTTTTTTCTTGGCACTTTGTACGTTCGTCGTAACTCAATTTAGTGGCTCGAAACACTATTGGAAAGATATATTTTGGCCAGATGTACCAGTGGCTCTGAAAGTGTTCCCACTTATTTCTATCATAGAATTTGTTGGTATCTTTACCAAACCGTTTGCGTTGATGATTCGTCTCTTTGCAAACATGATGGCTGGGCATGCAATAGCCTTATCTTTGACATGTATTATATTTGTCGTCGCCGCTATTGGTGGAGCCACATTCTATGGTATGTCTTTTCTAAGTGTCCTCATGAGCATATTTATGATGTGTCTTGAATTATTGGTTTGCTTTATTCAAGCCATGGTCTTCACCATGTTAAGTTCTATATTTATCGGACTTGCAAGAGCGAAAGCAGAATGAAAGAATGGAAGTGACAAATAACAGGCATAAAATCAAAATAGAATCGATAAAACTACAATAATTAATAATAACATTAAAAATTTAAAATTATGGTTTCAACATTATTATTGGCTGCCGCTGCGGATGGAATTGCAAAGTTAGGTGCTGGATTAGGCGCAGGTATCGCTGCCGTAGGTGCTGGTGTTGGTATTGGTCGTATTGGTGGCCAGGCTATGGACGCCATGGCTCGCCAACCAGAGGTAATGAACAAGATTTTTACCAACATGATTGTTGCCGCAGCTTTGATAGAGGGTGTTGCATTGTTTGCGGTAGTAGTTGCATTCCTTTGCATTTAATCGCTTAACAATATAAACACTGCGTATGGATTTATTAATGCCAAGTACAGGTCTGCTATTTTGGATGACGATAGTCTTCTTTGTAGTGCTTGCCGTTCTGTGGAAATGGGGATTCCCTGCCATCACCAATATGGTGAGAGACCGTAAGAACTTCATCGATGACAGTCTTCGAAAGGCTCATGAAGCCAATGAAAAGCTGGCCAACATACAAAAAGAAGGCGAATCCATTCTGCAGGAGGCACGCGAGAAGCAGTCGCAGATACTAAAAGAGGCCACTGCTACTCGTGATGCTATTGTTGCGAAAGCTCAAGATCAAGCGAAAGAGGAAGGTGCTCGTCTACTCAACGATGCCAAAGCGGAAATTGAGTCGACCAAGCAGCAAGCCATTCGTGAGATCCGTTCACAAATAGCCGAACTATCAGTAAAAATAGCTGAGAAAGTGGTTCGTGAGAAGCTTTCGAGTGAAGACAAGCAGATGGATTTGATAGACAAACTGCTGGCAGAGGTTTCTGCCTATGAGAAAAATGATATAAAACAATAGTCTATGGATTTAGGTGTAATATCGGTAAGATACGCTCGCGCACTCCTTAAGAGTGCCACGGCATTGAAACAGGATGCTGAGGTGTACCAAGAAATGCAGATGCTATATAACAGCTACCTGCAAGTGCCGCAGTTGCGTTTTACCATAGACAATCCAATGTTGAGCAAAGAAAAAAAGCAAGATATTGTTGAAACTGCCGCTGGCGGCAATATTTGTGAACAGACTCGACGTTTCTTCCACCTTGTATTAAAAGAGGGAAGGGAAGAGATGCTTCAACTCATGGCTGCGTCTTATATCACGCTCTATCGCAGAGAAAACAATATTACTCGTGGTAAACTTATTACCGCCGTCGCTGTTTCTGATCAAATTGAGACGAAGATGAAGCAGATGGTAGAGCACAAAACAAATGGAACTGTGGAGTTTAATACCGAGGTTGATCCTGATATCATAGGTGGTTTCATCTTGGAATACGACACCTACAGAATGGATGCAAGCGTTAAATCAAAGCTCAACAACATCCTTATTCAATTGAAAAAATAAAATCGCCGCGTCAAATCATGTTTAGATCAAAGCGTGCGGCTTTTAAAATTTAAACCAAAACAATGTCAGATAAAATAAAACCAAGCGAAGTGTCAGAGGTTCTTCTGAGGCAACTTGAGGGCATCAATGCCAACGAGCAGTTTGATGAGGTTGGCACTGTACTCACCGTTAGTGACGGAGTGGTGCGCATTTATGGTCTTCGTAACTGTGAGGCTAATGAGTTGCTTGAGTTTGAAAATGGCACCATGGCTATTGTCATGAACCTTGAGGAAGACAATGTGGGCTGCGTACTCTTGGGTCCTACCAGGGGCATTAAGGAGGGGCAATCCGTCAAACGCACCCATCGCATTTCTTCTATACGTGTTAATGATAGCTTCTTGGGGCGTGTTGTTAATCCTCTTGGCGAGCCTATTGATGGCAAGGGCGATTTAGATTTGACCGGGGCTTTTGAGATGCCATTGGATCGTAAGGCTCCGGGTGTAATCTATAGACAACCTGTGAAAGAGCCTTTGCAAACTGGATTGAAGTCTGTCGACTCGATGATTCCTATCGGCCGCGGACAGCGTGAGCTCATCATTGGCGACCGTCAAACAGGTAAAACCGCTGTGGCACTTGACACAATAATCAACCAAAAGGGTAATTACGAAGCTGGTAAGCCTGTGTATTGTATATATGTAGCCATTGGTCAAAAAGCCAGTACGGTGGCCACGTTGGTGCAAACATTGAAGGAGTACGGTGCACTTCCTTATACCATCATCGTAAGTGCCACCGCCGCAGACCCTGCCGCCATGCAATATTATGCGCCATTTGCGGGTGCCGCCATTGGCGAATATTTTCGCGACAGAGGCTATCACGCATTAGTGGTGTATGACGACCTTTCAAAACAGGCTGTCGCATATCGTGAAGTTTCGCTCATACTTCGTCGCCCTTCAGGTCGCGAGGCTTATCCCGGTGATGTTTTCTATCTCCATTCTCGTTTATTGGAGCGTGCCGCTCGTATAAACGATCAGCAAGAGGTGGCCGAGCAAATGAACGACCTTCCTGAGTGTATGCGTGGACATGTACGTGGTGGAGGTTCTCTCACGGCATTGCCAATTATCGAGACGCAAGCAGGCGATGTTTCTGCATACATCCCCACAAACGTTATTTCCATTACTGATGGCCAAATATATCTTGAGACCAACCTCTTCAATCAAGGTTTCCGTCCTGCCATCAACGTTGGTATTTCGGTATCTCGTGTAGGTGGTTCGGCTCAAGTTAAGAGTATGAAGAAAGTGGCAGGAACCTTAAAAATTGACATGGCGCAATACCGAGAATTGGAATCTTTTTCCAAGTTTGCGAGCGACATGGACCCTGTTACGGCAATGACTATCGACCGCGGTCGAAAAAACAATCAGTTGCTCATTCAAGCTCAATATAGCCCAATGCCTGTAGGCGAACAGATTGCTATTCTTTATTGTGGCGTTCATGGACTTTTGTATGATGTTCCAGTGGAGCAAGTTCGTATATGCCAAGAACAGTTTTTAGAGCAGATGCGCTCACAGCATCAGGATGTAATTGATAGTTTGGCGGCAGGTAAATTAGAAGAGTCGAGCGTCAAAGTTATAGAGGAAGTGATGGCAAACATTACAGGCCAATTCAAGAAATAAGAATAAAATAGCTTATGCCTTCGTTAAAAGAACTAAAAACCCGCAAGACGTCTGTTCAGAGCACTCGTAAGATTACGAGTGCCATGAAGATGATAGCCTCGTCCAAATTACACCATGCGCAGATGGCAATTCATAACATGTTGCCTTATTCCGAGCAAATGGAACATATATTAAAGGTATTCTTAGCATCAATGCCAGGTACCCAAACCATTTTTGAGGAGGAACGTGCAGAGGTAAAACGTGTGGCGATGTTAGTCTTTTCATCGAATAGTTCGTTGTGTGGTGCATTTAATAGTAATGTCATTCGTATGACGAAGCAAGTTGTTGAGGAATATAAAGCACAGGGTATCACTGATATCACGATTTATCCTTTGGGCCGTAAGATAGCTGAAAAGGTAGCAAGGATGGGCTGTAAGTCTGCGGGTGATTTTACAGATCTCGCCGACAAACCTAATGCTCACGAATGTAGCAGGATTGCCAAAGAAATATCGAACAAGTTCGCCAACAACGAGTACGACAAAGTGGAGATGATATATCATCATTTTAAGAGTGCTGGTTCTCAAGTTCTTACACGCAAGACATTCTTGCCTATCGACCTAAGTACAGAAACTATTGGTGCGGATAATGACAGAGATCTCAGTTCGTCTATAGCCACGGCTAAGGCTCAAGAATATCTGCGTAAGAGAAACAAGGTTGCCACTAAGCGTAATCAAGAAGCGATAATCGGGCTTAATGATGATTTTATTGTGGAGCCAGATATGGAGACAGTCTTATCTCTTCTTGTACCTCAAATGTTACATTTGATGGTATATACAGCACTGCTTGATAGTGTAGCTTCGGAGCATGCGGCTCGAATGGTTGCCATGCAGACTGCCACTGACAATGCTGACCAATTGCTTGAGGAACTCAGCTTGCAGTTTAATAAGAGCCGTCAAACGGCTATCACCAACGAATTGCTTGATATTGTGGGTGGCTCTGTTAACAACTGACATTGTATCATCTATTTTATAAAAGCAGGTAGCAAACATTTCGAAACGATGTTTGCTACCTGCTTTGGTATTTATAATTGAGGATATCATCTGAACTGTGCTTATATGCTATTAGGCATACAAGTAGTGTGAAAGATGGCAAATATTAGAAGTTTACAAAACAACACAGCTTTTTGTTGCCTTTTCCTATTTCTCGGGTTGTTCCATTTCTGAATTTCTCGCCTCTTCAAATTTAGATTTCATCGTGGGATTGTTATAGGTTAGTTTTTTGATGGTCAACTCTTCGGCTTTGTTATTGGCTAATCTCAAATTATTTTCAGACCCAACCAACGCATCCTTAATTTTTTGCAAGTGGTCTATGCTTTTATCAATCTCGTCGATCGCCGTGCGAAATTTTTTACTGGCCAATTCGTAATTACGCCCAAATCGCTCCTTGAAATCCAACAGTTTGTTTTCGAAATTCGTCACGTCTACATGCTGACTTTGTGCTATTTGCAGCTGGCGTTGGTATTCCACGCTTTTCTTGGACGTTTGCACCAACAATGTGATGAGTGGTATAAAAAACTGTGGCCGTATCACATACATCTTTGGATAGCGATGCGACACGTCTACAATGCCATTGTTATACAATTCATTGTCAGGCTCCAACAAAGACACCAACACGGCATACTCACAGTTCTTCTTATTTCTATCCTCGTCCAATTTCTTGAAAAAATCCTCATTCTTATGCTTTGTCGCAGTCTCGTCCATCTCGTTTTTCATCTCAAACATGATGGAGACATACTCTGTCTCGCCATCGTAGTCACGAAAAATGAAATCTCCTTTGGTGCCACTTGTCACATCGTTGTCCTTCTCAAAATAGGCATTGGACAGCACAGATCGCAGCGTGGTGTTGTAGAGCGTGTTGCAATGTGCCTCGAGCGTCTCACCAACCATCTTGGTTGACATTCTCGTTTTCAAGTCTTTGTAATAGTTCACCATGTCTTGTTTTTGCTGAAGTTCCCGCTCGTATCGTTCTTTCAAGTTGCTCTCGCGCACTAACGCTTGGCTGTTATCTGTCTCAATGCGAGTTTTTAGTTCTGCTATTTCTTTTTCTTTCTTGTGGATTAGCTCCATGCCTTTAGCTTGTTCTTGCATAACAGCCAATTTTACCTTGTTGGCGTTTTCTTCCATCGCGACGTTTAGCGTGGCTATTTTCTCATCTTTTTTAGCCAATTCGGCAAGCATCTCAAGTTCCTTTTGTGTTTCCAAGTTTTTTAGTTTCTCGCTCAAGTTAGAAATCGTTATTTCTTTTTCATTTAGCTGTTTCTCAACAGATTTCATTCGCTCGCTAAACCCTTTTTCAGCCTTTAAGGTCCATGATTCTCGCTCTGCATTGTGCTGTTTCTCCAATTCTTGCACCCTACGCGCTACCTCGGCATCAAACTCAACATTCTTAATTTGGTTTACAATCGAGGCATAGTCAGCCTCATTCACTGTAAAAACGGCTCCACAGTGTGGACATTTAAGTTCTTTCATCATCCTATTGTATTATGAATAGTTCAATATTAAAGTTTTATTTTTTTTACTTTTATTCCAAATATCTTTGTTTCCCCGCTCTCAAATCGCCATCTTTATTTGTGCCCATGTATATGCAGGCTTGGTACGCCTTGGTTAGAGATGTACACCGCCACCAAAATCATAGCAGAGCCTATCCAAGCGAGCCATGTCATCGTCTCGTTTAATACCAAGGCGGAGAAAACAATGGTCGAGACAGGATTAAGATAGATATAATTACTCACCTTGATCGCGCCCAACTTTTTGCTAGTCCAGCTCCACAACACGTAGCAACCAAAACTTGATACAAAACTGAGAAACAACAGATTGCCCCATATTATGGTTTGGGTCAAATTCCCAAGTGGAAACGACCATGGCCTCACCATAAACATAGGCAGCACCGTCACTAATCCATAGAAAAAGACCTTGCGAGTCACAAACACTACGTTGTATCCCGCCAACCTTCGCAGCAACAAACTATATATAGCCCAACAAAAGGCTGCCGTGAGTGCCAAGATGTCTCCCCAAGGGTTCAACCTCAATACAAATTGGCCATTAAACACCACCAAGGCAACGCCCGTTACCGCCAAAACGGCTCCTAAGACAATATCTCGCGTGGCCTTGACACTTCTCAGAAACACAAGTGCCAATATTGTTGTGAGCAATGGAGCGGTACAAACAATAAACGCCACATTGGTAACATAGTCTATCCTAACGGCCTCATTCTCAGACACAAAATACAGAGAGCCACCCGTCACGCCCAATAGTGCCAAAAGTAACTCGTCTTTGACATTGTTGGCCCATAGCCTTCGCGGTGAAATAGCCCAAACGCAAAAGTAAGCGAAGAGAAAACGCAAAAAGAATATTTCGTGTGCCGCCATGCCATTCATCAGCAGCACTTTGGAGTTTACGAACGTGCATCCCCAAATCAACACCACAATGATGGTGATCAAATGGTACAGCCAGTTACAATTTCTTTTCATCGTTAGGTATAGTCTTAAATCGCAAATAGATTTTCAAGTGATTAGCACCGCCCGCTTGGCGCACTATTCGGGTGGTGCCCCATATAGCCAAGACACCGTTTGGTAAACGACAGGCCCAACGACCACCGTCATCCCATGATGGTGGCCACAATACGGCGTGCGCCGCCCTGTTCCCTAAACTCGCAGAGATATAGCCCCTGCCAGGTGCCCAAAGCCAAATGTCCATCCACGATAGGCACATTGATAGATGTCCCCACTATCGAACTTTTCGCGTGGGCACTCATATCCGTTGGCCCCTCGTCTTGGTGCCGGTAGTTGGGGTCGCCATCGGGAACTATTCGCTCCATAATGCCTTTAAGGTCATGTCGCACGTCAGGATCACAATTCTCGTTAATAGTCAGCGCACAACTTGTGTGCTGCACAAACAGGTTGAGTAGCCCCATTGGGGGCAATACTGGCAACTGTCTCATCACGTCGCGCGTGATCAAATGAAATCCACGCACAAATGGGCCAACCGAAAAAAGTACCTGTTGTATCATCATGTAATATTGTTTCTGCAAAGTGTAATAAAGCCGGTATAACCGCCTTTGTTGCCACATACTCATCCCGTCTAATACGTACATGTTAGCACCATGGCAATCGTAGCGCCTGTCTTTAGGCTCATCACATATAAAAAGGCATGCCATCTCAATGTCGCCCAAGCATAGACTTTGGATCGACGCATGAACTTATGGTTGTACGCAAAGTTAAAAATTTTATTTCGTTTCTACAAGGACGTGCCCAACTTTATGACAGCCATATTATACCTAAATGGTCAAATCTCTCAGTAATGTCATGTCACCCCTTCAAAAGCTGGTGTAAAAACATGTCTCACGGCATATTTTTTAGTAACTTTGCAGTGTTCACAAAGGATATTCAAATGATTTGGCTCAAGCAACAATGGAAACGACTTCTTAACACTTACCACCCATCGCGCGACGTGGCCTTGGTGCTCAGCGGCGGCGGAGCGAAAGGTTGGGCGCACATCGGAGCCATCGACTCGCTTGTTGGGCATGGCTATCGCATCACCTCGATAGCTGGTACATCCATGGGGGCCGTAGTAGGCGGACTATACGCTGCTGGCAAGATGGACGAGCTGAGAGCTATCGCTGAGCGTATGACACGCAAGCGCATGTTGCGCATTTTCGGTTTCTCGCCGGGCTTTGACCATATCACTAATGGTGAGCGCATCATGTTGTTGCTCGATCGAATCATCGGTGACATCAATATCGAAGACCTTCTTATACCGTTTTGTTGTTCGGCAACTGATCTTGTGAGTGGCACCGAAGTGGTGTTCAGGGAGGGTAATCTCAAACGGGCCATACGCGCTTCTATTTCCATTCCCATGTTTTTCAAGCCTGTTTGCGACGGCAACAGGTTCTTCGTTGATGGCAGCGTGCACAATACTTTACCCTTAGACCGTGTGGCACGAAAGTCACACGACCTACTTGTGGCAGTCAACGTGAGTGGCGCATGCGAACGCCCCGACACTAAATTTTTAAGCCAATGCCAAAACGTGCCATCAGAGACCGACGATCCTTCGAAATCCAAATTCCGACTTCCCAGACCTGAAACCTCGTCCAATTATATCAATGTGATGACACGCGTGATGCAGTTGATGATACAAAATGACACAGAGCGAGCCATGTGTCTTACCCCACCAGACTTGTATGTCAATGTGCCGATGGACGACTTTGGCTTGTTCGATTTTGACAAGGGGGCAGAACTTATCCGTTATGGTCAGCGAACAATGGATGAGGCATTACAAAAACATGGATAAAGGCGAGCTCTAAAAAAGATCATCGCATGTAAACATGAAATAAACATAAATAGTCTCCTGGCTTTTTTTATTTTATCCGGTTCGTAATATAAGCTCGAGTGGTCGATCTTGTCCACTACAACTCTCCCTTTCTCTTTACATTTTGACTTTGAAAGTAAATACAGGGATTATGTTAATCCGTGTAAGTCACAGTAAACTCAATTTCTCATTTTATTTACTTTTGACGTTTTTCTTCATTGGCAATTAGGAGTTATCCCTTCAATATAGACTGCCATCTCATCCCATCGAAGTTCATAAAAACTAACATCCTGCCGTGTTTTTTTATTACTCAAACACCTTTGTGCCATCTTCTTATGGATAGGCAACAAAGCCGCAGCGTTCTCAGTGCAGGGTTTTGGTATGGTTACGACACAATGATTGTAAAAAACATGGATAGCACTGTCAGAAGGGTTGAAATTGTTGCTGAGTGCCTATTGGCATATTCGAATGAGCCCCAGACGTATATCCACAGGGGTATAACATACCCTGAAAACATTTGTTTCGTTGAGAATAAACATGATTTTTTGAGGCAAGAATACAGTTTCAAAGGCAAAAACACACCAAAGCGGCTAATGTGGCATGTCTTCGCAATTGGCAATAAAAAATGGAACAGGTGTTAAAACACGTAATTTTTGCAAACAATAAAAATTCTCAGATAGGAAACGCGGTTAAAATTGCGTCTCCCATCTGAGGTTAAAGATAGAAAGAATATCAACTTCTTTGATTGGTGTTAAGCACCATGGAAGAGATATTCGGCCTGGATGTCCTTGGTCATACGGGTAAAGAGCTCCTTTACCAGGCCGTCAGCCACTTCTAAAGCATGGTTTAGCAGACTGTCGCTAAACTTTTGAAGCATATCTTGCGCTTGCATCGGGCTTTCCTTGTATATCTCAAGATAACGTGCTTCAAACTCCTTTTGTCGCTGGTCGTTCTCAGCTTCAAGGCGTGCGTAAGCTTCTTTGATTACAGGGGCGTATGCGTTATAGTTTGTCATGCCAAGCGTCATTACTTTGCGAAAACGCCAATAGGCCGACTCGTCATCACAGTAAGAATTGCCAATGCTATAGGCTTGTGGGAAACTTTTAACGCCCTGATATATTGGAAGGAACACGCCAAGATCAGCCATTCCATTGGCCACATACGTGATACAACCTATTTCTTTGGGCAACCATGAGCGTACTTGCATCAAGTGTGTTTGCGTGGTGCGGAAGATAGACACTGGGCGCCAAGGTTCTTTACCATTGCTGTGCAAGTAGGGGTCGTGTTCGGTGTTGTCATAATGGAACCTGAAAGCACGACGAAGTTCCTTTATTCCAATCGGATTATTAGCCTTGGCGAAAACTGGGAACGTGTTTTTGGTCACGTCATTTTTTATGCCGGGTGAGAACATTCCTTGCAAACCCCATACACGTGGATAGTTGTAGGTGGTGTCATCTATATCGTCTTTGGCGTATGCCTCATGAAAATCAAACTCACCTTTGGCAGGATCATACAATCCGTTTTTCTCCGCAAACTCAATGAGATCAGACGAAGCCATAAAGTTTTCCTTGTCATTGGGGTCGTATTTCCTAAAGCGGCTTTGGTTGCCAGTTACAAAATATTTGTCTTTGGGCATGCGACAGGCCAACCAGCGGTGGCCACATGCGTTCTCAAGATACCATATTTCTTTATCGTCTATGAAACCTATTCCAAAACCTTCGGCAGAACCGTACTTCTCTATGAGTGCCCCCAAGCGCTCCACACCCTCGCGAGCGGTGTGTATATAGGGCAGCACGATGTTGTAAGTGCAGTTTTCGGCAAGACCGTCTTCTACATATGGATCAAATTGTAAAGCCTTCTTGCTGCTAAAAATTGTTTCCGTAGAGCTTTCGCCTACTCCAGCTGAGTTAAATCCGGCGCTGCCCCACTCGTGATGATACTGATAATCAGGCAATGCGGTATAGCCCAAAGCTCTCTTCGGTAATGGACAGCGAAAGCGGCTATCATCAGCCACAAACTCTTCGGGACCATTCTCTGTATCCGTAAAAACCAACCAGTTTTTGCAACGTAGCGCATCAAAATCTTCTGATCGAGCGTATATACGAGAACCGTCATCGGTCATCTTCTCGCCCACAATAATTGTTGTACATTCTGATGGAAGTTTCTCCATCTTGCTTGATTTTGTTCTCATAATATAATATTTAAGTTTTACTATAAGCGAAATTAAAGTTTTTATATCTTATTTGCAAGTAATTTGTGTTATAAAAATAAAATTGAATATAGCAATTACAAGCATATATAATTTTTATTATTATAGTGTTTCTTTAGGAAAAATTGGTTAATATGTGTGTTTATCAATGGCTTAAGTTTGTAATAAAAATATATTGAAAGTTTTTTTTTATTTATTTGATCGATTAATTTTGCATCAGATTTTTTGTTCTATGAAGAGTATACGCAACTCTAAATTTTGCATCTTTTGACCCATAAGAGTACAACAAGTCTTTGTTGTCAACATTTATGATAATAGCAAAATACATGTTTGAATTAATTTAATAAAAATGATGAAAAAATACGACAAAATGTGTCTCAGGATTTGAGTATTTGTAAAAAGAAGACACCTCGCTTGCAAATATTGTAAATATGCGAGTTTTCGGCAAACGGTTTACAGTTAAATATTTACATAGATAAAAATAAAAAGTTACATAAAAAGTTATCTTTTTGCCTTTCCATTAAGGTCTATTCATCTTGTGAATAGGTATTTTTGACCTCACGATTAATTATGAAACACACTCCGATTAAGGCTCAAACGCGTCATGAAAGGGCACTTATCGCAACACCAATTAGATAAGACAGCGATAAAAAGACGAAATTTTTAAGAAAACATTGTTAAAGAACTTCTAAAACGTTGGATGCTAAAAGCCCTTTTTTTGTGATGTTTATTTTACAGAGTGAGCCTGCGGTAATCTGGACAAACCCACTTGGTCATAAAAATTAGGCGTTATGGGTACTCTGCGTAAAGGGTTGGATGCTTCTGTTTATGACTTGAACAGGCAAGGATACTTGCATGTTTAGATTAAACAATTGAGTGAATAAATGAAAAAAAACACAACGTGATCGCCATTGCGTCACGCTGTGTTGTGATAAACTTATAATCTGTGTAAGCAAAGGTATATAACCTTTTACTTGCCTAACCCTTTTAGCCATTTCAAAGGTTTTTTCAATATAGCCTTGAGGCCTGTTTCCTTGGCAGAAACATCAGAAGCTGCCGTCGACAAATTTTTTGAACCACGATTTGCCCTTCTTGATTTGTCATTGCGACGCTGATTTTTCTTTTTCTCGTCAGGAACGCCATTGTTGTTACGATTGTTGCGACGCTGTCTATTGTTGCGCTTGCGGTCTGGGGCTTCATCGTTCGTGTCTACAGATGATCTTGGGGCGGTATTGTCTCTTGTGCGTTTTTGTTGTCCGCGAGCGTTCTTGTTGTCGGCACGCCGTTTCCCAGATCTTTTTGTCTCGTCATTACGATTGGCATTGTCATTAGGATGTGATTTGCCATCGTCTCGATTGTTAACACGGGGTTGCTGGTTGGCGTCTTGCAAGTTGTCTTTAGATATAATGTCAGTCTCGCTTCGTGCACGGTCACCACGCGCCGTCCTGTCCGAACGATTACGGGTGCGCTGTTTGGTTCGCTTATGAGATGTAACGTCTCGGTCATCTTTACGTCGTTTCTTGGCGGAAGAACGTTTGGGATTTTTGGAAACGACATACTCCGGCCCTTCGTCCATGCCCTCGGGCAATGGATTTTTCTCAATATCCTTATTGAGGAATTTCTCTATTTGGTGGAAAGCGTACATGTCGTCCTCATTGACCAAGGTAATGGCCACGCCGTCACGATCAGCGCGCGCCGTTCGACCTATGCGGTGCACATAGTCTTCGCTGTCGCGCGGCACGTCGTAGTTGATAACCATGGCAATATCGTCAATGTCAATGCCACGTGCTACAATATCTGTGGCCACAAGCACGTCTATCTGGCCGCTCTTGAACTTGTACATCATTTCGTCGCGTTGTGATTGGTCAAGATCGGAGTGCATCTCACCGCTGTTAATGTGAAGTTGTGAGAGCGCTTGGTTAATCTGTTTTACCTTTTGTTTGCTACCCGAGAAGATGATGACACGCTTCAAATCGCCTGCCTTGAAGATGCTTTTAATGATTTGAATTTTCTGCGTGGTATAGCAGATGTATGCGCTCTGTTTGATTTTTTCGGCAGGTTTGCTCACGGCTAATTTTACCAACACCGGATCTTTGAGCAGCTTTTGTGCCATTTTTTCTATTTCGTCAGGCATGGTAGCTGAGAACATTATGGTGTGGCAACTCTTTGGAAGTTGGGAGGCTATCTTCATTATATCTTCCGAAAAACCCATGTCAAGCATGCGATCAGCCTCATCGAGAACAAAGAAGCTCACCTTGCTGAGGTCAATGTTGCCCATTGTCATGTGAGAGATAAGACGTCCGGGAGTAGCGATGATAACATCGGCTCCCAACCTCATACTTTTCAATTCTTGGTCGTACCGGTTTCCGTCGTTGCCACCGTAGACGGCTACGCTTGACACTTCCGGGAGATGATAGGCGAAACCCTGCATAGCTTGGTCTATTTGCTGTGCAAGTTCGCGCGTGGGTGACATAATGATGCAGTTTACCACATCTTTAGGATATTTTCCATCGTCAAGCAGTGAAAGGATAGGAAGCAGGTAAGCGGCTGTCTTGCCGGTTCCTGTCTGTGCCACTCCCATGAGGTCGCGGCCTTTTAATATCTCTGGAATACACTTTTCCTGAACTGGTGTGCATTCCACAAAATTCATGTCATAAAGTGCGTCAAGAATGTTGTCGTTTAAATTAATTTCTTCAAATTTCATAATTTCTTAAATACTGTTTTGTTTTTGCGACCAGTGCTGCTTTAACTTTTGGTAGCATGTACTATATTTTCACAAATCAGGCAGCATACTTCTTGTCAATAAGGATATTACTTGGTCATATGAATGGATAACCATTAACTTGGTGCGTGCCTATAGCAAAAAAAGGCGATAATGGCAAAAATGATATTGGGAACCCATGCCGCCAACATGGGCGGGAAATCGGCATTGATGGCAAATGTGGCGGACACCGTTTGCATCATAATATACGCGAAGCTCAGAGCTAAGCCTATGCCAAGGTACATGCCCATGCCGCCTTTGCGCTTACGCGATGACAATGACGCTCCAATAATGGTGAGTATGAAAGACGCGAACGACGCCGCGATACGTTTGTGATACTCCACCTGATATTGTACCACATTGCCCGAACCTCGATCTATCTGTTTGGAGATGTAGTCTTTGAGCTCGGGGGATGTGAATGTTTCTTGCTGCCCCTTGGAATAAACGAGGTCGGTTGGCTCCATCATAATAATAGAATCTTTCTCGGTTCCATTGGTGATATACTCTCTCAAACCCTTGAGTCGGCGAATTTTCCAATTGCTAAGTTTCCAATGGTACTTTGAATCGGATATTGTATCGTATTGCACTTCGGTTGCCGTGAGATGCGAAACGAGTTTCTTGTTCTCAAAGCGGTCAAGGCAAAAGCCATAGCCTTTCTTTTGATTGTTATCGTAATATTGGATATATGCGATGACACCACGCCCCACTTGCAACTGTACATTCTCAGCAGAAGTATTCTTTTTCTTGTTTTTGTACATCGACTCAAAGTTCTGTTTAATAACAGTTCCATGAGGAATGACGTATGCGGAGAGGTAATAAGACAGCGCGGAAAGCAATACGCACGTGATCATGTAGGGACGAAGGAGCCGCCTGAACGACATTCCTGTAGCCATCATGGCTATGATTTCCGAATTGCCCGCCAGCTTGGAGGTAAAGAATATAACCGCGATAAATACAAACAAGGCACTGAAAAGATTGGCAAAATAAGGTACGAAATTGGCGTAATAATCAAATACGATAGCCTGCAATGGCGCATGGTACTCTGAGAATTTAGCCAAGTTTTCGTTCACATCAAAGACTATGGAAATAGAAATGATCAGAATGATGGAGAAAAAATAAGTGCCAATAAACTTTTTTATGATATATCTGTCTATGCGCTTGACATATCTAAAAACATTCAGATATTTCAGAAAACCAAATTTTTGGGCCAGCCATTTGAATGCTCTTTGCAAACCTTTGGTATGTTTGTCCGCCCAGCTCGCAAAGGCAATAAGCCACGAGAAGCGCTTGCCCATCCAACGTCTAATTTTGTATTTTCTAATGTTTCTTCGTATTTTGCTATAGCTTTCCATTGCAATTCATCTTAATTAGCATGTCACAAAGACTATACGCGCTTTCCCAGTTGGTCAACAACCGATTTTTTCCATTGCACGAAGTCGCCTTGCTCTATGTGCCGGCGAGCATCCGTGACAAGACGAAGATAAAACGCAAGGTTATGGATACTGGCTATTTGCATGGCCAAAAATTCTCCTGCCTTGAAAAGGTGGTGCAGGTAAGCCTTGGTATAAACGCGGTCTACGTCACATCCATTGGCGTCAATGGGCGTGAAATCGTTTTCCCATTTCTTGTTGCGCAAATTCATAGTGCCATCGTATGTGAATAGCATCGCGTTGCGCCCATTGCGAGTAGGCATCACGCAGTCGAACATGTCAACTCCTCGCTCAATGGCCTCGAGTATATTTGAGGGTGTTCCGACACCCATGAGATACCGCGGTTTGTCTTTGGGCAAGATCTCGTTTACCACCTCTATCATCTCGTACATCACCTCGGTAGGTTCACCCACGGCAAGCCCACCGATGGCATTGCCGTCTGCTCCCTTGTCCGCCACGTACTTGGCAGCTTCTTGGCGTAAGTCTTTGTAGGTGCAACCTTGAACGATAGGAAACAGTGATTGACTGTACCCATATAGCGCTTCGGTCTCATTGAAACGCTTGATGCACCGGTCGAGCCATCGTTCTGTCAAAGCCAATGATTTCTTGGCATAAGCATAATCGCTCTGTCCGGGTGGACATTCGTCGAATGCCATCATAATGTCTGCGCCAATAACACGTTCTGTATCCATTACATTCTCGGGCGTAAAAAAATGCTTGGATCCGTCTATATGCGACCTAAACTCGCATCCTTCTTCTCTTAACTTTCTAATTCCGGTAAGAGAGAATACTTGAAAACCACCACTGTCGGTGAGTATGGGGCGTTCCCAGCCATTGAAACCGTGTAGTCCTCCAGCTTTTCGCAGGATGTCAAGCCCCGGCCTAAGATACAGATGATAGGTGTTTCCCAAAATGATTTGCGCATTGACTTGTTCGCGCAACTCACTGAAATGAACAGCCTTAACACATCCACATGTGCCCACAGGCATAAAAATGGGCGTCTTGACACATCCATGATCGGTCTTTATTAAACCTGTGCGTGCGTCACTATTGGGATCGGTATATTGCAACTCAAATCTCATCTGCTATCCTTTGGTTTGTTTAGTTATTCTTGACAGTCTCTTCCTTGTTGAGCGATGTGTCATGAAAGGTCAAGTCTACAGGGTTGTCCACAATTTCATCGGTAAGTGCAAAATCCCATACATCTTGCACGTTTTCAACATAATGGAACTCCACTCCTTTACGGTATTTTTCCGGGATTTCCTCAATATCCTTGCGATTATCCTTGCACATCAAGATATCAGTGATACCCGCGCGCTTGGCGGCCAAGATTTTTTCTTTTATTCCTCCTACCGGAAGCACTTTGCCACGGAGCGTTATCTCTCCTGTCATGGCTGTGTTTTTGCGCACTTTGCGCTGTGTGATGGCCGATGCGATAGACGTGGCAATCGTGATGCCGGCAGAGGGACCATCCTTCGGAGTAGCCCCCTCTGGGACATGAATGTGTATGTTCCAATTGTCGAAAATACGCGAATCTATATTCAACGACTCACCATGCGCCTTAACATATTGTAGCGCGATTATCGCGCTTTCTTTCATTACGTCGCCCAAATTGCCCGTTAACGTTAGTTTGCCAGCTTTGCCTTTGGAAAGCGATGTCTCTATAAAGAGAATCTCTCCACCTACGCTTGTCCATGCCAATCCTGTTACAACGCCAGCGTAATCATTGCCTTGATACACGTCACGATAGAACGGCGGATTGCCTAACAAGGCCTCTATCTCGGCAGGATTAATATTGGTAGACGCCAGGGTTCCTTCCATAGCTTTGCGAAAAGCCATCTTGCGCAGAGCCTTGTTAATCTGTTTTTCCAATTGCCTTACGCCACTTTCTCGTGTGTATTGCTCTATGATTTTTTCCAAAGCAGCTTTGGAAAATTTGATCTTGGGGATATTTTTATCTAATCCTGTATTCTCCAACTCGCGAGGTATGAGATGCCGTTTGGCTATTTCTATTTTCTCCTCAGTGATGTAACCAGAAACTTCGATAAGCTCCATTCGGTCAAGCAATGGCCGTGGTATGGTGTTCAGGTCGTTGGCCGTGGCTATGAACAATATCTTGGAGAGATCAAAATCTACGTCCAAAAAATTGTCATGGAAGGCATTGTTCTGCTCTGGGTCGAGCACTTCGAGCAATGCCGACGACGGGTCTCCGTTGATAGTGTTCTGCGTAACCTTATCTATCTCGTCAAGAATGAACACAGGATTAGCTGAGCCAGCTTTTTGGATACTCTTGATTATACGCCCTGGCATGGCACCTACATAGGTGCGACGATGCCCGCGTATTTCGCTCTCGTCGTGCAACCCTCCCAATGACATACGCACATATTTGCGTTTCATGGCTGCGGCTATGCTCTTGCCAAGAGATGTCTTGCCCACTCCGGGAGGTCCATAAAGACAAATAATGGGTGATTTTAAATCTCCACGAAGCTGTAAAACAGCAAGATATTCAAGAATACGCTCCTTTACTTTTTCCATGCCGTAGTGGTCTTGGTCGAGTTTTTTCTTGGCACGATTAAGGTCAAGGTTGTCTGTTGTATATATTCCCCAAGGCAAAGACACCATCTGTTGCAGGTAATTGTACTGCACACTGTATTCCGGGCTCTGTGGGTTGAACATGTCGAGCTTGTCCAATTCCTTATTAAATGTCTTGGCAACCTCTTCTGGCCATTTCATATTTCGAGCCTTCTCCATCAGCTCTTTCTTCTCGGGCGAGCCATCGCTGCCGCCCAGCTCCTCCTTGATATTTTTCATTTGCTGCTGCAAGAAATATTCTTTCTGCTGCTCATCAAGGTCTTCGCGTGTTTTCTGGTGTATCTCGTTCTTGAGCTGTTCAAGCTGTATTTCCCTGTGCTCTATTTTCAAAAGCTCTATAATGCGGTCTTTCATGTTGTCGCATTCCAACAACTTTATCTTGTCTTTCACCGACAAAGGCAAGTTGGTGCATAAGAAATTAACGTACATTGTTCCATGCGTTAAATTCTTAAGCGTGAGCAATAATTCATCAGGAATATCCTCGCTGCTTCTTATAAGTTCCTCGGTTGTATCCTTTAAATCATCTAAGAGCGTCTTGAACTCTGGGTCGTTGTCAAACTCAAAATCCTCATAAACGCTTGATACTACACCTTTATAAAAAGGTTTTATACTTGTTATCGACTCTAAACGACATTTGCCCAAAGCTTGAAAAATAGCCGTTACATTATCATGCGTGGGCATTTCGATGATTTTAACCAATCGCGCATAGACGCCATGCTCATTTAGCTCATGAGCATCGGGAACATCAACATCTGGATTTTTCTGGCAAAATATAGCGCATATATTGTCGTTAGGGCTTTTACTAAGTTTCTTGGCGAGATTTAAACTCGCTTTTCTACCTAAAAGAATGGGTACCAATACGCCTGGAAAAAGCACCATATTCCGTGTTGCGAGTACGGGCACCTCATCGGGTGCGGGCATATTCAGCAGGTTTGTTATATCGCCGTCAAAATCGGCAAACATCTGAATAGAAGTGTTTTGTTGTTTACTCATTGATATCTTATGAACATTTATCCAAGTGAATACAACTTTGCGTGCGTTCCACTTTATATTATCTTGCAAAGGTACGAATAATATCGCAAATTAGGATGGCCTCTGCTTACAAAATTAACACACACAAAGCATTATGATAAAATATGCTGCACAAATGTCCGTTTAATAAAAAATGGATCATACTTTTAAATTCAAAAATTTCTCTTTACAACAAGATCGTTGTGCCATGAAAGTAGGTACAGACGGTGTGTTGTTAGGAGCTTGGGCACGAGGCGGCTCGCGTGTGCTTGACATTGGCACTGGCACAGGTGTAATCGCGATGATGCTTGCACAGCGTTTTCCCAACGCGAGCATTGATGGAATAGATATTGACATAGCGGCGGCAAAGCAAGCTCAAGAGAACGTTGAGTCTTCAAAATTTGCCCATCAAATTAAAATATATCATTCATCTTTCCAAGATTATGTTCCGACAACGTCTTATGATGCCATCGTGAGCAACCCTCCATTCTTTATAGATAGCCTGAAAAATAATGACACAAAACGCATGTTGGCCAGACATACGGAGGTCACTTTTTTCAAATCTCTGTTTCGTTTTTCCAAGCAGTGGCTTTCTATTTGTGGCGAGATAAGTCTTATCGTCCCAAAAATATGCTCTGAACAAATCGAGTCTGAAGCATATCTTCTTGGTTTTATGCTATCAAGAAAAATACATGTCAGCTTTACTTCTGACAAAAAAGCTGAACGAGTTTTATTATCATTTGTCCTAAAGCGGAGTTTTGAAGTGGAGATTAAAGAGATGCATCTCTTCGAAAAAGATGGTTGTAGAAGTTTTTGGTTTAATGAAATGACACACGATTTTTATTTACAATAAATACTATATTTCATTGCTTAAATATTTAAAAAAACAATAAAACAAATATGGTTAAGCTTAAAGAAGATCTCAATGACAATGCTCGACGCATACATCGCAAACTTACTATATTGTTACGTGCGGGAATGGTGCTTATGGAAAGTGCCGCCGACACTAATCGTATTGTGCGTAACATGAGACGAATAGCTGCGTTTTTAGGATTGAATGAAGAAAATTTGAACATAGACGTGCTCTATGGTACGCTTAAGGTGAACTATAGCGACGATACGCACTCGTTTAGCAGGTTTGTCCATTCAGACAAGTATAACATCAACATGAAAGCACTCGCGGCAATGAGCCAGTTGTCGTGGCAAGCCATACAGAAAGATTATACGATGAGTAGATTTGAGCGTGTGGTCAACCGCATAGCCCAAGGAAAATCTGATTATCCTGCATGGCTTGTCACATTGGGGGCCGCTATGGGATGCGGAGGCTTTTGCGTGCTGTTCGGTGGCGACTGGCCTTCGTTTGTGCCAGCCATGATAGCGGGTTTTATAGGATTTGCCATACGTGGCCGTTTGCTCAGATCTGGATTTAATGTGTATATGGTTACGGCCCTGACCGCTTTTCTTTCCACCATGGCTGTTTGGTTGCTCATGCTGTTACTGCCGATAGATTTCAGTGAACACCCATACCATCCGTTTCTCTGCTGTGCCTTGTTTTTGGTGCCGGGTGTAGCTCTAATCAATTTTTTGGACGACATGCTCGACAATTATCTTCTTGTCGGATTGGCTCGTTTGTCCAATGCATTGGTTCAAATCGCGTCCATGACATTCGGCATTGTCATCGCAGTTAGTATCTGTGGAGTGAATGATTTTCTCACCACGCTTAGCATAAAACCTGTTATTAGCTATTGGGAGGCAGCCATTGTCACTTGTGTTTCGGCCATCGGTTTCGGCATGATATTTGGTGTTCCTCGCCGCACCTTGCCCGCCGTGGCTTTACTTGGCGTAGTGGGCATGTTCACTCGCAATTTTTTAGCCTTTGATCTTGATTTAGGAGTTACCATTGGTACGTTGGTCGGCGCGTCGCTTGTATCCATCATTGCCACACGGTTGGTTCAACCCACGCGCAGCCCCAACCATGTGCTCACCATTCCAAGCGTTATCCCAATGGTACCAGGCATATTGATGTATCGTGGCATTTTTGGATTTATCCAGATGGGAACAGCTGTTGATGAACTAATGCGATCACTCGATTTTCTCATCAACGCCGGACTTATCGTACTCTGCATCTCTATCGGCGTGGCCATACCCAACATTTTTGCCCGTCGCTGGGTAGCCACTACACGCAAACGCGAGTTGCAAAAACTCATAGCTGATCGCCGTGAGCGTGGCCGCTTTGTCAACCTGTCCGATTTTGACCAATGACAAGAACGTCAACAAATAGGTATCAAAATCGTACTAAAAGGCTTATACCCGTATGTCAGTCTTGTTGAAAACCATACAGAAATAGGCTATGTTGATAAATGCTATATATTTGGCAAACGTCTCTCTATGGCCTTTTGTACAAGTTTCGCGAGGGTCACACCACGCCGAGTTCGCCTTGCTATCTCTGTTCGCACGTCGTTTATTTCGTTGAAAAGCTCTGCCGCCGCAGTTTGTATGGCATTAGGTTTGCGCAGGCTCTTGTCGCCATCAGGATTTACGACGATGTGGATACCCTTAGCCTCCACGTGTATATCAATATTAGTTCCAGCCTCAACCGGTTCTCCGTCATAGTGTATAACACCTGGTTTTGATCGGTGTATATGCAATTTTTTGGTTTGAAAAGTCTTTATTTTAGAACTAATGTCAAGTGTCTTGCTAAACATATCTATGGCTATCTGTGGTGCCTCGAGCATGTCAAATGGCTCCATGATGATCACATCCATCAGTCCATCGCTCATCGATGCTTGTGGGGCTATATAGGCGTTGTTGCCGTATTGTGACGCGTTGGCACACGAAATGAGAAAAGCCTTGTAGAGGGAGACGTCGTCATCATTGCTTATCTCATAAGTCTCAGGTCGATATTTCAAACCGCTCTCAAGCACTTTTTGTATATAGGTTATTGGTCCACGCTTGCCCGTTTCGGCAAATTTCATGCTCACAAAAGCATCAAATCCCATTCCGCACGTGCAAAAAAAAGGATGCTCATTGATAACGCCATAGTCAAGTTCTCGTATCAAATGACGGTTTATTATCTCTATACTTTGCTTTATTTTCAAGGGTATTAGCAAGTGCCGAGCCAATCCGTTACCCGACCCACAGGGTACAATACCCAATGCGGTTTGTGTGTGCACCAATGCGCTTGCCACCTCATTCACAGTGCCATCACCACCGACAGCCACTACGATGTTTATGCCGCGCGAAGCCGCTTCTTGGGCTAAAGACTTGGCATGGCCTGCGTGGTCAGTGAATATAATGTCAATATCAAACTTGTCTTTGTCAATGTATCTCATTATCTCTGCTGGCAAATCCTCTTTACCAGCAGTTCCAGAGATTGGGTTGATAATAAATAGTACTGAGAGCTTCATTTTTCAAATTATTGACCCCGCAAAATTAATGATTTTATAACGATTAATGGGACGTTTCTTATTTGTTTTTTCTAAAATCCATGTTTTATCTGTTTTTTAAGTGCGATATTGGTTCTTTTTTGTATCTTTGCAGCCTATTTGAAATTGTAAGATATATCTACACCTATTTATATAATGGGACAATTACAGGAAAAGTTTAAAAGTTATCGTTTGCCTCAACAATATATGGAGGCTGGGGTTTATCCTTATTTTAGAGAGATTACAAGCAAGCAGGGGCCCGAAGTGACAATGGGTGGCCACAGAGTGCTCATGTTTGGCAGCAACGCTTACACTGGCCTGACAGCCGACGATCGTGTCATCACTGCGGCCAAGAAAGCTTTGGACAAATATGGGTCGGGCTGCGCGGGTAGCCGATTCCTCAATGGCACTCTCGACATTCACGTGCAATTGGAAAAAGAATTGGCTGCATTTGAGCATAAGGACGATGCGTTGTGCTTTTCCACTGGCTTTACGGTCAACTCTGGCGTTATCCCATCTTTGGTTGGTCGTGGCGATTACATTATATGCGACGATCGAGACCATGCCTCCATCGTTGATGGACGACGATTAAGTTTTGCCACTCAACTGCGCTATAAGCATAATGATATGGAAGATTTGGAGCGGGTGCTGCAAAAACTTCCCATAGAAGCCATTAAACTTATCGTAGTAGATGGCGTGTTCTCCATGGAGGGAGATCTCTGCAAATTGCCTGAGATCATTGCGTTAAAACACAAATATAACTGCTCTGTTATGGTAGACGAGGCTCATGGGTTGGGTGTGTTTGGCGAGCAAGGACGAGGCGTGTGCCACCATTTCGGCTTGCAAGACGAAGTTGATGTAATCATGGGCACTTTCTCAAAGAGTTTAGCTTCCATTGGCGGCTTTGTTACCTCAGATTTCGACACCATCAACTATATACGGCACACAAGCCGCACATACATTTTCTCGGCCAGCGACACACCGGCTGCCACGGCTGCCGCGATAGAGGCTTTGCACATTATTCAAAACGAGCCGGAACGCATTAGCCGCTTGTGGGATGTGACCAATTACGCATTGCAACGTTTCCGCGAGGAGGGTTTTGAGATTGGCGAGACCGAAAGCCCGATTATTCCTCTGTACGTTCGCGACATTGACAAAACATTCATGGTCACTCGGTTGGCTTTCGATAATGGTGTTTTCATCAATCCCGTGATTCCACCTGCGTGTGCTCCACAAGACACATTGGTGCGTTTCGCACTCATGGCAACACATACAAACGACCACGTAGAGCGAGGTGTACAGGTGCTCAAGAAGATATTTGTTCAAGAACACATTATCTAACAAGTGTTCGATGCCTTAGCGAGAACGAATGCAGAAATCGTCTTTCCGCATTCGTTCTCGTAATTTTTTTGCTACACGATACACATATTTGCCAATGCGTATCCATGCGACGAGGGTATAACGCCATGCCTTCTCCATAGCCTCGCGGGGGTGTGTATTTGTCTATGTACATCTTGCATGTAAGTCTCTAAATACTTAAGAATAGGGTAGGTTTTGGCCTTTCGCTCAGTCTCCATTTCCTCGGGTGACGTTTTCTGTTATCTGAGTTTTTCTTCCAATTTATAAAGCGTGACTATCGTTCTGGCGACACAAGCGGCATTTCTGTCGTCAGTAGCCAAAATGCTCGAACTTACGTTGTGCATGTGCCGTACATCCCAACAGCCCTGTGCCATCTGTTTGTGGTAGACGATAAAGCCATGGCGTTCGCAGTGAAAGTATCTTAATTCGGTTACGGGGACGATTGAAGCAAACGTAGACATCACCCTCGGAAGTGTTTAAATCATCACTGCATATCAATTGAGGCAGGCGAAGAATGCCCTGACGCGTATTCATAGGAGTGAATCAAATCCGAAAAAAAATTTGTTTTGTTGAGTGCAAACATATTTTTTTTCAGGCAAAGGAAGTAAAGCGGCTATACCACACAACGGCGTCTAATCTGGGATGCTTGCGGTGTTTGGGGCTGTAGCGTTTGACATAAGTTTGCCACGCTTTTGCCCATAACATTAAAAACCGTATATTCACCATTGGAATATACGGTTTTATGCCGTTAAGCGGGCATGCCCACTATACTTTTTAGATACGATTTTTAGCAAATTTTGCGCGAGCCATCGCCTATGACCACATCGATAACTTCAGGTTCATGGCCATATTTTGCGCAGAACTTTTGTTTGGCATCAGCTATAAACTTGTCGTAGATAGCATCTTTTACCAAGTTTATGGTACAGCCTCCAAAGCCGCCACCCATGATTCGACTACCTGTCACGCCGTTTTCTTTAGCCAGGCTGTTAAGATAGTCAAGTTCCTCGCAGCTCACCTCATACTCTTTGCTTAAACCCTGATGGGTCTCGTACATTTTCTTGCCCACTGTCTCGTAGTCTCCTTTGACCAAAGCGTCACAAACGGCAAGTACGCGATCTTTCTCGCCAAGTACATAGTGAGCGCGTGTGTAGTCTTCTTTGCTCACTTTGCCCTTTACTGCTTCCAAGTCATCCCACGACGCGTCGCGCAGTGTCTCAAATTTGCGCTCGGAAAATTGCTCGTTCAATGCTTTGACCACATTCTCGCAAGACAAGCGCCTGTCATTGTAGGGCGAACCAACTAACTCATGCTTTACCTTGGAGTTTAGCAATACCAACTTGTACCCTTGAGGGGCAAAGGGGAAATATTCAAACTCTCTACTGCGACAATCTAAGCGCATGAGCTTGCCTTTTTGCCCAAAAACGGAAGCAAATTGATCCATGATACCGCAATTCACGCCAACATACTTGTGTTCAGTGGCTTGCCCAGCAAGCACCATATCCCATTTGGAAACTTTGCCGTCGCCAAAGAGGTCGTTGATTGCAAAAGCGAAACAGCTTTCCAATGCGGCGCTCGAGGACATGCCCGCACCCAATGGTACGTCACCCGCAAAGGCAGCATTAAATGGCTTGACATCCACGCCAAGGGCTTTCATCTCGCGCACTATACCATAAATATAGCGTGCCCACGTGGCAGAAGGACCTTTGGGATCGTCTATCTCGAAGTGAACCATATCTTTCATGTCGATAGAGTAGATGTTGCAAGTTTTCTGTCCATTGGGCCTCACTTCTGCCATAATGCCTTGCTCCACGGCTCCTGGGAACACAAAACCGCCATTGTAATCGGTATGCTCGCCAATGAGATTAATGCGTCCGGGAGACGCATATATGTTACCAGTCTTACCATCAAAATGCTTGATAAAGCGGCTTCTTACATGTTCTATGTTCATGGTTGTAATATTTTAAAGGGTTAATAAGTTATTATTCATTTTTTTCACAGGCCTATTTTCGAGCCCCAGTTGCAGAACCAAATGATGTACGCGTAGAAAATAAACAAGCAGCAGGTGGCAGCTATCACGCCGGTTGCATCGACAATGACACCCATGAGCGGCATTAATAGGGCTGCCCCGATCACGCCAGTATTAATCACGCCGGTAGCCGTCTTCGTGTGGGGGCCAAGTTCTTGTAAACCTAAATTGAAGATTAGAGGCCACATCACTGAGTGGAACAGGCCAGCTACAAGCATGGCCCAAATGCCTGTCATGCCTGGCAGAACAATTGATAAACCAATGCAGGCAGCTCCAAGAATGAGGCAGGTGGAAAGTAATTTGCGAGCCTCAAATTTCGCCAATATGGCCGCGCCCACAAATCGGCCCACCATCATGCCTCCCCAATAGAAAGCAAGAAATGTCGTGGCTACCGTGGCATAACTGTCCGCATAAGCTGGTATGGCCCTAAACTTATAAGGAAGCATGGATGGAACACCAATCTCCACGCCCATATACATGAAGATGGCGAGTGCGCCAAGCCATACATGGGGATATTTAAACACGCTGCTCTTATATTGCCGATGCCCTCCTGATGCTTCAGCCTGCTTGGCCTCGTCTATCTTAGGCAGTTTCAAGAAAATGAGTATTCCACAGATGACGAGCGTAAAGATGCCAAGCCCAAGAAATGGACCGGGAACAGCGATTGGCGCTGGCGCTTGCCCTTTGATAATGACGTATGTGATAAAAAGGGGTGCCAATGTGGTGGCAACAGAGTTGAGAGCTTGGCTCAACGTCATGCGAAAAGCACCTTTCTCCGGGCTTCCCAACACCATGACATATGGGTTAGCTACATTTTGCAACATCACTACGCCACATGCCACTACGCACATGCTGCCTAAAAAGACGGCATATACTGTCGCTGAGTCTGCTGTGGCAGCGTCAACGCCTATGGCCGACCTAATGCCCACAGAGTTGGCGACGAACCCCAATCCCGCAACGGCCAGACCAAGGATAAGCGTTCCCTTATAACCAATTTTGTTCATAAGCATGGCAAAAGGTATGCTCAGCAGGTATGCGCCATAAAATGCGGTATTGACATATTGTCCTTGTTGAGCCGAAAGGTCAAAGGCCTTAGAGCAAAAAGCTATCATAGAATTGTTCATTGTGGTGATAAACCCTATCAAGAAGCACACTATGAACACAACAACAAGCGCAAATGTATAGTTGGTTTTGGGATTAGTCGAGTAGTTTTCCATGTGATATAATACGTGCGTTACATCTTTTAGAAAATAAAGAAAAGGACGAACAGCCTCCAACCGTGCTTTGTTGACATGAGGCTTGTTCATCCTTTCGGTTATTGTTTTATTTTACACCAAACTTGTAAATGGTCTTCTGCTTGTACTGCTCACCCTCCTTCAGCACCACGGATGGGAAGTAAGGACGATTGGGAGAGTCGGGGAAGTGCTGGCATTCGAAACAGATGGCCGACCGCTTCGGGAATGTAGCGCCATGTTGCCCTTTGTATCCATCGGCCCAGTTGTCCGTGTAGAGCTGCATGCCGGGCTCTGTAGTGTACACCTCCATTGTTCGGCCACTCTTTGGCTCGGTAATGCGCGCGGCAAAACTAAGTTCTCCTTCTTCTTTCTTGTTCAAAACAAAGCAGTGGTCATAACCTGCTCCACGCTTGATTTGTAGGTTGTCGGCATCAATGTCTTTGCCCACTTCTTTGGGAGTCCTGAAATCAAACGGCGTACCTTCCACGCATCGAATTTCGCCCGTTGGAATAGAAGTTTCATCAATAGGAAGATAAAAGTCGGCGTTGATCTCGCAGATGAGGTTGTCCACTTTGGGCGTAGGGTTGGCAATTCCAGCCAAAGAAAAGAATCCGTGATGCGTGAGGTTGACAATGGTCTTCTTGTTGGTACAAGCCAAATATTCTATTTGAAGCTCGTTGTTGTCAGTCCAAGTGTAAACCACCGTGGTTTTCAATTCGCCAGTAAACCCCTCTTCCCCGTATGCGGCCACATAGTGGAGCACTAACGTTTGATCGTTCATCATTTCTGGTTTCCACACTCGGGCATTGAAGCCTTTGACACCCCCATGCAAGGCATTAGGGCCATTATTTATCGGCAGGGAATACTCTTTGCCGTGCAAGGTGAATTTTCCTTTGGCAATACGGTTGCCAAATCGGCCGATCAGAGTGGACAGATAAGGCTCAGGGGAGTTGATAACGTCTTGGATATTGTCATGTCCTTGAATGACGTTGGCCAACTTGCCGTCTTTGTCTGGAACCATGATGGCTACAACAGCGCCACCATAATTTGTGATAGCCACTTCGTTGCCCGCTTTATTTTTTAGTATAAAGAGGTCAGTTTTTTTACCATTTACCGTGGTCTGGAAGTCCTCTCTTCTCAGACCACAAATGTTTTTGGTCTCTGTTGTATTCGTCATAGATATAAGTTTTTAGTTATATATTACTTTAATGCAAAGTAAATAAATTAAAATGACAAATACAAACTAATGGGTGAAAATTATGGAGCGATTAATGTTAAAAATCGTTTAAACATAGCAAATCGGCAACAATGTAATTGGATCCACCTATAAATATGAAATCGTCGGTGTCGGCGTCGTGTTTGGCCTCATGGTAAGCCTTGCCCACATTGTCAAATATTTGTCCTTTCAGCCCATGCTTTTTCCCCAATTCGTCAATCTTCGTGGCAGCTATCGCACGTTTGGTGGATGCCTGCGTCCAATAGTAAACCGCGTCTTTAGGTAGCATGGCCATCACACTGTTAACATCTTTGTCGTCCACCATTCCGAACACCATACGCAGCGTTTTGTATTTTTGCCCTTTGATTTGCGGAGCCAAATATTCCCAACCTGCCACGTTGTGGCCAATGTCGCATATGGTTTTTGGATGATCCGCAAGCAGTTGCCATCGACCCATAAGATGCGTTAGATGAGATATATTAGCCAATCCGTTTCTTACATTATTATCTGTTATGTTGAGCAAGACGCCTTTGTCGCCTATTTTTCCACGCAATACGTTGATAGCGCTAAGCACCGTGTTGGTGTTTTGGGTTTGGTATGCGCCGCTTAGCTCTCCGTGAAAGAAACCAAACGACTTGCTGTCGTAGTCGCGTCCGCCAGCCACACACGGCTTCGAGGTTATCACCTCCGGCGCGTCTTCGGCAAAAAAGATTTCTGCGCCGTGTCTCTTGGCCACCGCCTCAAACACTGGGCGAGTTTCCGGCGTGGCCTCACCGACGACCACTGGCGTGTTGTCTTTGATGATGCCAGCTTTCTCACCCGCTATCTTAGCCAATGTGTTGCCCAAAAATTGTGTGTGATCAAAGCTGATGTTGGTGATGACAGATAGGATGGGAGAGATGATATTGGTACAATCGAGCCGTCCTCCAAGCCCAACCTCTATCACGGCTATATCAACTTTTTGCTGCTTGAAATAGAGCAAGGCCAGAGCTGTGGTCAGCTCAAAAAAAGATGGATGGAGCGGTTCGAAAAAAGCTTTCTCGCTCTCTACGAACTTCGTAACGTCTCGCTCGCTGATGCACACGCCATCCACCCTGATACGCTCTCTAAAATCAACGAGGTGCGGAGACGTGTAAAGTCCCACCTTATAGCCGGCGTTTTGCAAAATAGCGGCTATGCTATGCGAGCACGAACCTTTGCCGTTGGTTCCCGCAACGTGAATGGTCTTGTAGGATAAGTGAGGATGCCCGAAATGCTCATCGAGTGCCAAAGAATTGTCCAATCCCTCCTTGTAGGCGCTGCCGCCCACGTGCTCGAACATGGGATAGCAATTGTACAGATAGTTTATGGTATCTTGATAATTCATCATCTTTCTGTCATGGTCATGCCATGGGATAATGATATATAAACAGAGACGACGTAAAACGGTTGCGTTTTTACGTCGTCGCCTTGTAATAATTAATGAAAAAAGTTTCTAAATCTTTCAAAGATATGTTTTTTGGTGGTGCTGTCTCCCATGAAGTTGTCGCTACCTTTCAATGATTCGACGGCCTTGCGCTCATCCGAGGATAGTGTCTTTGGTACATACACGCTGATATTCACAATGAGATCGCCCATGCCACTGCCATATCCCTGCACGGCTGGCAGGCCTTTTCCCCTGAGTCTTACGCTTTTGCCGGGTTGTGTGCCGGGCTCTATTTTCATTCTGACACGCTTGCCGTCTATGGTGGGAATAATGGCGTCGCCACCAAGCGTAGCGGTTGGAAAATCCAAGAGCAAGTTGTAAATCACGTCTTGATGGTCGCGCACAAAGGTGTCGTTGGGTTCTTCCTCCACTATGACTTGTATGTCACCGTTCACCCCGTTGCGTGGGCCGGCGTTGCCTTTGCCGCTCATGTTGATCACCATTCCTTCTTCTACACCCGCTGGTATTTTCACCTCGACAACCTCTTCGCCTTTCACTGTGCCCGTGCCACCACATTTATGGCATTTGTTTTTGATGATAGTACCTTCGCCGTGACATGTCGGACACTCGCTCTGCGTGGTCATCATGCCAAACATGCTTCTTACCGTGCGGTTAACCATGCCCGCGCCATGACAGGTGGGGCAAGTCTCTGGTATATGCCCGGGTTCGGCTCCTGTGCCATGACAATCGTCGCACACGATATCCTTTCTCACCTTAAACTTTTTGGTGACGCCACTTGCCACGTCTTGCAAAGATAGTTTAACCTTCAGTCTGAGGTCGCTGCCACGGTATACACGTTGCCGCGAACCGCCATCGCCACCACCAAATCCGCCAAATCCACCAAATCCGTCGCCGTGACCGCCAAAGATATCTCCGAACATGGAGAAAATGTCGTCCATGTTCATGCCGCCAGCGCCAAATCCGCCAAAACCGCTGCCTTGGGGGCCGTTAAAGCCAAACTGGTCGTACTGTTTGCGTTTTTGTGCATCGTGGAGCACCTCGTAAGCCTCGGCGGCTTCTTTGAATTTTTCCTCTGCCTCTTTGTTGTCGGGGTTGCGGTCGGGATGGTATTTGATGGCCAATTTGCGATAGGCCTTCTTGATTTCGTCTTCAGACGCATTTTTATCTACACCGAGAACCTCGTAATAATCTCTTTTCTCTGCCATTTTTTAGTTTTTTCTTGAGAAAATATTCGATACCGCAGAATTACTGTCCAACAGCCACTTTGGCATGACGGATCACTTTGTCGTTCATGGTATAACCCGTTTGCACACAGTCTATCACCTTGCCTTTCTTGTCATCCTCGGCTCCGGGCACCATGGCTACAGCCTCATGGAAATCTGTGTTAAAATCTTCTCCTACCGCGTCTATTTGTTTTACGCCAATAGATTCGAGTGTCTTCACAAATTTATTGAATATCATTTGCGTACCCTCCTTGATGGCTTTCGGATCCTCGCTCTTGTCAGCGACGGCTCGCTCAAAATCGTCAAGGATAGGCAACAGCGCCGAAACCGTCTTAGCACCGCCATTTTGTATTAGTTCCATCTTCTCTTTGATGGTGCGCTTTTTATAGTTTTCAAACTCGGCGATGGTGCGTAGCAACTTGTCCTTGAGAGACGCGATCTGCTCCTGAGCCTCCTCCAAAGGATCTTTTTCTGGCTCGGCTGGTTCAGCGGGAGTTTGTTCGTCAACGCTTGTTTGATTTTCGTTCGTGTCATCAGACATGGTTTCTTTCTCGCTCGCTTGCTCTGTTTGCGTGTAGTTATCTTCAGAAACCTCATTGTCTTGCGACAGTGGTTTTTTGGTATCTTTTATCTTTTCTGTCATAGTTTATTATATTTACACTTTGCAAACAACAAAAAACATGCCACTATTTAGGCCTTACATATAATGGCAGATGGTGGCTAACTGTACATCTTCGCTTTTTGCTCTTTTATCTGTTCGTCGTATATATACTCATCGTATGGCATGAGTTTGTCAATGGTGCCTTTGGGAGTGAGCTCGATGATGCGGTTTGACACCGTGCGTATGAACTCGTGGTCGTGGCTGGAAAATAGCACATTGCCCTTGAATGCTATAAGATTGTTATTGAAAGCCTGTATGCTTTCCAAATCCAAATGGTTGGTGGGGGTGTCGAGAATGAGACAGTTGGCGTTTTGTAGCTGCATGCGCGCTATCATGCACCGCATTTTCTCACCTCCTGATAGCACATTGACGCTTTTCTCCACCTCTTCTTGTCTGAAGAGCATTCGGCCCAAGTAAGCCTTCATGGCCACTTCGTTGCCGGGGCCGTATTGACTCAGCCAGTCCACAAGGTTAAGGTTACTCTCGAAAAATTCGGTGTTGTCCAATGGCAAATAAGCCGTGGTGATGGTGACGCCCCATTTATACTCGCCGCCGTCTGGTTCTCGATTGCCGTTGATAATCTCAAAAAGTGCGGTCATAGCCTTGGGGTTATGGCTTAGAAACACCACTTTTTGCCCCTTCTCTATGTTAAAGTTCACATTGTCAAAAAGCACGGTGCCATCGCTGTCAACAGCCTTGAGGTTTTCCACCTCGAGTATCTGGTTGCCCGGCTCGCGCTCCATCTGGAAGATTATGCCCGGATATTTGCGGCTCGACGGGCGTATCTCCTCCACATTTAACTTTTCTATCATCTTCTTGCGCGAGGTGGTTTGTCGGCTTTTTGCCACATTGGCAGAGAAACGACGGATAAACTCTTCCAGCTGTTTCTTTTTTTCCTCGGCTTTCATTTTTTGGTTTTGGGCTTGGCGCAGTGCCAACTGTGAGCTTTCGTACCAGAAACTATAGTTGCCGGAGAACACCGTCACTTTTCCAAAATCGATATCTATGGTTTGCGTGCTCACGGCATCGAGGAAGTGTCTGTCATGACTCACCACCAACACGGTTTGCGTGTCATCGATGTTGCCCAAATAGTCCTCAAGCCACTCCACGGTGTCGAGGTCAAGGTCATTGGTAGGCTCGTCCAAGAGTAGATTGTCCGGTTTGCCAAACAATGCCTTGGCCAACATTACGCGCACTTTCTCGTTATTGGATAGCTCGCCCATTATTTTCTGGTGCGATGCCTCTTTTACGCCCAAATTTTGCAGCAATTGAGCCGCGTTGCTCTCGGCTTCCCAACCGTTCATTTCGGCAAATTTCTCTTCGAGTTCGGCCGCCCGTGTGCCATCCTCGTCTGTCATTTCAGGCTTCGAGTAGAGCCTCTCGCGCTCTTTCATGTTATCCCACAAAGCCTCGTAGCCCATCAGCACTGTGTCCATCACGGTGTGGTCGTCATATTTGAAGTGGTCTTGCTCGAGAACCGAAAGACGTTCGCCCGGGCCCATTTCCACGGTACCCTTATTAGGTTCCAGCTCGCCGCTGATGGCACGTAGCAGCGTTGACTTGCCCGCGCCGTTGGCACCGATAACACCATAGATGTTGCCGCGCGTGAACTTAACGTTGACATCTTTGTAAAGTACTCTCTTTCCAAATTGGATAGCGATATTTGTCAGTGTAATCATTAATGGATTCTTGTCTTAATTAATATACTGTTATTATGTGCAAAGGTACAACAAAATTGGTAGATAAAATAATAAACCGTGCAAAAACCTACGGCCAAATGGTTTAGCGAGCCCAACCAAGGCGCTGTGGCAAACGCAAAGGGCAAAGTGACGAAACGCGAGGTGACGAAACGAGACAGGGCTTGGATAGCAAAATGACGACTGCAAACATTTGTCTAATTGATACATGAAAAAATACTACAAACATGTGCTTGTATTAACGATATTTGAAAAATAAAAGAAGTTTGTTCAAAAAACGCTCAAATTTCATGAGTTGGAATAATTGCCATTGTGTCAAGGATTTACAAACAACAATAAGTAAAACTTTACATTTTGTGGGCTTGTCGGTTGACGATCAATATCTAATGGGCGCGCGATTAGGTACTAATTACATGTTGATTAGCGTGTAATGGCGAGCTGAATAGAGCTTTTACACGGTGCCATTAATGCTCAATTGTTCAATGACTATGTTTTTGGAGTGTGAAAATTGCATCAGAAATCTGAAAAAACAGAAATATCTTCTCTAAAAGCATAAGTTTGTAAGGTCGTAATAATGGTATATTTTCTCAACAAATACACATTGTGAAAAGATTGCGCCATCGTGTTGAAGAGCGGACAAACAGAATGAGACGAAAAAGCCTCGGCGAGCAAATAAATGAAGACGGATTGACGGCACACGTAGCGACAAAAGACAGAATAAGTTAAGAAGAAGCTCTATATTTTCGATTTGAAAGCTTGTGGCATTGAAAAAAACTTCGTACTTTTACAACTTGTAAGAGCTGCTAAACGCATCAGAGCGAAAATAAACGGCCTTAAATCGAATTTACAGTAAATAACATATAGATATCAAATGGACGAGAATCAAACAATTGATCACGACAGAATTTTAAGGATTAACATTGAGGATGAGATGAAGTCATCCTATATCGACTATTCCATGTCGGTGATAGTGGCACGCGCCTTGCCCGATGTAAGGGATGGTTTCAAGCCTGTGCACCGCCGTATACTTTATGGCATGCTGGGCCTTGGCAACACGAATGACAAACCCTATAAGAAGTGCGCGCGCGTAGTGGGCGAGGTGCTCGGTAAGTATCACCCCCACGGAGATAGTTCGGTGTATGGCGCGCTTGTACGCATGGGCCAAGATTGGAACATGAGATACAAGCTCGTTGACGGGCAGGGTAACTTTGGTAGCGTGGATGGTGACTCGCCGGCGGCCATGAGGTACACGGAGTGCCGGTTGTCTAAGATGGGTGAGCACATCATGGACGACATAGACAAAGAGACCGTCGACATGGTGAACAATTTTGACGACACACTGCAAGAGCCGGCGGTAATGCCTACGCGCGTACCTAATTTATTAGTGAATGGCGGCAATGGCATAGCTGTGGGCATGGCCACCAACATGCCCACGCATAATCTTAGCGAGGTGATAGAGGGCTGTTGCGCTTATATTGACAATCCGGAGATAGACACAGAAGGCCTTATGCAATATATCCCTGCGCCCGATTTCCCCACCGGAGCTTATATCTATGGTCTACAAGGCGTGAAAGATGCCTACGAGACAGGTCGCGGCAGGGTAGTAATGCGAGCCAAAGCCGAGATAGAAAGCGATGAGAGCCATGACAGGATAGTGGTGACAGAGATACCCTATGGCGTGAACAAGCAGCAACTTATCGAATATATCGCCGACTTGGTGAAAGAAGGAAAGATTGACGGTATATCAAACGTGAACGATGAGACAGGGCGCCAAGGCATGAGAATTGTGGTGGATGTGAAGCGCGACGCTAACGCAAAAGTCATCTTGAACAAACTCTTCAAGATGACAGCTCTACAAAGCTCATTCTCTGTCAATTGTATAGCTTTAATACCAAACAAGAATAATGCGCTTCTGCTACGTCCTAAATTGCTGTCGCTTTGTGAGTGTGTGGGCTATTTTGTGGACCATAGACATGATGTGACCATACGTCGCACGCAATATGAGCTAAGAAAGGCTCGCGAGCGCGCGCACATTCTCAAGGGATTAATCATTGCCTGTGACAACATCGACGAGGTGGTGCACATCATTCGAGGCAGCAAGACCCCCGCTGAGGCTCAGTCTAAATTGGAGAAGCGGTTTGAGCTCGACAACCTACAATCCAAAGCCATCGTGGACATGCGCTTGTCTCAATTGACGGGGCTGCGCATGGATCAGCTGCATGCGGAATATGATGATTTGATGAAGCAAATAGACTATTTGCAATCTATTTTGGACGATCCTGAAAAATGCAAGGAGTTGATGAAGGCCGAGCTTAGGGAGGTAAAAGAGAAGTATGGCGATGAGCGTCGTACCCAAATTATCCCAGATGAGCATGAGTTTAACGCTGAGGATTTCTATCCCAACGATCCTGTGGTTATCACGGTGAGCCATCTTGGCTACATCAAACGTACGCCATTGAGCGATTTTCGCGAGCAGGCGCGAGGTGGTGTAGGCTCCAAAGGCGCCCACACGAGAGAGAAAGATTTCACTGAGTACATCTATCCGGCCACCATGCACCAAACCATGCTCTTCTTCACCAAGAAAGGACGCTGCTACTGGTTGCACTGCTACGATATTCCTGAGGGTGATAAAACATCGAAGGGTAGGGCCATACAAAACTTGCTCAACATAGAACCGGACGATGCCGTAAACGCTTTCTTGCGCTTGCGTGGCCGAGGGTTGTTGGACGAAGACTTTATCAACAGCCATTATGTGGTGTTTGCAACTAAGAATGGCACGGTGAAAAAAACATGCCTGAAGGAATATTCCAGACCGCGCGCCAATGGTGTGATAGCCATCAATATCGTTGAAGGCGACGAGGTGGTGGACGTGCGCCTGACCAATGGCGACAACGAACTTATCTTGGCTAACCGCAACGGAAGGGCAGTTCGCTTTGACGAGAGCGCTATTCGCCCCATGGGACGTGTATCCACAGGCGTGAGAGGCATGAAGATTGACGATGACGACGATGCCGTGGTAGGTATGATCGTGGTGAACGATGCAGAGAAAGAAACTGTCATGGTGGTAAGCGAAGATGGCTATGGCAAACGTTCTGACGTAGAGGATTATCGCAAAACCAACCGTGGCGGCAAAGGCGTGAAAACCATGTCAATTACGGAAAAGACTGGCCGATTGGTAGCCATCAAGAACGTGACCGATGATAACGACTTGATGATTATCAACAAAAGCGGTATCGTGATACGCTTGGCGGTGGCCGAAGTGCGAGTGATGGGCCGCGCCACACAGGGTGTTAGGCTGATTAACTTGGCTAAGAAAAACGATGTGATAGCAAGCGTTTGCAAGGTTATGTCATCTGAATTGGAAGCTACGGCAGAAGAGGAGAGCCGTCAAGAAATGCGCGAAAACAATGCGCAATTTGACGAATCGACCAATCAAGCTGTATCTACAGATAATGTCAATGACATCGAATCGAACGATGATACTGAAGAAATCATAGACTTTGAAAAGTAACATCTTCGCCTCATTGGACGTCTGTTTAACAAGGGCTATTATATATTGAGTTAACATATAAATTTATAACACGATGAAAAAAATCATGATTGCAGCGATGATGATGCTCAGCACATCAGCTGTATTTGCCGGTGATAGCGACGCTCTGAAGGCTATCACCAAGACAAAAAATTATGCAGATGCCGCACAATTGGTCAAAAACACTTTGGCCCAATTAGCCGATGCTTCTGAAAAGGCTAAGGCTTACGAGCATCTTACTAAATTGGCATTGGAAAAATTTGATAAGGAAAATGCCATCCAAGCACAGAACATGCAAGCTCAACTTACCAAGCAGAAAGAGCAACCATATGACACTATAGGTTTCTATCAGGCCGCTTATAACGCCACAATGGATGGTTTGGAATGTTTAAAGTATGATGCTATGCCCAACGCCAAGGGTAAAGTGAGAAAAAAATACACTTCTTCGCTAACGCCATTGATCTCAAACGCACGCATGCAATTGGTTACCGCGGGTAATTATTACGCTCAAAATGGCAACCAAGATGGTGTCTTGAAGTATTGGGGTACATTCTTGGACACGGATGACAATCCAGCTTTTGCGGCGTCTAAGCAATCAGAAGCTCAGTTTATTGGTCAAGTAGCTTATTATACCGCGCAGTATGCCAACCAAGCTAACCAATATGACCGCGCGATGAAATACGCGGAGATAGCCATGCAAGACAAGGATATGAAAAAGCAAGCGGAGGCTTTTAAGTATGCGATGGCGCAACGTGGGCTGAAAACTAAGGAAGACTCGGTGAAATATGCCGCTACATTGAAAACAGCGTACGACAACGATCCGAGCAATGAGATGATTTTTGGAACTCTCTGTAACATGTATACCGGTCTGGAGATGGGTGCTGAACTGGACGCTTTGCTGGCAGAAAAGCTTGCTAAAGAACCTAAGAATTTCACGGCTTGGGCACTGAAAGGGCAGACGCTTCTCAATCGAAACGCTAAGGCCGAGAACCCCAATTGGGACGAATGTATCAACGCTTTCAAGGAAGCAATAAATATTGATGCCACCAACCCCGTTGTTTTAACTTATTTGGGTTTTGCCATAAACGCTAAGGCATCACAGATTAATGGTGATTTAGCTGCACAGAAAAAACTCTACGAGGAGTCTATGGGTTACTTGGAAAAAGCCAAGGAAATAGATCCTAACAGAGAGAAGGCCAATTGGGTTTACCCACTCTACCAGTGCTATTATGTGATTTATAAGGCGACAGATCCGCGTACAAAGGAATTGGAAAAGATTTTGAAGCAATAAAAATCAATTGATATAGTCTCATGTGTAAGATATTTACTGTGGGACTATTATGCGATATACGAATTTGAAGGACCAAGTTGACACTCTACGTGTCAGCTTGGTTCGTATTAAAAACAAACGCTTCTATGTACATCATGTAAAGGTGTTACCCTAATCAATGTTTATTATATGATTAACAGGGTGAATTTAAGGATGAATTAAAAGGTACTAAGGTGAAATCAAGGATAATGCTTTTTATAGTATTGCTATCTATTAGTTGCAATGCTTTTTCGCAAAAAAGAGAGATTAATACAGCTCGAGATTGGGTAAAAAAGGGGAAAAATTTAGAAAAGGCGGAACTTTCAATGCGTAGGCTTTTGGAAGATTCGGCTAACCAAAGAAACACTAAAATTTGGGATGTTCTGTTTGAAACTTTGCGTAAACAGTACCAAGTGGGAAATGAAAAGTTGTATCTTAAACAAAAATATGACACGGTATCGCTTTTCAATACAACTTCGCGCATGTTCTCAATCATGGTTCATTACGATTCCATTGACGCTCTCCCAGACAAAAAAGGTCGTGTGAAGATGGTCTATAGAAAGGTCAACGCCGAGTTGTTGAATACGATTAGACCCAACCTTTATAATGGTGGCGTTTTCTTGATAAGTAAACAAAAATACCCAGAGGCATACATCATGCTCGACCAATATCTTGCCACGGCTTCACAACCTATGTTCAAAGGGTATAATTATGGTGAGAAAGACAAGAATATTCCGACTGTATCCTATTGGGCGATGTATTGTGGCTACAAGATGAATGATACCACAAAAGTGTTAAGACATGCCCCCTTGGCCCTTCAAGACAGTCTTCATCACGAGATGGCAATGCAATATCTATCAGAGACTTATATGTTAATGAAGGATACATCAAACTATGTTCGCACGCTGAAAAAAGGTTTTGAGCAATATCCACGAACAACATTCTTTTACTCTCACCTTGTTGATTTCTACTCACATAATAGACAGTGGGATAGGGCTTTAGACTTAACGAATAGAGCCTTGGATGTAGATAAAACTCAAAAAATGTATCATATTACCAAGAGTTCTTTGTTGCTTAATTTGGGAAAATACAAGGAGTGTTTTGACATTTGCGACTCGTTGCTCCAAGTGGATGATAGTTTGCCTGAGGCATACCTTAATGCAGGTTTGGCCAAATTTAACGCGGGTGTGACCATAGAGAAGCAATCCGTCAAATCTAACAGGTCTAAAAAAGACATCTTAAAGCTCTATCAAGAAGCTCTGCCTTATTTGCAGACTTACCGAAAACTATGCCCAGAAAAGTTGGACGTATGGGGATTGCCCTTGTACACCATATATTTGAGTTTAAACATGGGCAAGGAATTTGACGAGATAGATCGTCTGATTAAAAAATAAGCTATAATATTTTCGCGAGAGTCAATAGTGTGTCATATTGTTTATAACAACCGAACATGTCACATTGAGACGCAAAAGTCTTTTAATGGAGCTTTTTTAGCAATGTAAACGAAGAAGGTAAAATTATCCGTTTACCATTTTTATTCGAAATTAAGATGGTTTAGTTTCGTGCGCAATTGTTCCGCAAGGCTTTTCCTTATTGCCAAAACGATCTGGCATGTTGCCTCAAATTTTTGTGAGATGATGCGCGCGTCCATTTCTTTAACAACCCTCATCACCCCATTAATCATAGGATAAGAGAAGTCGAAAGTTATTTTATCCTCTACCAAACGCTCCACTATCTCACAGTGCTCAATCGCATTTGCCGCAGCTGTTCGATAGGCTACAATAAGTCCACTGGTTCCTAAATTCACGCCACCATAATATCTAACAACACAAATTAAAATGTCTGTTAGATTGTTTGAGTTAATTTGCCCAAGTATAGGCCTGCCTGCTGTAGAAGAGGGTTCGCCGTCATCGTTTACCCTAAATATGTCGCGAGCGGGACCAAGAACATACGCCCAGCAACAATGGCGTGCGTCATAATACTTCTTTCGACACTCTTGTATTAAATTTTTAGCATTCTCCGCTGTCTCTACATGATACGCAAAAGCGAGGAACTTGCTACGTTTTTCAGCGTAGAAGCCCTCGCCTATATTGTTAATCGTCGTATAGCTATCAGTCATTAAAAATTTATTGGTTTACAAACAAGAAAGTTATATTAATCAAACAAAATATTTATGGCTGTAGCTTTGACGAAGATGATCAATCCTCCAACTTGTGAATGATAAGACCGGAGCGCAGTTTTGGCTCGAACCAAGTGGCCTTCGGAGGCATTATTTTGCCAGAGTCGGCAATATCCATGATTTGTTTCATAGATACAGGATATAATGCAAGTGCCCAGCGCATTTCACCACTGTCTACTCTTCTCTTAAGTTCTTTGAGTCCTCGGAGTCCTCCAACGAAGTCTATTCGCTTGTCAGAGCGGAGGTCTTTGATACCCATCAGCTTGTCAAGGATAAGTCTGCTGGAGATGTCTACATCAAGAACACCGATAGGGTCACTATCATTATAGGTGCCCGGTTTAGCTTTCAGGCTGTACCAACACTTGTCCAAATAAAGAGAAAACTCGTGCAAAGCTTGTGGTTTGTATTCTTTCTCACCTTTCTTCTCAACAGTGAAATCCTGCTCCAAAGCTTTTAGGAACTCCTCTGCTGTCATGCCGTTGAGGTCCTTCACCACGCGATTGTAATCGAGAATGGTAAGTTGGCTGGCTTGGAAACATACAGCCATGAAGTAGTTGTATTCCTCATTGCCGTTGTGATTTGGATTTTGGCGAGCTTTCTCGGCACCCACAAGAGCAGCCGCAGCGGATCTATGGTGACCGTCTGCAATGTACAAACTTGGCATTTTGGCAAACTCTTCTGTGATAGTTTTGATATCATTCTTGTCAGAAATGACCCATAATTGATGGCGGAAACCATCTATCGGAGCAATAAAATCATACTCTGGTTTGGTCTTGGCATAACGATTTAGCAAGTCGTTCAAAACCGAATTGTCAGGGTAAGCGAAGAATACTGGTTCAATGTTAGCGTTGCAAACACGCACATGTTTCATGCGATCCTCTTCCTTGTCACGGCGTGTCAATTCGTGTTTTTTAATGACCCCAGTCATATAATCCTGCACAAACGCTCCAACTACCAAGCCATATTGTGTTTTGTCGCCCATGGTCTGGGCATAGATGTAATAATGCTCGTCGTTGTCTTGTACAAGCCAGCCCTTCTCTTGGAACTTTTTAAATTGGTCGGCTGCACTTTGATACACACGGGTATCATATTCAGAAGTACCCTTCTCAAAGTTGATTTCAGGTTTAATTATATGATAAAGTGATTTCTCGTTGTTGCCAGCTTCCTCACGCGCTTCTTCAGAGTCAAGCACGTCATAAGGGCGAGATTCTACCTCTTCGACAAATTCTTTTGGTGGTCGAACTCCTTTAAAAGGTTTTATTGTAGCCATAGTAAGATTTATTGGATATATTGTTTTATCATACTAAAATGGGTGAAAGCAATGCTTTAAAAGCACCTTTTACTCCTAATAGATATGCTATAAAAATATTTACCCACTCGTTCGGTCATTCTACAGAGAAGTCACGATCGAGTGGGTAACATGTTATTTGTTCACTTGAAATTTGGTGTCACCACTTTCAAAGAAAGCGTTGATCTGCTTAGCGGCAGCGATACCAGCGTTGATATTGGCCTCAGCAGTCTGTGCGCCCATTTTCTTCGGAGTGGAGAAGTAGCGACCTTCAAACTTCTTGAATTCCTCATCGGCATCTGGCTTGATATCAGTGATAAACTTGATGTCATCGCGATCTGCCATTAATTTGAGCAATTCAGGCTCATTGATCACTTCCTTGCGAGCGGTGTTAACCAATATTCCACCTTTCTTCATGAGGTTAACCACATTGTAATTGATGCTCTGCTTGGTCTCTGGAGTAGCAGGAATGTGGAGGCTTACCACGTCACAGCACTTGAACAATTCGTCACGGCTGTCAACGGCATGTACGCCAGCACTCTCGATAGCGTCTTTGGGGCAGTACTCATCATAAGCACAAACATCCATACCAAAGCCTTTGGCGATACGAGCCACATTGCGTCCAACGTTTCCAAAAGCCAAGATACCAAGTTTTTTACCCTTAAGCTCAACGCCTGCCTTGCCATTATAGAAATTGCGAACAGCAGATACCAACATGCCAAAAACCAATTCGGCCACTGCGTTAGAGTTCTGTCCCGGAGTGTTTTCTACCACTACATTTTTCTCTTTGGCGTAAGCCGTATCGATAGAGTCATATCCTGCGCCAGCGCGAACAACGATCTTGAGGTTCTTGGCGGCATCCAAAACTTGCGGAGTGACTTTGTCAGAGCGAACGATCATGGCGTCTACGTCTGCCACAGCGTCTAACAATTGTTTTACGTCTGTATATTTCTCAAGTAACACTACTTCGTGCCCAGCAGCCTTAGCCTCTTTTTTGATACCTTCTACAGCAGCTGCAGCAAATGGTTTTTCAGTAGCAACAAGTATTTTCATAGCTTTATTAATTTTCTTAGATTTATGATTTAATGAAATAACAATCCCTCCATGGCGGAGGGATTGCCTTTTTAATGTTGAGCCTCGAAATCCTTCATGGCTTTCACCAAAGCGTTAACGCCCTCGATGGTCTGTGCGTTATAGCAGCTGGCGCGGAACCCACCTACTGAGCGGTGACCCTTAAGGCCTACCATGCCACGCTCTGTAGCGAACTCGAAGAATGGAGCTTCCAGATCTTTATACTCATCGTTCATTACGAAGCAGATGTTCATCAGTGAGCGATCTTCCTCGGCAACAGTGCCTTTGAAGAGCTTGTTGCGATCGATTTCGTCATACACAATCTTGGCGCGCTCTTTAGCACGGCGATCCATTTCTTTGACACCGCCCTCGGCTTTGACCCAACGCATTGTCTCCATAAGAGAGTAGATAGGCACAACAGGAGGTGTATTGAACATAGAGCCTTTGTCTACGTGTGTGGTGTAGTTGAGCATTGTAGGCAATTCGCGAGGAGCCTTGCCAAGCATATCGTTCTTTACAATAACAAAGGTAACACCTGCCATAGCCATGTTTTTCTGTGCACCGCCATAGATAGCGATATACTTAGAAACATCTACAGGGCGGCTCATAATGTCAGAAGACATGTCGGCGATCAATGGAACTGGTGCGTCAATGTCCTTGCGCAGCTCTGTACCATAGATGGTATTGTTGGTTGTGATATGTAGATAGTCAAGATCTGAAGGGATCTCGTAGTTGTGGGGAACGTATGTAAAGTTCTTATCGGCAGAAGAAGCAACCTCTACAACCTCACCATATAGCTTAGCTTCTTTCAGCGCTTTTTTAGCCCACGTACCAGTATTGACGTATCCTGCTTTCTTGATAAGGAAGTTAGCAGGTATCTGTGTGAACTGTAGCGAGGCGCCGCCACCAAGGAAGATTACCGAGTATCCCTCAGGAATGTCGAGCAGTTCCTTGATCAAAGCAACCGTCTCGTCTACCACTGGCTGGAAATACTTGGCACGGTGGCTGATTTCCATTAGTGAAAGTCCGTTACCGTTAAAATCCAAAATTTGTTTTGCGGTGTTCTCAATCACTTCGCGAGGAAGCATCGAAGGACCAGCATTAAAGTTGTACTTCTTCATATTTTTTATAGTAATTAAATGGTTAGTAAATCTTACCCTATTCGGTTAACTGGCTGCAAACATAATGGTTTAATTTGGAATAAACAAATTATCGACGTGTTTTTTTTGAAAAAAAAACGTAAATCGTCAAATACCTGAATTTCATGCATATCTACTTTCAACAGAGAGAATTGAGCGTTTATATTAGCTTTATAAACATTTGGTTACATTTTGTCACATCAACTTATTTCTTGTATATCAAAACAACAAGTGTGTAGCTTGGAAATCTACATTATGAACAGATGCGAAACGGCCTAAAATGAAAATATAATAAGGTATGTAAATCATTGTTCCCACCCAAAAAGTGTCATTAAAAAAAACGACGTTAGGTTGGACTTAAAAACGTAATAAGTTGAGATTTTTTATCAATCTGTTCATCCTGCTACTTGCAAGTAAATAATCATAGCCAAACATTCATCAATCTTAAGGTTATTCGTGGTATAGCGGATTCAATATTGAAAAAATATGACAAGTGGTCGCTTGTAGTTTGCGTATTTACAACCGAAGATGCCCGCGCTCGCAAATACGCAAAAAATGAGCGTTTATTGTAATGGGCTATATTTCAATATTTTATAGCGATTTCTCTTATTTTGAGCTTCGAAAGGTTTGTTTTTCGTTTGCCTTTAATGCTTAATGGCTTCTTGAATAAGGCTTATTCGCAACGTCAATAATACCGAAACGTCCTGCGTTTAGAGCTTAAACGCAGGACGAATAGGTACTAATGACATTAACATGATACAAGAAAGTGAATGCCGAAGGCAAAAAATATGTTGAGAAATGGTTTTCTATCACGTAGTTTGTACGGTTTAGATACACACTTTTTTGTGACTATTTTCTGACATTTTGATTTGAGAACGCATGTTGCGAACGTGTCATTTAATATGATCTAACGGCCATTCTGGCTGCCATCTTGGATTTTGTCTGGTAAGTGTTCGAGCGTAAAACGTATACTATTTCCACATCGCATACCACTGTTTGTAGTTGTCTCATGCTGTATTAGCCAATAAAAGCAAAAGATGACAAGGTGCAATTCATGTTTTTATTCTTTATTACATGATGTGGAATTATTTAGGGTCTGCCTTTAAAACTCAAAGCCGAGGTTTACAAAGAAGTTTATTTTCTTAGACTTACTCGAATATCCTATCGTGGCACCCATGGGGCCAAACATAGAGCGATAGTAATAGGCTGCTTGATACCCCATTGTCGGACCTTTTGCAAAAATATCGTCCAGTTTGTCGGCGTGCTGTGCTCCCACAACTTTTAAAAGAATGTAATTGTTGGTGCTGAGACGCTCTTGCAACTTAATTTGGCAAGCAGCAAACTTGCTGTCAGTACGCTCTAACCACGAAACGCCCACAAATGGCATTTGCTGGTCAATGTAATGACCAAACCATTGGCCACCTATGAAGTTTTGCCTGATGAGCGGAATATCATCGCCAAAGAGCATGCGCCCATAGAGTAGGGGTTGGAGGGTGAGGCGCTTGGTCAACTTGAACGACATTTGCCAGCCTGCACTCAACTCGCTGAAACCCTTGTGACCGTTGTATTGTAGGAGGTTGTCGGTGAAATATGCATACTCGGCCTGAAACTTGGCACCTCGTGTGGGAAACAACCCTGTGTTTTCGGAGTTGTATCTAAAGTTGGCGTGATAGCTCAAGAGATGCTCATTGTTGAGCGTAAGGTTTTTATGTTCTGAATTGTTGCTAACCAATAGTTTGTAAAAATTGTAGTAATCCCACTGCACACCAATATCCATGGCTAAATTTTTAACGTCGATATTGAGTGCGCGCAACCTGGCCTGATGCTGGTTGAAAGTAATGCTGTAATTGTTATTACCCTTTTCATACACCTCAATGTCGTGTCGATAAAAATTGTAATCTAAAGACATGTTCACAAGTCCGTTAGACATCCACATGGCTTTGGTTCCCACCATGATGTTACGCCCAAGCCTTACAGTGCCCTCTATGTCGAGCGGTGCATGTGCCAACGAATAAACACCATTGAGCTGCAAGGCTACTAATTCTTCTGTGTCAAATCTCACGCCAAGGTTGCCCTGCAGCATATTGTGGTCCGGCCTGCGATTGCGTGCGTCTTTTTTAAAATCGATGGGCTGCATGGCCATTGGGTTTGGCTTGTGTGGGCGCGGCTTGTAGTTGTCAGGTAGGCCCAGTTTTCGTTTGAGTGCCATTAGTTCGTCCCAGTGTGCCATGGCCGCTTCCTCACCCCGTCTTATGAGTGTGTCTATCGCAGCTTGGTTGAAACTGGCCGCGCCGTAACCATCTACGTTTACGTGGATGGGTATGTTGGTGATGGCGATATTCTCGTCATACTTATGCCTACAGTTTACGTCTATTATCTGTCCTATTATCGCAGAACTGCTGTTCAGTTCGTCGGCAGTTTTGGATTCGCCTTGTACGGTTGATCCTATGATGTAATCAGCTCCCATCGAACGGGCAATATCGGCAGGATAATTGTTGCGCAGACCACCGTCGACAAGCAATTTGTCGCCCATTCTTATAGGTGTGAAAAAGCCGGGAATAGACATGCTGGCACGCATGGCTCGAGCCAAAATGCCACTGTGAAAATCGTGCTCGGTATTGTCTATAATATTGGTTGCCACGCATGCGAAAGGTATTGGAAGATGCGAGAAATCCATAGAGTCGTGGTATCCCTTTGTCAAATGCTCGAAGAGTTGGTCGAGGTTTTTCCCTTTGACAAGTCCACCAGTGGTAGTTTTCTTGTCTTTATCAAATACAAATGTTTTGGATAAGAAATAGGTGTTCTGCTTGCGCCGTTTAAAAAGGTTTTGCGAATAATAGTTGTCGCGGTCGCTGAGCAAGAAATTCCAATCCTGTTTTCTAACGATGGAATCGAGTAATTGTGCGTTCCATCCACAGCAATAGAGACCGCCTACGATGCTTCCCATAGATGTGCCGGTTACCATATCGACTGGTATACCAGCTCGCTCTATGACCTTCATCACACCAATATGAGCCACTCCTTTGGCTCCTCCGCCTGAAAGCACGATGGCCACCTTCTTTCGTTGGGCGTTTGACTGTGCCCACATGGGTGATAATAGGCACAAAAGGAACAGGGATAGAATATATAAAAATCTACATTCCTCTTGGCTTAAAAACTTATTTTTCATATCATTATATCTATTTAATGCAAAAATAGTGGGTTCTTGAGAAAAAAACAAAAATTTAATAAAAAGTTTTCTATTATCATGTAATATGAGTATTTTTGTATATTAATCAAACAAATAAATAGCATGAAGTTTGCAATTATTGCTGCGGGAGAAGGCTCTCGGTTGGCATTGGAAGGTGTTAGTGCACCCAAACCTTTGGTCAAAGTGGGCGGAAACTGTCTTCTTGACCGGCTTATAGGCATTTTCATGGAGCACGATGCTCATGAGATAGACGTGATATGCAATGACCTGACGCCTTTAGTGGCAGCACACTTGAGTGATATCAAGGCTAATGGCATGAATGGAAAGCGAGTGCCATTAAAGTATATTGTGAAAAGCACGCCAAGCTCCATGCACTCTTTTTACGAGTTGAGCCACCTGTTAGCAGACGAGCCATTTGTATTGACCACAGTAGATACCATTTTCTTGGAAGATGAGTTTGCCGAATATCTCAAGGCTTTTGATCGTGCGTTGAGAACCGATTGTGATGGTGTGATGGGCGTTACCGACTATATAGACGATGAAAAACCACTATATGTCAAGACAGATAACAGCATGCAAATCACGGGCTTTTATGATGATAACAGTATGGACTGTACTTACGTTTCGGGTGGCATCTATGGCCTAAAGCCCACGGCTATAGAAACCCTGAAACACTGTATGCAGCGTGGAGAGAGCCGTATGCGTAACTTTCAACGCGCGCTTGTAAACGAGGGCAAGTGTATGACGGCTTTTAATTTTTCTAAAATCTTAGACATAGACCATGCCGCAGACATTGCCAAAGCTGATCGCTTTTTGACAGAGCATGCTCAAAAAAACATGAGAGAATGATGGATAGCAAGCGGCCAAATATTTTAGCCATACGCCGAAAGGCTTGCTTCTCACCTAATTCTGTTGAGAAAGATCGATTGATATTACAGTTGGTTTGTGATGAAATAAAAAAAATAGGACATCTCAAATCGGATATAAAAATGGTCGATGAAGTTGCTTTGACACAACCGATCGAGACGGTGGATTGTTGCGTATCAATGGCTCGTTCAGACAGGGCATTAGCCGTTTTGGCAGCTATGCAATCTAATGGTTGCATGATTGTGAACAGTCCGCAAGGTGTGATGAGCTGCCAACGATCCAAATTGAACAGGCTAATGCTTGAAAATAATATTCCGATGCCTAACCAAGAAGGTGAACATGGCTACTGGTTGAAACGAGGTGATACGGCGGCGCAAACAGAAAGAGACGTGGTATATTGTCCTGACAAAACTGTTCTCGAAAAAACAAAAGATGAGTTTCGAGCGCGTGGCATAGACGACTTGGTGGTCAGCGCACATATAATTGGCGACTTAGTGAAGTTCTATGGAGTGGGAGAGCGGTTCTTCCAATACTTCTATCCCAGTGATGATGGTATCTCGAAGTTTGGCGTGGAGCAAGTAAACGGCAAGGCTCATCATTACGATTTTAACGTGGAAAGACTCAGGAGTTGTGTTGTAAAACTGGCCAAGCTAACAGGCATAGATGTATATGGGGGCGATGTGATCATTGATAAAAACGGCAATTACAGCATCATTGACTTCAATGACTGGCCCAGTTTTTCACGCTGCAGGATTGCGGCGGCCAAGGCCATAGCCTTGGAGGTGGTGTCAAAAATAGGTTGGGATATTGTTTCGACGGATAACCGTGAACAAAAAGCGTCTCCTGTCATATAAAAAATAATATTAACAAAGCAAACAAAATGTCTACATTTAAAGAATTATTACAAGCTTCTTTTAAATCAAACGACACAGAAGAGTGGTTGGACGTGCATTTCACGCGCCCAATAGGATTGGTTTTCGCACTGTTGTGGAACAAGTTGGGCATACACCCCAATGCCATAACCATTCTGTCTATCTTTTTGGGAATAGGCGCTGGATGGATGTTCTACCATACAGATTTGGTATACAATATTATAGGTATGATCCTTTTGATGCTGGCCAATTTTTGTGATTCTACCGATGGACAGATGGCTCGGCTTACGGGAAAGAAGACCCTCACGGGGCGCATTCTTGATGGTTTCTCAAGCGAATTGTGGTTTGTAGCTGTCTATGTGGCCCTCTGTTTGCGTATGCAAAACCAATTAATTCCCGGCACGGAAATAACTTGGAGGTATTGGATATGGATTTTGGCGGCACTCGCTGGCTTTCTTAGTCACTCGCAACAAGCTATGTTAGCCGATTACTATAGACAGATACACCTCTTTTTTTTGAAAGGCAAGCATGGGTCAGAATTGGACAATTCGGCACAACAAGAAATCAAATACAAGGAAACCCCACATTCGCAGATATTGGCCCGACTGTTTTATAAAAACTATGCAGCTTACTGTAGAAAGCAAGAAAAGCGCACGCCGAAGTTTCAAAAATTCTTTTCGATGTGGAATAATATGGATGCAAGTTGTTCCAAAGAAAAATTAGAGGCAATCCGGCAAAAGTTTCTTCAAGGAAGCAAACCTATGATGCCATATGCCAATATCTTGTCTTTCAACACGCGAGCCATCGTGCTTTATATGGCATGCCTACTTAATATTCCGTGGGTTTACTTCTTGTTTGAAATTACATTGCTCAATCTACTCTACATCTATATGCACAAATGTCATGAGACTCTGTGCGCGGACATGACTGCACAACTCGCTAATCTTCAGAACAATGATTAAAGGTTATATATTCGACTATGGCGGCACGCTCGATACTGCCGGCTGCCACTGGGGCCAAATGCTATGGCACGCATATCAAAGACAAAACGTACCGGTGAGCGAGCAACAGTTTCGCGACGCATACATACATGGAGAACGAATGCTTGGCAGAGAGCCATTGATACGCCCAGACTATACATTCCATAAGACACTGGCTACAAAAATAAGGCTTGAGATGGAGCAATTGTGTACCTCTGGAGCGTGGAACGCTCATGAAGACGATTTTAATAACAAGCACGACGCAGTGCTACAGGATTTGTACGAACAAGTAAAAACAATAACCGCATATAGTGGAAAAGTGCTGAAAGAGCTCTCCTCAATGTACCCGATGGTTTTAGTAAGCAATTTTTATGGTAATATCAACGTGGTGCTTCGAGAATTTGGACTGGCGCAATATTTCCAAGATGTAGTCGAGTCTTCAGCTGTAGGCATCAGAAAACCAGACGCGCGGATATTCTCTTTGGGTGTAAAATGTTTGGGCATGAAACCAGAGGAGGTCATGGTGGTAGGCGACAGCTTCTACAAAGACGTGGAGCCCGCCATTAAAATAGGATGTCATGCGGCATGGTTTAAGGGAGAAGGTTGGAGCAACAAGATTTATGACGAGAATTTGCCAGACATTATTATAACAGATTTAGCCCAGTTGTTGGACAAAAAATGATTGATATTTAAATCGTAATTGATGAAAACTGCCAAGATATATCTTACATTATTGTTAATGGTGCTTGCGACAAGTGTCGCGGCACAGATACATGGTGTCGTGACCGACGCGGCAACGGGAGACACGCTGCTCTATCCCAGCATATCTTACAAAGGTCAGCATGTGGCAGTGAGTGGAAACGCCCTGGGCCAATATTCCATTGAAAAGCATGTGGGATGGCATCTCACTTTTTCGGCCGTGGGCTATAAGTCGAAAACTATCAAGATTACGGATGGAACAGCCAACAAATTGGATGTAAAACTAAAACCTGACACCAAGCAACTGAATGAAGTGGTGGTGAGATCAAAACGAGGGCGTTATAGCCGTAAGAACAATCCTGCCGTGGAACTCATGAGACGCGTAATCGCCGCCAAAAAAAGAACCAACTTGCTAAACCATGACTATCTGCAATATACAAAATATCAAAAGATTACTTGTGCCATTAACGACATAACGCAAGCTGATATAGACTCGGGGCGCATCAGTAAGCACCGTTGGTTGTTGGACCAAGTGGAGACATGCCCCTACAATGACAAGTTAATTTTACCACTAAGTGTGGACGAAACAGTGACGCAATACCTATATCGCAAAAATCCGAAGAGTGAAAAAAACATCATACAAGGACAAAATACCACGGGGGTCAACCAATTTATTCAGACTGGAGACATGCTAAACGTGGCCATGAAAGACGTTTTCACGGACATCGATATCTATAACGACCAAGTGCGATTGCTCCAACATCCTTTTACCTCGCCTATTGGAAAGGATGCCATTGCTTTTTACAGATTCTATATAGAAGATACTGTTTATGTGGACCATGACCTGTGTTACCACCTACAATTCATCCCTAACAACCAACAAGACTTTGGTTTTAGAGGCGAGCTTTATATTCTTGCAGATTCCACACTGCATGTCAAGCGATGCAACCTAACCATACCGCGAAGTAGCGATGTCAACTTCGTGGAGAACCTCCAAGTGAGGCAAGAATATCGCAAACTGCCAAATGGAGAGTGGGCGCTTAGCGTAGACGACCTGATTGTGGAGATGAAGATTAGCAATTTTCTTGCTAAAGCCATTGTCATTCGGACCACACGGCTCTCCGACTACGCTTTTGACGAGTTGCCTAAGCAACTATTTAAAGGTAAAGCCAAAGAGAGACGGGAGTCTAATGCGCAAATGAGGGATGAGGCTTTTTGGAATAAATACCGAAGTGTGGAGCTTACCAAGGGTGAAAGTTCGATGGATGCGTTCATCCACCGCATAGAGCAGCTCAAAGGTTTTAAATATATTGTCTTTGCAGCCAAGGCTTTAATTGAAAACTTTGTGGAGACAGGTGACCCCTCGCATCCCAGTAAAGTGGATATCGGCCCTATCAATACAATGATAACTTCCAATTTTATTGATGGCTTGCGAACTCGCGTTAGCGCACAGACCACTGCCAATTTAAACAAGCATTGGTTCCTGTCGGGCTACTATGCGCATGGGTGGGGGTCAAAAAAGAATTATTATAAAGGGCAGATTACCTATTCATTTAACAAGAAAGACTATCTTCCACGCGAGTTTCCCAAACGCACGCTGACATTCACATCAACGTATGATATCATCTCGCCCTCAGACAAATTTATTCACACTGACAAAGACAACGTCTTCACAGCGTTTAAGTGGGCAAAGGTGGATAAGATGATGTTTTATAATCGTCAGCACTTAGAATTTGAATATGAGTTTGAGGGTGGCCTGAAAACCACGCTGGGATTGAAAGCTGAGGAGAACGAGGCCGCTGGCCGATTGTTTTTCAACAGGTTGAACAGTGGCATCAACTATGAGATTCCTACCGATGTCAAGGTAGGTAGTCTGCTACACAATGGAAAGATAAGAACTACCGAACTGAATATAAACTTACTGTACGCACCCGGCCGAACATATATTAATACCAAGCAGAGACGTAGGCCCATCAATCTCGATGCTCCTGTGTTTACACTTGGTCATGCTATGGGATTGAAAGGCTTTATGGGTGGTGAGTATGCTTATAACTATACCGACGCATCTATCTACAAACGCATTTGGATGAAGAGTTGGGGCAAGATAGATGCGTTTGTAAAGGTTGGAGCGCAGTGGAATAGGGTACCTTTTCCATTGCTAATCATGCCAGCGACCAATCTAAGTTATATTGTTCAAGACCAAACCTTCAATTTGATTAACAACATGGAGTTTCTCAACGACCGATTTGCAAGTGTGGATATTGCGTGGGATTTGAATGGAAAAATACTCAATCGCATCCCTCTAATCAAGAAACTTAAATGGAGAGAGTACTTGGGCGTGAAGTGTTTATGGGGGCAGTTAACAGACAAGAACAATCCATTTCTTGAGCAAAATGCGGGTAATAATATTTTAATGCAATTCCCAGAAGGTTGCAACGTCATGGATCCCAAACGGCCATACGTGGAAATTGTCGCAGGCTTACATAACATTTTCAAATTGTTGCACGTGGAATATGTACACCGTTGCAATTACAACAACTTGCCTACAAGCACGCGCAATGGCTTGCGACTAATGATTAGAATGACTTTCTAACAATTGTGTCATATAAGATGATAGCATCTTGATAGTTTCTCATTGTTTTGATACACAAATGTTTACATTTTGACACTTTATTTTTCAGCGCTCGATTTACTCGTATCGAATACTCTTCGTGGGCGAGATTTTTGAGATAAGGTAACTTGGAGCTACCAACATCAGTACACACAGTGCAAACGTCAAAACATTCAAGGCTAAGAATAACGGCAAGTTCACTTCCACTGGCACTGCGCTGATATAATAGACCGAGGGATCAAGTTTGAATATCTTGAATTGGTTTTGTAGAAATATAAGCGCCAAAGCGACAGCATTTCCTATTAGCAAGCCACGGCCAATGACAAACGTCGAGAACCACAAGAAGATGTGCCGAATGCTCGTATTGGTGCTACCCAAGGCTTTCATTACACCTATCATGTTGGTGCATTCAAGGATAATGATGAGCAAGCCGGAAATCATCGTGACAGCTGACACAGCTATCATCAGCACGATGATAATCACGACATTGACATCCAACAAGTCAAGCCAATTGAAAATCTGTGGATTTGCGTCTCTGATTGTTTGCGAGGCATAGGTTTCTCCATACTTGTCTGTGGTGCGATTAACCGTTTTAATGAAATTCTTTTCTGTTTGATCAAGTTTGCTAAAATCAGTCAAGCTAACCTCCGCCCCCGAAGTTTGGTCTGCGTTCCAACCGTTAAGTTTGACCACAGTATATAGGTCTGCGAAGCAAATCGACTCGTCATACTGGTTTAAGTTGGTTTGATATATACCTTGAATGGTTAACCTTCGCATACGAACACCCGATTGATCTATAAAATAGGCGAATATTTTCTCACCGCATTTAAGATTAAGTTTGTCCGCCATGATTTTTGAAATCAATATTCTATTGCTCGAAACACTATCCGAAAACGTGGGAATAGATCCTTCCACCATGCTGTGATGAATAAACGTGGAGTCAAACTCCTGCCCAACTCCCTTAAACGTTACCCCCAAGAAATCATTGTCTGTCTTCAGTATGCCCTGTTTATAGGCATACCGTTCAACATGCTTCACTCCCGGCATCTTTTTGATTACATTCATCATCGAGTCGTCAATCACGATGGGATAATCATTGGCAGACATTTGCGACATAAAGTTAGTTACCTGTATGTGCGACCCAAAGCCAATAACCTTGTTTTGTATGGAATGTTTGAAACCCAATACTACAGATATCGACACGATCATCACCATCAGTCCAATAGCTATTCCCGCCACGGCAATGACAATGGCCGGACGAGACACTTTTCTTTCATTATGATGGTTTCCGTATATTCGACGGGCTATGAAGAGAGGAAAATTCATACCTTGTCACTTTTTTTGTTATACGCCTCAAGAGCTTTTCGCAATACCACCAAGGCTCTCGACAAATCTTCGATTTTGAGCACATAGGCAATACGCACTTGGTCCTTGCCAGCCCCCGGCGTTGTATAGAAACCTGCGGCTGGGGCCATCATCACGGTTTCTCCTTCATAATCAAACTCTTCCAAGCACCACCTGCAAAAATCTTCAGCATTATCTACAGGTAGCTGGGCTACCGTATAAAAAGCGCCCATGGGGATAGGGGAGTACACGCCCGGTATGCGATTTAAACCGTCTATCAAGCATTTCCGACGCTCCACATAACTATCATAAACATCTCGATAATATTCCTCGGGTGCGTCCAACGAGGCTTCTGCCACTATTTGACCCAAAAGCGGAGGGGAGAGGCGTGCTTGGCAGAATTTCATAACTGCTTTTCTGACTTCGGAATTTCGCGTAATCAAGGCTCCAACACGAATACCACATTCTGAGTATCGTTTAGAGACCGAGTCTATGAGTAGTACATTGTCATCAATATTGCTAAGATGCATGGCACTGATATAAGGGCTACCCGTATATATATATTCTCGATACACCTCATCTGAGAAAAGAAAAAGGTCATATTTTTTGACCAAATCGCGTATTTGGTTCATTTCCCTACGAGTGTAAAGATAGCCTGTCGGATTGTTCGGATTGCATATCATGATAGCCCGCGTGCGTTCATTGATAAGCTCCTCAAACTTTTCAACTTTTGGCAAAGAGAAGCCTTCTTCTATCGTCGTAGCTATTGTGCGTATTTTGGCACCTACTGATATAGCAAAAGCCATGTAGTTGGCATAGGCTGGTTCTGGTATGATTATTTCGTCGCCCGGGTTTAGACAACTCATAAACGCAAACAGCACAGCCTCCGAACCACCCGTTGTAATTATAATATCGTCTGGCAAGACATCTATGTTGTACTTTGCGTAATAGTTAACAAGTTTCTTCCGATAAGAAAGATGTCCTTGCGAGGGTGAATATTCCAATACCTTTCGGTCTATATGTTTTAACGAGTCCAATCCTATTTGGGGCGTCGGCATATCCGGTTGCCCTATATTAAGATGGTAAACTTTTATTCCACGCCCCTCAGCCGCAGTGGCCATAGGTGCCAACTTCCTAATTGGAGACTCGGGCATTTCTTGCGCACGCATTGAAATTTCAGGCATAATTTTCCCTCTTTATATTTCATTTTTTCTATGACAAAGATAATTTTTTTATTTATATTATACAAATAATATTATGACAAACAAATCCAAAATATAGCCTATTTATCATAATGCCGATTATGCCCAGAATTTAATCGTTTATTGTTTAACATGCAGCGCAAACGCAATTGATTGTCTAAGCATGCAAAGAACAAAAGTTTTTTTTAATTATGCCATTAATGATGACGCGCGCACTCTGCTCAGCGTTTCGGGTGTCATTTGTAAATAGCTGGCAACATACACCAGCGGTGCCCTCAAAACCACTTGCGGATTTGTCTTGCACAGCCTGAGATAACGGTTTTGAGCAGACTCAAATCGCACAAGATCAGCGTGTATCTGTGAGATGATCAAGCTTTCCTCCAATATTTTTCTATACAATATCTGTATGTTCACGTTGTGTAATGCCACTTGCTCCAATCGCAATTTTGGCAACGCGTAAACAGTCGTTGGCTCAAGAGCTTCCACTTGCAAGTGCGTTTTTTCTTCTCTGAACAAACTTTCGATGCACATAAAGATTTCACCGTCAGAGCCAATATGCTCCGTCAATTCTTTGTCATTCTTATAGTAAAATTGACGTATCAATCCTTTTTCTATATATCCTATCTCCTTGCAAACCTCTCCTTCGGCCAAGATAATCTCACCTTTAGCGTATTTTCTTGGCACAAGGATACTTTCCAATGTATCAAGCTCCTCATGAGTCATGGTACTGTATTTTCTTGCCAATTCCCTGGCAATATCCCGTGTGGTAGTCTGCAATTTGTTCATAGTTTTGGTTAATATTTTGAAGTTCTTAGTCCAACTTAAGCACGGCAAGAAACGCATTTTGAGGCACTTGCACATTGCCCACCTGTTTCATACGTTTTTTTCCTTTTTTCTGTTTTTCCAAAAGTTTGCGCTTCCTGCTCACGTCACCACCATAACATTTTGCCAAGACGTCCTTGCGCACTTGTTTCACGGTTTCGCGCGCTACGATTTTAGAGCCTATGGCGGCTTGTATGGCTATGTCAAACTGTTGCCTTGGTATCAGCTCTTTCAACTTCTCGCACATTCGACGGCCAAAGGCTACGGCGTTGTCTTGGTGCGTTAGCGTGGAAAGTGCGTCCACCGAGTCGCCATTGAGCAGTATGTCGAGCTTGACAAGTTTGGATGGTTGATAGCTATCTACCACATAGTCAAACGATGCGTAGCCTTTCGATATAGACTTCAGTTTGTCGTAAAAATCAATGACAATCTCACCAAGAGGCATGCTAAAGTGCAGCTCTACCCTATTACCTGAAACATATTGCTGATTAATGAGTTCGCCACGCTTGTCAAGACACAATTTAGTGATAGGACCATAATATTCTGTCGCCGTAATGATATTGGCTTTGATGTACGGCTCTTCTATATAATCTATATTGGTAAGCTCTGGCAATCCACTTGGGTTGTGCACCTCTAACTTGTTGCCTTGTTTGTCATGCACCATATACGACACATTTGGAACGGTAGTGATAACCTCCATGTTGAACTCTCGGTCAAGCCGCTCTTGGATGATCTCCATGTGTAACAACCCCAAAAAACCACAGCGAAACCCAAAACCTAAGGCTTGGGACGACTCTGGCATGAATGTTAGTGACGCATCGTTGAGCTGCAGTTTCTCCAGCGAGGCTCTCAAATTCTCATACTCTGAAGGGTCTATCGGATATACCCCCGCGAAGACCATGGGCTTCACTTCTTGGAAACCGGCAATGCCATGTGCGCATGGACGTTCTTTGTGCGTGATGGTGTCTCCCACCTTTACCTCGGTAGCTTCCTTGATACCAGAGATGACATAACCCACCTCGCCGGTAGAAAGCGATTGGCAAGGGCACATATCCATCTTCAAAACGCCTACCTCATCGGCGGTATACTCCATGCCCGTCTGCACAAATTTTAATTTGTCGCCTTGGTGAATGCAGCCATTTTCTATCTTGCAAATGGTGATAATGCCACGAAACGGGTTGAAAATAGAGTCGAAAATCAAGGCTTGCAGCGGTTGCGCCGCATCGCCCTTGGGTGCCGGCACGTGCTTGATCACCGCCTCGATTATCTTGTCAACGCCTTCGCCGGTCTTGCCACTGGCACGGATAATGTCCTCCCTCGCACAACCTATAAGCTCGACTATCTCGTCTTCTACCTCCTCGGGCATGGCGTTGGGCATGTCTATCTTGTTGATCACGGGTATGATTTCCAAATCGTGATCTATGGCCATGTACAGATTTGAGATGGTTTGGGCTTGCACCCCTTGCGTCGAGTCGACCACAAGCAGCGCTCCTTCGCAGGCTGCTATGCTTCGAGACACTTCATAACTGAAATCAACATGCCCCGGAGTATCTATCAGGTTGAGCACGTATTTTTTGCCATCCAACATGTGTTGCATCTGTATGGCGTGGCTTTTTATGGTAATGCCACGCTCGCGCTCCAAGTCCATGTCGTCGAGAACTTGGCTGTCCGTTATCGCAATTGTGCCAGTATATTCCAAGAGTCGGTCAGCCAATGTAGACTTACCATGATCTATATGCGCAATAATGCAAAAGTTTCTTATCAATTCCATCCATCTAATTTTCTCATTGCAAAGATACGAAAAAGATAAGATATAATCGTTCAAGCTCCAATTTTTTATTAACTTTGCAATAGACAAGATGCCATAATTTCATATCTGTTGCGCAAATTACATTTGCTATGGCTACATGATAGGTTTGTAAATAATGGCTACGCTGGCATTTAAACATGTGTTATAAAAAATGAAAAAGAACTTATACTTAATTTTTTCTACCGTTTTTATCGTATTAACAGTGGCGTTTACGTCGTGCAAACACACCACATTGGCTGACAGGGCTGCCAAGGATGCGCAAGATTTTACAGAGCGCTACTGCCCCACTCCTGTCCAAAACATGCAACGGCTGGATAGCATTACTTTCGACCGCGCGACCCTTACACTTTGCTACCATTACCAGCTTAGCGGTAGCGCGGACAATTTGGACGCGATAAAACTTGTGCGTGGCAAGATTAAGAAAGCCCTACTCGAAGATCTCAAAAACGACACTCGGGTCAAGACTTACAAAGATGCAGGCTACAACTTCAGGTACATTTTTTATTCTGAAAAGAGCAAATCAGTGCTCATGGAAGAAAAGTTTTCTAAAAATAATTACAAATAGCCTTGGTCAATCTGGCCCAAAACACCGTATCAACATGCCTAAAAGCATGCCCATGTCTATGTCAAGATAACGCCCAAACGTTACGACGCAAATTGTATTATGTATAAATAACGATACGGTTGTTATATGTAACACTCTGTTTATAAATGTTTTTTAGATTTTGGATAAACCAATAGAAAAGAAAGAAAAGCAAGAGCTGTGTCAATATAAAATACCAAAATAAACACTTTGGAAATGTTATGTTACAGAGAATTTTTGCTTGTTTATAACCAAGACGCCTCCCAAAATCAGATCGAAAAATAAGACACGCATCCCGATTGGGTACTATTCGTTACGGCTATAAGCCGTAATCGCGTCTCGTTTAAGCATTATTTGTCTCGTCATTAATGCCTAATCGAATGGCCATTAATATCCAAACGAAAAAGGTTTAGCTAATATTTGTTTCAGGAAATTTCCCGGAAATTCATAAAACGCAATGGTACAGACACTTGCATAAAACAGCATTTTATGGGCATATAGGCGCATAAAATGATATCTTTATTAAATAAACACCTTGTAAAATCGTTTTTGTCAAGTTATTTACAAGTAATTAATATATCCATAATAGAACTAAACTTATACTTAAATATATAATTGTAAATGTTTAATTATAAATAATTTATGATATTTTATGATGGTGTTTTCCAATCTATGATATTTGTCACAATTGCCAGTTGAAAAAACGTCACTCTTCCATGAGTCTGATTTGACAATTGTCCAACGACTCCACCACGGCAAGACTTTCCACCCGTATGTTCATCTCTTCAAGCCTTTCACGCCCATGTTGAAACGATTTTTCGATGATAAAGCCCATGCCTTCGAGTGTAGCCCCTGCTTGTTCACACAACTCTACGATGCCTCTCGCAGCGTTGCCATTGGCCAAGAAGTCGTCTATAAACAGCACGTGATCATTCGCCGAAAGGTACTCGCGAGATACCACCACATCGTAATTGCGCTGCTTGGTGAACGAGTAAACTGTTGTGGCAAGCATGTTGTCCATGGTAGAGGGTTTCTTTTTCTTGGCGAAAACAACAGGCACATCCATCAATAGACCCAAGATGACGGCCGGAGCAATGCCACTGGCCTCTATGGTAATAATCTTGTTGACTTTCGTCGAGGCGAAACGACGAATAAATTCAACGGCTATCTGTCTCATCAGGTAAGGGTCCATTTGGTGGTTTATGAAGCTGTCCACTTTGAGAATGCCACCCGGCAAACTTCTGCCGTCTTTTAAAATGCGAGCTTTCAATTCTCTCATCGCAATGTTTTATTAAGGGTATAAAAATAACAAAATTAATGTGTTGTCGCTCATCCGTTACATAATTTGCGCGCTTGTGTTTTCAATAATTTTCCGGAAGGTCTGCCCCATACAGGGCGTAATCTCCCCGAGCCGGATCGCCGGGAAACACCTTGCCCATTTCGAGGGTAAGCCTTTCCACTGTTTTCCATGTTGCGTTCATACTATTCAAGAGCCCAAGCCGGCGGGCAGTCTGCATGACATGCGTATCCAGCGGGACGAAAAGCGATGCCTTGTTAACATAGTCAGCCCATAGTCCAAGGTCAACGGGTGACAAGTCTCGTACCATCCAGCGCATGAACATGCACGGACGTTTGCACAATGAGGTGTGAGGCTTAGGTACAATACCTTGCAGTCCACTGTCGTAAAACCAATCGGCCAAGGCGTTGAGCACATTGATGGCATTGCCTCCGCAACCATCCAAACTTAGGCTTTTGCATGCAGCAAATGCGCCAATCGACCCAAAAGTTATTATTAGCCTACGCAAGGCGTGCAAGAACTGGTTCATGGTGTGATAAGAATATAACCTATAAAAACATTCGGGTCTGCCTGGCACGTCGTTCTCAAAGGCTCCGCTTCGCACCCACTCGAACGGTTCGCCCTTAGAAGCGTGCAGCAAGAATTGGATTTTAGGCATGAACTGTTTGCGTGATCCATAGCTTAAACATGATGCTATAAACGCCATGATTTCCTGATTGTTACATCCATCAACTTGGTGCATGAACCAAGACGGGTCATTGATAAGGAAAGATGGTGTTTCAAACCGTTCTGCATATCTAATGAGAAGTTCGCGAATGGCGATGTCCATAATGCGTAAACATATTGTGGCATGACTGGCACACATAGGTTCCAATCATGCCTTTAGTTGCATGCCAATGGCTTATTTCGTTTAGACGAGCCGTTAGCGATCATTTAAGCAACAGCGTGCGAATCTTCTTTTCTATCTCTGTTTTGCTCATAGCGCCCAACGTGCTTTGCTGCGTTCCGTCGAGTGGGAAGAAAACGAGCGATGGAATGGCTTGCACCCCAAACATGTTAGCCAATTCCTTCTCTTGGTCTATGTCTACCTTATAAAAAACGATTTGCCCATCATATTGCCGCGCCAATGCCTCCATGACAGGTGCCAGCTGCTTGCAGGGGCCACACCATGTGGCACAAAATTCGACAATCGCCGGCTTGCTGCCTGTTGGTTTCCATTTGTCATCCGTGCCGTCGGCGTTGGCAAACCTCATGTCGAACATCTCCTTGGTAAGTTGGACCATCTTAGATGCTTGCTTCCCGGTATGTTCACTCGTGGCATTTTGCGCTATGTGTGAAGTCTCTTTTTTAGGTTTTCGCGCGCAATTCGAGAGCGCAACGACAGCCACAAAGGCTGCGACGAATAGAAAAAAATGTTTTGTTCTCATTACGTTTGTACTTTATAAAGGTTTATTTAAATTAATGTGTTACATGAAGTAATATGCTTAACGTTCTCTGTATCAATATAATTCATGTGTCATATTTGAATGATATATAGAGGCGATTCTTTATGATAATCATTAGATATTCCATCTATTTTCTCACTATTTTTGTGCTTGTGCAGACCGACATATCAATCTACAATGGGCACACGCGAGGGCACTTGGGCTTGTTTGCCAATGGTTAGGTGTATTAAGTCATAGTAAGAACCATTATATACGTTCAGGTCTACATTGTTTTTTATGCCTGGCAGTTGACCGGTATCGGTGTGTTGCCAAAATCTCCACTTGCCCTTGTACTCTATTTTGTCTACATAATAATGGGCTATCCAGTATGGATAGTCATCAAAAACAGGCGCGCTGAGATATGCTTCCTTAAATTTATAGTAAGTGTAAATGATGGGCTTGACCCCGTATTTATCTTCCACGATATGCAACCATGTCAACACATCCAACTGAAAATCCTCTACACTAACATCGCTTGGTTTGTGCTCAATGTCGAGTACGGGGGGCAAGTCTCCATCTTGTAGATGCACATGGTTTAAGAAAAAATGGGCCTGTTCGCGTGCCGACGACTGGTTACTCCAGAAGTGATACACTCCCCTTAAAAAACCATTTTCACGGGCTTGGGCGAAGTTGTCATCAAAATTAGGATCAATACGCGTGGCACCCTCTGTGCTTTTGATAAAGATAAAACGAATAGGATTGCCATCTATCAATGCGTTCGCCTTGAGTTTCTCCCAGTTGATATTGCCTTGATAATGTGAAATGTCTATGCCGTGAATATCATAACCTTGTGGGTATTTAGGGTCTCCGTAAAGTGCTCGCCACCTGAAACCCGTGGGACCAACAAAGAAATAATAAAATATGAGCACATAAATCGTCAACACACCGACTGCACCGAAAATACATCCACCGGGTGATTTGATTTTGAGAAAAGATATATGTCGCCAGAATGTCATGATGCCCGTATGTCGATGATATAAAGCACGGTGCTGGTTTGGCACCGACGCTCTTTTTTTATTGACATTTTTTTTATTGGACATCTGTACTATTAAATTAAAAAGGACATTCCCGCCTATAAAAAACGGGCGAGGAATGACCTTTGTAACTATGTATGCATGTCAGGTATTACTTCTTGGCAGCGTTTTCCAAAGCAAGCGTACGTGTTTCGCGATCGCATACTTCTGTTGGCCCCCAATACTGTACCGGCCCAGGATATACAAAGCAGGTGTTGCGCTTGCACTCGTCGCGATGCTCCACAAACTTTTTGAAAGGCGCGCCATCAAGGTCTACCAAAGCCTTGCGAATGACTGGTTTCATTTTGCCATTGCGACGCTCCATGTTGAGCATCATGGTGATAGGCACACCGCCTGCCTTCCATTCGGTGGCAGGAGCGGAGAGATTTTGAACAGTGGCCATATAGCCTGTCTTGCCATTTGCGATAAGATTTGCGGCACTTGCACCGAGCGCATAGCAGTAGTCGGCATCAAAATTGGATGGCACGGCACACCTTCCCTCATAGCCAAAGAAATGGTGCAACGTGGCGAACTTACCACTAAACTTGCCCTCTTTCGCCCATTTCTCAAGCTTGTCGCCAACCATATCTGACAGCAATTTCTCGGTTTCGATGAGAGAAACTTGTACATTTCCGTGTGGATCGCGATCCAACGAGAGTTGTTGCGCCACATTGTTGGGCAATGTCTCGAACGTCGCCGCGTTCTCTTTTGAGAGATGAGCAAGGATATATTCGCGCTGTTCCTGCTCTTTCAAATCTTTATATTCAGAACCATGAGCGGCTAACAAGTCGTTCAACTCGTCTATGAGACGCCCTATGGCAGGGATAAACTCTATGAGACCTTCGGGTACTAACACAACGCCAAAGTGGTTACCATCCTCGGCACGCAGTGCCACCACAGAGGCAATATCTTCCACAATTTGGTTGAGCGTCATGTCTTTCTTCTCTATTTCTTCAGAAATGAGACAGATATTTGGTTGCGTTTGCAGTGCACACTCCAATGCGATATGAGAGGCAGAACGCCCCATCAACTTGATGAAATGCCAATATTTGCGAGCCGAATTGGCGTCGCGCTCAATATTACCAATCAATTCTGAGTACACCTTGGTGGCGGTATCAAAACCAAAACTTGCCTCAATCTGATCATTCTTAAGGTCGCCGTCAATAGTCTTGGGGCATCCAATTACCTGCACGCCAGTGTTATGAGCTGCGTAATATTCAGCCAGTACGCACGCGTTGGTATTGGAATCGTCACCACCAATGATAACCAAGGCCTTGATATCAAGTTTTTTAAGCACCTCGAGACCTTTTTCAAACTGTTCTTCTTTTTCCAGTTTGGTACGGCCAGAACCTATCATGTCAAAGCCACCCGTGTTGCGGTAGTTCTCAACATATTCATCGGTAAGCTCCATATAATTATGGTCTACCAATCCGCCGGGGCCCATCAAGAAGCCATAAACCTTGTTCTCTGGGTCTTGATGTTTCACTGCATCATAGATACCACATATCACATTGTGACCGCCAGGAGCTTGGCCGCCCGAAAGAATAACACCCACATTCATCTTCATGGCAGTGCGTTTTTCGCCGGGTACAAACTCTATCACGGGCATACCGTAAGTGTTTGGGAACAATCTCTTTACCTCATCCTGATCTCCTACGCTCTGCGTTGGCTCACCCTCTCTTACTTTTACCACTCCCGCAAGACCATTGGGGAGTTTAGGTTGATACTTGGCGCGAGCTTTTTGTAAAAGGCTTGCTTTCATTTTTATAACTTTTTAGATGTAAAAAAATACTTGATGCAAAAGTACATCTTTTTTTTAATGAAAGAGATAAAAATTATATAAAACATTTTAGAATTATTTTTTTAATAATATTTTTCTATCTATTGTTTTTTTCATACCTTTGAGCAAAATATTGCAACATCACTTATTTTTAGAATATATGGCAAATAAAAGAAATCTCAAACAAACCATCAACTACATTTGCAGCGAACTGTTTGCGGAGGTTGTGGCAGCTTCTCTGTATGGCACCACTGACAATAAGGATAGTGCAGAAGCATTACTTTCCACAATATTAATTGTGCGTAACGATTTTGTGAAACGTATCTCACACCCTGAGCCGGGCATGAAACCCAAAGAATACTATCAGAAACTCATTGCAGACTTTAACGAAAGAGTTTCTGAAATCATTGACCAAATTGGTAATTTGGGATGATTAGGAAATTATGTAATTGGCTATTGTACGACCTGTTAGGATGGAAGACACACGTAACGGTTGAGCATCCAAAAAAGTTTATAATCTGTTTGGCCCCACATACCAGCAACTGGGACTTCTTGATAGGTTTGCTTTACATGTACGCTTCGGGCATGAGAATTAATTTTTTGATGAAAAAAGAATGGTTCTTTTGGCCTTTAGGACCTATATTCAGGTGCATGGGGGGTATACCTGTACATAGAGCTAAACACACAAGTATGACCGACAGCTTGGCAGAAATTGCTTCCAAGCAAGAAGAATTCAAGTTGTGCGTAACCCCAGAGGGAACTCGCTCGCTTAACCCTGATTGGAAAAAAGGATTTTATTTTATCGCTCTCAAAGCGCGTATTCCCGTGCTATTATATGGCGTAGACTATGAGCAGAAACTCATAGAATGTACCAGAAGTTTCATTCCAACAGGCGATTTTGAGCATGAGATGAGACAAACCAAACTGTATTTTAAAGATTATCGAGGCAAAAAACCTGAGAAATTCACCATTGGCGAGATATTATAGAGAATTAGAAAAAATGCAAAAAATATTGTTGGCCCTATGCCTATGGGTCACATCGACAGCATTGATGGCACAAAACACCGCTTTGAAAATCAAGGCGGAAAAGGCTGTTAACAACTATTTTCTAACCTATACGGCCAAGCATACTACTTTTACGCAACAACCACGATTGCTAAAGATGGTCGTGGACAACGACACTCGGACCGTCGTTGTGATTACAACAGAGCATTTCGCGTTACAAGATTTCACCCGCAAACAGGTGGGAAAGATATATAAAAAAGTAAAAAAGGCGCTGCCCATACCTTATAATAAGTATAACATACAGATTCTTACCAATGGTATGCCCATAGAACAGTACGTCCCAGGCTATGTTAAAAGATACGACGACGGGAGGGCGTTATGGGGGAAAATAGACTACAAAGGAAAAGCCTGGGTAAGTAATTTCTCAAGAATTGCAAAGATAACACATGGCCTTAGCAACAAACACATCACGGTTTGGCAATCACACGGTCGTTATTATGACAACCAAAAGGGGTATTGGAAATGGCAAAGGCCAAATCTTTTTTGCACCACCGAAGACCTGTTCACGCAGACCATTGTGGTGCCTTATCTCATACCCATGCTTCAAAACGCTGGCGCTGTAGTGTTTACTCCACGCGAAAGAGATTGGCAAACTGATGAATACATCATCGACGCGGAGGCTTCCTTGAACAATTCGGGGCGTGGATACGACGAGTATGCGGAAGGCAACAGGTGGATATCGACGGGCATAAAGGGTTTCGCGCCACACCAAGGGAGATACTTGGATAATGAGAATCCTTTTGAGGCAGGTTCAGCACAAATGATTAAGGCGACCAAAAAAAGTGGCAAAGCATATGTGAAATGGCAGCCCAACTTTAAAAAAGCTGGCCGATACGCGGTTTATGTGAGTTACCAGACGCTTGAAAAGAGCATTGACGACGCACATTATACAGTCTTCCATAAAGGCCAAGCCACCGAGTTTAGGGTAAACCAGCGTATGGGTGGAGGCACATGGGTGTATCTCGGAACGTTCGATTTTGATCGAGGCGACAACATTTACAATTGCGTGATGCTTACCAACCAAAGTAGGCGGCGAGGCTATGTCACGGCCGATGCCGTGCGATTTGGTGGTGGTATGGGCAATATTGAGCGTGGCGGCATGGTTAGTGGTTACCCTCGTGCGTTAGAAGGGGCTCGCTATTACGCACAATGGGCAGGTGCCCCCTACCCCGTATACAGCAGCCGCGGTGGCACCGACGACTACGCCGACGATATCAACGCTCGCTCTCGTATGCTCAACTGGTTGGCCGGCGGATCTGTTTTCGTGCCTACACTCGAGGGTAAGAATGTGCCTATGGAGTTGGCCTTGGCCATACACAGCGATGCCGGCGTCTCACCTAATGGGCGCGACTTGGTTGGCTCGTTAGCTATATGCACCACCAATTTCAATGACGGGCGGTTAGACGCCGGCATATCTCGGCAAGCCTCCAAGATGTTTGCCGACCAGCTTCTCAGTGGCGTGACACGCGACTTAACATACCAATATAAAAGATGGGCACGTCGATACCTATGGGATCGCAACTATTCCGAGACACGTTTGCCGGAGGTTCCATCGGCCATTTTAGAGACATTGTCCCACCAAAACTTCCCAGACATGCTGCTTGGGCACGACCCTAACTTCAAATTTACCATCGCACGATCCATCTATAAAACCATTGTCAGATATGTCAACGACATGCATGGACATGCCGCCATCATACAGCCGTTGGCTCCTAAGGATGTTTGCGTGACGCTTAAAACAGGCAAAAAAGCGGAAATATCGTGGATCAGGCAAGATGACCAGCAAGAACCCACCGCTACCCCCACCTATTATATATTGTACACAGCCACCGGGACAGGAGGCTTTGACAATGGCAAAAAAATCTGTTCCACATCTGCCGTCGTCAACATTGAGCCAGGCGTGCAGTATCATTTCAAAGTAACGGCCGCAAATAGAGGTGGCGAGAGTTTTGCCTCCGAGGTGGTATCGGCCTACGTCCAGCCCGGAGCCACACAAACAATCCTTGTCGTCAATGGATTTCACAGGCTTTCCGGACCTGCCGTCATAAACGATGGTACCAAGCAAGGCTTCGACCTCGATTCGGATATAGGTGTCTCTTTGGGCGCCACGGCAGGCTGGAATGGACGCCAAATCATTTTTGACCGCTCACGAGCGGGTATCGAAGACGCGACAGGGTTGGGGTATTGTGGCAACGAATTGGCAGGAAAAATTATCGCTGGCAACACTTTCGACTATATCTCCACGCATGCTGACGCCATCGCCTCGACCCATCGGTACAACGTGGCCAGCTGCTCGTCCAAGGCGGTGGAGACCGGTCGCGTCAACCTCAACGACTATGCGGCCGTGGATGTCATCCTTGGCATGGAGCGATACCTGCCGGACGCTCTGAAGTTCTACAAGGTTTTCCCCTCCTCTCTCAAGCGAAAGGTCACGGCGTACACCCTCGCGGGCGGCCGACTGATGGTCAGCGGCGCATACATTGGTACCGACATGCAGTCCGAGAGCGATGCAACATGGCTGACCCAGACACTCAAAACAAGCATGGCAAGCCCCATCAAGACCGACACGATAACCGGAGCGTTTGGGCTTGGCATGTCGATCGACTTCTATCGCGATCTCAACCCCGACCATTATGCGGCCACACATGTCGATGCCCTTAATCCAGAGGCTGGAGCCATTTGCGCCATGCAGTACAGCAATGGGTTACCGGCAGCCACCGCATACGATGGACGCAATTATAAAACATTCGTCATGGGCTTTCCATTCGAGTGTGTTATTAATCGTGACAACCGCCACATGCTCATGCAAGGCATCATGAATTATCTTTTAAAATAATATCCACTATGAAAATTCAAGCCAATCATTCAGGAACGCGAAGCATTGAAGTGAGCGACAGCCACCTCGAAACTATAGACAAATATTCGTTGCTACGCAATCTCATAGATAGCAATGGCATCATAGACGAGGCCGTGCTCGACAAGCTCAAGCTCAATATTCGCTCCATGCTCAGCTCAGAAGCGGGTAACGACAAGGCTCTCTTGGATCTATGCCTTGATGTCATATATAATAAGAACATGAAAGCTTTTGGTCTCCATCAATTAGTATTGCTCTATATAGATTGGAAGAACAAGCACGAGTTTGGGCAAGAACCAATTGCCCCAAACGCAAGCGAATAAAATGCGCCAATACCTTCTCACTGATTTTTTACCCACCACGCGCAAAGAATGTGATTTGCGAGGGTGGGATCAATTGGACGTTATCCTCTTCTCGGGCGATGCCTATGTGGACCATCCCTCATTTGGAGCGGCCGTCATAGGTCGCATGCTCGAGAACGAGGGCTATAAGGTGGCTATTGTGCCACAACCAGACTGGCATGGCGACTATCGTGATTTCAAGAAACTCGGGCGGCCAAGGCTTTTTTTTGGTGTTAGTCCCGGAGCGATGGACTCCATGGTAAACCATTATACCGCCAACCGAAGGCTGCGCCACGACGACGCTTATAGCCCAGACGCGCGCCACGACATGCGTCCCAATTACCCCAGTATAGTATACACCCAAATACTCAAACAGCTCTTCCCTGACGTCCCGGTGGCATTGGGTGGCATAGAGGCATCACTTCGAAGGCTCACTCATTATGATTATTGGCAAGACAAATTGCGCAAGTGTATACTTTGCGACAGCGGAGCGGACATAATCCTTTATGGCATGGGCGAAAAAAACACGCTCAAGCTATGTCAGGAGTTGGAGTCTGGCAAGAATATCAAAGACATACGCGACATTCCACAAACCGTATATCTATGCAGGCCAGAGCATATTCCGGGCGGTATCACAGATCAAGATATAGTGCTCCACTCACATGAGGAATGTTTGCGCGACAAGCGTGCCCAAGCTGAGAATTTCAGACACATAGAGGAAGAATCTAACAAAATGCACGCCCAACGGCTATTACAAGCCGTCGGCAATGTCTACACTGTGGTCAACCCTCCCTATCCACCTATGACCACCGAGGAGATGGACGCAGCTTTTGATCTACCCTACACACGCATGCCGCACCCCAAGTACAAGGGCAAAACCATCCCAGCCTATGAGATGATCAAATACTCCATCAATATGCACCGAGGCTGTTTCGGGGGCTGTTCGTTTTGCACCATATCTGCTCACCAAGGCAAGTTTGTGGCCTGCCGCTCCAAAAAAAGCATATTGCGCGAGGCGAGACAGGTCATCCAAATGGATGGTTTCAAGGGATATATATCCGACCTCGGCGGACCGTCGGCCAACATGTATGGCATGCGTGGGCGCAACCTTAAAGCCTGTGAGGTTTGCAAGCGACCATCTTGTATCAACCCAAAGATATGTCCCAACCTTGACACCGACCACTCCAAACTTCTCGATATTTATCGAAGTGTGGACGCGATGCCCGGTGTCAAGAAGAGCTTTGTGGGCAGTGGCGTGCGCTATGACCTTATCTTGCACAAGGGCAAAGACGAGAAAGCCAACAAGACGGCTATGGAATATGCCCGTGAGCTCATAGAAAAACACGTGAGCGGTCGCCTCAAAGTGGCGCCCGAGCACACCTCTGACCGTGTGCTCCAGCTCATGCGCAAACCTCCGTTCAAGCAATTTTACGAGTTTAAACGTATCTTTGACGACGTGAACCGCAAAGCGGGTCTCAACCAACAAATCATACCTTATTTCATCAGCAGCCATCCAGGCTGCAAGGAAGAAGACATGGCAGAGTTGGCCGCACTCACCAAAGACTTGAATTTTCATTTGGAACAAGTGCAAGATTTCACGCCAACGCCTATGACTGTGAGTACCGAAACATGGTACACTGGCTATGATCCATATACCCTCGAGCCTGTTTTTTGCGCCAAAACTCCTCGCGAAAAACTCGCCCAGCGGAAATACTTCTTCTGGTACAAAACAGAAGAACGACGTAACATTGAGCAGAGCCTAAAGCGTATTGGGCGCACAGACCTCATCAAGAAGCTATACGATGGCAAGACATTTAGAGGCAAGGTGCACTATGACGACAAAGCCATAGGCAGCGCGCCCACAACAAACAGAGTCAAACCAACGCGCCGCAACAACGAGAACGACAACCACAAGCCATATCGGCAAGCTCGAAACACAAATAAAAAACCAAAATCTTTTAATCCCAATTTTCAATCGGGCACACGCCGCAAAAAGGGTAGATAAAACACCAGCGACATGAAAATTATCGAGCGTCAACTCATCGGCAAACACACACAGAGTGATTGTGAGGATGGCATTGTTGTAACACCCCATTTCGTGGCGGTGATAGACGGTAGCACGAGCAAGACAAGACATAGGTTCAATGCTGACATGAGCAATGGTCGTCACTGCATGAAGATGATAGCCAATTTTATCCGAAAGATGAAAATCGATATTCTTCTTGACGACTTTTGTGACCAAATCACCGAGATTATTCGTAGTGAATATTTAACTAATAGCAATAATCGACCTGAAAATCAAATTATTAACAACTACATTCCGCCGCATGAACGTCTTTGTGCCAGTGTCGTTATTTACAGCGAGGCACATCGACAGATATGGATGATAGGCGACTGTCAAGCTATGGTAGACGGCCAGCTGCATGAAAATGGCAAGCCCTACGAAGCCTCAATGGCCGCTCGTAGAGCAGCTTGCTTCCGCTCGTGCCAGTTAGCGCACAATGATATGACAGATGGACTGACCATCGTTCACGACTATGCGCGCGATGCTATCTTGCCCCATCTCATCAAAGCGATGGATGGCCAGAACAAGACTTTCGCCGTGATCGATGGCTACCCCATATTTCGAGATGGCATCAAGGTCATCTCCATTGACAAAAATCTGTCAGAGATAGTCTTGGCATCAGACGGCTATCCCATGCTAAAATCCACATTGGCAGAAAGCGAGGCAGCCCTGAGCGAACAGCTTGCGCGCGACCCTTTCAATATAGGAGACTTCAAAGCCACCAAAGGATTGATGCGCGGCAACCACTCTTTTGACGATCGCGCGTATGTCAGGTTTCTCACTTGAAGATTTGGCGAACCAATCGCCATATCGTTTCGTTTCATTAATATCACGCTTATACCATGAGATATTTTGTTTGGATTAGTTTTGATGGCACAGCCTACCACGGATGGCAAATACAGCCCAACGGCATGTCTGTGCAAGAGAGGCTACAACAATCGCTTTCCACATTGTTGAGACAGCCAGTGGAGGTCGTTGGCGCGGGGCGTACAGATGCCGGCGTGCATGCCCGACAGATGGCGGCTCACTTTGATATTGACCGCGACTTAGACTGTCAACAGTTGGCTTATCGGCTCAATCGCATATTACCAAAAGATATCAGTTGCAACGGCGCGCAACGGGTGTCAGACGATGTTCATGCCAGATTTTCGGCCACACGCCGCACCTATCGCTATTACATCCATACACGCCGCGACCCTTTCGCACGCCACTATTCAGTGCTAATGAACTGGTCTCTTGATTTTCAGCGCATGAACGAGGCCGCCGCTTTTCTGCTCACCGTAGACGATTTTAAGGCTTTTTGCAAAGCCAACGCTGACAACAAGACCACACTGTGCCATGTCAGTAAAGCCAGATGGGTACAAACATCAGATAGCACATACTACTTTGAGATAGCCGCCAACCGCTTTTTACGCAACATGGTGCGCGCCGTGGTGGGCACCCTCATAGACGTGGGGCGGCACACCATCAGCATGGATCAGTTTGAGACGATAGTGAAGCGAGGCAACCGTTCAGACGCGGGCCAGTCCATGCCAGCCCATGGTTTGTTCCTCTGGCAGATTGAATACGATGACACGAGTGCGCCAAGCATCTGACGCAGGCACAACGCTTACGGTTCACGCACACATTGCCCCCACCCCTCGTCATCCATAAACACGAACGTGCAAAAGTGCCTCCCACCCAACTCCACGTATATTGTGACATTATGAAAAATGTTTAACAATGCAAAGACAAACGTTGAAATGCTTTGATTATTTGAAAAAACAGAAGACATTTGTACAAATTCGGCCAAAATGACGCTTGCTTTGCAAACGCCTAACATACAACATTTTATAAGAAAATTCATCCTCCAAGCTTGAAATAAGCTCCTTTTTGTCGTCTCGATAAGATACCAATGGCAACATGACTAAGGTCCAAACGCATCGTCATTACAACCTATTCGGCACACGAATAGCACTTACACAGAGTGCCGTTAGGTATTAATGGCCCACCCTTGTGTTATTTTATTTTGCGCAAACGCGTTTTTTAAGTTTAATATTCATTTTTTTCTCGCTCTTTCATCCCTATACTAAAAGTTGGAAAAAATGATATTTTTTATTACATTCTGAGATGTTATATCGCAAGCGTCCAACATTAGCCACTTTTGTGTGGCTTTCCGGCATTACTACCTTTACCCAAAAACTTCATGCTTGCACTCAACGAAAAAGCAAACGGTGGGTTGTTTACCGCCGCTTCCTCGCTCGCTGAAATCATCACCGACATGTTCGCCTGTCACCAGTTCGAGTGACAGATGGAAGGAGCATGGCGTCAGCATACCTACCTCAACCGTCAATCGCTGGGTTCACAATGTCGCCGACACACTTTGTCCATTTTGCAAACTTTAAGCAATACAGATCTTGCAAAGTCCTTACTTTCAGGTTGACGAACCCAGCGTATAGGGTGCCGGCCGCAAGGGTTGTCGTAGGCGTGGCGAAGTCAGTTGCTTACCTCGCGAAGAGAGACGCGGCGGGCGAACTGACAGAATACCAAGCTCACAAGATCGCTCCATGTATTAAAAAACTTTGGCATGTTTGTCCGTGCCATGCTATTTTTACCAATTATTTGATTAATTCTTTTGGCAATTCTTGGATTACTTGAGCGAAAAGTGTTATCTTTGCCATGGAGGATGGTTTGGTTTTGAGAAAACGCTAAGGCAATACTTTTTCTTTAATGAAAGCCACTTCCATCATTTTTTTAGAAAAACATTTAGGACACTATTGATCACAACATGAAGAAAAATAACATCTACTATACTTTCTTTGACCATGATAACGTTATCTATCAATGGGCAAGAAGTTTCGGCCACCATCCATGTAAACAAGGGTGGCGATAAAATAGACAAGGAGACACACAGCCAGTTTGCCGAACGTCTTGGCACGTGCATATCGAACGGATGGGCTCTCCTTGCACGACTCATATGGTGAAAAGCTGGGCTGAGAAAGGACCTACAACCAAATTCGGCAACCAAGAATACTATTGGACTTTGGGGAAATGTCTACAAATAGAAGACGTTATCAAGAAACATAGCGACATTATGGATGCTAAAGACCCTCATAAACGCATCGGCCTGCTCGTAGACGAATGGGGAACATGGTGGGATGAGGAAGCGGGCACCATCCAAGGGCGCCTGTATCAGCAAAACACTATGCGCGATGCAATGGTGGCTGCGCTCACACTCAACGTGTTTCATCGCCACGCCGACCGTGTGAAAATGGCTAATCTTCGTGCAAGGGGGCCATATGAACAATGCTACCGACTGCAAGATTTCGGAGGTATCCATCTCCGCGGCCAAAAAAACAGATGGCTCTATATGCGTATCGCTAACGAATGTCAACTTGGACAAAGCCAAAACTGTTGAACTTGCGCTCGATGGTGCTTCATCGCAATCAGTGACTGGCGAAATATTGACCGCAAAAAATATGGACGACTACAACGACTTTAACCATCCAGAGGTGGTGAGACGTACTGCCTTTAAGGACAGCAAGAAAAAAAAAAGGAAAATAAGACTGAAAGTTCCAGCCATGTCTGTCGTCGTATTCAATGTGAGTTAAACGAACCTCAGAAAATAAATTATCCCATAAACCTTATAAACATGAATGACATTAAAGTGATGAACCATGCGGCTGACAATATCAGAATTTTGGCCGCGTCAATGGTAGAAAAAGCCAAATCAGGCCACCCGGGTGGGGCCATGGGTGGCGCCGACTTTATCAACGTGCTCTTTTCTGAGTACTTGGTGTACGATCCCGAAAACCCCAAATGGACAGGACGCGACCGTTTCTTTCTTGATCCAGGACACATGAGCCCAATGCTCTACGCTGCGCTAACCCTTCGTGGCCTCTTCACCATAGATGATTTGAAGGAGTTTCGCCAATGGAAATCGATCACACCGGGGCATCCAGAGCTTGATGTCATGCACGGCATAGAGAACACCTCAGGCCCTTTGGGACAAGGCCATGCCTTGGCAGCAGGTGCCGCTGTGGCCGAAAAGTTTCTTGAGGCACGCCTCGGAAAAACCATGATGCAGCACAAGATATACGCTTATATCAGTGACGGCGGCGTGCAAGAAGAGATTTCACAAGGAGTGGGTAGGATAGCAGGACATTTGGGTTTGAACAATCTTATCATGTTCTACGACTCGAATGATATCCAGCTTTCTACTGAAACAAACGCCGTGATGAGTGAGAACACCAAAGCTAAATACGAGGCATGGAATTGGAATGTGATGGAGATAGATGGCAACGATGTCTCTCAAATACGTCAAGCACTCGACGCAGCACAATCTGAAGAGAGCCGCCCCACCCTCATTATCGGCAAGACTGTAATGGGCAAAGGTGCCCTAAAGGCAGATGGCAGCAGCTACGAGGCATGTGTAAAGACGCATGGGGCGCCACTCGGCGGTGACGCTTACACCAACACCATCAACAATCTCGGTGGCGACCCAGCGCACCCATTCGTTGTCTTTGATGACGTAAAAGCTCTCTATGACAATCGCCGAAAAGAACTTTTGAAGATTGTTGCCAAACGCAAGACTGAGGAATCTGAGTGGCGAAAGGCCAATGCAGAGAAGGCTAAACAGATGGACGAGTGGTTCTCTGGCAAGGCCCCGAAGGTGGATTGGAGCAAGGTAGAGCAAAAATCAGGCACCGCCACTCGCGCCGCCAGTGCTGTGTGCCTTGGCGTCTTGGCCGAACAGGTGCCCAATATGATTTGCGCGTCGGCCGACCTTTCCAACTCTGACAAGACTGATGGCTTCTTGAAAAAGACCCAAAGCATGAAGAAAGGCGACTTCAGCGGCGCTTTCTTCCAAGCGGGTGTGAGCGAACTGACCATGGCTGACATGTGCATAGGCATGATGCTTCACGGTGGGGTCATCGCAGCTTGTGGCACGTTTTTCGTATTCTCCGACTACATGAAGCCTGCTGTCCGTTTAGCAGCTTTGATGCAAACCCCCATCAAGTTTATTTGGACGCACGACGCCTTCCGCGTGGGTGAAGATGGACCCACCCATGAGCCAGTTGAGCAAGAGGCACAAATCAGACTTATGGAGAAACTTCAAAACCACTCGGGGCAAGATAGCGTGCGTGTTTTTCGTCCCGCTGATGCGGACGAAACCACCGTGTGCTGGAAACTCGCCATGCAGAATATGGATACGCCCACCGCGCTGATACTGTCTCGCCAAAACATAGAAAGTCTACCCGAGGGTACAGATTACGAACAGGCCGCCAAAGGCGCTTATATCGTTTCCGGATCTGATGCAAATCCTGACGTTATCCTTGTTGCAAGCGGTTCGGAGGTATCAACACTCGTATCTGGTTCTGACGCACTGCGAAAAGACGGATACAAGGTTCGTGTCGTGAGCGCTCCCTCGGAAGGATTGTTCCGTACGCAGAGCCAAGAATACCAAGATAGCGTATTACCTTATGGGGTGAAAAAATTCGGGTTGACAGCTGGTTTGGCCGTAACGCTCCAAGGATTGGTAGGCATCGGTCCTAACAGTAAGATATTTGGCATGCCCAGCTTTGGTTTTTCCGCACCTTACAAAGTGCTCGACGAGAAGTTGGGTTATACTGGAGAAAACGTATATAACCAAGTGAAGGCTTTCATGCAACAATAAAATAGACTTATCAAGGATAAATCCAAGACATGCTAAACGAACTTTTCTAAGTTTGCAAACATGTCTTGGATTTGTTACTAACACTTTAGCATTTATATTTATAACTATGAAAATCAATAAAATAGGATTGGCCAGTGATCACGCAGGTTATGCCTTGAAACAGTTTGTAAAAAAGTATTTGCAAGAGAAAGGCATCGCCTTCAAAGACTATGGCACTGATACCGAGGAGAGTTGCGACTATCCCGATTATGCACATGCCTTGGCAAAGGGCATTGAAAATGGTGACGTATACCCCGGCATTGCTATTTGTGGTTCGGGAGAAGGTATCAGCATGACGCTCAACAAGCACCAAGGTATACGAGCAGCATTGGCTTGGATGCCAGAAATAGCTCGGCTTAGCCGCGCGCACAACGATGCCAACGTGTTGGTAATGCCAGGGCGTTTTATAGAGGAGGATACGGCTCGCTGCGTCATGGACGAATTTTTGACTACCGATTTTGAGGGTGGTCGTCACCAGCGTCGTATCGACAAGATACCATGTGCCAACGATAAATAAGCATCAGTAGCAAATAAAAAGAATATATAGGCCATATTTTTGTTCACTCCACATATTGTGACAAAAGTATGGCTTGTGTTTTCTGAATCAAAAATACACACTCTATCAATGAGTCTCTAAAAACTGTTTATATATTTATTTATGGATAATTCCAATCAGATTTTGTTGTTGTCGTTAGGCACCAACAAAGAGCAAGTTAAGCATATGAATGATGCACAAAAATATATTAATCAGGTTTTTACAAAAGTGCGTTATAGCAAATGTATATGGACGGCGCCTATTGGTGGCGGCACTAATCTTTATCTCAATTGCCTGGCTGTCACCTCCACGGCTTTATCCTATGACAAAGTGGAAGAAATAACGAAAGATATTGAGCGCCGCATGGGCCGGCTGCCCGAAGATAAGCGAGCGCATAGGGTGCCTATCGATATTGATATTTTACAACTTGGTCAAACCATTTACCATGATAAAGATTGGCAACGTCACTATGTTAAGCAACTATTGAGCGACATTGGGTTATAGTTTATAAAACAATGGATTACACATTTTATATTAATTCTTGTATAGCCCACCTATATTTTAAATTCAAACACACTCCTCTTAAAGAATTTAATATTAGCCGCCTTTTGTTTGGTATAGCCTCTTTGCTATCTTTTTTCGAGAAATTTTATGTTTGTACTCAACCAAACAAATATTTTCCGAATTTATCACATTCCTTTGAATATGTGTCAAAACATTCTTGCCTGTCTTCTCTAAACATGTGATGTTTTTATAAAAAAATGATTTTTCTTTTGTTTCTTAGCCACTAAAACCTTATATTTGCATGAGAACCATTCTTGTTTCCTGTCCATGAAACAATCGTTAATATTTTCTACTCTATTATTTTTCGCTTTCCCCACATTTTGTGCGGCGCAGTTAGTCCGTACACAAGAAATGGGTGACACCATTGTTTCGCCATCCTTGGAGATTTCCACAGGGTCTGTCGACATCGTGACTCAAGACCGTATGAACAAGGGATTGGTAACCAATCCGCTTGGCGCATTGAGTGGCCAGGCGGCGGGAGTGAGCGTAGTATCAGGTGAAAACCGAATGGCACAGCTCAGTGCCGTACGCGTTCGTGGCACGACATCGCTCACTGGCGGCAATGACCCCTTAGTAATCATAGACGGTGTTTACTCTGATCTAACTACCCTTTCAACCGTTTTCCCAGCAGACATAGAGAGCTTTTCAATACTGAAAAACGCATCAGAGACAGCGCTTTATGGCTCTCGTGGAGCTTCCGGCGTCATTCGCGTAACTACCAAAAAAGGATCGGGCATGCAATTTCACATCTCATACGATGGCAACATTGGTATCGAACGCAAATATAAAACTGTCAACATGCTTGATGCTGCCGCCTATATTGCCACTGCTGCCCAGCTTGGATTAGATTATAATAACGGTGGCAAAAACACTGATTTTCAAGATGCTATCACTCGTACAGGGTGGGTAACCAATCATAACGTGGCATTCAGCGGAGGCGGACTAAAATCTAATTACAGGGCCTCGCTGAGTGCCATGAGCCACAAGACGGTGCTGCGCGAAAACGAATATCGCAACTACGCAGCCAAAATAGATCTCTCGCAAAAAGCTTTTGACGACTTACTCGACATTAATTTCGGTGTATTAGGAGCCTCGCAAAAAAACTGTTTACCTTTTGATGAGCAAAAGATTTTTTATAGTGCGGCTGCTCAAAACCCTACATTTCCTGCCGAACCCGTAAAGCCTGGGCACTGGTTGATAAACACGACGGCATCACAAATTTCGCCACCCATGGCTTTGCTGCAACAAAAAAACGATACGAAAAACTTAAGTTTTAATACGCATTTGGGTATCCATATCAATCTCCTTGGAGTGCCAAATGACAACTTGAATGCAAGTACTAATAACCAGCGCCCTTCGCTCTGTCTCTCATTATTTGGATCTTATAGCTATCTCTCTGTTGAGAATGCCGTTTTTTGCCCCACTTGGGTATGGGCACAAGGACAGGCTTTTCGTGGCGAACGTAAGACAGAAGACTGGCTGTCAAATGCCAAACTGACTTTTGAAGACACATGGGGACCACACCAAATTAAAGCTTCTGTGCTCGCAGAGTACCAAAAAAGTTACCGTCGAGGGTTCTGGACGCGTGTTAAGGGCTTTACCACTAACAGCTTCGGCTATGACAATCTAAGTGCAGCATCAAACATTCCATACGGTGGAACAGGATCTGAAGTTTCTGAACCATCTTTAGCTTCGACCATGACAGCCTTGTCATACACGCTACTCGAACGATACACTCTCGAGGCAAGCATGCGCGCTGACGGCAGTTCCATGTTCGGAGACAACAACAAATGGGGCTATTTCCCATCCGTATCAGCCATTTGGAACATTGCTCGCGAGCCTTTTTTCAAGCCTTTGAACAAGATTGTTAATATTTTGCGACTGCGCACTGGATATGGACGTTCAGGCAATCTTGGAGCTATAGACGCCTACAACTCACTCAATCTCGTACGTCCACAAGGAGTAGTGTCAGTGGGTGGAACGCCAACTGTCACCATGAGCATATTTAGAAATGCCAACCCAAACCTTAAGTGGGAGACACGCTCCACGCTCAATATAGGAGCGGACATAGGCTTGTGGAATAACAGAGTGGTTCTCACAGCCGAATATTACTATGCCAAAACCACTGACATGTTATACAATTATGACGTGCCTGTGCCACCATTTACATTCTCTAAGATGCTTGCCAATCTCGGTAGCATGAGCAATCGCGGGTTTGAAGTAGGCATAGGTGTAACGCCAATAAGAAAAAAAGATATGGAATTGAATGTCAACGTAAATCTTGCCCAACAACAGAATAAATTGTTGACACTCTCTGGAGAGTATAACGGCATGCACCTCTCTGCTGCTGATATCACCCCCATGGGCTCTCTCAATGGTGCAGGTTTTCACGGCGGCAACAACAATATAGTGTACCAAATCATTGGGCAGCCACTCGGTGTGTTCTACTTACCTCACTGCACAGGTCTTTCAAAAAACGAGGATGGTTCATGGAAATACACCATTGCTGATCTTGATCACAATGGTAAGGTGAACATTGAAGATGGCGGAGACAGATACATCGCTGGACAAGCTACACCAAAATGGATCGTAGGATCAAACATTAGTATGAGATTTCATAACGTGGACATATCACTACAAGTTAACGGTGCTTTCGGCCACAAAATTTATAATGGCACCGCCCTTACCTATATGAACATGGCAAGTTTCCCTGACTATAATGTCATGAGCCAAGCACCAAGACACAATATCAAAGACCAAACGGCTACAGACTATTGGCTTGAAAGTGGTGACTACATCAATTTCGACTATCTGACAATCAGTTGGAACGTACCATTAAAAATACGTTACGCCACAGGGCTACGTCTATCACTGTCTGTCAACAACCTTGCGACTATCACATCATACAGCGGACTTACCCCCATGTTGAACAGTTATGTCGCCAATTCCTCTCTCGGCATTGACGACAAACGCACATTCCCAGTGTATCGGTCGTACTGCCTTGGCATGAGTGTGCAGTTCTAACCACCAAAAAAAACACCGACATCCTCTTTTTTAAAATCATAGTAGCTATCGATTAATTGTCAAGACCATTAGCTTTAAAACCTATTCATCCATATTTAATTTCTGCCTTCATAACAAAAATGATACACAATATAAAAAAAACAGGAGCCCTCATGCTTTTCTCCTCATTGGTCTTCTCCGCTTGCCTAAGCGATTACCCCAAAAGCTTGCTGCCAGAAGACAAGGCCTACGACAACGCTACAAACCTATATATCAATACCGTGGCCAACTTATACCATAACATTGGTGGCAACAAAGACTCGGAAGGCTTGCAAGGAACCTATCGGGGCATATACGATTACAACATCTTTTGCACCGACGAAGCTATAATTCCAACACGTGGCGGAGACTGGTACGATGGTGGATTCTGGCAAAATCTATACCTGCACACATGGACTTCAACCGACATTGCGCTTTATGACACATGGTGTTATCTATATAAAGCTGTGATGATGTGCAACCACTCGTTAGCACAAATAGATGCTCACAAAAATATCATTACACCTGATCAGTACAACAAATACAGGGCTGAAGTCAAAGCATTGAGATGCCTTTTCTACGGTGAGTTGCTCGATCTTTTTGGCCGTGTGCCATTAGTGGAGAGCGACGAAGTCTCACTTGACAAAGCCAAGCAGGTGGAGCGTGGTGAACTTTTCCGTTTCATCGTCAACGAATTACAATCGTCTTTACCATTCTTGGCTGACCAACGCAGTAACTTTGAGGGCGAATATTACGGACGTATCACGCGTCATGTAGCTGAATTTATGTTAGCTCGGCTCATGCTCAATGCTGAAGTTTACAACGATGACAACTGGATAGACGGCGTGCGTACACTTGGTTCGCAAATTCTTTTCAATGTCGACGGACAAAACATGAATGCTTGGGAAGCCTGTATTCACTATTGCGACCGCATAGAGGCTGCTGGGTACACATTGGAAAAAGACTATAATGACAATTTCAGGGTACATAATGAGAAGTCTCATGAAAACATATTTACCATTCCAATGGATAAGATGAAATACCAAAATGAGTTTTGGAATTTGTTTCGTTCACGTCATTACAAGCATGGTGAATGTCTCGGCATGGCAGCTGAAAATGGTTCTTCGGCCACACTGTCCACTGTTCGTGCTTTCGCCTATGGCACTGACAGTGTAGACACTCGTTTTGCTTTCAACTTCTATTCAGACACCGTACATATCGATGGCAAGGCTGTAAGGCAAGACAATGGAAAAGCATTGGTGTACCATCCCTTGGTCATGGCCATAGACCTCACGGGGTCTCCGTACGAGAAAACAGCCGGTGCGCGCATGGCAAAATACGAGATTGATCGCACCGCCCACGCCGATGGAAAGTTACAAGACAATGATATTGTGCTCTTTCGTTTTGCCGATGTGTTGCTCATGAGAGCCGAAGCAAAAGTGCGAAACGGTAAAAATGGGCAGCATGAGATGGATGCTGTTCGTACAAGGGCTGGCATGCCACCGCGTCCGGCTACACTCAATAATATCTTAGCAGAGCGTCTTCTCGAACTGATGTGGGAGGGAACACGACGCCGTGACCTCATAAGATTTGGGCTTTTCGGCAATGCTTATGATATCAGGCCACGTCTTGAAAACGAACAAAAGGGGTACACCACAGTATATCCCATACCTGCCACCGCTCTTAAATTAAACAGAAAGCTTCGACAAAACTACGGTTACTAAAACCGAAAAGTAGCAAAATGACAGCATTTTAAAGATAAATGCTGTTTTTTGCATCATTTTTTGAGTACCTTTGCACATGTTTATTACCTTATAATTATACATGTATCAATGAGACAAAAAAAAATCATATTATCCGAAAAAGACATTCCTACACAGTGGTACAACATCCAAGCGGAAATGCCCAACAAACCACTGCCTCCCCTGAACCCATCTACCAAGCAGCCCGTGACAGCCGAAGACTTGGCACATATCTTCAGTATGGAATGTTCTAAACAGGAACTTGACCAAACCAACAGATGGATAGACATACCCGAAGAGGTATTAGAGAAATACACATTCTACCGCTCTACCCCACTCGTCAGAGCTTATGCGCTTGAAAAGGCATTGGACACTCCTGCCCACATATATTTTAAGAACGAATCGACGAACCCGTTAGGCTCGCACAAGGTGAACTCAGCCATACCGCAATGCTACTATTGCAAGAAGGAGGGTGTTACCAATGTGACGACAGAGACAGGCGCAGGGCAATGGGGAGCGGCGTTGTCTTACGCCGCTAAGCTGTACGGATTGGAGGCCGCCGTATACCAAGTGAAAATCACGATGCAGCAAAAGCCCTACCGCTCCATCATCATGCGCACCTTTGGCGCCACCGTGGAGGGGTCACCATCAATGTCCACCCGCGCTGGCAAAAACATCATCACTGTAGACCCGACACATCCTGGGTCGCTTGGAACAGCCATCTCAGAGGCCATCGAGCTGGCCGTCACCACACCCGGATGCAAATACACTTTAGGGTCAGTTCTCAATCATGTATCCTTGCACCAAACCATAATTGGCTTGGAAGCAGAAAGGCAAATGGAGATGGCTGGCGAATATCCAGACAAAATTATCGCCTGCTTTGGCGGAGGCTCCAATTTTGGTGGTATCGCATTTCCCTTCATGCGTCACGTGTTTGATGGCTCGCACAAGAACACAGAGTTTATCGCGGCCGAGCCAAACAGCTGTCCCAAGCTTACCCGTGGAGAGTTCAGATACGACTTTGGAGACGAGGCTGGCTACACGCCACTTTTGCCCATGTACACCCTTGGGCACGACTTCAAACCTGCCAATATACATGCCGGCGGCCTGCGCTACCACGGCGCAGGTGTAATAATCTCCCAACTCATCAAGGATGGATACATGCACGGTGTAGACATTCCGCAACTCGAGACGTTTGCGGCGGGCACACTCTTTGCGCAAACAGAAGGTATCATTCCCGCCCCGGAGAGCTGCCACGCCATCGCCGCGACCATTCGCGAAGCTAAAAAAGCCAAGGTAGAAGGAAAGGCGCCTGTCATTTTGTTCAACCTTTCGGGGCACGGTCTCATAGACATGCCGTCTTACAACAGTTATATCAATGGCGACCTGACCAATTATACCGTGACCGACGAGCAAATAGAGCAATTTCTCGCCAACGTGCCAACGGTGTAACATGTCTGCTTACGACATATCAAATGCCCATTTCATCCGTATGGACGAAATGGGCATTTGATATGTTAACGTTACAAAAAGTCTCTAAACCTTTTTGATAATATCCATTCCCACCCCAAGAGCTTCCATGTTTAACGGTATCAATCCATGATGTCGCTCTGGCAACGTCTTGAAAAGTGCCTTGTTAATGCCATCCGTACTTACCACATGGGCCACCTTGAGCAGCCCACCCAGCACTATCATGTTGAACACCTTGGAGTTTTTCATCTCCGCGGCCTTGTCCATGGCATCAATGCGATAGATAGTAATGTCGTCACGGTTAGGCTTGTCCATAATGCCAAAGCCGTCATAGATAAGTATGCCACCAGGCTTAACTTTAGGCATGAATTTATCTAACGAGGGTTGGTTCAGCACAATAGCTATGTCGTACATGCTCAATATGGGCGATGAGATGCGCTCGTCACTCACGATGACCGTGACGTTAGCCGTTCCACCTCGCTGCTCTGGGCCATAAGCAGGCATCCATGTTACCTCCTTGTCCTCCATCAATCCGGAGTATGCCAAGATTTTACCCATCGACAAAACGCCTTGTCCGCCAAAACCCGATATAATGATTTCTTTCTTCATGTTACTTCAAATTTGTGGTGTCTTTCAGGTCACCCTTGATATATTCCGGGAACATGTTCTCTCTCATCCACTCGTTGGCTTTCACCGCAGGCAGTTTCCAGCCACTGCTGCAAGTGGACACAATTTCCACAAGGCTTGAGCCAAGTCCTTTCATGGACGACTCGAAAGCCTTTCGAATGGCTTTCTTGGCCTGCCTGATAGCAGCCACGGTATCCACGCTTTGGCGAGTTACATAGCACGTGCCCGTCAGTTTTGACGCCAACTCCGTGATATTGAGGGGATAACCATGAATATCAGGGTCGCGGCCGTAAGGGCAGGTAGACGTTTTCTGCCCTATGAGCGTGGTCGGCGCCATTTGTCCTCCCGTCATGCCATAGATGGCATTGTTGATGAAAATAATGGTAATATGCTCACCCCTGTTCAGCGCATGGATAGTCTCCGCCGTACCAATGCACGCCAAGTCGCCATCACCTTGGTAGGTGAACACCAACCTGTCGGGCCATACACGCTTTACCGCAGTGGCCAAAGCCGGGGCGCGACCATGAGGCGCTTCCTGCCAATCTATATCAATATATCTGTACGCAAACACGGCACATCCCACTGGAGAGATGCCTACAGATTTCTCTCCCATACCCATTTCGTCTATCACTTCGGCCACCAGTTTGTGCACTTCGCCGTGCGAGCATCCCGGACAATAATGCATATTATTGTCGTTCAGCAATTTGGGCTTGGCATAAACCAAGTTTTCCGGTGCTATAATATCATTGTTCATCTTATTTCCTCAATTTAGTTTTCAACGCTTCCACTATCTCCTGCGGGTCGGGCACGATACCGCCCAACCGTCCAAAATGCTCCACCGGCAATGCGTTTTCCACAGCCAACCTTACGTCTTGCACCATTTGACCGGCATTGATTTCAGCCACAAGAATACCTTTTTTGTTTTGGGCTATGTCCGCAATGGCTTTTGTGGGGAACGGCCACAGCGTGATAGGTCGGAACAGACCCACCTTGATACCCTCCTCACGGCATATCTCCACGCTCTTCTCGGCAATGCGCGACGCGCTGCCAAAAGCCACGATGACATAGTCAGCATCATCACATAGATGTGTCTCAAAGCGTACCTCGCTTTCTTCTATCTGCCTGTATTTCTTTTGCAAAGCTATATTTCGGCGCTCCATCACCTCAGAACTAAGCTCCAGCGAGGTAATGATATTTGGCTGCCGGTCTTTCTTTCGGCCTGTGGTCGCCCATGGATATCTCTTGATTATCTCTTCGTCGGTAAGCCGAGGTTTCATCGGTGGCAAAACCACCTTCTCCATCATCTGGCCTATTATGCCATCAGAAAGTATCATCGTGGGGGTGCGATAACGGAAAGCCAACTCAAACGCCAAGTCTACAAAGTCGGCCATCTCTTGCACGGAGGCCGGCGCCAGCACTATAACGTTATAGTCGCCGTTGCCACCGCCACGCGTGGCTTGAAAATAATCGCCCTGACTGGGTTGTATGGTGCCCAATCCCGGGCCACCTCGTTGCACGTTGACTATCACCCCCGGTACCTCGGCGCCAGCCATATACGATATGCCCTCTTGCATGAGCGCCACTCCGGGGCTTGACGATGTGGTGAACACTCTCTTACCAGCGCCGCCGCCGCCATATACCATATTGATAGATGCCACCTCGCTCTCGGCCTGTAACACCACCATGCCGGTGGTCTCCCAAGGCTTTAACATCGACAGCGTCTCTATAATTTCGGTTTGCGGTGTGATGGGATACCCAAAAAAAGCATCGCATCCACAACGTACCGCCGCATGCGCGATGGCCTCGTTGCCTTTCATCAATGTCACTTCCTTATTGTTCATGGCTATCCTCCATCTTCTTTCGATACACTGTGATACATCCGTCCGGACACACTATTCCGCACGAAGCGCACCCTATGCAGTCGTCCGGACGAGCGGCTGTCACATAAGCATATCCATGCGTATTCACTTTTCTCTCAGCCAAAGAGATAACGTCTTTCGGACACGCTACAATGCACAGCGTGCATCCTTTGCAGCGTTCCACGTCTACCACGATGGCTCCTTTCATCTTACCCATAAGCTATTAGTTTTTTAGTATTGCTTAAGGATTGTAAAAATCCTTACAATAAAAATTCATAATGTCATCCAACATCCGCTTGGCCTCTACTGCCGGACTGTTTGCGTCCAAGCGGATGGCTTCCATATAGTTGTTCATTGCCGAAGCAAAATCGCCCTGCTTGCGGTATTCGTTACCTTTCAAATAGTAGTCATTGGCGGTCATTGGCGGTTGTATTTCATACGTTTCATATTTACAAAGATAAAAAACATTGGGCTTTTTTGTCCGCATAGCCATTGCCTTTTAATATATTTTTACATTATCACAACCTTTAGTTGCACAAAACAAAGAATTTGTGCAACTATTAAGAAAATTCTTATTTGGGGTGCAGGTTCTGCACTTAAGTTGGCATTGCAATGTGCGCTCGATTGATCTGGTAAATATTGTCACACCCTACAAAGGTTTTCTTAAATGCGAGGGTTACCTATCGATGCCAAAAAATTGCTGTGAGCGGCGATGTGCTTTAACCTTAAATTGTTGAAGAAAATACATATTAATTAAATGATGAAACATTTAATATCTATCCTATAGCATCAAATCGGTTGACAATAAATCATCGATTATATTCGTTTGTACACGTATACTTTTTGCCTTTGGTATCTATACGTCCTGCGTATAAGACCTAATCATGACGCCATTTGATAGTAATCATTGCGCGAATAGGTATTAAACATGCTATGATTAGAGCCTAAACGCAACTGTTTTTGTACTTGATATGAAAAAAGGGGTTTATTAGTTGAACGTAAGTTGCTGTATATTAACAGCATCGGAAAAATCGTATTTTAGGCCGTTTTTCTCCATAAGTGTACGCATTTTCATTTTTTGCATGCTATAGAGAGGTCATGTTAAATATTTTGGTGGTATATTTTCAAAGACTCTATTGACAGAATTGATATGCTGTGTCAATGCTTTTACCCATGGGTTGCTTTATGCTTTTATAGTTCGATCGCATTTTTTCTTTAGTCCATAGGGCGACGCATTATACCTGTTTTTCCATATCTCGCAATATCCGCACAGCTTCAGTGATATTGCGCACGTTGCTAATATGGATGAGACGCCGCCCATGACTGTCTTTGAAATTGCAACGGCGAGCGTTGGCCATGACATATTTGATGATACGGCCAAATGTGGCACTCTGGTAGAACGGACTGTCTTGAGCAGACACGAGTTGCATGGTCATGGTGGATTGGCGCAATGTGAGTTTCTCGCAACCAAGTCTTTTGCCCACGCGTCTGAGAGCCACTACCTGCATAAGCTCCTCCCCCTCTGGTGGCACGGGGCCGAAGCGGTCCACCAAGCGCTGTCTATAGGCGGCGAGTTCGTCGTCGTTCTCCATGTTGTCAAGTTCGCGATAGAGCAACATTCGCTCACTGCTGCCTGGCACATACGTGTCGGGGAAATACATCTCAAGATCGCTCTCCACGGCGCAATCGCTCACAAAGTCGGAGCCTGTCACATCGTCTGCCTGCTCGATGGCTTCGGCGTAGAGATCTGAGAACTCGTCATTGCGCAGCTCGGTAACAGCTTGCGTAAGTATTTTTTGATAGGTCTCATACCCCAAATCTTCCATAAATCCACTCTGTTCAGCCCCAAGCAGATTGCCCGCGCCACGTATGTCGAGATCTTGCATGGCCACGTTAAAGCCACTGCCCAGTTCTGAGAAAGCCTCAAGCGCCTCTAATCGCCGTCTCGCCTCGGGCGTGAGTGCGCTCTTGGGCGGTGCGAGTAGGTAGCAAAAGGCCTTTCGGTTGGAGCGTCCCACACGCCCGCGCATTTGGTGCAGGTCTGAAAGCCCAAACCGATTGGCGCCATTGATGATAATGGTGTTGGCGTTGGGTATGTCGATGCCGTTCTCTATGATGGTTGTGGAGAGAAGCACGTCATACTCGTAATTGACGAAATCCATGACTATCTTCTCTAACTCGTTTGGCGCCATCTGCCCATGTCCTATGGCAACTCGGCAATCGGGTATGTGCTTGCGAATGAGATTGGCCAGCTCGTCCAGGTTGGATATGCGGTTGTTAACAAAAAACACTTGCCCATTGCGACTCATCTCAAAGTTGATAGCGTCGGCGATCACCTCGTGGCTGAACACGCTTAGCTCGGTATGTATGGGGTGACGGTTGGGCGGTGGGGTGCGCATGACGCTCATATCGCGCGCGCCCATTAGTGAGAATTGCAAGGTGCGAGGTATTGGCGTGGCCGACATGGTGAGCGTATCCACATTGGATTTTAGCTTGCGGAGCTTTTCCTTGGTGCTCACCCCAAACTTGTGCTCTTCGTCTATGACGAGCAATCCCAAGTCGTGCCATTTTACCGCCTTGCCCAAAAGTTTGTGCGTGCCGATGATAATATCTATTTTTCCTGTGGCCAAATCGTCCATCACCTGTTTGGTTTGCTTGGCCGTGCGAGCCCGGGTGAGATAGTCCACTCGGACGGGAAAATCTTTGAGGCGGTCTCGAAATGTCTGAAAATGCTGGAAAGCCAGCACGGTAGTAGGCACCAACACCGCCACTTGTTTGGAGTCGCAAGCTGCCTTGAAAGCCGCTCTGACAGCAACCTCTGTCTTTCCAAATCCCACGTCGCCGCATATTAGGCGATCCATGGGGCGAGCTCGCTCCATATCTTCCTTGACCTCGCGTGTGGCCTTGAGCTGGTCAGGGGTGTCTTCGTACAGGAAACTGGCCTCCAACTCATGCTGCATGAAAGAGTCGGGGCCGAAGGCGAAACCCTTGACGTGACGCCGCTTGGCGTAAAGACGTATTAGATCACGGGCTATGTCTTTTACGCGTTTCTTGGTTTTCTCTTTCAAACGCTCCCAAGCGCCCGTGCCCAACGCACTCAATCGAGGTGGCTCACCAGAGTTGGCGTTGCGGTATTTGGATATTTTGTAGAGCGAGTGGATGGACACGTCCACCTTGTCGTTGTTCTTATAAATGAGGCGTATGACTTCTTGGTACGAGTCGGCAGCGCCCGGTTTGGTGATAGGAACCCTTACCAAGCCTCCAAATTTGCCTATACCGAAATCCACGTGCACTATGAAGTCTCCCGGCTCCATGTCTTGCAGCTCTTTCATGGTGAGAGCCATCTTTCCGGCTCGGGCTGCATCTGACTTAAGGTTATACTTGTGGAAACGGTCGAAGATTTGGTGGTCGGTGAAGAAACAAGCTTTTAAATCATTGTCGGTAAACCCTTCGTGGATGGTTCTATCCACGGCCGTGAAATTGATAACAGACCGCTGAGCGTTGGCGCCAGATCGCTCTTGGTCGGCTCCCATCTCGTCAAAGATGTCGCGCAAACGCTGATGCTGCTTGCGACTGTCGGCCAAAATGTAGAGTGTGTAGCCCTTCAACAGATAGTCTTCAAGCGTTTGGCGCAACAGCGTGAAATTTTTATGGAAAAGCGGCTGGGGCGATACGTGGAAGTCTATGGCCGCTGCGCCGCCTTTGTCAAATTCCGCCACATTGGCCGATGGTTGCATGATTACCTGCTTGAATCGTTGCGCGTCTGTCTCGAATTGAATGGTGGAACACAATGCGCTCTCCTTGGTCATCTCGCGCAATATTTGTGCTTGTTCCATTTCGGTTGCTCCCTCCATGCGCTCCGTGAGTGCCTGGGCTGAGAAACCCTCGTTGTAAACGCGGTCGATGACACCGCGCACATAAGCCATGTCTTTTGTCACCAAAATGGTTTCTGGTGGCAAAAACCGTGTGAAAGGTGTTTTGTCCAATGCCTGTGCGGCCAATTCGGGCACGACGTCTATTTCTGTTTTCTTGTCCTTGGAGAGCTGGTCCTCCACGCTAAACGTGCGAATGGTATCTATTTCGTCGCCAAAAAAATCGAGACGGAACGGCAACTCGCTCGAAAAAGAATAGATATCGAGAATGCTGCCGCGTGTTGCAAACTGACCGGGCTCGTACACATAATCTTTCTCCTCAAACCCTAACGCTCGCAAACGGCGTTGCAAATCGACGATATCGACGTTTTGGCCTGTTCGCAACGACATGCGTCGCTCGTCCAAATGAACTTGGTTAACAACCTTTTCCGCAATGGCCTCTGGATATGTCACGATATAGACGGCACGATCGGTGGGCTTGGTCAACATGGCAAGCACCTCTGTTCGAAGTATCTCGTTGGCGGGATCGCGTTGTCCGTACTTTGTAGCCCGTCGATAAGAAGATGGGAAGAAAAGCACGGCGGCGCTGTTTTCGTCCGCGTTCGCGCTTTCGTCTTTAGGACTTTTGGCGGCATGTGGTTCGTCATTGGTATGCTTTCGTGCATACGCTGACATCATGTCGTTGTAAAAATAACCTGCCTCGTCAGCGTCTTGGAGTATGAAAACAAATATTTTTTTTATTTTTGGAGCCACCGACGAAAAAAACATGGGGGCGGAGGAGGCCACGAGGCCACGCAGGAAAACGGTGTTTATAGATTTGTTTTCCAGTATTTGCGCGAACGCTCCGCCTTGCGGAAGGTTCGCGTACAATTGTTGTAACACTTTTATATTCATTCAAAAGAAGTCTCCCGCGTGCTATCCATTAGCCACCTTTTTAATATTGACAAATCTGCTTATCAATAAACAGAAAAAACGTGAGAAACTTGTTCTTTCCTATACTACGGTATGTGAGAAATTCATATTGCCATCACTGCTACCGCCATTCGGTCGCGAGGTCGTCACGCTCGCTATCTTATTCATCCATGTTTAGGATTTACGCTTAGGATATTGCCTTAGCCAGCCATCCAATCGCAGACGCATTACGCCAAAAAAAGCTTCGCTGAAGATACTGCCGTTCATCTTGCTTGTTCCCTCTTGTCGGTTGACGAAGACAACCGAAACTTCTTTTATCTTGAACCCTATCTTATAGGCTGTATACTTCATTTCTATCTGAAAAGCGTAGCCCTTGAAACGAATTTTGTCAAGCTCAAGGGTCTCGAGGACCTCGCGACGATAACAAACAAAGCCCGCCGTGGTGTCGTGGACGGGTATTCCGGTCACTATTCTGACATACTGGGAGGCGAAATAGCTCATCAAGATGCGTCCCATGGGCCAATTCACGACATTCACACCCGTCACGTAGCGAGAGCCAACCGACACGTCGACGCCATCGTTGTGGCAGGCCGCGTAGAGCCGAGGAAGATCGTCGGGATTGTGACTGAAGTCGGCATCCATCTCTATGACATAGCCGTAATGGCGCTCAAGCGCCCATTTGAAGCCAGCTATATAGGCCGTTCCCAACCCTTGCTTGCCCGAACGCTCGATGATGAACAGGCGATCTGCAAACTCAGAAGCCATCAGTTCGCGCACAATTTGCGCTGTTCCGTCTGGGCTACCGTCATCAACAACAAGAATGTCAAAGCTCTTTTCCAAGGAAAAGACCGCCCTGATGATTTTTTCAATATTCTCCTTCTCGTTATATGTTGGAATAATAACTATCGAATCACTTGTTTGCATAGTAGTATTGCATTTGCGTTTAGTGCAAAATTATAAAATAAAATGGTAATATCATTATTTAATGGCATTTTTATTGATCAAGATTTTCTGTATAATCTTGAAATTCTTTTGTAAGTCCACTCATCACTGTGCGATAGCTCTCTTCTTTCAGATAGTCTATATTGTCGCGGCCTTGGCCTTGGGGCATAATGGGTTTGTGAATGGTAAGGGTGAGTGGATGCCAATTTATCCAACGATAATCGCGTGTGCGAGGCATCACCAAAAATGAGCCGTTGATGGTGAGTGGGCACACTGGCAACTGCAACTCATCGGCCAATGAGAAAGCGCCACGGCGGAAAAGCCCCATGTGCCCGGTGAAAGTGCGAGCACCCTCAGGAAACACTACCAACGACATTTCATCGCGAAGGGTGTCCCGCGCTTCATCGTAGGTACGCCTAATAGCCGACTTGCTACTTCGATCCACAAAGATATGATGGGCGGCTTGGCATGCGATCCCAATGAAAGGGACATTGCGTAACGACTTCTTCATCATCCATTTGAAGTTGCGATCAAGGTACCCGTAGATCAAAAAGATATCGAACATGCCTTGGTGATTGGCCACAAAAATGTATGATTGCCCTTTCTCAAGAAGCTCCCTACCCTCCACTTTGACAGGCAAGAACAGCAAACGCAGGATGAGCCAAGACCAAACTTTGCCAGGATAATAGCCCCAAAAATGGCCATTGCCTATGAAACAACCCACCACAGTGAACATAGCGGTGAGTACTGTGATGACCAAAAAGATGGGCAGGAATACGAGAACTTGATAGAGTCGATACAGATATTTCATTTGTTCAATCGATGTAAGGTTATTAACACGACTTCTGGCGACATCCCAAAACGAAAGGGAATGAGGCCACCAACGCCTGCGGAGACAAACATAGCTTTGCCATTTTCGCGAAATAGACCGTAGTCATGCTTATATATTATAGATGATGGACGAAACCCGAAGAAAGCTATTTGCCCACCATGAACATGCCCACTTAGAGTGAGTTGGACGCGGCCAGACGGCATTATGTACCTCTCCCATGCCTTTGGATTATGCTGCAACATAACAACAAAAGATCCACGCGCCACTCCACGCATAGTTTTAGGGAAATCGGCCCGAGCCGGCTTCTCGAGGTTTTCCTCGCCCGCAATCACCAACGAGTCGTTGCCATGACGGATAATGGCATGCTCGTTGAGCAACAGTCGCCAGCCAAGTTGTCGCTCAAGAGCAATAACCTCTTGACAATTGGCAGCCTCCTCTGCCGCGTTTAAGTGCACATACTCGCTGTAATCATGGTTTCCCAATACGGAATAGATGCCGTCCTTAGCACGCAATTTTGCTAAAATGGGGTATGCCGAGCGTATCTCGCAAGGTTTAATATTCTGTAAATCACCAGTGAAAGTTATCAAATCAGGACGTTGTGCGTTGATACTGTCAACGACTCCGCGCAAAATCTGCCGGCGATTGCCATTAAATGATCCTACATGTGCATCGGTGAAATGCACGATCTTATATCCATCAAACGCTTCAGGAAGATCATTAAAGTAGAGCTCCACATGTTCTACGCGGAGCTTGCGCACTCCAATGGTAGCCCCATAAATGATGACATACCAACAAAAAAACACTAAAACAGCCCCCAATGAATACCACCAATTGCGACCGCCATGACGTAAGCGAGCCACTCCTTGCCCAAGCAAGATAGACAAGATGAATAGTATTTTTGGTACCACTAACAGGCCAAGAATTAACAGATAAATGTCAATGATGGCCATATTATCAGGTATAAAGTTGCGAATATGGTCTAAATAGACGGTGTATACGATAATGCCGATGGTAGGAAGCCACAGCGCCAACCGTTTCCACCAGCGATATCGGCCAGCCGGGCGGATATAGCGGACTTCAAAATAAAGATCCGGTAGTATAATAATAAAGAGGAGAAAGTAGAAAATTCGGGCTACCAAGAGGTCGTGATTTAAACGTTATTAAACTGTGATTTCGATACAATTGATTTCTCAAACAAGCCTTGATGGCTATTCGATGTTGTTCGAAATGAATAGCATCGATTATTTTTCCTATCAAGGACATGTACTAACCATTTGATAAACATTATTTTTTACTATTCTCGTTAAATCTGAACCGCAGGGCTTCCCCATAGTAGTTCCGGTCCAAAATGCCATCATCAAAGATATGCCGACCATTGCAAAATGTGTGCACTACTTTCCATTGGTATGTCTGTCCAAGCAGTGGGGACCAACCACACTTACTTTCTATCATACCCGTTGACACCGTCCATGGGTCACATCGCTTTACAATGGTGATGTCGGCCTTATATCCTCGTCGCAAAAATCCACGCTTGTTTATCGAAAACAAACGTGCCGGATTGTGTGCCATGAGCTGTACGAGCCGCTCCAAGGAGAGCACACCCTCGTCGACCAAGGTGAGCATGGTAACCAAAGAGAACTGTATCGTGGGCATGCCCGAGGCCGCCTTGGCGCATCCTCCCTGCTTGTCTGCCAACGCATGCGGCGCGTGATCGGTGCCGATGGCGCTGATTTGCCCAACGGCAAGAGCCTCGCGCAGAGCCGCCCTATCCTCCACTCGTTTTATGGAAGGATTACACTTGATGAGCGCGCCTTTCGTTTTATAGTCGCGTTCTGAAAACCATAGGTGGGCGATGACAGCTTCGCCAGTGATTGCAGGCAACTCGTTTTCTACCGTTGGCTTGCCAAATAGTTCAAGCTCTCGTGCCGTGGACACATGCGCCACATGCAGATGCGTGCCGTAACGACGAGCCAATGCCACAGCCAATGAAGTGCTCGTATAGCATGATTGAGCCGAACGTATAAGCGAGTGGAGCGCGATATCAGGGTCGTCGCCATATTGTTGTTTGGCCTTGGCCATGTTTGCGGTAATCATGGCAGTGTCCTCACAATGTGTCATGAGTGGCAATTGCAAATCGGCGCATGTCTTGAAGATTTTTTCCAAAGTTTCCTTTCGATCCACAAGCATGTTTCCTGTGGATGCGCCCATAAAGAGTTTCACGCCCGGAAAACGTGTTCTGTCAAGCTGAGAGAATGCCCTTGTGTTGTCCTTGGTAGCTCCAAAGAAAAAACCATAGTTTACATGACTACGGTCGGCAGCCATCGTTATCTTATCGTTCAGGGCTTCGGGGGTTGTCGTTTGCGGCACAGTGTTAGGCATATCAAGAAACGATGTTATTCCTCCCACTGCCGCTGCGCGCGACTCGCTCTCTATGTCTGCCTTGGAAGTGAGGCCTGGCTCTCTAAAATGTACGTGCTCATCAATGATTCCTGGCAAGACAAAACAACCCGCAGCATTGACTACTTTATCGCCTATGTTGCGGGATACATGTTGCCCCTCTATAATATCAGTGATACAGTCATCATCTACAATGATGGTCGCCTCAAAGGTTTTGCCCTCATTGACAATGCAACCGCCAACAATAATAGTTCTCATAGTAGGGAAAAATAAAGCTTAATATAAATAGGTATCTACCGTCATTTTGCCGTAAATGTCGTGCGATCCTTTATCTTTGAGTACGCATGCCATCAATCAATATGCTGGCAATCTGCCCGTACTATTTCTCCATGATTATTTCGGTGAGGCCAATTGATTGGGAGTTGGGCCATCAACGGGCGGTGCCACAACGGGTGCTGGCTCATGGCGTGGGGCATCCTGCAGACCATTCATGATATTCTGATTCTGCTGTGCAGCTTCGTAATACGCTTTCACTTGGGGATTTTTCTTAAACTTTTCCGTAGCCTTGCTCATGATATCCTCTATCCACGCGTCGAGCATGGGCACCTCGTAGCGACTCATACAAGTGTTAATGAACACATAAGGACCAAGCACATTGTCGAAATTATCCACAACAAAATTAGTGACAAGTTTGTCTGTTTTCTGGTTGATGGCTGCGTCTTCTGCAGCCAATTTCGCATTGACCACGTTCATGTCACTACCGTTCATAATGGCCTGATCATGCTTGTGAACCAAGTCCATGCTTTGGTTCATGAGCTGAGTGAATTTTTGACGGAAATCAGACAGTTTGTCGTTGAGTGGTGTGCCGGTGACGCTTTCTTGTGTGTTATCTATCATTACCACGATTTCTCCACCCTCAAGCACCACAGGCAGGCCTACGTTGTCGTCCAAAAAGATATTGGCAATACGCACAGAGTCTATAGCACCCTGAAACTGAAACTGTCCATGCACCACGTCACACGAATCTAATTTTTTAAGTATAGTATCCTTGTAAACTTTCAAATACAATTTTTGGCCGTCAAGAGTAGATACATTTGACGATCCTGCTATGCTAAAAGTGTCAGCGCATGATGTAAAGGTCAGTATGCTAATTACCGCGTATAGTATTTTATTCATAGACCATAATTTCTTCAAGTAACACAAAGGTAACATGTATTGACGACGCAAAAAAAAAAATTATGCTATTTAAAGATTATAGCCCTTCTTTTTAGTTTTTTTTTGATAGTTCGCGGTCTATCCTGTGCACAGAATAAACTTCCAAGACTACAGCGATGAGCAGTAGCACCACCCATTTGTTAAACACATAGTTGGAATAGTCTACTATGTTTGCAAACAGGGGACGGAAAAAACCGTATGCGTTGTCGGCCATCAGTATTCCAGCCAACACGAACATTATGTCGGCCAAACCTTGAATGCGTTTCAGTCGCCTCAAAGTTATATCACTACCCTCGTAAGTCTGCATTATTTGCATAGCGGCAAACAGCAGAGCGCCTGCCAAGAACACCCAGCAAAATATGGGCTGATGCCACATCAAGGAGAAACTTCCGGCACCAATCACCATCAAGGCGCCACCTAAAAGAAATATTGCACTTTGTGTTCTATTGAGCTGCTTCATCTATATTATTTGCTTTTTCTATCGCCTCGTCCGCGGCCTGCTGGTCCGTGCTTAGCACATATATGTCCTCGTCGTCTGCTTTCATGAAATAGCGCTCGCGAGCAATCTTACGAATGGCTTTTGGGTTGCGTCTCAACTCGTTAAGGGCTTGAGTGGCTTTCTCGTTCTGCAGGTTGTATTTGCGTATCTCGTCCTTCATCTTGCCAATCTGCATATCATATTGCACACGCCTCAAAAAACTGTTATCGTCAATGAATCCCACAAGGGCCACGCCCACAACAAAAGTTATCACATATTTATATCGTGACAACACATTCCAGAAATCGGTAAGTTTGCTGCTCATTTGCCATTCATAATCTTTGATGCAAAGATAATGCAAAAGCGGCAAAAGACAAAAGAAAACATTATATTTGTTTGGCTTTCCACCCAATTAAAGTTAACTTTGCAACAATTAACTATCAGTCATTACGCTATGGACAACTATATTGTATCGGCCAGAAAATACCGCCCTACGTCTTTTAGCTCTGTGGTTGGACAAGACGCGCTGACCACGACACTAAAAAATGCCGTCATGGGGGGCAAGCTGGCGCACGCCTATTTGTTTTGCGGACCACGTGGAGTGGGCAAAACTACTTGCGCCCGTATATTTGCCAAGACCATCAACTGCGAGCACATCACAGCAGACGGCGAGGCTTGCGACACATGCGAGAGCTGCAAATCGTTCAATGAGGGCCGCTCATTGAACATCTTTGAGCTTGACGCCGCCAGTAACAATTCGGTGGAAAACATCAAGACATTGATGGAGCAGACGCAAATTCCACCGCAGGGAGGCAAGTACAAGGTATTTATCATAGACGAGGTGCACATGCTTTCCACTTCGGCTTTCAATGCTTTTCTCAAAACGCTCGAGGAGCCGCCTGCGCACGTCATCTTCATTCTCGCCACTACAGAGAAGCACAAAGTGCTGCCCACGATTCTCTCAAGGTGCCAGATTTATGACTTTGAGCGCATGACCGTACCTAAAATCACTGATCACTTGAAGATGGTGGCGGCACAAGAGAACATCAGTTGCGAGGAAGAGGCATTGCATGTTATCGCCGAAAAGGCAGACGGAGGCATGCGCGATGCCCTGTCTATCTTTGACCAAGTGGCCAGTTTTTGCCAAGGCAATATTACCTACGAGCGGGTGCTTGAGGACCTAAACATGCTCGACTCTGAAAATTATTTCAAAATTGTCGACCTTGCATTGGCAAACCGAGTAAGTGACATTATGCTAACGCTCAATGGCATCATAGCCAAGGGATTTGACCCGGGGCACCTTGTCAACGGGTTAGCCTCGCACATTCGCAACGTGATGATGGCCACCGACAAACGCACGCTTTCGCTTTTGGAGGTGAGCGAGCGACAACGACAAAAATACCAAGAGCAGGCCAGCAAATGTAGCACACGCTTTTTATTCCAAGCACTGAAGATATTGAACGAGTGCGACGTGAACTATCGGCAGAGTAGCAACAAACGGCTCTTGGCAGAGCTGACGCTCATTCGCGTGGCCCAGCTCACCCAATCTGACGAAGACGATGACGCAGGCGCGGGGCGTAGCCCCAAGTGCTTGAAAATCCTGTTTAAAAACCTAAAGACTTCTCAACCTCAACCGTCTCGACAGGTGGCGGTGGCTGAGAAGTCTGCCAAAGCGAACCAACAATCGTACGAAACCGTCGCGGCGGAACGCGCCACAAGCAGCTTGACTGCGTCGGAGCCACGCCACACTGCCGCAACCCCCTCACCATCAAAGGGCACAGCGCCTCGAATAAAGCTCAAAAACATTGGCATGACGTTTGACCATTTGAGACATGGCACGCCGTCACCCAACTATGTAGACGTTAAGAAAACGGATGAGAAGGTTATCCCCGCCAACACCAAGAAGTTCACCGATGACGAGCTTGGCATGCAATGGACACTGATGTGCAACCGTATGCCCCACCATTTGGTGGGTTTGGCTTCGCGCCTTAAAAACATCACGCCCCATATAGTGGATTACCCTGCCATAGAGGTGACCATTGACAATGAGATACTTTATGGACAAGTAAAGGAGATAATAGGCAATATCACCGCCACGATGAAAAAAAATCTGGGTAACAATGCCATCTCAATCAACTTGCAATTGACTAAAAATAATGGGTCAAGCAGGGCTTATACCAAGCGCGAAATTTTTGACAACATGCGCAAAAAAAATCCTGCTATAGAAAAACTTAGACTGAATTTAGGCCTCGAATTGGCCTAAATTCAGTTTTAAAACTTCTAAATGCTTTTGTCTGCGTCACAGCATGACCTTTAAAGCGATTGTTAAGCAATAAAGACTGTTACGTTGCTTGTCTTTTGAATGATGTCTATCCAGCAGACTTTCAAAGACCAATTTTGTAAGTATTTATACCATTTATTTATTGCTCCCAAACTGATACGTTCGGCTATTTTATGCTTATTTCAAAGCCATTTTGTCGTCCAATCACATCGTTTAAGTCATAGCCTTCTTGTCATTAGGTACGAATGGCAATGCCTGTAATGCTTAAAGGCGTATCGTTTAGGTGCTATTCGGCTGCCGTTTAATACCTAATCGAAACACGATTAGTACCTAATCGCCAAACTAATAAGTTGTTATTTTAAATAAAAACAAAATTATATTATTATAATTTGTTGTTTTTTAGGTATTTATAAAAATATGCTCTTTTCCCCCATTTTTAAAGATTATAATCTACTTTTTATAATAATTTCATGCAAACCAAAGCCAATGTAAAAATGATTCAACATGTTTTTTTATATTCTCACATCATTATTCGTTTGGTAAAACATTTTAGAGTAGAAGCAAACATGCTTGCATACAACTTGCCCAGCAATGTCGTGTCATTGTCCAAGTATTTATCCACAACAACTATGCACAAAGTGGATGTCTCTTGGCTAAAACGGCTTGATCTGCAAATAACACTCGAATAGCAAGATACTCCGCGCGCAATATGGCTGCATAGATGCGCCTGACCACATCGTCAAGATATGCGAGCGAGCGGTCTTGCTCGGTGAACATGGCCTTCCAATCCCATTGGTCCACATGCAGCGAATGTAGGTTGCCCAAGTGCTCATCATCGCAAATGGCATTCATTCTACTCATAATAATCTATTTTGATGCTAAATTCATCTTTTCATACATGGTTAAGAATAAATTGCGTGAAGTTTACAACACCTGCAAAATGTTTTTCAAAATGTTATGATTATTCTCCTTTTCAAGACACTTTGAAATCTATGCGTCACCTCGAAGCAGTTTGAGTAATAGACGTGTGATTTTGAAAAAATATTTCTTACTTTTTTAACCATAGCCTTTGTGCTTTCCAAAATAATTACTATTTTTGCATTTACTTCGTTTAAAGGCTCCGTAGCTCAGTTGAATAGAGCACAAGATTCCGGTTCTTGGTGTCGCGGGTTTGAGTCCCGCCGGAGTCACCACGAAGTATAACTTCAAAACCTTTTTTCTGTAAAAACATGAATATCACCGAACGATTTATTAATTACACTAAGTTTGACACACAGTCGGCAGAAGGCTCCGACACAGTACCCAGCACAGCTAAACAACTCATCTTCGCAAAATACCTGAAAGAAGAACTCGTTGCCGAGGGGTTGAAAGACGTAGAAATGGACGAGATGGGCTATATCTATGCCACACTTCCTTCCAACATTAAGAAAGAGGTGCCGACCATTGGCTTTATCTCTCACTATGACACCGCGCTCGACGCAAGCGGCGCTAACATCAAGGCCCGCATCATAAAGAATTATGACGGTGGCGACATTGAGCTGTCGCCGGGTATTATTTCATCACCCAAGAAATTTCCAGAACTGTTAGAGCACAAAGGAGAAGACATCATTGTGACTGACGGTACGACGCTGCTGGGAGCCGATGACAAAGCTGGTATAGCAGAGATAGTACAGGCCATGTGTTACCTGCGCGACCACGACGAAATTAAACATGGTGATATTAGAGTGGCTTTCAACCCCGACGAGGAGATTGGAATGGGCGCTCACCACTTTGATGTGGAGCGTTTTGGATGCCAATGGGCATACACCATGGACGGTGGAGACATAGGCAACTTGGAATATGAAAACTTCAACGCCGCGGCTGCCAAAGTCACCATCAAGGGCGTGAGCGTACACACAGGCTATGCCAAAGGCAAGATGATAAACGCCAGTAGGTTGGCATGCGAGTTTAACGGCTATATTCCAGACACAGACATACCTGAGACCACCGAGGGCTATGAAGGCTTCTATCATCTCACCAACATGGAGACGAGATGTGAGCAAGCGCTGTTGAGCTATATCATTCGTGACCACGACCGCAAGAAATTCGAAGAGCGTAAGGACTTTATCGAGAGCATTGCTAAGCGGATGAACGAGAAATATGGAGAGGGTACGGTCGTGGTGGAATTGCGCGATCAATATTATAACATGAAGGAAAAAATAGATCCTAACATGTATGTCATTGACATTGTGCTCAAAGCCATGCAAGAAACTGGCGTAACGCCTAAAGTGGAGCCTATTCGTGGCGGCACTGACGGCGCGCAGCTAAGTTTCAAAGGGTTGCCCTGCCCCAACATTTTCGCTGGCGGCGTGAACTTTCACGGACCATATGAGTTTGTTTCTATCCAAGTGATGGAAAAGGCTATGCAGGTTATCACGAAGATTTGCGAGATTACAGGAACGTTTAATGACTAAGGCGGAGACTATTCTCCCTTTCATTGTCAAATTCGCAGACTTCATATCTTGACAGCTTGCGGCAAGCTGTATGAAAGCTAACCGAGGTTAAACCATAAGTCTCCTCACGTCCCGATATCAGTGTGGCGTGGGGAGAATTTGTTTTTGAGGGCATGAGAAAAATAATCCATGCCCTTGCGATTATAGAATTATCATCATACAAATGACATTCGAGAATATTATCACAAGCGCGCAAAACCAGAGAATTAAGCGACTTGTGGCCTTACAACAGAAATCGGTCGAACGCAAAAAGAGTGGGCTGTTTGTGGTTGAGGGCGTACGCGAGTTATTGCATTGCATCCGCGCGGGCTATGAGGTGGAGTGCTTGTTTCGTTGCCAAGACATTTTGGGATCGAACCCCGACGCACAGGAAATTAAAACGCTCGCACCCGATGCGCCCATCTATGACGTTTCAAAAAAAGTGTATGAGAAGATGGCTTACAGAGGCACCACGGAGGGATTGATGGCAGAGATGCGAGCAAAAGACAAAGCTCTGAACGACATCAAACTGCCTGAGAATCCTTTTTTGGCGGTACTGGAAAGCGTGGAGAAACCAGGAAACCTTGGTGCAGTGCTTCGAAGCGCAGACGCTTCGGGGGTGGACGCGGTCATCGTATGCGACCCTCTCACCGACCTTTTCAACCCCAACCTGATACGCAGCAGCATAGGCGCAGTCTTCACGGTGCCTACACTGGCCTGCAGCACTGAGGAGTGTATTGCCTTTTTGAACTCGCACGGCATTCAAATACTAACCGCCCAACTACAAGATTCCACACTCTATTACAACACTGACATGCGCCAGCCCACTGCCATCGTCATGGGCACTGAGGCTACGGGACTTACAAACGCTTGGAGACAAGCTGCCAACGCCCATATCCGCATACCCATGTTGGGACATCTCGACTCTCTCAATGTGTCGGTGAGCGCGGCCATACTGATGTATGAGGTGGTGAGACAAAGAAACCATGGGCTTGAGTTATAAATTAAATAAACAAAAAAGCAAATTGAAAACCCACATGATATGAGACAGAGACGCGATGAGGAGATGATGTGGAAAAAACTTGATAGCAAGTATATCATACATAGACCGTGGCTCACGGCACGCCGAGACAAAGTTCAATTGCCCAACGGTAAGATTTTTGACGAATACTATGTACTGGAGTATCCCACATGGGTTAATGTCGTGGCTGTGACGCAATCGGGCGAATTGATATTGGAACGACAATATCGCCATGCGCTTGGCATCGTCTCGACGGAAATTGTCGCTGGATGCGTGGAAAAAGGAGAGACACCATTAGATGGTGCCAAGCGTGAGTTGCTGGAAGAGACAGGGTATACGGGCGGCACGTGGTCAGAGCTAATGGTGATCGCACCCAACCCCAGCACAATGACCAATCTTTGCCACTGCTTCGTGGCTAAAAATGTCATACCAACCACCAATCGTCATTGGGATGAGACAGAAGATATAGAAGTGTTTCTCAAAAGCAAGCGTGAAACGCTTGAGATGTTGCGGCAGGGGCAGTTCGCGCAGGCCATGATGATCGCGCCACTATGGAAATATTTTGTTGAGCATACAGACTTGTTGCAAAGTCGGCAAGCGCCATCCGAATGATGCCCCAACTCCTTGTTTGGACCCTATTCTATCCATTCGAGAAAACCTTGCGCTATCACGGTGATGAGATGGCCTTTTCACCGAGTTATGAAAGAAAATCGCAAGAGACGTTTATAGTTTCTATAGAAATACAAACTTCGTTTCAACCATACATTTTAATACCATTGCACGGCGTTGCTATAACCACTCCGCTTGTCATATTTCAACGCATCTGTCAACGTTGCCGCATTGGCTCTGAAGGAGAAATTGTAGCTTGTGTATGGTGCCAACACTACGGAGCAACTCATGTTGAAACAATGAAGGTCGCGTTGCAATGAGGCCGTTGTCATGGATATTTGCTTGTTTTCGAAATCGTAACCACTGGAGAAACTGATATTCCAACCGTCGCTGATACGCAGATTTCCGCTCACATTAAGTGTCTGGGTGAATTTATACGGATATCTCATGCTCTTCTTGTTGAATCTTCCACCACGGTCCTCACGCATCGTGATGCCATAACCAAAAGTCAATGACCACGGCATGGAAAAGGGCAAGTAGCCATCATCGTCTGTGGAAGCCTTGCCGCCATTTTGTTTTTTGTCAGCTCCACGCCTACCTTTTTCCATTGCATCGTCTATGTTGCTTTCAATATTAGTGTCAATACCCTCGTCGTCATGGTTCTTGTCATTGTCTTTCTCTGTATCCTTGCCACCGAAAAGTTTTTTTATTTTCTCAGGATTGAGCGTATAAGATATATTTTGTGACATGCCTTGAAAGCGTCCAAAACGGCCATATCCCCACTCCGTTCGATCACCGACGTATGGTTTACCGTTCTCGTCAAGCTCGTAAGCGTATGTGGCGAACACAGCGTTGAGGTTGAAAGTGTAATTTTTCCACCACTTCAACCTTATACGCATAGACAAGTCACTCCACGGTTGGCGGCGAGCAGCCATATTGTATGACATAGAGGCGCCAAGCTCATCTATCAAGCTTATTTTCTTGAAGCCAGTGGAATCTTTGTCGCTTTTGATCTTCATTTCTATGTTGTTGCTCACGTCCCAAGACACACTTCCGGTACGTCCTTTGCCCGGAGGCCCGTAAAGTCCTGCAGAATAAGGAGAGTATTCCACCAACGAGACATTTCCATCACGGTCTGTTTTTTGGTAGGTCTGGTAATAACCATAGCGCGCCGAGCCAAAATCAGGCGCGTAGCTAAAGCTCACTTGTGGCGTGAACACATGTCGGATGGCTTGAATCTTTTCACCGAAAATTTTTCGGTTTGGAATATAAAATCCATATAATTTGGTGCTGGCCGAAACGCTCATGTTCCAGTTATAGATGTTGTGAAAACCGTAAGTGGTATCTGCCACCTCTGTTTGGGTGGCTTGATTCCAGGACTTTTCCACCTTGGACATGGTCATTCGGTCAGTAAAATTAAATGAAGGCGTGACATTTATAAATTTGAAAAGCGTGAAAGACGCATTGATAGGAATGTTATGTTGCATACCATTGTGCCAATCTTTCACGATATTGGAGTGGAGCAATAGGTTTTCCTTGGTTTGGATAGAGTTGCTCATCTGTCCGGTATAGCTCATGGATATTTTCTCATACCAGCGTTCCTCGCCCACCCTGTGTTTGCGCCTGAATGGGTAAAAACGGCTGATAGAAACATTGACATCAGGCAAAGTTAGAGATATGGTGGAGTTTTGCATGTTTTGCGAAAGGTTGGCCGAGGTACTCAATGAGAGTCCAATGCTTGAGAAAGTGGTGCTCCAGCTTACTGAAGAGGTGCGCGTGGTTTGGGTCATGGCTTGCGGATTGTACATGCTCGTGAGATTGTTTCGTTCGTAGCTTGAAGTGGCAAAGTTGACGCTTGCTGACAAAGAGCTGAATGGGTTGGCCTTGGGGTCTTGCCGATGGCTCCATTGCAGCTTGAAGCTCTCTTGCTCTTGGAAGTCTGGCATGCCCTTGTCTCCTGTCTTGGTGTCTTGGTAAGCTGCAAAAAACGACCCACTGTACTTGTAGCGTTTGCGATAGTTGCTGGCAGCAGAGATACCCCACGATCCCTTGGTGTAAATTTCGCCAAGCAACTTTAAGTCCCATTTGTCACTGACAGCAAAGTAGTAGCCTCCGTCGCGGAGATAGAAGCCACGATTATTTTCATCGCCATAAGAAGGCATAATAAAGCCGCTGGAATAGCTTTTGGTGAACGGGAAAAAACCATAAGGGACGGCCAAAGGTAATGGGACATCAGCCACTACAATATATGCCGGACCAAAAATCACATCCTTGCCTGGACGCACTTTAGCTCTCGACAGGGCTATATAGAAGTCAGGATGCTCCTTATCGCAAGTGGTATAGCGGCCGTGAGCAAGGAAAAGCTCACCCTTATCATTACGCTTTGACACCTTACTGACAAGATAACCGTCTTCTTGTTGGGTATACGCATTGCGCACAATGCCTTTCTTACTCTTAAAGTTGAACGCCATGGTGTCGGTGTCATACTTATCCTGCCCCATAGTGAAGACCGGACGACCCTTGATGCCAGTTTTCTCCGTTGAGTCTGCACTGCCCGTTGCGTGCACCAAACTGCTGTCCAAACTCATGTATATTTTATCGCTTTTGAGGTTCATGTTTTCATAACTCACCTCAGCAGTGCCGTAAAGATGGGCGGTATTTGATTTGGCCTCATATATCAATGAGTCTTGAGCCTCGTATTTAACGGGGGCGTCTATACCACTCTTTTTCTTTTTGTTAAGGGAGTCTAACCTGATGGAATCGTCCACCATCTTGTTGTGATGGTAAATGGCAAGCTGGAGCGAATCCATCATGGCGGTATCAGTTTTGACGTCTACATTTTCCTCCGTGATGGTAGAGTCTTTTAATGTGGAATGATCGTTGAGGGCAAGCTTAGTTTTCGTCGTGTCGTCGTTGACGGAATTGATATTTTTGTTAAAAAATCCGGGCACGTCGCTGTTTGCCATGGAAAAGGCCATGACGAAAAGCATAAATATGACGAAAAGCCGTGTCTTCATTTGAGGTACAAAAGTAGGTAATAAATGGTGAAAAGTCGTGTGTTTTCGCAATTTTAACTTTGTTATTCAAACATTGCCTCCCATGTCTTAAAGCGTTCTAACCCGTCATCACCAAAACGAGCGATACTTCGCTCGGCCTCGGCGAGGGTTCGCTCATGTTTCAATTTTGTCTTGCTGTAGAACTTATCAGCGTAGCACACCACCTTTTCTTCCAATGTCTCGGGCAAATAGTCTTGGTGGGGCAACGGAAGATTGCCCGAAACGATAGCCTCCTTTGTCAATCCAGCACCCGTGTGACGTTCGCACACGCGGGCATGGCGAGGGTATCCCTCGGCGCGCATCAAGTTGGCGCCAATTATCCCATGTCGCAAATAGGGCTCTTTTCCATGACAACAGATGCTCGGAGCATCGCACTCGAAGATGCCGATGTCGTGCAACATGGCCGCCTCTTCCACAAACGCGCGGTCAAGGCCAAGCTCTGGATGGAGGTCGCAAATTTGCAACGCCCTGCGCGTAACCGCTATGCTATGTGTCAAGAAAATGCGACGTAACTCGCTATCCTCTGGATAATACTTGTCTATCAGACGCATCACCCAATTGAGTTGTACTTGATAATCCATGACTTAAAAAACGATCGCCCTCTCCTCCACTTTGGAGAAAAGGGCGAATATTTATTTATTGATAAATGTATATCACTGGCTAACCAAAAAGATTATTCGTGATCCCTTTCGATATAAGCTATCACATCACCCTTTTGCACCTTAGAACCTTGCTTGGCACCTATCTCGACAAGTTTTCCCCCGAGGCTGGCGCCTACCTCGACAAACTCGCCCCAAGGAGCCTGAATGTAGCAGAACGCTTCTCCCTCCTTATAGGTCTTGCCGATGTATGGTTCTATCGCCGGAGCGGCCTCTCCGTCGCCTTGGAACTCCCAGTACACCTGTCCCTTCACGGGAGCCACGATGGCATCAGCTTTGGCGTGCTTGTAAGCGGCCAACTGCTCTGGCGTGGCGTTACCGCCAAGCTTGGCATCTTTAGCCTTCTGCAAGTCGGCCAAGAAATTTTTCTTGGCTTGCCCACTCTTATAGTTCCTGTATTGCTCTGGGTGCATGGCCAATTCCCACAGCTCCTCGTCATCCTGACCATAGTCCCAACCATTCTCGTCCATCTCCTTCTTGAAGTCATCGAGCGCGTTTGGCAGTAGCGTGTGGGGGTCGGCATCGGTAAATTCGAAACCCTTTTCTTTGGCCAGCTTAACCAATTCGTCATCTATCTTGCCGGGCACCTTGCCACTCTTGCCAAGAATCATGCCCCACATGGCGTCGTCCATCATAACATACCGCCCCTTGCCTTGCTCCAATGTGAGCAGGTTGAAAAGCGCGATGTTCTTGGTGTACTGCGAGAACGGCGTTACCAAAGGTGGGTATCCCACCCTCGGCCACACGTAAGCCACCTCATCAAAGAGCTTGATGAGCAGGTCGTCCATGCTCTGTGGTTCCTCGCCCTTCTTTTTGCGCAGGTTGTTGATGGTGTCGTACATGCCTTTCAGATCAGACATCATGGAGCCCATCATGCCGCCAGGTAGGCCACAGGTGAGCAGAAGCGAGCTCATCACCTTGTTTTGCGGGTTGATGAAACAGCCAAGCCATTCGTCGATAAACTCTTGCGTGAGTGCGCGCGCTTTCATGTACGCGCTCATGTTGATATCAGGAACGTCAAAGCCCGCGTTGCGAAGCATGCTCTGAACGGATATAACGTCAGGATGTACCTTGCCCCATGACAGTGGCTCTATGGCCGTGTCAATAATGTCCACACCATTGCGGCACACCTCAAGGACCGATGCCATGCTCAGTCCGGGACCGGAGTGACCGTGGTATTCCAATATAATATTGGGATGTTTGTCCTTGATACGTTTGGCCAACTGGCCCAAGAACGCCGGCTGACCGATGCCAGCCATATCTTTCAAACATATCTCCTCTGCTCCAGCCTCAATCTCCTGATCGGCCAAATGCTCATAATAGTCGAGCGTATGTACGGGAGACGTCGTGATGCACAGCGTGCCCTGCGGAGTCATGCCCGCCTCTTTGGCCCACTTGATGGATGGCGCAATGTTACGAATGTCGTTCAGACCGTCAAAAATGCGAGGTATATCCACACCCTGTGCGTGTTTCACCCTGTACATCATGGCACGCACATCGTCTGGCACTGGATACATACGCAGGGCATTCAAGCCACGGTCTAACATGTGGGTTTTGATGCCCACTTCATTAAATGGCTTGCAAAAGGCGCGCACAGCCTCGTTTGGATTTTCACCAGCAAGCAATTGTACCTGCTCGAAAGCGCCACCATTGGTCTCCACACGCGAGAAACATCCCATGTCGATAATTACCGGGGCGATACGCTCCAACTGATCTTTGCGAGGCTGAAACTTGCCTGAGCTCTGCCACATGTCTCTATATATGAGACTAAACTGAATTTTCTTGCTCATTATTTTTGTGCTTTCAATTCATATTTCAAAACCAGTCCTTCACCTATGCATTGAGAGGAATGGCATTACGATTAGGTATGCAAAATTAGATAAAAAAATCCAAATTAGGTCCGATAGTACGTTTTTTTTATTCTTTTATAATTATCTTTGCAAAGAACAACAGTCATACATGATGATATTTAGAAAAATATTTGTTGCAATATTTATTGTCATAACCATCGTGAGCTGCAAGCGCCAAGCTGCCGACACGACCAATATAAACGACCCTTTCGCAGGAGATTACCGGATGGCTGGCGACAGCACCGTCTATGGATTGGCCTGCAAGGGAAGCTCGGACGACGCCATACTATTATTGCCCGCAGACGGAAGCGACCCCGTGAGGTATGACATTGTTTTAGCCACACGTAGAAACAAAGTGCTGGGCAGCATCAATACGGGCGACCGCATTGCGTTAGTGCCAAACAAGAAACACGCGAACGTAGCCGACATGGTTATCAATTTGGATGAGCTGAAGGGCGTATGGTGCTATATGGTCATGCCGCAAATGCGGCAAGACAGCTACGAACAAGAGCAAGTACAGGACCGCACTAAAGACTCGATGGCCGATTCTCTGGCACTCTCCCTGTTCGTACCACTCGAATACGGCTTTTGGCTTAAATCACAAGGAGAAGCTGCCAGCGTGGGCTACATACGCGAGTTGAACGCCTTGGCAGACGAAAGTCCCGTGATATACCCATCGCTTGACTATTTCATCAAATGGCAAATATGGAACGGAAAATTTATTTTGGCGAGTGGAAAGCCAAAATACGACAAGGACAACACGGTGGATGGCTTCACAGACATCAGATACGACACATGTTCTATCGATTTTCTTAGCCATGACTCATTAGCGCTCACCGACCGCAATGGCACTCGCTGCTACTACCGTAAGAAAGATGCCAACGAGGTGAACAAGAAAGCGCAGACCATCGCCGACAAGCATAAGAAAGCCGCCTTAAGAAGAAACGCCCAACCATAAGATGCGGCGGGGCGCATGCAAAACGATGATTTGGGTGGGCGGTAACCACCTCAATCTGTCAAGAATATATCAAAAAAACAGGTGGTCTACAACCAATTGATTTAGCGGCAAAAACGTGAATTATTTATTTAAAAAAGACTTTGGCAACATCTTTGTCTCGCAAATATTTTGCCATTGGTACTCATTGGTCTTGCGTTTCGGTACTAAACGCGAGCCGTTTCGGTCTTTTTCACGGTGCGTCCAAGCCTTAATGGCCACACGATTAAGGCCTAATGACAAGTTGCTTGGAAAACTTTTTTGAGCCGATTTCATATTTTCATTCCCATCGCGCTGATTTACAGCACATGAAAGAAAACTCACATGCTTCGCGTATTTGTAGGCAACGCCTCTGCCATTTGCATACAAGTGATTTCTGAGAGGTGTTTTGTCATGTTTTTTCCACATTATTTTTTCAAATCCACCATCACTTGCCAGTTGGCTATCACAACGTCTGTTTTTGCCAAACAGCGCATAAGGCCACATACCGACAGCTCGCAAGCATGGGTACGCGAAACCCGCTCATGCGTTCGGAAATGGTTATCTCATGCCATGATTGGCAAACCTCATCTCGGCCATACGCTCGTATTTGGTGCCCGGCCGGCCATAGTTGGCATAAGGGTAAATGCTGATGCCACCTCTCGGTGTGAACAATCCAACCACCTCTATATACTTGGGCGACATGAGTTTGACGAGGTCTTTCATGATGATGTTGACACAATCCTCATGAAAATCGCCGTGATTGCGAAAACTAAAAAGATACAATTTCAGGCTCTTGCTTTCCACCATGCGTTCTGCCGGCACATAACTGATGCGTATCTCGGCAAAATCCGGTTGCCCCGTGATGGGACAGAGCGACGTAAACTCGGGACAATTGAACTGCACCCAATAGTCGTTTTCGGGATGCTTATTGTTGAAAGTCTCCAATACTTCGGGGGCGTAATCCATACTGTATCGTGTCTGTGCGCCCAATGATTTCAATCCTTCTTGCTCTCTGTTTGATGCCATAATCCTTACAAACTAAATACTTTCCATACGTTATAACTCTCGTCTGTGTCGTAAACGTCCTCTCCCTCGTGCTGCTTCATCGCTCTCACGATCCTCACGGTGATGGGCAACGCCAACACCTCGTAGATGGTTTTGAGAACCACTTGCCACAACATGAGCCAAGGCAACTCGCTCGCTGGAACCACGCCGGCCAAGGCCAAGGGAAAGAATATAACCGAATCACAGGTCTCGCCAGCAACGGTGCTGAGTATGGCTCGCGCTGAAAAACGCTTGCCTCCGTCGCGTATCTTCATACGGCTCATCACGTAAGCATTGACAAAACTACCAATGACAAACGCAACAAACGATGCCAGCGCGATACGTGGGGCCAACCCGAAGATGGCATGAAAACCCGCATCGTTGTTCCAATAGTCGGCGCCCGGGATGAGGTCGCAGATGGCACCCATAGCCACAAAAAAGAAATTCATGGCAAAGCCCGTCCAAATGAGCAATCGCGCCTTGCGAAATCCCCACACCTCGCAAACACAGTCATTAATGATATAAGATACGGGAAACACGATGAAACCACCCGTGAGACTGATGGAACCAACCGATATTTGCTTTGTTTCCAATACGTTTGCCGCAATGAGGCAAACACAAAAGAGTATGCTGAAAAGCATAAACAGCACACTCACGGTCTGTTTATTATTGTTCATGTCTTGTTTTTTAAGAGGTTTACCAAGCACTCTATTTCAGCCGCAAAGGTACGATTATATTTCCATTCGTGACCGATAAGTATCTAAAAAAGTGTTTAGATCCCACCGATTATGGCAACAATGGGCACAAAAAATGGTATGCGGACCCTCTTTTTGCGCCCATCATGGGCTAACCGTCAGGCCGCTTGGCTGACGAGATAGGCCATGTAGCCCAAAAAACCGGTCGTAAGCAACGCTCCCTCCCATCGCTCAACTCGATATTTCGTGAACGAGAAGAGCCACAACACAACAATGGAAAGAAGTAGCGCGCCAAGGTCCACACTGGTTATGCCCTGAATGTCCATGGGCGAGATAAGGCCCGTAAGACCAAGTATCATCAAGATATTGAACACGTTAGAACCTAAAACATTGCCAATGGCGATGCCACTGTTGCCACGACGAGCGGCCACCACCGTAGTGGCAAGCTCTGGAAGCGACGTGCCACAGGCCACGATGGTAAGACCGATGAGTGCTTCGCTCATGCCAAGATTGGCGGCAATGGCCGATGCGTTGTCCACAAACACATTGGAGCCAAGCACCAAACATGCCAAACCGACAACTAAAAACGCCACGGACCGAGAAACGGCCATGGGACGCTTCTTGACGGAACCGCCATCAGACCCTTGCCCGAAATTAGCGCGCGCTCCCTTTAGCGTGATGTACATGAACATGCCAAACATGGCAAACAACAATAGCGCATCGATCCGAGAGATGCTCGAATCAAAGCACATTACAAGCAATACCACCGACGCGATGATGGTAAAGGGCATGTCTTTTTTCACTGTTGCAGGCAAAATATGTATGGGACATATCATAGCCGCAACACCAACGATGAGTGCTGTATTGAAAATATTGCTTCCCACGACATTGCCAACAGCCAAATCGGGCGTACCATTGATGGCCGACATGAGGCTCACAAAAAACTCGGGCATGGACGTTCCAATGGACACAATGGTGAGACCGATGACTATCTGGGGCACACCCATGCGCTCGGCCAAGCCCACGGCGCCATCGGTAAGGCGGTCAGCACCCCACAAAACGATAACGATGCCCGCCACGAACAACACAACTTGAAGCCACAATTGTGATGCTGCGAACGTAAAGAGTGGTAACATTTGCATAATAGGATCAATTGATACGTTGTGCAAATGTACATAAAAAAATGGAACTTAATGAGCATGTACACAATTAATAATGTTACGTATTGATAAAAAAAACACATTAAAAGGCGTTTATACAATAAAATAACGATAAGTGAAAATCATTTGCCTATAATTGAAACTCATAACAATCTAAATGTCTTAACTTTGCTTGCAAAATGTGATCAATCATCAAACACATTACAAAACCTATTACTGCCTGACGCATTAAGGAAATAAATTCCCAAGCAGAGGTAAACAATATAATAATTTATTGCTGTTCGCTAAAATGACTATCTTTGCTCATGGTTATATTTTTTCTCAAAAAACAAAGAAAACCAACAAGGTTGATACCTCGTGAGAAACGTCAGCCCTAATTTTTTTAATTTAATAATGTTTTACCGGACAGCAATAATTTATTTTCAAATCTTCAACCAATCATTTAAAAATTACATGTACAATATTCACAGAATAGTATTTGTACATTTTCCCACAAAAATCAATGTTGGTACGAAAAACGAATGATCACTGTTAGAACAACCAATTCACCTGAAATCGTGGCACCGCCTATGATGTATTTTCAAACGGTGCACCTACTTTCTCCACAGTGCCACATAGCAGTCTGTCCATACATGGCACTGCGAAATCTCTGCCATTCTAAAAATGTTTCATCGCCCGATCCATTTCTCGCCGGTCTTCTTTCTCCTTGAGACTTTGGCGTTTGTCGTATTCCTTCTTACCTCGGGCTAAGGCAATGTCAACTTTGGCACGACCATTATTATCAATAAAAACCAAGGTTGGAACGATAGTCAGGCCAGGTGTCTTGGTATCTTCGGCCAAATGCCTGATTTCTTTTTTTGAGAGTAACAGCTTGCGATCACGCTTTGAAACGTGGTTGGAATAAGAGCCATAAAAATAGGGTGAAATGTTCATACCCTTAAGCCATATCTCACCATTGCTCACGATACAAAACGAGTCTACCAATGATGCCTTGCCCAATCGGATAGACTTGATCTCGGTACCGGTGAGCACAATGCCCGCCGTGTAAGTGTCAATGAAGCTGTACTCGAACGAGGCTTTCTTGTTTTTTATCTGTATAGGGCTCTTCTTGCGAAGTGCGAGCGCGTCTTTATTCATGTTCTACGATTGCGAAATTTTCGATATTTTCGTCCACATAATGAGCTACTTGGGTGGTGAAATCTTCCTCTAACTCTACAAAAGCATCATCATAAACGTCAAACTCCGGATGTTGCTCGTACAGCGCGTCAAACTCTTCCTGCGTACAGTCTTGTTCAATAGCCTCATGACATTTGCTATAAAGACGATGGGTTTTGTGGATGATGCGATAGAGTTCGGTCAACCCCCATTCACGCACGGCTTTATCAAAGGGATTGCGATAGATAAAATCGCCATAGCCATTATGAATGAGTTGGACAAAACCGCCGCTCATCAGCTCGTCGCGTAAAATAACATAGGCTATCAGCGTGATTTGGTCAGAATTGAGCATAGACATATTGTCCGCGTTCAACTCGCCACCGATACTCTTGAGAATTGCGTCTGAAAACACAGCGACGAATGCGTCCATACCCTCTTGTGAGGCTCGCCTCACTTCGGAATCTTTTACCCTTACCTCTATCATTATCTATTATTGGTTTAAGATTGCAAAGATAAACATTTTAAGCTGTAAATATTCTCGTTATGCGTAAAAGGTTGTTAAATTAAGCACATAACGATCAATGTTTACGCCATTAAATTACCAAAAAATATCATTGAATGAGCAATGTGATTGGAACGAAACATACCACAGTTTCTCCTTGGTAGCAATGGCGTGAGCGAAAAATTAAAAACAAATAGCCACTTGCATGTCGTTATACAAGTGGCCAACTGTTAGTTGTGATGGATAAATTATTTAATTATCATTTGTCTTGCAATGCTTGCATACACCTTTGTAATAAAGTTGCATCTCATCAATGGCATGCCCGTCTATGTTTTTGGGTTGTTCCATTCGCGGAGGAACCTCATCAAAAAGATCGTAAACATGTCCACATTTACGGCAAAAGAAATGAACGTGTGGGCGAATGTCGCCATCATAACACACACGATGATCGTCAATGGTGATCATCTGAGCAGCGTTATGTTCGGCAAAAAGTCTTAACGTGTTATAGACAGTGGTACGACTCAATGTCCTTATTTCCTTGCAAATGCCCTGATAGACATCCTCTACGGTTGGGTGAGTGTGATGGGTAAGCAGGTAATTCATAATAGCCAAACGTTGCATGGATAATCTGACGCCACAACTTACCAATCTATCATAAGCTTCTTGATTCATAACTCTTATTCGTTTAATATTTACTCATCTATCACTTAGATGTGCAAAAATAAGCAATATAATAGCCTTTAGCAAATATTTTGATATAAATTTTATCAAATTAAATTAATTTCAGTTAGCAATTTATTACATTATCATTTAATCTTCGTGACATTATTGTTAAAAAACGGCTTATTTATGAGAACATCGCATCGTGTCAAACATATAAAAATACCAAGCCATCGAGTCGATAGCTTGGCATTGCGTAATGTACCTTTTGACACCTGTGCTCTATAGAGGACAACGTGCAAATGGTTTTGAGAGAAACTTAAGCAGGCTGTTATTAGCCCTTAAGACAGTTACTCTGGCTTCATATTGGTGTACACGTTCTGCACATCGTCAAACTCTTCGAGTTTTTCCACCATCTTGTCAATGGTTTCGCGCTGCTCTGGCGTTACGTCTTTCAAGTCGTTTGGAATGCGTGTAAACTCTGCGCTGGTAATCTCAAAACCATTGTCCTCAAGGTATTTTTGTATTTCACCAAAAGCTGTTGGCGAGCCGTAAATAGTGGTTTCGCCCTCCTCTTCATCCACGTCGTACTCGTCTTCCACCTCGTGGTCGATAAGGTCAAGTATCAATTCGTCCATGTCCACCCCCTCTTTCGTCTTGAAAGTGAACACGCTCTTGTGGTCGAAAAGGAAACTCAGCGAGCCTTGATTGCCAAGATTTCCATTGAATTTGTTAAATACCGAGCGCACGTCGGCAACGGTTCGGGTGGTGTTGTCGGTCAGGGTCTCTACGAAAACGGCTATTCCGTGGGGTCCATATCCCTCGTATGTCACATCCTTGTACTCGCTGGTGTCTTTGCCCATGGCATTCTTGATGGCACGGTCTATGTTGTCCTTGGGCATGTTTTCCTTCTTGCATGTGGCGATAATCGCACGCAAGGTAGGGTTGTTCTCAGGTTCGGGTCCACCAGCTTTTACTGCAATGCTGATTTGTTTACCTAATTTTGTGAACGTGCGGGCCATGTGCCCCCACCTCTTTAACTTAGTAGCTTTACGATATTCAAATGCTCTTCCCATGGGAATTTGTCTATTTATATGATTATTATCTATCTTAGTTTAACGCAATTCAGCACCCAATTTTGTTGTCAAATTATGGATAAGTTTCTGCATGATAGCGTCAATCTGTTTGTCATTCAATGTTTTTTCTTCGTTCTCAAGAATGAAATTTACGGCGTAACTCTTCTTTCCGTCGGGCAGGTTCTTGCCTTGATACACGTCGAAAAGGACAACATCACGCAAAAATTTCTTCTCCGTCTGGCGGGCTATTTGCTCTATTTGCGCAAACTCCACGCCCTCATCAAGCAGCAACGCGAGGTCACGGCTAACGGCTGGGTACTTGTTAAGTTCCTTGAACACTATCTTGTTTTTCTTGATAGCCTTCATGATACCAGTCCAATTAAGTTCCGCATAGTACACGTCATTGTCGATATCCAACTTGCGTAACACTTTTTTGGAGATTTTGCCATACTCCGCAAGCATCTTGCCACCGCGGTTTTTAATGGTCAAACCATAAACGAAGATATTGTTGTCGCTCTTCGAGGCCACCATGATCTCGTCTGGCACGCCAGCCCTTCGCAGTATATTCTCAACATAAGCCTTGAGTTCATAGTATGACGTTTCCTCGTCGGGATGCGCCCACGAACCCTCTACACGCTTACCAGTGATCCACAATCCAAGGTGGTATTCCTGCGAATAGGCTTTGATGGAAGCGTCGTTGTCATCTTTCTCTGGCGCATAATGATAAACATTTCCAACCTCAAAAAATTTGAGATTGGTGCGTTTTCGGTTGATGTTTCGAGCCAAAGACTCCAATCCTCCGAACAGCATAGTTTGGCGCATGACGCCCAAATCCGCGCTCAAAGGATTCATTAGTTTCACCGTGTTCTTCCAAAGGTATGCGCTCAAATTGTCTTTTTCATAATAGGACGACTTGGTAAGCGAGTTGTTTAATATCTCATTAAAACCGCAACCCACCAATTGTTCGCTCACGATATTTTCCAATCGGTGTTCCCTGTCCTCGTCCCCCTCAACGGTAAGCGATGATTTTAGCTGGGTGGGTATTTCCACATTGTTATACCCATATATTCGAAGGATATCCTCCACCACGTCGCACGGGCGACGCACATCCACGCGATAGGCCGGAACCAACAGTTCCATGCCCTCCTCGTTCTCGCTTACTATTTTCATCTCAAGGCTTTGCGCTATACGCCTTATGGTATCCTTGCCAAGGCTTTTGCCTATTAGTCGGTCGCAATATTCATATCGCAGGCTCACCTTGAAATCCTCCATTGGCTCTGGATAGACGTCTTTCACCTGCATGGAAACTTTTCCGCCAGCCAGCTCTTTGCACAGTATAGCAGCCTGTTTCAATGCGTAAACTTGTCCGTTGGGGTCTATGCCACGCTCAAACCTGAAACTTGAGTCAGTACTAAGTCCATGCCTTCGCGCGCTTTTCCTAATCCATGTAGGATGAAAATAGGCGCTTTCCAACACCACGTTTCTCGTTGTCTCGTAGGTGCCAGAGCCTTTGCCGCCAAAAATGCCGGCAATGCACATAGGCTCCTCGGCGTTGCAGATACTCAGGTCGTGCTCCCCAAGTTCATGCTCCTCGCCGTCCAATGTCACAAATTTTGTGCCTTCAGGCTGCGTGCGCACTACTATTTTGTGCCCCGTTACCATATCCGCATCAAAGCAATGCATGGGTTGACCGTAGGCCATCATGATATAATTGGTGATGTCCACGATATTGTTTATAGGGCGCAATCCCACGGTCACAAGCTTGTCTTGCAACCATTTGGGGCTTTCTTTCACGTCACAATCTGTCACGCTCAAGCATGCGTAGCGTTTGCATGCCGCAGTATTCTCTATCTCTACGTCGATAGGCAACGACTCATTGTCCACCTCAAACCTGTCGCAATCCGGGCGATGCAATGTAGTTTCATACCCCCGTTGCACCAGCCAAGCGTACAAGTCGCGCGCCACGCCATAATGACTCAACGCATCGGCGCGGTTCGCCGTGATGTCGATGTCTATCACCCAATCGCTCTCCAAGTGGTAATATTCGGCGGCAGGCGTGCCCACGACAGCGTCTTCTGGCAAAACAATGATGCCCTCGTGACTGTTGCCCACGCCTATTTCGTCCTCGGCGCATATCATGCCAAAGCTGTCCACGCCGCGCAGGCGCGATTTCTTGATGACAAATTCCTTGTCGCCATCATAGAGCACACAGCCCAAATCGGCCACGATGACCTTCTGGCCTGTCGCTACATTGGGTGCGCCACAAACTATCTGTTGCGGTTCGTTCTTGCCCAAATCAACGGTTGTGACATGCAAGTGGTCACTGTTTGGATGGGCTTCGCAGGTGAGAACCTTTCCCACATATAGACCTTTCAGGCCTCCTTTGATGGCTTGCACTTCCTCCAAAGAGTCCACCTCCAACCCCGTGGAGGTCAATGCGTCAGCGGTTTCTTGGGGCGTTAGCGAGAAATCCACGTACTCCTTAAGCCACTTATATGAAATCTTCATGAAATTATTGAGTTTATAAACCTTCGAATTGCCTGCAAAATTACTAAATTAATACGACATGCCCAAGCACACGTCGTGTTTTCTTATTCTTCGCTTTGCAGAACAGGCAGCGAGATATGGTAGCGCAAGGCCAAAAAACGTATTGTGATAATGGCTATGAAAGTGACCACCACCGTTACGGCAAAATTTAACTCCAGCCATACCATAAACCAATAAAGCAACCCGCCAGCGACACTCGCCATAGCATAAATCTCTTTTTGAAACACCACGGGTGGTTTATTCAGAAGCACGTCTCGGATAATACCGCCTGCGCATCCCGTGATACATCCCATGATAATGGCCACCCAAAATGGCTGAGCGCAGGTTAGAGACTTCTGAATGCCGGCTATGGTAAACAGTGCCAATCCAATGGTGTCAAAGAGCAACCACGTGTTATCCAGCCGCTTCATGTATTTCGCAAACACAATCACGATGACTTGCGCGAGCATCGTACAGACCACATAGAAAGGCGAAGTCATCCAGAACGGTGTCACGCCAAGCATCAAATCGCGGAGTGTACCACCACCGATGGCTACGGAAAAACCGCAGACAAAACCACCAAACCAATCATATTTCTTCTCGGCCGCGTGTCTTATTCCAGACAAGGCGAAAGCCAATGTTCCGAGCAACTCAAGGATTACCTGTATCGAGCGAACAAAATCGGGGTCTCGATAGAATATTTCATACCACATTTTTAGGTTGTCCAGCTATAAAGGCATTTACGTTTTCCACAGCTATCTTGAGTAGTCTCGCCCTCGCTTCCATAGACGCCCAAGCGATGTGGGGCGTGAAATAGGCGTGGGGCTGTTTTAGCAACGGATTATCTTTGGATGGTGGCTCCAAGCCCATCACATCGGCGCCATAGCCCAAGAGGTGCCCATCAGCCAAGGCGTTGGCCACGGCCTGCTCATCCACCAACTGCCCACGGCCTGTGTTGATGAGTATGGAGCCGCGCTTCATACGTGCCAATCGCTCGGCGTTGATCATTTTGTCGGTATTGGGTGTAAGCGGACAGTGCAATGTCAACACGTCTGATATGCTCAGTAGGCCGTCCAATGTGGTTTTCTGAATACCCTCAGGTAGTTGTGCCGCCTCTTTAGATGTCATGGCAAACACATCCATGCCAAACTGGCGGGCTATCGTGGCTACGTGCATGCCGATATTGCCTAACCCCACAATGCCTATCGTTTTGTCAGCAAGCTCAATGATGGGTGTGTTCCAAAAACAAAAGTCTTTGCTGTTACTCCATTGGCCATCGCGTACCTCGTTGGCGTAATGCCCCACTTGGTTGGTAATGTTCAGTATGTGCGCGAAAGTCATCTGCACCACACTGTCAGTGCTATATGCCGGAATATTGGACACGATGATGCCACGCTCGTGGGCGTAATCCACATCCACCACATTATAACCCGTAGCGAGTACGCCAATATATTTAAGATGTGGCAGCCTATCGATGGTGTCACGTGTTATCTTTACTTTGTTTAACAGGATGATTTCAGCATCCTTGGCATATTCCACCACCTTGTCCTCCGAGGTGCGCGGATACACCTTTAAGTCTCCTAATTTTTCCATCTCCGACCATGACAGGTCGCCGGGATTGGCTGAATAGCCATCTAATACTACAATTTTCATTTCTCAGTTTTTATCGTTTCGTCGTCTTTTATGTTTCAAGGCATGTGCCATGATTATTCGCATGATGGGTGAACCCATGCCATTATCAATCTTTGAAGCGGTCGCCCCAACAGTCAGTCATGCGCCTGTACAGTTTGTCCTCAGCCGGCGCATGTTGCGCATGCCAAAATCTCACGTCCATGAGAGCGTCTGGCAAGTATTGCTGCTCTGTAAAATTGTTCGGATAATCGTGCGGGTATTTGTAGCCGTCATGGTATCCAAGTTCGGCCATGAGCTTGGTTGGCGCGTTCCTGATGGGCAATGGCACGGGCTGATTGCCGCTGTGACGCACCTCATCAATCGCCGCGTCGATGGCCAAATAGGCAGAGTTGCTTTTCGGGCTGGTGGCCAAATAGACCGTGGCCTCGGCCAATGGTATGCGCCCCTCAGGCCATCCTATCTTCATGACAGCGTCAAAAGCCGCGTTGGCCAACAACAACGCATTGGGGTTAGCCAGTCCGATGTCTTCGGCCGCACTTATCACCAACCGGCGGGCTATAAACTGCGGGTCTTCCCCACCCTCTATCATCCTCGCCATCCAGTAAAGCGCCGCGTCGGGGTCTGAACCCCTGATGCTCTTGATAAAGGCCGAAATGATGTCATAATGCATCTCTCCGTCTTTGTCGTAAGCCAATGGGTTAGATTGCAAAAGCCTCTCTACCGTCTCGTCGGTAACCAGCACCTCATGGCTTGTGGTGGACGACACCACCAAATCAAGAATATTGAGCAGCTTGCGAGCGTCGCCCCCACTGTATCGCATCATTGCTCCCGTCTCCTTGAGATCGATTTTGCGACGCCTCAGCTCGTCGTCCTCGGCGATAGCCCGACTCAATATCCTCATCAAGTCGTCTTTGTCTAACGACTTGAGCACATAGAGTTGGCAACGAGATAGCAACGGTCTGATTACCTCGAAAGAGGGATTTTCCGTCGTGGCCCCTATCAGCGTAACGACACCACGTTCCACAGCCCCCAAGAGCGAGTCTTGCTGCGATTTGGAGAAGCGGTGTATCTCGTCAATGAACAGTATGGGCGATTGCGCGTTGAAAAAATGCCCCTGCTTGGCCCGCTCTATCACCTCGCGCACATCTTTCACGCCACTCGTCACCGCGCTCAGCGTGAAAAATGGCACCTTAAGCATGCCTGCGATAATCCGGGCCAACGTGGTCTTGCCCACACCGGGCGGCCCCCACAGTATGAACGATGATATATGGCCGGCCTCCACCATGCGTCGAAGCACGGCGTCTTTGCCCACCACATGCTCTTGCCCTACATAGTCGTCGAGGGTCGTTGGGCGCATCCTTTCTGCCAAAGGTTTACTCATGTTTGCAAAATTAATAAAATATTAACTAACCGCCATCATCTCACTGTTAAAGATATAGAAACCCTTAAATATCATGCCTCACAAGACATGACGTACGCATCGGTATTGGCTCACGAGTGGTTGGCTTCATCTTTGGTGCGCACGGTAATAAAATACGAATGGCAGAACGAGGCACACCGTCGGTATCAGGTCGGGCAAATGGGCGCGGAACATTCGCCCTGCGTTTTATGTTCGCCCAAGCTCAAGACAAAGAAAAAAGCCCTGAAAATAACTGACAAAAGGGTCTTTGAGAGTAGCTTATTTACGAGCGAGAAGGCATGCGCGCACAAATACGGCCGTATTTTGAGTTTTTCATAAAACGCTATGCTTCAATATGTTGCAAAAATATGAGGCGAATGCTGCAAAAATAGTTTTCTTACGCCATCGCCATTGGGCCTTAATCGCACCCCCGTTAGCCCTTAAACGCACCCTCAATGGGTAACATTCACGCCACGATCGGTACTTAAACGTAACGCCAATAGGCGCCAATGGCGTTTTGACCGTAACATGATAGCCTAAAAATGACCGATTTTTTGGTCGGCAACAATTTTTTAGCCGCTATTTGGTCAATTTTTCAAGGACATGTTTTTGTGACTATATGTTGACACCGAGGTCATGTCTTGGCTAAGTGGCGCGGTCAACATTTTTTTGCCTCCGACACTAAACGATAGCGTAATTTGCAACTGTTTTGTCGCCAATTGTCGTCTATTTATCGTATCTTTGCAGCGATGTGGCCAAATCAAGAAGAGCCACACAAATCATAAGTCTATAATGACAAGAGAGGCAGTGGGCGCCAGTTTGGCAATAGCAACAGGCGCAGCCCGTTTTAAGACAACCCAAATGATACGTTTCAAGACACTCATCCTTAGCATGTTCGTGGCTTGCGCGGCATTGGCTCAAGACCTGCCCACCGATGGACCGCTGACCATCGACCCCAAACTTCAGGCTTTGGGCAAGCGACTTCTACGCGGCAAACAGGGAAGCATGGTGGCCATAGAGCCAGCCACGGGCCGCATCTTGGCGCTCGTTAGCGCCGACAGGGTGGGCGAAGACATCAACCGAGCCATCTCAAAAGAGTATTCGCCGGGGTCCACTTTCAAGGTGGCACAGGCACTTGCCATGCTCTCAGAGGGCACGCTCAAACCAGAGACGATTTATCCTTGCAACAAAGGCTTCACATTTGGCGGCATTCATATTGGCTGCCATGCGCATCGTTCGCCGCTTGACTTGGTGGGAGCGTTAGGATATTCATGCAACGCTTATTTCTGCAAGGCATTTCAGGAAATGGTAGACAACAAAGCCGTGTATCCCACTAAGCAAAGCGCCATCGACCAATGGAACGCCTACATGCAGAGCATGGGTTTGGGAGAGCCGCTCGGTGTAGACTTGCCCGGGGAGGTGGCTGGGCATGTGCCAAACGCCGCTTCGCTCTCCGCGCTACACGGAAACTGGAATGGCTCCACCGTGATGTGGATGGGCATGGGGCAAGGAGAGGTTACCACCACTCCACTGCAACTGTGCAATTTGGCGGCTATGATAGCCAACCGAGGGTTCTTTTTCACCCCTCGCATTCATCAATCGACAGCCGACCACCCATTGGACGATACACGCACGCGGTCGCGACAATGTTTGGCCAAACCGTGGGCGATCGATTATGTCATACAAGGTATGCGCTTGGCCGTCAAGCATGGAACTGCCGCTCGCATAGACACACCAGCTTATAAGATATGCGGCAAAACCGGAACGGCAGAGAACGAAGGGGCCGACCACTCCATCTTTATGGGGTTCGCGCCGATGAACTCGCCACGTATTGCCGTCAGTGTGTTTGTCGAAAATGGTGGCTTTGGGGCCGATTTGGCGGCTCCATTGGCAGCGCTGATGATAGAACAGTATCTCATGGGCAACCTGTCAGCTAAGTCAAAGCGTCGGGCTGCAAAATGGGAAACCAAGAAAGTAAAGGTAACGCCAGTGGAGAAGACTGTTAGTTTTGACGACCTGTAAGCGCATACCTAACCTTCTTCAAGGTAGGTTTAATCTTTCAATTACACCTTTATATTATAGCATAAGCAAATATCAAATACAAAATACCTATACAATGACCAAACTCATAGATTGTTTCGTGCCTGCGGGCAACGACGAAGAGACCGACAAAAACGTCAACGCGCTGAACGCGCTCGATATAGTGAACGACATCACCATCGTGGAGACGTCCATGCGCGAGAGCGAGACCGTGCGCACGATGGCTGGCATGGCCAAAGCCGAGTACACCCTGTTCTATCTCAAACCACAATACATTCGCATGGGCTATCTGGCTTTGGAGCGCATGGTGCAAGTGGCCGAGATGACCGGAGCGGGCATGATTTACGCCGACCATTACAACGTGTCGGTCGACGGACAACGCACCGAGGCGCCCGTCATTGACTATCAAGCAGGCAGCCTGCGAGACGATTTCGACTTCGGCAGCGTGCTCCTTTTTCGCACCGAAGCGTTGAAAGAGGCTGCCGCGCGCACCACCGCCGACTATGCGGCGGCGGGCATTTACGACCTGAGACTCAAACTGTCGCAACGCCATCGCATAGAGCACGTCAACGAATACTTGTATTCCGAGGTGGAACTTGACACCCGAAAGACCGGTGAGAAACTCTTCGACTATGTAAATCCACGCAACAGAGACTCACAAATAGAGATGGAGGCCGCTTGTACAGAGCATCTTAAGGAAGTGGGGGCGTACTTGCCTCCCATAAGCAAGAAGGTGGACTTCACGGGCGACTTCATGGTGGAGGCTTCTATCATGATACCCACGCTCAACCGCGTGAGCACCATTCGAGACGCCATAGAGAGCGCGTTGAGCCAGAAAACCGATTTCGAATACAATGTCTTCGTGGTGGAGAATGGGCCTAACTGCCATTCCACCGACGGCACCACTGAACTGATAGACGAGTACAAAGACGACCCACGCGTGATACATATCATACCAGAGCGCAATGACATCGGCGTGGGGGGCAGCTGGAACATGGCCGCACACCATCCGCAGTGCGGCCGGTTCATCGTTCAATTGGACTCGGACGATGTATACTCGGGCACGGACACACTGCAAAAAATTGTCGAAACTTTCCGCCAAGAGAGATGTGCCATGGTCATCGGCTCGTACACATTGACAGACATTGACCTTAACATCTTGCCACCGGGCAAGATTGACCACCGTGAGTGGACACCCGAGAATGGACACAACAACGCTTTGCGCATCAATGGGCTTGGCGCCCCGCGGGCGTTTTTCACGCCCATACTGCGCAACATCAAACTGCCTAACGTGTGCTATGGTGAGGACTACGCTATCGGCTTGGCCATCAGCAGAGAGTATCGCATAGGCCGAATATACGATGCTATATACAATTGCCGGCGCTGGGACGACAACTCGGACGGCGACCTGAGCATAGAGAAAAACAATCGCAACAATCTTTACAAAGACCGCTTGCGCACGTGGGAACTGATGGCTCGCATGAAAAAGAGGTTGTAATTCGCAATCTTAAATTTATAATTCACAATTTCAAATAATAAACTTTAAACGGAGACGCAGCAGTTTACAAACAATAATTGTGAATTGAAAATTGTTAATTGTGAATTGAAAAAAACATGAAGCACCAGCCAGAAAGGCAATAATTGTACATTGAAAATTGTGAATTGTAAATCGAAAAAACGTCTATGGTGGTGGATTCCCACGCTTTATTTTGCCGAGGGAATACCATATTTCATAGTGAACAACATATCAGTGACCATGTTTACGAGGATGGGTGTGCCCAACGGCGAGATGGCATTGTTCACCAGTTTGCTCTATCTGCCATGGGTCATCAAACCCCTTTGGAGCCCGTTCGTTGACATTTTGCGTACCAAACGATGGTGGATTGTAACCACTCAGGTGCTCATGAGCGCGCTCTTCTTGCTGCTCACACTGAGTGTTCCGCACCCCGACACCACCCTGATAGGCAGCAAAACAGTGCCTGTGAGCATGTTTACGCTCACGCTCATCCTTTTTGTCATCACGGCGTTCGCCTCGGCCACCCACGACATAGCGGCCGACGGCTTCTACATGTTGGCCGCCAACGAGGAGGAACAAAGTTTCTTCGTAGGCATCCGCAGCACCTTTTATCGGCTCAGCAGCATCTTTGGGCAGGGCGTATTGGTGTACGTTGCCGGCAGATTGGAAAAGTCGACGGGCGACATTCCCACCTCGTGGCAAATCACGATGGGCATCACTGCCGTAATGTTTTGCGCCCTCACGCTGTACCATACGTTCGCCCTGCCTCGCCCACAAGCGGACGATCCACGCATGGGGCACGAATCAAGGGTGAGCGCAAGAGAGGTAATAAGCGAGTTTGCCCGCACGTTTTACACCTATTTCAGCAAGTCGGGCGTATGGTTGGCCATCACGTTCATGTTACTTTACAGGCTTCCAGAGGCTTTCCTTCTCAAGATGGTGAACCCGTTTTTGCTTGACCCGGCGTCGCGTGGAGGACTGGGGTTGGACACGGACACGGTGGGAATTGTCTATGGCACCATAGGTGTCATCGCGCTTACCATAGGCGGAATTATCGGAGGCATAGCCGCGTCACGGTGGGGATTGCGCCGTTCGCTATGGCCAATGGCCGCCAGCATCTCGCTGCCTTGCATCACGTTTGTGTACCTCGCCATGTTCCACCCCGTCAACATCACAATTATCAGTGCGTGCGTGGCGGTCGAGCAGTTTGGTTATGGCTTTGGATTCACTGCCTATATGCTCTATATGATGCACTTCTCCAAAGGCGAATTTACAACCGCTCACTATGCCATTTGCACGGCGTTTATGGCTATGAGCATGATGGTTCCGGGCATGTTTGCCGGCTATCTGCAAGAAATGATGGGCTATGAGCATTTCTTTTGGCTGGTGATGGCATGCAGTTTGGGAACTATGGGCGCCACATTCTTTGTGCGCAAAAAAATCAATGAAACAAACACGAACATGCAGACGCATGTGTAGTCGTGCCGATGTCAGCCAAACTTGAGAACGCCAAATGTGCCCATGAGACTGATGTTGGATCTACGTTGGCGAATACAGAATGTACAGATAATACGACGAGGGGATATATTGGCCTGTAGCAGGCCGCGTGTCATGACTCGCTTGGGAGCGGCAAAAGATATTCGGCGCAAAGCCAAAACGCGGAAGAGATACACCACACACACTCTCTTGGTTTGTCAAAAGCAAACCAAGGGCATAAAACAAACATAGAAAACAGACAGCGTATGAAAGCAATACTTATCGCGGACAGTGGCTCTACCAAGACAGATTGGTGCCTGTTGGCGCAAGACGGAACTAAAACACAAGTGCAAACCAAGGGCCTAAACCCTTTCCAAATGACCGAAGGCGAAATCAAAGCGGAAATAAACACAGCGCTATTGCCACACATCCCGACTACCTCCATCACCTCACTGCACTTTTATGGGGCCGGCTGCACATTGGAAAAACAACCCACGGTGGAGCGCGCGCTTCGCCAATGCTTATACGTTGAGGGAGCTTGCGAGGTGGCGAGCGACATGCTTGGCGCGGCAAGAGGTATTTGTGGGCACTCCGCAGGCATCGCGTGCATACTTGGCACAGGCAGCAACTCGTGCGCCTACAATGGCGAAAAAATCACGGCTAACGTCTCTCCCCTTGGGTTTATTCTCGGCGACGAAGGCAGCGGGGCGGTGCTCGGGCGAACCCTTTTGGGCGATGTGATGAAACGTCAACTACCGCAGCGCATCATCGACAAGTTCCATGAGCGATACCCACTGAATAACGCCGACATCATAGACAAGGTTTATCGGCAAAAGACACCCAACAGATTCTTGGCGTCGTTCGCACCTTTTATCAAGGAGAATATTGACGAGCCACACATCGAAGAGATGGTAAAAGATGGCTTCAGACGCTTCTTGCGCCGCAACGTAAGGCAGTACGAGCTGTGCGAACAGCTGCCTATCGGTTTCGTCGGGTCCATCGCCTTGGCCTTCAACAAACAACTCGCGGAGGTTGTGGCAGAAGAGAACATGCGGCTCGGGCGTATCATCAAGGCACCAATGGATGGCTTGGTGGAGTTTCACCAATAAGTTTGCGACACGAAAATGACACCAGATTACAAAGGCGTAAAAACCCAACAGCATCGCACGCCTGCCCCTGATGGCGGAGCAAGCGGGCCGAATGACAAACGGGGCACGGCTTGCACGGAGCGAACATCACGCTATGACAACTTGGAAACGAAGTCGACGCACGAGATATTGAACGACATCAGCACAGAGGATCACAAAGTGGCTCATGCCGTGGCACAAGCCATTCCACAAATAGAAAGACTCGTTAATCTCGTTGTTGAACGCATGCGCCAAGGTGGACGCCTGTTCTATGTCGGCGCCGGAACGAGCGGTAGGCTTGGCGTACTCGACGCATCTGAGTTGCCTCCCACATTTGGCGTATCCGCCGATCGCGTCATCGCATTGATCGCTGGAGGCGACATGGCCTTGCGTCATGCGGTCGAAGACGCCGAGGATGACGCCGAGCAAGGCTGGAAAGACCTGCAATCCTATCGGCCCACCGCCATAGATACCGTGACTGGCATAGCCGCCTCAGGGCACACACCCTACGTGGTGGGCGTCCTAAAAGCCTGCAGAGATCATGGCATCCCTACGGCATGTATCACCAACAACCCTCGGTCGCCCATCACATTTGTGGCTGACGTGAGTGTGGAAATTCCCGTCGGGCCCGAATATATCACTGGCTCCACCCGCATGAAATCGGGTACTGCCGAGAAAATGACGCTCAACATGCTGTCCACCGCCATTATGATTAAACTGGGAAGAGTGAAAGGGAACCGCATGGTCAACATGCAACTCACCAACCAGAAGTTAGTGGACAGGGGCACGCGCATCATCGCAGAGACTCTCGACATAGACTATGACCGGGCACACCAAATTCTCATGGCACACGGATCGGTAAACAACGCGCTCAAAGAGAGCCTGCCCAAACAGTTTGCCACAAACCAAAAATCGCAGTGCGCAAATCACAAAGACAACCGTGATAAACCACAAAGGCAATAACAACGTGACATTACGATATGCGTAACAAATAGCCTTGACCTTTGGAGCGCGCTTTCGTTTGTTTAACCAAAAAGCGAAATAGCCTCAAGTTATCTTGCCTAACTCATCGAATATCATACATTTTCAAATATTATACTAAATTGAATCGAGACATGAAATCACTTAGGACATTGCTCATCCTATGCCTTTTGTCCCTGTCCGGTATATTTTTTGCTAATTGCGACGGAGACGAAACGCCAAGCGTCATCATGGACGAGGCCACTCAGCAAATTATCAACTCAGGGCGCATAGACTTCAACGCCGACGGTGGACAAGTGACATTGCGACTTCGCACGGACGGCAACAGTTGGAGCGTCAAGACGGAAAACGCCAATGGGAAACCCACAGATTGGTGCACTACAACAACCCAAACCAACGAAAACGAGACGGCCATAACGGTAAAAGCAAGCCCCAATCGCGACATTGCGAACCGAACAGCCACGCTGACAATAGCCACGACAAGCAAGCAGTACAAGCTCGACATTGAGCAAAAGCCGTCGCCACAATTTCAAATAGTGGCCTCGCACGTGGATGTTCTTGGCACGGGCGGCAACGTATTCGTGACTTTACGCACCAACACCCTACCAGAAATTATCATGGACAAGGAAGCGCCGTGGCTCACTTTTGTGGGCATAAGGCGCAAGGCAGGCAACCACAAAGCCAACGACGTGATATATTTGGAATATTGTTTCAAAGCCGAGAGGAACGCCGACCTTGGACGATTGGCACGCGTGACGTTCACGATGGCCCACGGCAAAAGCCAAACAGCATGCGTACACCAATGGAGCAGAAAGCTCAAAGCCACCGAAAACATACACGTGGGCAAGCCCGGACAGCTCGGCACGCTGCTCGGAGCCAACGCCAACGACTGGGCCAATATTGAGCGGCTCACGCTCTCGGGCACGCTCAACGCAACCGACATACAGGCGCTGCGCATGCTGCTGCGTCCATCGGTACGCTTCACCGAGGTCAACGCGGCGGGCAACATATCGGTGGAACACAGCGTGCCGTTGGGCCTAAAACATGTTGACATGGGCGCCTGCAAGCTGGTCAAAGGTGGTGATGAGTACGTGGAGCCACGCATAGACAGCTCTACTGACCCTCGCTACAATGCCACAAGAGACAACGAGTTGGGCGACAAGGCTTTCCTCATCGCACGCACACACTTGGAAACGATAACGCTTCCGGCAAGCCTTGAGCACATCGGCAACCAAGCGTTCTGCTTTTGTGAGCACCTGAAGGGTATTGATATACCCGCCACGGTGACAGACATTGGCGTACACGCTTTTTCCAATTGCAAGTCACTCACACGCATCAACATACCCGAAGACTCACGGCTACAGCTGCTCGGCCAATACGCATTAGCCACCACAAACACGTTGGCCGAGATACGACTCCCTGCCACGCTGATCGTGAACACATCGACACCACCCATTCTCGGAGGTGTAAAAGCACGAAACCTCCACGTGAAATGGCTCACGCCCCCCTCGTTGGGACGCTATGGTATCCACAAGAACACCACCGTCTATGTGCCCCAAGGCACTGCGGTCGCTTACCGGCAGGCTGACGGATGGAAGCGCGCGGCGAAGATTATAGAAGAATAAGGGTAAAAAACACTTGCCTATTTGGTAGAAAAAAGGTAACTTCGCAGCCTATTCATGAAGCAAAACACCAAGAATGAAAAAACTTATCATTAACTCGTTTGATGAACTCGCGGCCTACGAGGGCAAACATCTCGGCGAGTCATCATGGCTCCAAGTGGATCAAGAACGCATCAACTGTTTCGCCGACGCCACTTTAGACCATCAATGGATACATGTCGACACGGAACGCGCCAAGACCGAGAGTGCCTACCACAGCACCATCGCACACGGCTATCTCACCCTGTCGCTCCTGCCCCACCTATGGAATGAAATTATCGAGGTGAACCATTTGAAAATGATGGTGAACTATGGCATGGACAATATGCGATTTGGAAACGCCGTCATCACGGGTAACAAGATACGCCTTTCGGCCGACCTGAAAAAGGTAGACAATCTGCGTGGCATCTGCAAGGCCACCATCAGCGTGACCATAGAGATAGAGGGCGAGCGCAAACCAGCTCTGAAGGGCGATGTGCAATTTCTGTATTATTTTGAATAAAAGATAGGTGCGCGCCGTTGACACGGCAAGCCACCATCAAGTAACAAGCCATGACAGCGCACCGCTCGTCATGGCTTTTTTGTACCAACAATAAACAAAAATGATAGATTCGAGCCATTATCATTGTGTTACTAAATGAAATATAAGTCAAAAAATAGTCATAAAAAAAGCACGCTTCAAACCTATCGTTTTAGAAAGAAATTCTTCATTTTCTCTGCCCCACTCGCTCAAGACAAACTATTAAAAAACCATTCATTTCACCATTGGTATCTAATGGTGCGCCGATTAGTTAGTTATCACGGCTCGAATGATACTTAAATGTCATGCCATTAGGCCTTATTCACGATGCGAATAAGGCCTAATGACACCATCTTGAAAAAACTTTTTCAGCAAAAACAAGATGCAATATTTGTAAAGCTTTATTAATAAGCAACTTACAAAAAACTCTCATTTATCGAGTATTTGCGAGCAATGATGTTCCTGTTTGAATATAATCGAAATACAGAGACACTATTGTTAATATTTTTCCAAATAGTTTTTATCAAACACTGTCATGTTAATGGTTTTTTTTTCAATAAAAACCACATGCTTAAAAGTCAGAGAAATTTTTCAAGAAACATCATTCTCTCTCTGACATTTAATAATGACGCGCTACATGCCATGATGCTTGAGTGCATAATAATAAAACCAGAAAGTGCCACCATAGCTATCGCGCAGCACCGAATAACGACATTGTGCATCGGCGGTTTTGCGACAAAGAGCTTGATAGTCCTCATAGTCGGCCTCGAGCACTGGGTCCTTATACACGATGCTGGGATGCTTGCGCGTGTGCGTATAGAGCGTCAATGCCTCGCGATAGTGCTTGGGCAAAGGCTTCTTGAGATCGTAATAGCGAGGCAAGGCGTTGGCAAAAGCGTCCATGTTGCCCTCGAGCAGATAGGCACACAGCAACCAGTCGTGCGCCGCGGGAGTAGCCCGACCGATGGCATGAAGTTTCACAAGATAGTCCATCGGCGACTCACACCCTTTGACATAGGCTCCAAGATGCCTATACAGCGTAGTTTCTGGCAGTATCAGCAGCCTGACAGATCGGCCATTAGGCAACATGCTGGCCGACCGGCCAACAAGCGGATACTCGAATAGTCGCTCGCCCATCTGTCGCTTGTAAGACAAAGCCCAAACACGCAGTAACGTCAGACTGCTATCGGTCTTGGTTTCTTTGACACCCACTTGCAACGCTTCGTCGTAGCGAGCAGCCCTCATCTCGTTCTCCATGCGCATGCGATAGTGCAACAAATAGTCATTGCAACCGATGGCGCATGTCATCAGGCAAAAGGCCGTGAGCGTGAAGAGGTTTATCCAAACATGCCTCAGCACGTTGCCCCCACCTGTCTGGTCGCGCAGCGATTCGAACTGCTTACACAGCCAAACCGCGCCCGCGTACATCACCATAAGCAATGGGAAGAGCCACCACCAATGGCCTATATAACTTTCTCTCCCTATATTTGGCGTGATGTCTGTCAAGATGCCGAGCAACAACAACGAGGGAAAATAGGTCAACGCATGTGTATATCCCTTGAGCCTTGTGCCGACATAAACACCAACCTGCACCATCCACAGCACCACGGTGATGAGCAATGCCCCCACCAATCGGTTGTAATTGGTTTGGCCATGAGAGAGCACGTGCTGGGTTACGGCCAGTATGTCCGCCTGATAATCGTATAGATACAGGAACGTAAAAATCAAGAAAAGAACGGCACACGTCATCCTTGGCATGACGGCGCCATTCTTGGAAGTGCTTGTCATCAGTGTTGTTTCTAAATGATTATTTGCGTTTTAACACCACGGCAGAACGCGCCGGGATATACAGTTTGAGCCATCCTTTGTGGTCTGGGGCGTAGAGGGGGTCGTGGTTGGTGAAATGCTCCACGCTGTCATCAGCCAGTCCATTGCCGCCAAAAGCCTTGTCGTCAGTGTTTAGACACACGGTGTAAGAACCCTCGGGCACCAAGAAGCCATAGTCGGTGTACGAACGGTTGGGCGAGAAGTTGAGCACGAAGATGAGGTCGCCACGCATGAAGGCAAGCACTTGGTCGCCATCATTGTGCCAGATCTCTTGCACGGGCGTGTCAACAAATCCATTCTCTTGCTTAATCACTGCGAGCATGGCCTTGTCAAAGTCGCCAAGGTAGTGATAATCAAGCTCTGGATTGTCCACCAAGTTCCATTGCCGGCGGGCGTATTTATGGCTCCAGCCGTTGCCCTCACGTGGAAAATCTATCCACTCCGGATGCCCAAACTCGTTGCCCATGAAGTTGAGGTAACCACCGTTCATGGCCGCGGCCGTCACCAAGCGTATCATCTTGTGTAGGGCTATGCCACGGTGTGCCATGTCGTTCTCGTCGCCTTTCTTGAAATGCCAGTACATGTCAGCGTCTACCAAACGGAAAATGATGGTCTTGTCGCCCACCAACGCTTGGTCGTGGCTCTCGCAATAAGAAATGGTACGCTCGTCGCTGCGACGATTCTTAACCTCCCAAAATATGCTGCTGGGTTTCCAATCCTCGTCTCTTTTCTCCTTGATGGTTTTTATCCAATAGTCTGGAATGTTCATGGCCAACCGGTAGTCGAACCCATAGCCACCATCCTCGAACTTGGCCGCCAACCCTGGCATGCCGCTCACTTCCTCGGCAATGGTGACGGCTTGTGGATTAACCTCGTGTATAAGCTTGTTTGCCAACGTGAGGTAACAGATGGCGTTGTCGTCTTGGTGCCCATTGAAATAGTCAGCATAGTTCACAAACGCCTCGCCAAGTCCGTGACTGTAATAGAGCATGGAGGTGACGCCGTCAAAACGAAACCCATCAAAGTGAAACTCATTGAGCCAATATTTGCAATTGCTCAACAAGAAATGCAGCACCTCATCCTTGCCATAGTCAAAACAAAGACTGTCCCAAGCCGGATGCTCGCGACGGTCGCCGGGGTAGAAATACTGGTTGGGATCGCCGGCAAAATTGCCCAATCCCTCCACCTCGTTCTTCACGGCGTGCGAGTGAACAATGTCCATAACGACAGCGATGCCCATGGCATGAGCCGCGTCTATGAGGGCTTTCAGCTCGTCTGGGGTGCCGAACCTGCTCGATGGAGCGAAGAACGAGCTGACGTGATAGCCAAAGCTGCCATAGTATGGATGCTCTTGTATGGCCATGATCTGTATGCAATTGTAGCCGTCGCGAGCTACACGGGGCAACACGTTGTCCTTAAACTCGGTGTAGGTACCTACTTTCTCGGCATCTTGCGCCATGCCAACATGGCACTCGTAGATAAGCAACGGGCTCTTCTGGGGGCAAAACGTCTTCTTCTTCCATACGTAAGGTTTGGACGGCGCCCAAACCTGCGCGGAGAAAATCTTGGTTCTTTCGTCTTGCACCACACGTCGCGTCCAAGCCGGTATGCGCTCTCCCTCGCCTCCATTCCACTTCACGTGCAATTTGTAGAGGTCGCCGTGCTTCATGGCATGAGCTGGCATGGTGAGTTCCCAATGACCCAACGTGCCTATTCTCGTGCAACTATAAGCGTCGCTCTCGGTCCAGTCGTTGAAATCACCAACCAAAAAAATAGCCGTGGCGTTGGGTGCCCACTCACGAAATACCCATCTGCCATCTTTGAGATGATGCAAACCAAAATAATCGTAACCATTGGCAAAGTCGGACAGTGAGCGCTTGCCCTGCTCGGTGAGCTGGCCTATTTTCCACAACGCATGGTCGTAACGGCCGCGTATTGCATCTTCATAAGGTTCCAAATAAGGGTCATGGGCCACCATGCCTATATGCTTGGCGGCGGAGCGCTCGCAAGACTTTGGTGTCTTGTTGGTCTCTGTTTTGGGCACGTTTCGTTTTGTTTCCATCGTGCAAATAGTGTTTTAAAGTGGATGTAAAGACTATTTTCTAACTTTGAAAATGGCTTTTCTAAGCGTGGGTTGATCAGTAATACCTGGTGCGTGGCCATCTTGAGGCATGAAGATGACAAACTGACCCGGGCGCGCGGTCACGAAAGTTTGCGCCTCTATGCCGGGTATGAGCGTGATGTCCTTGGCCGTGTCAAATGGAGACTCTGGCAATTCGGCGGCGGGAATATAACCGTAAGTCTCGGCCGTGTTGATGGGCACTTGCACGTCTATCATCTCTTTGTGATACTCCATGGGCGCTTGTTGAGGCGTCTTACCATCTTGTGTCATCACGTTGACAAATACATCGTTGCCAGAGATGATATGCTTGCCATCGGCGACATCTTCCCAATGGTTGTTTCTCAAAAAGCTAACTACATGTTGAATACGTGGGTTTAGGGCTACGTATTTTTCAAGATTTTGAATGGTGTCAATTATCATATCGCATAAATTATTAGTTGTCGTTAAATCGACGGCCACTTTCATAATGCCCTTTGAAGATGACCCGACCGTTTCGATCCTTCTCCACGAAACGACCATCACGAACGTTGTTGACGTAGGTTCCTTCAAAACGCTTGCCGTCTTTGAGTTCCTCAATGGCCTTGCCATTGCGCATGCCATTTTTGTAAGTGCCCTTAAAACGTGTTCCGTCAGCGTAATGGATGATGACCTCACCGTCTATTTTGCCATTGACAAAATCTCCATCAAAGACATCGCCGTTCTTCTTGGTGAGCTTGCCACGACCGTTTTGCAAGTCGTTTTTCCACAGTCCCTCATACTTGTCGCCATTGGCCCATACGAAAGTGCCCATGCCTTGACGCACACCCTCGGCAAAATGGCCCGTGTATCGATCGCCGTTGGCATATTTGAAGATGCCCTCGCCAGTGCGCTCGCCTTGCTCATAATCGCCCTCGTAACGGTCTCCGTTCTGGAAAACATAGATGCCCCTGCCCTGCTGTATGTCGTTTTGCCACTGTCCTTTGTACACATCGCCGTCTGCATATTTGTTTACGCCATAGCCCGACCGTTGGTTATTGTCCCACTCTCCTTCGTAAATGGTGCCGTCTCCCCAATCGAAAATGCCTCGGCCTTGTTTTTTATCCTCTTTCCACTGGCCGTCATAATAGGCTCCATTAGAATATGTATACTTGCCCTTTCCCTGACGCATGTCATGAAACCAGTTGCCATCATATTTGTCACCATTGAAGTAATACATGACACCATGCCCCTGCTGATAGTCGCGAAACCATAGCCCCACGTATTTATTGTTATTGCTGAAATAATAGGTTCCTTTGCCATGCTGTTGGTTAAGCAGCCATTGGCCCTCATATTTCTCACCGTCGGCAAAGGTGTAGGTGCCATAACCTTGGCGTTTGCCTTTGACAAAATCGCCCTCGTATGTATTTCCATTGTCAAAAATGACATTACCCTTGCCGTGTGGTTTGTCAGAAACCATCTGACCTTTGTAAACGCCCTTAACGCCCATCTCTTCTACTTGACAAGAGCCTAAAGTTATCTTTTGTGCACAGACATTGAGAGATGAGACTATAAATAATAAAGATAATATCAGATTTTTCACTATCAATGGTGTATGTTAAATTCAATTTCAAAGATAGTAATAATAATTGGATTAGATAGTTTAGGGTGGGATATTTAAGGCATTAAACTAACTATTTAACATTATTAAATATCCGATGATGGGGTAAAATTCGTAATTTTGTAAAGATTTAAATACGAATGAGAATGAAAACCATCGCTATTATTCCGGCTCGATACGGCTCTTCACGTTTTAAGGGCAAGCCATTGGCCATGCTTGCCGGCCGACCTGTGATACAACATGTGTACGAAAGGGTTTTGCAAGTGGTCGAGGACACATGGGTGGCAACCGACGACGAGCGCATATATGATACGGTCAAAGCTTTCGGAGGAAAGGTCGTGATGACACGCACCGACCACAAAAGTGGCACCGACCGAATACAAGAGGCGGTGGAAAAGATTGGAACCAAAGCCGATGTGGTGGTCAACGTACAAGGAGACGAGCCGTTCATACAGACCTCGCAGATTGAAACCATCTGCCGTTTATTTGACGACCCGGGCACGCAGATAGCCACCATAGGAAAGCGTTTTGAAAGCATGGAGGCGGTGGAAAATCCCAACTCGCCCAAGATTGTGACGGATGTCAATGGGTTCGCGCTATATTTCTCACGTTCGCCCATACCATTTGTAAGGGGCGTGGAGCGTGAGGCATGGCTCGGGCGATACCCATTTTTAAAACATCTCGGCATTTACGCCTACCGCCGCACGGTGCTGGCAGAGATTACCCAACTACCAATGTCGCCACTTGAAAAGGCTGAAAGTTTGGAGCAACTGCGCTGGTTGCAAAACGGCTATCGCATCAAAGTGGGACTGACCAATGTGGAAACCATTGGCATCGATACCCCGACGGACCTTGAGAAGGCTGAGAAATTTATTCAAGAAGCGCAACGCCATTGAACAAAAGGGGCTTTCACTATAAACCCTCGTCAATCATTCGCATAGTATGGCAGGCTCAATCAAAGCACGCCATCGCATCCAGACATGTCGGAAAGCCGCATAGCGCCAGCATCTTGCATCTCGCGCAAAAACAAACGGGCACACATCTCGGCGTCGGCCCCGGCCCGATGGTGACACTCACAAGGTATCTCGAACACTTGACAAAGATAGTCTAACTTGTTGCAAGGATAGCGATAAATGCGGCGGGCGGCTCGCAACGAGCAATAATAAGAAACGGCAGGCTTGGGCAGCCCATAACATTCGAGCGATTGTCGGATACAACTGATGTCGAAAGCCGCGTTGTGAGCAATAAGCACAGGACTATCATCAAGGTATTTTTCTATCTCGGTCCACACGGCAGGAAAATCAGGAGAGCACTCTGTGTCTTGCGGAGTGATGCCGTGTATGCGTATGTTCCAATAGTCATACCAGTTGTCTTGTGGTTGCACCAACCATGAACGGGTCTCCGTGACCTCGCCGTCGCGCACCACGCAGATACCCGCCTCACAGATGGAGGCATGGCTACGAGTGGCTGTCTCAAAGTCGATGGCTATAAAATTAACTCCGTGTATCATTTGCTTTCTTTTTCGTCTTTGCAGCATTAAAATCTACTCGCTCACTGATTTGTCCATGTTTTGCGATTAAAGCGTCGTAGAAACATTCAAAAGTACAAAAAAAAGGAGAAAACATCCAAACTTTCACGCACAAAAGAAGTGCGCCATTCCAATATCGTATTTGTACGACACGTCATCCATATATAGCATCTTGAAAACAAGAAGTGGCTTTCACAACATATTGGAAAGCCACTTCTTTATTTAAGATGAATGGTTATCACTTGACTATCAACTTGCGATTGGTCGTCACAGTTCCATTTTTGGCCGAGACAATATAAACTCCTCGGCTCAAGCTCTTCTTCATCGTGGTCATGTCATGAGGTAGGTTGAAACGTGCCACCACATGTCCGGACAGCGTGTAAACGGTGGCATCGCCATTGATGTCGCTGTCAACAGACGACACGCTCGTGGCCCAATCCGCAAATGATGTTGCCGTTGTGTTGACCAATGTAAATCGGTCTGTAGCCGTCTCGCCTTCACCAGCGGTAAACATGTAAGACAGTTTGTTGTCATCAAAGGGTACCAACTGCTGCAGCTTCAGGTCGACAAGCTTCAAGTCGGAATACTGGTTAAGCCTTCTACGGGTAAGGGTTAAGGTGTAATTGCCTGCCTTTCCTGTTTTCACGGTGATGTTCGCCTTGGTCAAATCGTCCGTGGTGTTGACCTGCAACATACCTGGTTTGGCATTGGAATAGATGGTTGTAGGCATCGATTCGGCTCCAAGTTTGAAACCATCCCAACCGTTATCAAAATCGTCAGACGTGTTGACATTTTCCAACAACCACATCGTCTCGTGTGCATGCTCACCAGTTAGCTCAAACTTCACAGAACCAGAAGTCTCGCTTGGAGCAGCACCAAAACGCTTAGCCAACTGTGGACTATTGGTATCTAATGTCACAACCCTGTTATAATCCAATGTCAACACTGCGTTGTCACCATTTGGTTTGACTTCCTCTGGCGTAAATTGCAACAAGAAACCTTGCATAGAAGGAATTACATAGAAAGCCAAATCAGAAGCAGCGAACAATGGAACGGCCTGGTAAGAACCCGCTCCGTCTTCAAAGTTAGTTTCGAACTTATCTCCCCAGTCTTTTCCACTGCCTGTATGATACAGGTAAGCGGTGTTCTCCACCTTATGGGTGGATGCGACAACTTGTGCCAAAGCAGCTGAGCTTATGGGTGCCGTATATGAGTTTCCAAATAGGTTTTGCCCCAACCCCCAATAATTCACGGCGTCTTTTTGATTTGTGGCGCCATTCACTTTCGGGGCTTTTTGGGTGAGCGTCAACGTCACATTGTTAAAATCGAGGTATCCCTTCATGGTTTTCATCTTAGGCGTTGTAGACGCGTTTCGAATTGAATAGCCAGCAAAAGCGGTCATCGGTGCCTTAGCTTTCAAACCAACAAACTTTTGATAGAACTGGTTTTGAGCGTTATGCGCCTCATCATATTTGTAAATATATGAACCGCCGAGCATACCCGATGACATCTCTTTGAACGGTATTCCAAAGAATTGATCCGTATATTTCACAGGGAAAGTCGTTCCCTTGGTAGGCGAACCCTCCAAATTATCCGTCCATGATGTAGGCTGCTCAAGCTTACGTGACCTGACATACATTTGCACCTCGGCATATACTTTGTCTGATGCCGCACCGGGATATTGTGCAATGAATGTTCCGTTTGGCACATCTTTGGCGGATGCCTCAATCTTCAAGCGAACAGGATCTACGCTTCCATCTTGTTTAATTTCATGCGCGAAGCCCACCGTTCCACTCTTAACAACCAAGGCACTACCTGCTGGAATAACCATCGCCTTGCCGCTTTCATTAATCAAACTGGCCGCCCAAAACGAAAGAGTAGACTCTCCTTCTGTCAGTCGGCAATCCCTTTCGGCAGCATGTCCGTTGTTATTCTCTTCCGTAGCAAACACGATGTCCTCGTCATAGGTAGGTACCTTGTTTGCTGTCCAGTTGGAAGCGGTGCTGAAATCTTCGCTCGTCGAGCCTACCCAGAAGTTGGGTTTGTCGGTCTTCGTGACGTAGAACTTCACAATTCGGTCACCACCTGAGCTTCCCGGACACGATGTGCGGTCAGTAAACGTGGTGCGAACCTGATAGGTGTACACACCTGGCTCGTTGAATGTCACGTTGATATCGTTACCGTCAAACACTTTCTTTTCGGGAGTGTTGGTAATGTCGTACCATTCCACATTATATATATAAGGAGAAACTGGCAAATAAAGATGCAGCGGTTTCATACCGTCGGTAATGTCAAGATTGATAATGCTCTTCACCTCGAAACCGTTTTCAGTCTCCACCGAAGGCTCAGGAATGTCGGTAGGTGATACTTGAACAAATTTCTTTCCTTCGCATGTGCCGTTATAAATGGTACGAACGAGGTACTTCCCTACCTCCACATCTTTCCATACTACATTGAGAACATCCTGTGTGGTGGTGGCTTTGTAAGTTCGAAGCGGCTCTCCTGTTAGGGTCGAACCATCCTCCGTCTTATACAATTCGTATTTAACGGGCAACGCTACATTCACGCCTTTAGCGACGCCAACACTCACCATGCCAGTACCTTTACCATCGCGATTGCACATGGCACCAAAGACTTCGAACGCTGCCTTGTCAGCATAATCGGTGAAATCAAACTTGTATGTCTTGCGGGCATAATCACCTGGCTCCGCAGGTCGGATAGTAAACTCGTCACTATTATAGTATCTGTCTTCTTTCGCTATGGCAGAGTAGATGTTGTTCCCTTCAGAATAGCTGTGACCATTATATAAACTCGGAACAAAGGCAGCACCGAAATAGTTGGTGCCTGTCAGTTTTTCCAATGGAGTGATAGGATCTACATTAGATGCCCAAGTCTTTCTGCTACTCGACGCTCCTTGTTCCCCCGTGCTGGCTCTATAAGCATAAGCAACATTGTCTCCTTCCGGACCGAAATCAAACTTCACAACATTGTTGCCATTGCAATCAACTCCTACATACACTCCGTCCTTGTATCCCTCATCGCGCTTGGGCTTGTAATGCTGAAGCTTGCTCTCTGGAATTTCAAAGTTATAGGTTGCGGTATTGTTGCAATTGTCTTTCAAATCAAGTGCGTATTTGCCAGCAGGCAGGTCAGCGATGAAATAAGCGCCACGCAACTTGTCGTAGGTTATATCCTGTGGGAAATCTATATGCTTGGTGTACGGTTTGTCATCCGCAAAGTCGGTTATGACAAAATCTCTCTTGTCATCAAGGCGTTTCACGGTCAGAGTCAACGGAGCGGAAACATTAGCAAGGCCTATTGCCAAGCCAGCGGTATTGCCATGTATTCCCAGATTCTGGTTAATCGTAGGAGACATCCAATCGTTTCGTACAACAAATTCAGGCTTGATGGGGTCAATCACAATTTCCTTTTCTATACGCACTTGGTCGCAATCAGAGCCATATACGAATTTATACGTTCCCGGTTCAGCCACTTCTATTGTCTGTGACCATCGGGTATCAAACTCGTTGATGGGCATAGGCACATCCGTCTTGACAGGTGTATCAGGATAAGTGCCATCCTCATTTTGCTTGAACAATTTGGCATAGCGGTGCGCTTCGTCCATGAAGTAATAAGAAAACATATAGTCATCATCGTTGCCACGACTATACCCTCCCTGAAAATCATACTTAATGGTGAACTTAGCGTCTTGGTAAGAACAGTCAGCAGGGTTCAAACTTCCCTTTGACGAAGTGCTAAAGTTCATCATTTTATCAAGTGTACGCACATGCGCATAGTACTCACCCGTTGTTTTTTCTCCACTACAAAGAGTGGAATATTTCAAGCCATAAATCCTATTTCGTCCTTGTGACGAGAGTTTGGCAGCAGATGCAACCTTGTAAAAACGATAATACTCGCCTGGCGAATATGGCACCGGCATGTCGTAAGCCGGCACATGATCCACATCGTAATATTTACCATCAGCATAACTACGCAACTTCAATGTCTGCGCAAGGAGTTCGGTCTGAGCATCCAGCGCATCTTGGTTTTTCGTTTCAATGGTTGCTCTGAGGTAATAATCAAATGTGCAATCGCCTGTCTGCTTGATGAATATATTCTGCCCAAAAGACACAGTTGTCTTGCCGAAGCCCACCAACTCAGATTTTTTTGTGTCGGTCTTGCCTTTCGAATCTGTAACGGTCACGTCGATATACTCACCCGATGCCAATCCGTCTACAATCCATGCGCGGTTCGGGGTGTTCTCCAAGGTTTTCTCCTCAGTGGTGTTGTCTGCGTGATGGATTGTCGCTTTATAGGTAAAAGGAGCTACGCCCTTCTCCACATTCACTGTTATGCTACCATTTTTTGTGTCTGTTGGCGACGTGTTACATGTGGCGTCTTTCACTTTGAACGAGATAACAGGAGGATCTGTTGAAGGTATCTCCACTATCTCCACGTCGTGCAAGAATGTGTGTGTGGTTCCACCGGATTGCTGGAAATACACCTTATATTTCCCTACTGGCACATTCAGCCATGTTATTTCCCACACATTGGGATTTACGGTTTTCTGTTTCAGCACATTGTCAGAAAGAAAGCCACTACCATTATTGACAAGGGCTGTCTCATCGGTACTTGTCCGCAACTGTGCCTGTCCGTTGAGAGCCTCGTCGGCACCCAACGTCACGGTCAACGTGATGCTGCTTAGCTTCTCACCCACGTCAACCTTCGTCACTGTGCTGTTTTCAGGGGTCACATTGACAAATGTAACCGCTGATACTACCATACATAATGGCAACATCAACAGCAATAACGCCATTCGTTGTAAATAATTTCTCATCATTGATATCAATAAATTTATTTTGTACTTCATATCACATGCCACGCTGCATAGACAAATGCTGGCAGGAAGAATAAAAAGATTAGCGACACACTCCCCAAAAAGCTATATCATCAACCGTACAGCGTATCATTAGACATGCGTCACTCATCTATCCAGCCAGACCACTTTGCGGGTGTAGTGTTGTCATCATTCTCATTGGTCTCTGGCTGCAATTCCGCATCATCATCACCAGAGCCAATGTTTGGTCCCACAAAGGCTTGAGACGCCAATACTATAGCACTGGGAGAAATGTAATTTTTCTTCATTGTTAGTTATTTTCTATTTATTTTATTTTTCAAAAGACATCAATTCGCCATAGGATTAGACTGCCATACGCACATCTATACATGTCAAAAAGCACATGTATCAGCAATGACACATCGTACCATCTATACCCTAAGCTAAAAAATCGTTTCCGCACAAGCCCCAAATAACAATTGGAGATTGCGCTGCAAAGGTAAAAATTTTACCCCCCCATTATTATAAAATATGTTAATGTTATCTAAATTAAATATATTTTAAAAGCCTGCAGCAGTAAAAAAGCATTGCGTTTTACGATAAAAAACTTAAATTTGCACGACGATAAAATAACATTTACACATTCTAACAATGTGATTTCGGCAAAAACCAATGCTCCGCATAGTGACGAACTCACACAAATTGAAAACAATGAAAAAGAAAATTCTCGTTCCTATCATATTGATTATCGTGCTCCTCGCGGGTGCTATCGTATGGCTTTTCATTGACCGTGACAAGCAACAACAAGAAAAACAACAGATGATAGAGTTGGCCGAGATGGACAAGAAAGAGATGGAGAACCAATATGAACAGTTCGCTATGCAATACAGCGAGATGAAAACACAAATAAACAACGACTCCATCATTGCCCAACTGACTCAAGAACAGGAGAAAACACAGCGTCTGCTGCAAGAGCTTCGACAAACCAAAAGCACCGACGCTCGTGAGATAGCGCGGCTCAAAAAAGAGTTGGCCACGGTCAGGGCGGTACTGCGTAGCTATGTCATCGAGATAGACTCTTTGAACCGTCTCAACCAAAACCTCACGGCAGAGAACACGCGTATAAAGGGGCAATACGAGGAAGCCAACAAACAAATAGCCGGTCTCAACACCGAGAAAGAGAGCCTTTCCGAGAAAGTGGCCATCGCCGCACAGCTCGACGCCATCGGTATAGACCTTACGGGACTTGACAAACGCAACAAGCCCACCAAGAAAATAAAAAAGACCAAAGCCTTGCAGGTAAGCTTCGCATTGGCTAAAAATGTCACGGCACAGAGTGGCAACAAAGTGGTTTATGTGCGCATCAACACTCCCACGGGCACTCTCCTTGGCGGCGCAGGCACTTTCGCGTATGAAAATCGCAGCCTCGAGTGCTCCATGAAACGCAATGTCGAATATGGCGGCAAAGAGACTCCGGTGACACTCTATTGTGGGGTGACCGAGAGCTTGCAAGCCGGAACCTATCGCGTGAGCATCTTTGCCGACGGCAATATGATAGGAAGCAAGAACTTTGTGCTACAATGAGATCTGATTGGGCACATGAGTTGACATATCACATAGAGCCATGACTCCAATCGGTCATGGCTCTTTTCATTTTATAACGGCATGCGAAAATCGCATCCCTCTCGCCAACGCGAGCAGCCCAAAGCGGTCTTGCCCCTGATGACCGTGCCCTGTCCACACTTGGGGCACACGTCTCCCACCTTGACAGCAAGATTTGTGGCTTTGGCGGCCGTGAGGTTATCGCCAACGCTCTCTTTGTTGACCGTGTGCCCATCTTGCGCCGACGCAGCCGCCATGCCACCCTCGCCCACCATTTTGGCTGGCCTCTTCGATGTTTTTGAACCACTCGCTTTGACGCCTCGCACTGTCTTTTTCTTGGCCGAGCCAGTGGGTTTTGGAGCTGGCTCCGGCTCCGCGCACGCTATCTGTCGGTTGCTACTGTCGTGCATCACGTCTTGAACAATCTTGTAGACCTGCTCTTTCAATTCGCCAACAAACTGTTCGGCGCTGTATCGATGATGCTCTATGTCGCGCAGTTTCTTCTCCCAAATGCCCGTCAGCTCACAACTTGTGAGCAGTCGTTCGTGTATGGTGTCTATCAACTGGATACCCGTTGGTGTGGCCACAAGGTTCTTGCGTTCCCTCCTTATGTAATGACGCTTGAAGAGTGTCTCTATGATTCCAGCCCGCGACGATGGCCGCCCAATGCCGTTTTCCTTCATGGCAGCCCTCAGTTCGTCGTCGTCAACAAACTTGCCAGCCGTCTCCATAGCCCTCAAGAGAGTGGCCTCGGTGTAGTGTTTGGGTGGCGTGGTCTGCTTCTCGGTCAGCGTGGGATGGTGCTCTCCCGTCTCGCCTTTCACAAAAGTGGGCAGCGTGCGCTCCTCATTGGCTTTTTTGCCATCGTCCTCGTCCTGCTCATCATCCTTGCTATAGACAGTTCGCCAGCCCGCATCCAAAATTTCCTTGCCGGTGGCTTTTAGTTCCACCTTGTCAACGACACCCAGCACTGTGGTGGTGGAAAACTTGCAATCAGGATAGAACGCGGCCACAAAGCGACGGGCAATCAGGTCGTACACCTTCATTTCCATATCCGACAGCCCCACCGCTTGCTGACCCGTGGGAATGATGGCGTGGTGGTCTGTCACCTTGGACGAGTCGAAAACACGTTTCGGCTTGGGCAACTTGGCACTCGTCATGGCCAATGTCTTGATGATGTCGAGATAAGGTTTCTTGCCCGACACCTTAATTTGGCTCACACCATTCAATATATTGGGACATTGCGGATAGATGTCGTCAGGGAGATATTGAGTGTCCACGCGAGGATAGGTGGTCAGCTTTTTTTCGTAAAGCGCTTGTATCAAGTTGAGTGTCAACTCCGCCGAGAATCCAAATTTTCGATTGCAATCCACCTGCAACGAAGTCAGGTCATACAACTGCCGAGGCTGCTCCTTGCCTTGTTTTTTCTGCACGCGAGTCACCGTGAAAGGCGTGCCGTCTATGAGCGCAAGGTCTCTCTCACCCTCCTCCTTGACCATGTACCTGCCCTGCGTGGCCGTGAACAGGGTGTCTCTATACACCGTGGACAGCACCCAATAGGGTTCTGGCACAAAATGGTCTATCTCTTTCTGTCTACTCACGATGAGCGCGAGCGTTGGCGTCTGCACTCTTCCCACCGACAGCACCTGCCGATCGCGAGCGTACATCAGCGTATACAAGCGCGTGGCGTTCATCCCTAACAGCCAGTCGCCTATGGCGCGGCACAGCCCCGCCATGTACAGGCTGTCATAGTCGGCCTGTGCCCGAAGGTTCTTGAAGCCGTCCTTGATGGCCTCGTCAGTCATTGAGGATATCCATAGCCGCCTGACCGGGCACGTCGCCTTGGCCAACTGCATGACCCACCGCTGTATCAACTCACCCTCTTGCCCAGCGTCACCACAGTTCACTATCTCGTCAGCGTTGGCATAGAGACGCTCAATGGTTTTGAACTGACGCTCTATGCTGTCGCCCGGTATGAGCTTAATGCCAAACCTATCCGGCACCATGGGCAAGGCTGCCAATGTCCAAAACTTCCAATTGGTGAGATAGTCATTAGGCTCTTTCAATTCGCACAGATGCCCAAAAGTCCATGTCACTTGGTAGCCATTGCCCTCCATGTAACCGTCCTTGGATGCCGTGGCACCGAGAATACGCGCTATGTCGCGCGCCACGCTGGGTTTCTCCGCTATACAAACTATCATACTTCGTTTCGTTCAGAAGCACAAAGTTAGTAAAATCTTTGGTTAAATAATGCCAAAATAACTATCTAATCACAAATAATAGGTAAATTTGCTTATCGGTTCTAACAAGAACATTATGAAGATTGGATTATTTATACCTTGTTATGTAGATGCCCTATTCCCCGAAGCGGGTATCGCCACCTACAAACTTTTGCAGCATTTAAATCTTGACGTGGTGTATCCCGAGCGACAAACTTGCTGCGGACAGCCCATGGCCAACGCTGGTTTTGAGCGCATGGCCGTGCCGTTGGCGCGCAAATATGGCGACATGTTTAACGGCGTGGACTATGTGGTCATGCCATCAGCGTCGTGCGCCGCCTACGTGCGCAATTTCTATCCCAAGCTGCTCAACACCGACGAGCACCCATGCGTCAGCGCACAAAACACCATGGATATTGTGGAGTTCCTGCACGACGTGATGAAGGTGAAATCGTTGCCCGGCAGTTTTCCCCACGTGGTGAGCGTGCACAACAGTTGCCACGGTGTGAGAGAGCTTGGGCTATCGTCGCCCTCGGAGCGTAACATTCCACCTTACAACAAAATCATCGACCTGCTGAAGCTCAAGCAGGGTATTGACATTCGCCAGCCCGAACGACCCGACGAATGCTGCGGTTTTGGTGGCATGTTCGCCGTGGAAGAGCCCGACGTGTCTATCCGCATGGGCACGGACAAGATAGACAGGCACATGGCCACGGGCGCGGAATATGTCACCGCCCCCGACTCCTCGTGCCTCATGCACATGGCCGGACTGGCCAAGCGGCAACATAAAGACATCAAATTCATCCACGTTTCACAAATATTGGCCGAAGGCCTTTAAGCTATCACACATTGACTACCATACACGCACAACGGGCGCGGCAACTGCTGCAAGACCCTGAGAAAATTTCACGCCACGACCAGACTTTCTGGTTGATGCGCACCAACAGAGACCATGTGGCCCAACAACTGCCCGAATGGGAGTCGTTGCGGGAACATGCCTCCGCCATCAAACGTCACACCATCACCCATCTGGCCGACTATCTGGAGATGTTCTCCAAACAGTTGGAGAGCCGAGGGGTCATCGTGCACTGGGCCCAAGACGCCCAAGAGCTGAACGAGATGGTGTATGGCATACTCGAGACACACAAGGTGAACAAACTGGTCAAGTCCAAGTCCATGCTCACCGAGGAATGCCAACTGAACCCTTACCTTGAGGCACGCGGCATAGACGTGGTGGAGAGCGACCTCGGAGAGCGCATACTCCAACTGCTGCACAGCAAGCCCGCGCACATCGTCGTGCCCGCCATACACATCACCCGGCAACAGGTGGCCAAGCTGTTCGAGGAGCGTGGCATCTCTGCCGACAAGGGAAACGACGACCCCACCTATCTCACCTATTGCGCCCGCAAGAACCTGCGCGGCGAGTTTATGCAGGCGCAAGCCGGCCTGACGGGCGCCAACTTTGGCGTGGCCAAGACCGGCGACATCGTGGTATGCACCAACGAGGGCAACGCCGACATGACAACGTCCATGCCCAAGCTGCACATCGTGACCATGGGCATAGAGAAATTGGTGCCCGACTACGCCTCCTTGGCGGTGTTCCAACGGCTGCTGTGTCGCAGCGGCACAGGGCAGCCCACCACGTCATTCACATCGCATTTCAGGCAGGCTCGGCCCGGCGGAGAGATGCACGTGGTGCTATTGGACAACGGACGGAGCGAAATACTCGCCAACGCCAAGCATTGGGAGACGCTCAAGTGCATCAGATGCGGCGCATGTATGAACACCTGCCCAGTGTATCGCAGGTCTACGGGAGCGAGCTACACCTATTTTATTCCCGGACCCATCGGCGTAGACTTGGGCATGCTCAAAGACCCCGCCAAATACTGCGACAACGTATCGGCATGCTCGCTATGCTTGAGTTGCGACAACGTGTGCCCCGTGATGCTCAAGCCCGGGTCGCAAATATACGACTGGCGACAAGATCTTGAGAGCATAGGCAAGGCCGACACGATGAAGAAACTCATGTCGGAGGGCATGAGCTTGTTGTTCGATCACCCATCGCTATACACCACGGCACTGAAAGTGGCGCCGATAGCCAACTATGTTCCCGACTCTATGGTACACTCGCGCAAGCTCAACGCATGGGGCATAGGGCACGCATTGCCCAAGTTCGCGGGCGAGTCGTTCCATGAATGGTGGAAAAAACATCACACCAAATAACCACACGCGCACATTATGAGAAAAGAAGACCTGTTAGAAAAAATACGCCAAAACACCACCGAGCAATACGACATGCCCGACATGGAGATTGCCGCCACAACCTATCCGGACGTTTACGCCAAATTCGTGGAGACCACAAGAACAGCGGGTGCCAAAGTGGTTGAGGCGCGAAAGACCGACGACCTCAACCAAATGGTGCGCAACTTGTACCCAGACGCGAAAGTGTTCGCGTCCAATTTGCCATATATCAGCATAGCGCAAAAAAATCCGGACACGGTGTCGGAAGCCTCTGATCTTGACCACACCGACGTGGGCATCGTGCAGGGAACCATTGGGGTGGCGGAGAACGCATGCGTCTGGGTGCCGCAAACCATGAAGGAAAAAGCGGTGTGTTTCATCTCGGAATATCTCGTCATACTGCTTGACAAGCAAAACATCGTGAGCAACATGCACGAGGCATACAAACGCATAGATATGGACCCACGGTATAATTTCGGAACATTCATCAGTGGGCCGTCCAAGACCGCCGACATAGAGCAAGCGCTCGTGATGGGCGCCCAGGCAGCGCGCGGGGTGACGGTGATGATACTCGATTGAGTGGACCGGATGGCATAATTGTCTTGAAAAAATCTGACAAACACTCTAAAATGCCGCGCTTATTTGAAAATGAAAAGGCAAATGGCGCAAATACGCCGAAAATGAGGCATGTTTAGCAACCGTCTAAAAATCAAAAGGATACAACGACGAGGCCACGTTTTATAGCCGAAAATATTATTTTCGTGTTGCCATTAATACCTAATCACATTCCGATTAGATATTGATGGCAACGTGTTTAACGCTGAATGGTCAAGGTAACAGGCCTTATTCACACCGCAAATAGGTATCAATGGCAATGATGTTAAGTTCATGCAGCGTTCCAGAAAGTTAAAAAGCATGCAGATTCTTTTATTTTCCTCGCTAAAAGAGCCAATTAGCACAACACAGTTTTAGTGATTGTTTTTTTACACATCGGCACAGTCTTCTCGTGCGAGAAATGACATGTCACGCTACGATATCACTGCATGGTAGTTGTCGTGATTAATGAGTTCGGGTATATACACTTGCCCATTGACAACAGCTAACAGCTCTCAGGCCAAGCCAAACGTCATAACTGCCCTTGAAACGTGAAACACCCGGGGAAGTAGGCAGCCAACTCAGACGGCTCGCTCTCAAAAATGCCGAAGAGCGCGCTGCCACTGCCACTCATCTGTGCGTACACCGCGCCCAACTCATACATTTTGCGCTTGACGGTGGCCAACTGTGGATGGACGCGAAAAACAGTGCGCTCAAAATCGTTGGACAGCTCGGCTTTCCATGTGCTGACAGGCTGGCGCACGATGTCCCGACAGCATTTACAGGGTTGACGGCAAGCTATGCCAGCAAAGGCCTCGCGCGTGGACACCGCCACGTCTGGTTTGACAATTCCTATATAATGGCCCTTGAGATTGGCGCAAAGATCATCCAATGGCTCCAAAATTTCGCCGCGACCCGTGGCAAACGATGGTTGGGCGGCGATGAAAAAAGCACAATCGGAGCCTAAGCGCGCGGCGTGTCGCTCCATCTCTGGCCGACTGATGTCGAGATGGAACAGCTCATTCAACAGGCGTATCATAAAGGCGGCATCGGCCGAGCCGCCACCCAAACCCGCCTGCGAGGGTATGCGCTTGGTTAAAAGGGCTTGCACGGGGGGCAAATCGTGGTGGGCGGCCAACAAGCCATAAGCCCTCGCCACAAGGTTGTCCGCCGCGGCGCAATCCACGTTGCCGCCCATAACCTTAAGGTCGCAGGGCGAGACCGAGGCAGAAGCCCCGGCTATAGGGCGCGCCTCCAGCATGTCGCATAGTGGGACAGGATAAAAAACGGTCTCAAGATTATGGTAGCCATCATCTCGCTTGGAGATGACATTCAGGCCTAAATTTATTTTCGCACAAGGATATACAAGCATGGCAATGTGATATTAGCGTTATATAAATAGGTATGACAGCAAGTGTTAGGTATCATCTATTAAATTACTACATTTTTCCATCTGTCACAAAATTACGTTTTTTTTGCGGGGCTGCATACCGAAATTTGCTTTTTTTGATGCTTTAAGCCCTACATTGAACTATTTTTTGTAAATTTGCCACACCAATAAAACAATCATGCCACAAAATAGCAACAATAGCCGCACAGGCAGGTCCACTCGCAAATCGACCGCACCCATAGACCCCACTTACGCTCATTTACAGCCCCAAGCCACCGACGTGGAAAAGGTGGTGCTGGGAGCGTTGATGATAGACAAGGACGCCTTCTCGGTGGTGGCGGAGACCCTTAGGTCTGAAACATTTTACGAGCCAATACATCAAAAGATATTCACCGCCATACAAACGCTGAACATGAACGAAAGTCCGGTGGATATCATGACCGTGACCAACGAGCTGCAAAAGGAGGGAACACTCGAGGAAGTTGGCGGTGCATCATACGTGGTGGACCTCGCATCGCGTGTGGCATCGTCGGCGCACATAGAATATCACGCCAAGATTTTACAGCAAAAATACTTGGCACGTCAGCTCATTTCATTCGCAAGCGTGGTGGAGACCAAGGCCTTCGACGCCACGGTAGACGTGGACGAACTGATGCAAGAGACCGAGGGCAAGCTCTTCGAGCTGTCGCAAAAAAACATGTCGCAAGTGTACACGCAGATAGACCCGGTCATCAGACAAGCTATTGAAATCATACAGAAAGCCTCGGCTAACTCTGACGGACTGACGGGGGTGCCATCGGGTTTTACCAAACTGGACGACTTGACCTCTGGATGGCAGAAAAGCGACTTGGTAATCATTGCCGGGCGACCAGCCATGGGTAAAACATCGTTTGCGCTATCTATCGCCAAAAACATAGCCGTGGAATACAAAACGCCCATCGCTTTCTTCTCTTTGGAGATGAACAACGTACAGCTTGTGAACCGCCTCATATCCAACGTCTGCGAGATAGAGGGCAAAAAAATAATGAATGGGCAGCTTGCCCGCGATGAGTGGGAACGCTTGGACAAGAACCTGGCCAAGCTGACGGGCGCACCTGTCTATATAGATGACACACCGGGCATGTCCATCTTTGAGCTTCGCACCAAGGCCAGACGACTCGTAAGAGAGAAAGGCGTGCAGGTGATCATGATAGACTACTTGCAGCTGATGAACGCCAACGGCATGCGATTTGGCAACCGTCAGGAGGAGGTGTCAACGATATCACGCTCGCTCAAAGGCTTGGCCAAGGAGCTGGACATCCCTATCCTCGCTCTCTCACAGCTGAACCGAACGGTGGAAAACCGAGAGGGTCTGGAGGGCAAACGCCCCCAACTGAGTGACCTTAGAGAGTCGGGAGCCATAGAGCAAGACGCCGACATGGTGCTTTTCGTGCACCGGCCAGAATATTATCACATCTATGAGGACGACAAGGGTAACGACTTGCGGGGCAAGGCACAAATCATTATCGCCAAGCATCGCAAGGGCGCAACGGGCGACGTGCTGCTGGCTTTCCAAGGACAGTACACGCGATTTGCCAACCCAGAGGACGCCATGCTGGCTCCTTTGCCCTCTAATCTCGGCGGCGGGGAGATTATCAGCTCGCGACTCAACCAAGACGACGACCCACTTGGGGGCGTGCCTACAGGTGTTGCATTCTGAGATTGGCCACAAAACAACAGGTGCTCTATGCTCCCAATTATTATTTTTGAGACACTGATGAAATCTTGATATGGGCTGGCCTTAAAAAAAATGTAAGGTTTTGAGTTTTATTTACTATGCCAAAATATTAAGATGGATTCAATGATTTTACCACCAAAACAATGTGCGTGTTTATGTGTGGTTGCGTCTTGCCATCTTTAAGATTAATTTTGAGGTATACCAGAGGTTCGCGCTTTCATCACTATTAGGATATGCCGCGGCATGGCCAATATTAAGACCAGATTAGTTTTTACATGTGTAAAAAAGTATAAAATACGTGGTATGCCATGCAAGAAGAATATATTAATAATCAGACATAAAAAAGAAAAATAACGAGTTATTATTTGTTAGTTAACAAAGATTAGCTATATTTGCACGAAAATTCAAAACTTACATATCCAAGATGCTCACTATGAAAACATAAACAACATCTTGTAACCTATGAAGCAACAAACGTGAAGGCATTATGAAATATGGATTCATCAAAGTGGCAGCGGCCGTGCCAACAATCAAGGTGGCCGATTGTCAACAAAACGTGGTGGAAATAGAGTCGCTTATCGCCCAGGCCGAAGGCAAAGGAGTGGAGATAATCGTGTTTCCAGAACTGTGTATCACTGGCTATACCTGTCAGGATCTTTTCAGACAACAATTCTTGTTGGACGCGGCAGAAAACGGCGTGATGCAGTTGCTCGATTTCACGCGTCACCTCAACATTATCTCCATCGTGGGACTGCCCATCGTGGCCGGAGACCTGCTGCTAAACTGCGCGGTAGTGATGCAGAAAGGCAAAATATTGGGAATCGTGCCCAAGACCTACCTGCCCAACTACAATGAGTTTTACGAGAAGCGTTGGTTTGCCTCCTCACAGGTGTTGCGCCCCACCACCTTGCACTTTGCGGGCGGCGTAATCAGGGTGTCATCAGACCCGCAACTGTTTCGCACATGCGACGGAGCGGTGTTTGGCGTAGAGCTTTGCGAGGATGTGTGGGCACCAGCGCCACCCAGCAATAACTTGGCTCTGGCGGGGGCCGATCTCATCTTCAACCTATCGGCAAGCACCGAGCAGGCTGGCAAGCACGCCTACCTAAAGAGCCTCGTGGCACAGCAAAGCGCACGCACCATCACTGGATATGTGTACAGCAGCGCCGGATATGGAGAGAGTACACAAGACGTGGTCTTTGGCGGAACTGCCCTTATCTATGAGAATGGCACACCATTGGCCATTGGCAAGCGATTTGCCATTGAGAGCACCATGCAGGTGGCTGAGGTAGACGTGGAACGACTACGTAGCGAGCGACGCAACAATACCACCTTCACAAACGCCCAACGAGTAATGATACGCGAGGAAGTGGACTTCATAGACATGGAGATGACGCTGCCACGCGAATTTACGTTGGATCGATACGTGGACCCAACTCCTTTCGTGCCCGACTCACAGCACATGAAAAAGGCATGCGACGAGATTATGAACATCCAAATGATGGGATTGCAACAACGGCTTAGACACACTGGCTGTAAGACCGTAATTATTGGCGTGAGCGGCGGTTTGGATTCCACCATGGCACTCTTGGCCTGTGTCAAGGCATTTGATGAGTTGGGCAGAAAGCGAAAAGATATCATCGGCGTAACAATGCCTGGGTTTGGTACCACTGACCGCACCTACAACAACGCTACCACGCTGATGGACCAATTGAATATCACAACACGCGAAATTGACATCACCAAGAGCGTGATGCAACATTTTGAGGATATCGGCCACGATGTCAACGTGCACGACGCAACTTACGAAAACGCACAAGCTCGAGAGCGCACGCAGATATTAATGGATTTGGCCAATAAAATGAATGGATTGGTAATAGGTACTGGTGACCTGTCAGAGTTGGCATTGGGCTGGGCTACTTACAATGGAGACCACATGTCCATGTATTCCCTGAACAGCTCCGTGCCCAAGACACTGATGCAGCACCTTGTAAGCTATGTGGCCGAAACCATGGACGAGAAAACGGCTCGCACGCTACGCGACATTGTGGCCACCCCAATATCGCCAGAACTAACACCGGCCGATGACGAGGGTAACATTAAACAAAAGACAGAAAATATTGTGGGGCCCTACGAGCTACACGACTTCTTCTTGTTCTATTTCTTACGCTATGGCTTCGGCCCTCGCAAAATCTACATGCTGGCGTGCAAGGCATTTGGTAACCAAGCCGCAACGAAAGACCAGCCCAATGCCGGCCGCGTACTTGCCACCCACTATGACGAGGAGACCATAGCACACTGGATGCAAGTGTTTTTCCGCCGGTTCTTCAGTCAGCAGTTCAAGCGTTCTTGTCTGCCCGATGGTCCAAAAGTTGGCTCGGTGAGCCTCAGCCCTCGTGGCGACTGGCGTATGCCTTCAGACGCAGTCTCAACCATGTGGCTGCGCGAAGTGGAAAACTTGGGCAAAAAAACGAAATAGCACAACTATGTAAAAAATCTGCCAATAGTGGCATGGACTACAAAACATATATAGAGACAGCTATGTAAGAGCAAAAGTCAGGTAAGTTGGATTGGCATGAGAAGTCCAACTTGCCTGACTTTTTCGACACCCCAAAATAGCTCCATAGTCCCCTTGCAACACCATGCGTCCTCTCCTCCATGATTTATTTATGAAGCTACATTTTAATAAGGTATAAATCAACCTATTTCTATTTTTGTAATATTAATTGCAAGTTTTTGGGGGTTCATGAGACAAATGCTCATATTTTAATAATTTAGTAACATTCGAAAGAATCTTTTTTATTAATTTTGCACTCACAAGGTATTATTGGGAATTACCTCAACATTATTTAATTTAAAATTTATAAATCTTATGCAGAAGAGATTGTTATTTCTGGTGGCAATGGTATTGATGCTCACCACATCGGCCATAGCGCAGATCACAACTTCCGGTATTAATGGCAAGGTTACGGCCGATAACGAAGATGTAATCGGCGCTACCGTTGAGGCCGTGCACACACCATCGGGCACACGATACATGGCCGTTACCAATTCCAAAGGTATGTTTACCATCAACGGTATGCGTGTGGGTGGCCCGTACGAAGTGAAAATTTCGTACATCGGCTATCAAACCAAAGAAGTGAAGGACATTACGCTCCAGTTGGCACAAACGTACAGGCTGAACGTGTCACTCACAGAGGATGCGCAGCAGCTCGGCGAGGTGGTGATTTCGGCTAAGGGCACCAAGTTTACCACAGAGAAGACAGGCGCCTCGACCAACATCTCAAACACGATGATGCAAAACATGCCCACCGTGAGCCGTAGCATTACCGACTTCACGCGGTTGTCTCCTTATGGCGGCAACGGCATGAGCTTTGGCGGAACGGATGGTCGCACGGCGAACTTCACCGTGGATGGAGCCGACTTTAACAACAACTTCGGCCTGTCGAGCGCACTGCCCGGTGGCGGCAACCCCATCTCCATCGACGCCATTGAGGAGATGCAAGTGGTGGTATCGCCGTTTGACGTGCGACAAACCAACTTTATAGGTGGCGGCGTGAACGCCATTACCAAGTCTGGTACCAACACGTTCAAAGGCACAGCCTATATCTATCACCGCAATGAGCAAATGCGTGGCGACGCCATCAATAACATCCAGATACTCGGCGCAAGGGAGAAAGACCGCAGCACCACTTATGGTTTCACGCTTGGTGGACCCATTATGAAAGATAAACTCTTCTTCTTCGTCAATGGAGAAATGGTTAAAACGCCCAAGGTGGCCAATCGCTGGAGAGCCTCTGAAAATGGCGTGATGGACGCAGACAACTATCAGTCGCGCACCACGGTGAAAGATTTGGAGACCGTTTCCAAATTTGTGAAAGACAAATACGGCTACGACACTGGGTCATACAATAGTTTTCCGGGCGAAGAATCAAACTATAAAATTTTGGCTCGATTGGATTGGAATATCAATACCATGAACCACTTGGCCCTGCGTTACAACTACACCAAGAACCGTCAATGGAGCGCACCCAACGCATCCTCGATGGATGGAGGCTCGAGATCGCCCTACGCCCGACTCTCACAATATTCCATGTCATTTGCTAACGCTATGTATGCAAGGGATGGCATCGTAAACACAGTATCGTTAGACCTGAACAGCAGAATTAACAATAGCCTCTCTAACCAATTTCTCGCAACTTATTCTAAACTCGATGACGTGCGCTATTCTGACTCGTCGGAGTTCCCATTCGTCGACATTCTTGATGGTAAGGGCGTGAACTATATGGCTTTAGGATACGAGCTCTTTACATGGAACAACGCAGTACATAACAACGTTTGGAACGCAAAAGACGATATTACCTATTACACTGGTAACCATAAGATCATGGCTGGTTTGAGCTACGAGCATCAAATGGCCGACAACCAATACATGCGTAGCGGAACTGGCTACTATCGTTATAAAACGTTGGACGATTTCTTGAATGGCGCCGCTCCTGAGATCGTGAACCTTACATACGGCTACAATGGCGAATCTTCGCCAGCGGCACGTGTTATCTATAACAAGTTGGGCGTATACGTGCAAGACGAATGGCAAGCCACCGACAAGTTCAAACTGACCTACGGCCTACGTATGGACGGCATGTTCTTTGACAACTCCAACTTGATGACCAACAATGCCATCAAGAAACTTGACTACTTTGGACAGCACATTGATACTGGCAAATGGCCAAACAATAGCTTGACGTTATCCCCGCGTGTTGGCTTCACCTATGACGTGCTCGGCAATGAGCGCTTGAAAGTGCGTGGTGGAACAGGCTTGTTCTCCGGTCGCCTGCCCTTAGTATTCTTCACTAACATGCCAACCAACAGCGGCATGGTACAGTATCAAGCTCAAATCAACGCTGCCGAGGCCCAAAAAAAGGGCTTCAGTATGGACACATTCGCTGGCGGATTGGTAACAGACGCCAATGGCAAACCCACTATTGCAGCGCTACAAGGCAAGCTAAAAGAATTGGGCTATCCCATGACAATAGATCCAACAAAGGGTACTGTGCCTAGCTCTTTATGTGGCGTTGATCCTAAATTCAAGATGCCACAGATTTGGAAAACATCTTTGGCTGTTGATTACGCCATACCCGTATCATTCCCATTGAATGTGACGGTAGAGGGCATTGTCAACAAAAATATCTACTCCGCCGTATTAAGAGACTGGAGTGTTCCCTATGTGGGTGGCTTCGCACGGTTCAATGGGGCCGACAACCGCCCTATCTATCCTACTGGTTTTACTGTGAACAGACATGCATACATGCTCGAGAACACACAAAAAGGATATGGATGGATATTTAACCTGAGCGTGAACGCACGTCCATTCGATGGGATGGAACTTATGATGGCCTACACACACACGGCTTCCAAAGAGTTAACGAGTCTGCCAGGTTCTAACGCTTCATCAGTATTGAACTATATGTCTACAGTGACCGGACCTAACTTTGTGAGACTGCACAACGCACAAGACGTGACACCAGATCGCCTAATCGCTTCACTTAACTTACACGACAAGAGTGGAAACCATTACAGTTTCATTTACGAAGGTCGACGCGGCACATACAACTACTCGTTTATGACAGTGAACGACATGAACGGTGACGGATATAACTTTGACGCCATTTACATCCCAACAGACCAGCAAGTGGCTGACAACCAATTCCGTTTTGTTTCTGAAGACGACAAAACTCGTTTCATGGACTATGTTCATAACAATAGCTATCTGAAAAATCATCAGGGCGAATATGCTGAGGCATACAGTTTATACTCTCCATGGGTTCACCGTATCGATCTCAGTTACAAGCACGATTTCAAGGTAAATGTAGGACAAACCAAGCACTTGCTGCAGCTCAGCTTTGACATGAAAAACATGCTCAACTTCTTCAACTCAAGTTGGGGCGTGGCCAAAATTTTCAATCCTGAAATCGCGGGCGACCCACGTATATTGAAGTACGAGGGCGTGGATGCCGATGGCTATGCCACATTCTCAACTCCCACTGCCATAAATAAAAATGCTAAAACGTGGGCTCCCAACCATAATCTCGGCCAGTGTTGGTACGCATCTGTGGGTATTAAGTACATGTTCAACTAATAAAATGCCAAATTAACATGAAATTAAAATATATCATACCGTCATTTGTGGCCCTACTCATCCTGATAGTAGGATGCAACGATGTGGACTATAACTTTGAGCTGTCAAAGCTTCAGCTCTCAACTTCTTATGTGACTATACCGCAGGACGGTGGCTCCACAACTATCACCGTCAATGCCAACGACGAGTGGAGCATTGACACAACTGGCACCACCAAATGGCTAAACGTGTCGCCCATTAAAGGAAGCGCTGGCAAAACAAAGGTTACTTTCACCTCGCCCAAGGCTGTGGACGGACACCTCGCTGACTTGATTGTCACATGTGGAGACCAGAAACAACATCTGAATGTGATGCAAGGATTGCCCAAGCCCAAGCCAGCCACATGCAAACAGGTTAACGCCGGTATTGATGGCAAAACCTATATGGTAACTGGTGTTGTCGGTAAAATAGAGAATGATGAATGGGGTAACTACTGGCTCAAGGATGCCACAGGCAGCCTTTACATATATGGCACATTGAATAAAAAAGCCGAACCAAGGAAGTTTAAAACACTTGGCATAGAATCTGGAGACGAAATCACGGTGCAAGGCCAGAGGGGTACTTACAAAGGAGTGCCACAATTAAAAGAGGTTATGGTCGTGAAGATCAATAAATCGCTAATCAAAGTTGACTCCGTCAAGAACGCCCAACTGCCATTAGAGGGTGGAGAATTTGTGGCATACATCACTTGCAAAGGTCTGGGTGTATCGGTTGACATACCTAATGACGCCAAGCAGTGGCTTTCCATATCGTCTATCAAGACCAAGGGCAAGAACGCAGTGGTGACATTCAAGGCAGCCGCAAATACTGGTGGCGACCGAAAGACAACCATCACTTTCCATACTACGGATGGTAAGAAAGATTATGTATCGGAAGCCATGCTTACGCAAAAGGGTGCCATCGTTCCCGCAACCATAGCCGAATTTCTTGCCGCCAAAGTAGGTGAGAAGCAATATCGGGTGTCGGGCATCATCACAAAAATCGTTAATACCAAGTACGGGAACTTCTACATCAAGGACTTTTCCGGCGAGACCTTTGTTTACGGATTAGCCAACTTTGTCAAAAATGGTTACAAAGAGGGCGACATCGTCACCTTGGTGGGTAAACGATCAGAGCATAATGGCAACGCCCAAATGAAAGGCGCCGTTGCCGAGAAGCATGTGGTAGTTGGTAATGCTACTATCGCAGAACTATTGGCCAAGGCAGACAATAATACGTCTTACTTTAAGGTAACGGGCAAAATCACCAAAATTACCAATCCTGACTATGGCAACATGACCATCAAAGACGAGACTGGCGAGATATTCCTTTATGGTGTACTACCCTACTTTGGTGTTACAGGCGACGCACGTAAAGGTTTGGTTAAAAAAGTAGGACTGAAAGAAGGCGACGTGCTCACCGTAATTGGCTATAAAACATCGCACAATGACAAACCACAACTTGGCGGTAGCATATACGTAAGCCACAAGGCTTCGGAATAAATTCAAGAAACGCAAAATTAATGGGGCATGTCAAAATTGTTGACATGCCCCATTTGTTTTTTGTTGTAAATGATTACATCCGCATTCTCATCAGAATTTAAAGATATAAAGATAGAGCCTTAAAACGATTTCATTTACATTACTGTAGACATAGATCTTGCACAGTTGTAATGGCATAGCATGGGTCTCACAATGGTTTCGTGCCACGAGAATGATCTAAAATTATCAAGCTGGCATTGTTTTACCCACACTGACGACACCTTTAGACCTTTCGTTAACATATTGCTGTACAGCACCCTCCAACCGAGAAACTATCATAAGTTCAGCTTTATTTTCCCACATTCTGAACTCTATATTCTCTTCATATTGTCTACTAAATTGTATCAGTTGGTCTAAATCAAAAGAGCCAGCAACAACGCCACACCCATTGAGTTGTGCTTCGTGAGCGTTGCACTCTTGCTCCACATGTGCTGGTACCATCAATGCAGGTTTGCCCATATACATAGCCTCACATACCGACTCGAAGCCACCCGTCGTGGCATATGCTTTGCAATTGGCAAGAAAATATAAAAATTTTTGGTCGTCTATCTTGTGAAAAGAAAGTGTTTCGTCATATCTTGTAGTTTCTGACGCATCTTTTTTATCCCAGAAAAAATGCAAATTCAACATTGGATTTTTCTTATGCCACGCTATAACTGTTTTGCTAAATCCTGCGTTAAGTATATATCCCGTGATGTAATCGCCATGATGACGGGGCATCTCTGACACTTCATCACGGAGCAATGGTGGCACAACTGACAGTTTTGAAGCTTCAACATCATGCATGTCATGAAACGAAAGTCCCAATAATTTGCAAGCTCCGAGACAGGTGGCACGCGTAAATTGTATCAAAAGGCGTTGGCTCTTCTTATGTGCTTCAGGGAACTGATAATCTGGGTGCAAGAACATATATTGATGCCCTATGCACACCATGGGTACACGAAGGTTTAGGAAATGATTGGTAAGGCCAGTTAAAATTTCATAAAAATTGACCACCAAGTCGGCTCCACTGGTCCTTATTTCATGGTATAAAAACCGAATACTACTCATATATTGTGGTGCTTTCAGCATGTTGTAAGCAATGGAACGTCCTAAACCAATGTGCTGGTTAGACTTAGATGGCAAAAAATTTGGACTTGGAAAGCCTTGTATTGGTGCCTTGGTCTTATTTATAAAAAAGCGTGGAACCTCACGCGATTTACTTCGGGCAACGAGGATTTTTACCACCTCATGACCATGCCTATTAAGCATTTTCTCTAATGTGAGCGCTTGTGTTAGATGTCCACGCCCCTCTCCTTGTACCACAAATAATACTTTCATAGTCAATATATTGATTGATTTGTGGCAAAGTTAGCACTACAATATTTCAAAAATATGTAGAAAATAATAAGAAATTGAAAAGAATACGGCTCAGCTGATATTTAATGGGGGAGCAAAAGGCTCAGTAGGCATTTACTTTGGGGAAGATACCGTAGGTCACTACGATTGTGGTAACCATGTATAACCGCAAACAGGATTAAAAACAGGAAGATATGATGCAGGCATAAAAGTTCATACGTGTAAATTTCTACCGCGCTCAGACGCTTCTTGAAGCCAGTATAGTTGTCTTCATTCATTCTTTGCTCCCCACTCTTCACTCCTTACTCCTTATTCTTTATCCTGTAAAAAATAATTACTGTTTTTTGATCATTATTTTTGAGTCATCCAGAGCAAAAAGGGCTATCTTTTTTTGTCAAAACCAAGTCGGGCGTTACCAAAAATAATAAGAGGGCTGCGATTGGTGCTTGCTCATAGCATGATTAGGCCTTATTCGCAGCGCGGAAGAGCCTCCATCACGCTGCGATTACAACCTTATCATCATGCCATTTGATACTCAACCGCAGACCACAAAATAGGAGAATAAAGGCTGTTTTTAAAAAGATGCTGAATGTCAGCCATTTACAAACTATCGCAGATTTCGCGTATTTCGGACGAAGGCAAACTTATTTTTAAATAAGCGAATTTGAGAGGGTTGTTTGTTCAAATAATTGACAATTTCTAATTTTTCAAAATCTGCGTTCGGGACAAGCAGGGTTCTAAAGAAAAAAAACGAAAACACGCAAACATTCTGTCGCTATCTCGAAGCGTACTCACGCCTCATTCGCCCACCTATGTTGTACATGGTGAGCGTCTCTTCAAAAAACATACGGCCATTTAGTGTACCAAGGGGTTAATCTCAAAAGCAAAATGAAACCCCATACTTTTTCTACTGGGCCAAGAATACGCATAGACAACTAAGAAAGATGTAACAAAAAGACGTTACTTGTCAAATATGCGCCTCTTGTCTTTTACACATTCATTGCCAGACTCTAATGTATTGATAGGTTTATGTTCAAAGTGTCCTTGCAATTTTTTTTGTCGCGCACATGTATCTTTCAGCTGGCAGCCGTCGCATGCGGAATTAGGTTTGGATATAGTGCGACAAATGCGGTAAATTGCCATACCAACACATACAGCAACTATGCTAATTATGATAATATATTGTATGGTCATAAAAAACAACTATAACATAAAAGCATAAGCAAAAAAGTTCCGTATCTTAAGATGACTAACAACTTTCGCTATCAAATTATTCTATTTTTACAAAAGTAATGTTTATATTGGAAAGTACCTAAAAATGGAAAAACGATTTGTAATAGTTGTTTTTTTTTAACGAATGAAAAACATGAAAATAAGCTATCATGTATATTTAACAGAACTTTCGTAATTGAATTTTCATTCTTCATGCTACATTTAAATTATACACTATTGTCCCTTAAAACTATATGGTATTTAAATAAATATCTAATAAACAATGTTTTACAAATATAAAGCTATGTGTTATATTTAGTTTCGCAGTTTTGCTTGCGTAACCTGATGCGTAGACCATGATTACAAGTTGGGCTTATAAGATCATTTCCTCTACTCTTCACATTACAAGTCTATCCCAATTTTAATTGAATAAAATCAAAATGACAGAAAAAAGAAATAAGTTTAGTTTTTAAATCGTGCTGGAATGGAAAATAAGGTAAAAAAAACTTATTTTTGAACGTTCTCTCTTAGCTTTTTGTTATCTTTGCAAGCAATTATTGCAATAAGACCAATTATATTAAATCATCAATGAAACAGTACAGATTAGTGGACAATGTGCTGGGTTGGCTCGCGTTCTTGATAGCTGCCACGGTGTATTGTTGCACCATTGAACCAACAGCCTCGTTTTGGGATTGTCCAGAGTTTATCACAACGGGTTACAAATTGGAAGTGGGACACCCGCCGGGGGCACCATTCTTTATGTTAACGGCTAACCTCTTCAGCCAGTTTGTCAGTGATCCAAGCCAAGTGGCTCGTATGGTCAACACCATGAGCGCGCTACTCTCCGCTACCACCATCATGTTCTTGTTTTGGACTATCACCCATCTCACACGCAAGCTTATCGTGAAAGATTGGGACAGTCTTTCAACGAGTAAACTCATTGCAATTGAGGCAAGTGGTTTGGTTGGAGCGCTCATCTATACTTTTTCAGACACTTTTTGGTTTTCTGCCGTGGAGGGAGAGGTCTATGCCTACTCGTCAGCTTTCACAGCCGTCGTGTTTTGGCTCATCCTGAAATGGGAAGACCATGCCGACGAGCCGCATGCTGACCGCTGGTTGGTGCTGATTTTCTACATGACTGGCCTGAGCATTGGCGTGCATTTGCTGAACTTGCTTTGTATTCCCGCCATTGTACTGGTTTACTGCTATCGTCGTTTCCCGAATGTGGAAACCAAAGGCTCGCTCATAGCCCTGCTTATCTCGTTTGTCATCGTTGCGGCCGTGCTCTATGGCGTGGTACCGGGCATCGTGACCGTTGGCGGATGGTTTGAGCTGTTCTTTGTCAACACACTTGGGCTGCCGTTTAACACAGGTTTGGTGATTTATATAGTTCTACTCGTCTCAGCAGTGTTATGGGGTATATACGAGAGCTATATAGGGAAAAGCAAGCAAAGGGAAAACGTTTCTTTTCTTGTGGCTTTCGCATTGATTGGCATACCTTTTTATGGTTATGGCTGGAGCGCGCTGGTGATTGGCGTGTTTGTATTAGCTCTCGTGGCATTCTTGCTCAAATATAAGAAGCGATCGGATGGCAAGATGGTCAACGTCGTAACTTCTCGTTTCAAGAATACAGCTTTGTTGTGTGCGCTGATGCTCTTGATAGGCTATTCAAGTTACGCCTTGATAGTGATACGTTCGGCAGCCAACCCACCCATGGACCAAAATTCTCCAGAGGACATCTTTACCTTAGGTAACTACCTAAGCCGAGACCAGTATGGAAACAGGCCGCTCTTGTACGGGCAAGCTTACACCTCACAGGTGGCCCTTGAGCAAGAGGGTAACCTTTGTAAACCCAAGCAGAGCAAAGGTGCGCCTATCTACAGCCGTAAGGAAAAAGCCTCCAAGGATGAGAAAGATTCTTATTTTGTGGTGTCGCACAAGAACAATTACATTTTTGCGCAAAACATGCTGTTTCCACGCATGTATGACGCTGACCACGCACAAGACTACGAGTCGTGGATGGGCGGAGTGGAAGGTACGCAGGTGCCGTATGACCGTTGCGGTGAAGCCATGATGGTGAAAATGCCCACCCAGCTTGAGAACATAAGATTTTTCTTGTCTTATCAGTGCAACTTCATGTACTGGAGATATTTCATGTGGAATTTTGCCGGAAGGCAAAACGACATACAAGGTCATGGAGAGCCAGAGCATGGTAATTGGATTACCGGCATTCCATTCATAGACAACATGCGACTGGGCGATCAAAGTAAGCTGCCAGACGCTCTGAAAGAGAACAAGGGGCATAACGTGTTCTACTGCCTACCACTCCTGCTTGGCTTGGTAGGGTTGCTCTGGCAGTCGTTCCGCGGTCGTCGTGGTATCAGGCAGTTCTGGGTAGTGTTCTTCTTGTTTTTTATGACCGGACTTGCCATCGTGTTCTACTTGAACCAAACACCCGTGCAACCGCGCGAGCGCGACTATGCCTATGCTGGCTCATTCTATGCGTTTGCCATCTGGTGTGGCATGGGCGTAGCTGCCATCATAGACCTGCTGAAGAAATATTTGCACGCGGATGGCGTGGTGGTGGCAGCAGTGGCGGCAGCGGTCTGCTTGCTCGTGCCCATCCAAATGGCCTCGCAGACATGGGATGACCATGACAGATCTAATCGTTACACATGTCGAGACTTCGGGCGGAACTATCTCATGACGCTACAAGACGAAGGCAATCCTATTCTATTTACCAATGGCGACAACGACACGTTCCCACTGTGGTACAACCAAGATGTAGAGGGCGTACGCACTGACGCGCGTGTATGCAACTTGAGCTACAGTCAAACAGACTGGTATATTGACCAAATGAAGCGACCGGCTTACAAATCTCCGTCGCTACCTATCACATGGCCTCGACTTGATTATTGCTCGGGAACGAACGAGTATGTGGAAGTGGTACCAGATATGAAACAGAGTATCCTTGAGTTGTACAAGCAAGATGCGGCGACCGCCAAGAAACTGTTTGGTGACAACCCATTTGAAGTGAGCAACGTGATGAGCAAATGGGTTCGAGGCAACATCACGCCAGAGCAAGCCACTATTCTCGCACAAGTTTTTAACGTTCCAGAGACCAAAGTTAAGGAAGCCATGCACATGATTCCTACCGACACCCTCTATGTCTCCATCGACAAAAACGCTGTGAAAAGAAGTGGTATGATGATGGCAAGCGATAGCATACCTGACAAGATGGTAATATCGCTGAAAGGCAAAAACGCTCTTTACAAAGGCGAGCTGATGATGCTGGAGATCATAGCCAACTGTAATTGGACACGACCGGTGTATGTGGCCATGACAGTAGGTGAAAACAACTACATGAATTTAGGTGACAACTTCGTTCAAGAGGGATTAGCCAACCGTATAACACCATTCCTCACCAACACGAATGGTGCCAAGAATTTTGATACGGAGAAGACTTATAACAACTTGATGAATAGATACCGCTATGGTGGATTGAAAACCAAGGGGCTGTATTTGGACGAAACTATCATGCGCATGTGCTACACCCACCGTCGTCTGTTTGGCATGCTCGCATTGCACTTGATAGCCGAAAATAAAAAAGACAAAGCTCTCAAGGTATTACAAAAAGTTGAAAAGGAAATTCCCGCATATAATGTACCGCTCAATTATATGAGTGGCGGAGCTGACATAGCCAAAGCTTACGCACTATTAGGGCAGAAGCAAAAAGCATTGGATGCAATCAACGCTGCATGGAAAGAAGCTTGCCAATACGAGACATACTATCTGAGCTTGGATGGCACAAAATTCGCGATATCACAGCGAGACTGCATGATACAGCTTAGCATTATGTCGCAACTGTCTGAAATCACCAAGATGGTGGACAAAAATTTGGCGGCTAAACAAAAGACACAAGTGGACAATTACTACCGTGTCTATATAGGAAAAGGAGGTCAAGCTGGAGAGTAAAATCTATAAAGGCAAAAGTTCCTACGTAGGAACTTTCGCCTTTCATACTTTCAAACTGACGCATGTTTAACAGGAATAGATTTATAGAACAACCAGCCAAGTGGTTACGTTGGTTGTATCCCAACGCTTTGTGGCGAATGGACCCCAACGACCACTCGGTGTATCTTACGTTTGACGATGGTCCGATTCCGTCCTCCACTCCGTTTATTTTGAAGACGCTGCGAGAGTATAATGCCAAAGCTACATTTTTCATGGTGGGCGAGAACGTACTTCGATATCATGATCTTTACAATCATATCGTGAAAGAGGGGCATCAGGTTGGCAATCATACCTTTAATCACATGGGGGCGTTCAAGCATTGGACTATATCGTATGCCATGAATACGGCAAGAGCCAACGAGCTGATAAAAAGCCACCTGTTTAGACCACCACATGGGTGGATGCGCCCATCTGAATATTGGTGGCTTCAGCGTAAATACAAGATAGTGATGTGGGACCTTGTGACTCGTGACTACTCCAAATGGCTCACGGCCGACGACGTGCTGAGAAACGTCAAAAAATACGCACGCAATGGATCTATCATCACATTTCACGACTCAACGAAAAGCATTGACAAGCTACGCAGCGCACTGCCCGCAGCACTGAAATGGCTGAGGGAACAAGGCTATGAATTCAAAACTTTCGAGTGATATCAAGGCCGAGGCCAAACGTTTAGGATTTTCGGCTTGTGGCGTGGCCAAAGCCGAGAGAGTGAACCAGGAAGAGGAGAGGCATCTCCGCAGATGGCTTAGAGACGGCATGAACGCAGACATGACATGGATGGGTAACTATTTGGAGAAACGTATAAACCCATGCTTACTGATGGATGGCGTGAGGTCGATCATATCGGTCGCGATGAGCTATGCACCCGCAAAGAACCTGCCCAAGGGAGAGCCACAGATAGCAGCCTACGCACTCGGACAAGACTATCATGACGTGGTGAAACACAAGCTACACAAGCTGGCCACCTATATTTACGGCCCAGAAAATGTTCAAACTGCCAACTATCGGGCATTTGTGGACAGTGGGCCAGTACTTGAGCGATATTGGGCACAACGAGCTGGAATAGGCTTTGTGGGCAAAAACCGCCAACTTATCATTCCGAAAGCTGGCAGCATGTTCTTTCTTGGTGAGCTGTTTGTAGACTTTGAGACTGACTATGACGAGCCTATGAATAATAAGTGTGGCTCATGTACATGTTGCATAGACCACTGCCCCACACACGCATTGAGCATGGAACATGATTTCGACGCAAAGCTTTGCCTGTCTTACCAGACCATCGAAAACCGCAAGGAACTGAGCGAAACAGCCAAGAAAAATATGGGAAACGTGATATATGGCTGCGACAAATGCCAACAATGGTGTCCATGGAACAGATATGCCACACCTAACAATATACCTGAGTTTCAACCCAAAGAAGAACTACTGAGCATGACATCTGAAAAATGGCGCAGCCTGTCAATAGATGATTACCGGAGATTGTTCAAAGGTTCAGCCGTGAAAAGAGGGAAATATGATGGACTGATGCGAAACATTAAAAACTATTTTAATAATTATAAATAATATTCTAACAAACCCTTAAACTAAGGAAAAAATGCAAACAATCAATTCTAAATCGCGTTACATCGCTATTATTGCTATGATATTCCTCTTCGGAATGATAGCTTTTGTTACCAATCTTGCCGCACCAATCGGTGTTATTTGGAAAAATCAGCCTACTCTTGAGGGAAGCAACACTCTTGGCATGTTGGGAAATATGATGAACTTTCTCGCCTATTTATTTATGGGCATCCCCTCTGGCAAACTTCTCACCAAAGTGGGTTACAAGAAAACCGCACTTATCGCCATAGCTTGTGGCTTTGTTGGAGTGTACGTACAATATCTATCTGGACAAATCTTCACCGACAGCATGATAGGCGGGTTGCCAGCCAACTTCTACATTTACTTGCTTGGAGCTTTTGTAGCAGGTATCTCGGTTTGTATGCTTAACACGGTGGTAAACCCAATGCTCAATCTTCTGGGTGGCGGCGGAAACCGAGGAAACCAGTTGCTTCAAATTGGCGGAACGCTCAATTCGTTTATGGGAACACTCACGCCTATGTTTGTAGGAACGCTCATTGGCGAGATAAGCAAGGATACAGCCATCACTGACGTCAATGCTGTGCTCTTCTTGGCTATGGGGGTTTTCGCAATGACCTTCATCATCTTGAGCTTTGTGCCGATTACAGACCCAGAGGGCAACCATAGTAGCGAAACTGTTTTCGAACGGTCACCATTCGCTTTTCGCCATTTCACATTGGGTGTCATCGCTATTTTCTTTTATGTCGGTACAGAGGTAGGCATCCCTGGTACACTCAATTTTTTCCTATCGGACACAAGCGCTTCTGGTGCAGGCCTGAATGTGGCAACGGCAGTTACCATAGGTGGATTTGCGGCTGGAACATATTGGTTCTTGATGCTTATAGGTCGTCTGATTGCAGGTTTTACGGCATCAAAGGTTTCGAGTAGAACCATGATGATATTTACAAACTGTCTTGGCTTGTCACTAATACTTATTGCTGTTTTTTTACCAAAGACGGTAACAGGAAGTATGCCCGTATTTAATGGATCTGGATTTGAGATGGCCACGCTACCATTGAGTGCCATTCTCCTTGTCTTATGTGGCCTTTGCACTTCGGTAATGTGGAGCTGCATTTTCAATCTTGCCACCGAAGGGCTGGGCAAATACACGGCTCAGGCAAGTGGCATTTTTATGACGATGGTTGTTGGAGGTGGTTTGTTGCCTCTGATACAAAACTCTATTGCGGACCATATAGGTTACATGGTATCGTATATTGTACCGATGGTAGCCATGATTTACATGCTATTCTATGCCCTTTGGGGTTATAAAAATGTGAATAAAGACATTCAAATATAAAAAAATAGAGCTGTAGATTAAGCTTCCTGCTTAAATCTACAGCTATATTGAAACCGCAATTTTTATTTTCGAGGGATAGACTGGTTGGCTACAATGATCGTCGATGTTATTTCTCCCACTTAGGAAAATAGCTTGATAAGCATGTCGTCAAGGTAGCGATGAACAATGTGTCTACCTAAATACCACCTTGATTTTTTTTGCACCTTGTTTGCTTGAAGCTCGGGTACCATTATAACGGTCAAACCAAAAATCGTCCACCTCGCGACCATCTTCCGCCCACAGATACCCCGTGAACGTACGATTGTTCATATTCAGATCGTCATAGGCCACGCGCATAGTGTAGTTTCGTGTGGTACCATCTGCATTTTGTTCTTTGTAAATGAGGTATATGTCTCCGGTTTGTGGGTCAATATACCAAGTGAAATCGCGCTTCATCCCCAATTCCTCAGTGTCGGGATGAAAGTCATACTGCGTTCCTGTGCCAGAAATGCTTTGACGGTTATATTGTTTGAACTCTATATCCGTGACATAAAATAAACTATCTATTGCATAACCATGGTCGTCAATCTCGTATGCCATCATATTGCCGCGCCATTGTCCGGCAAGAGTCTGCGCCATCAAGACGAAAAAATCGTCATTGCTTACGTTCTCATTGTCAGGCCGGTGGTTGTAATCGTTGCCCCACGACCAATCGTCATACCAAGGATCATCATACCAAGGGTCACTGTTACAGCTTGTCAAAAGCGTTGGCAGGCTCATCATCATGGCCACCAACATCATTGTAGTGCACTTTTTCATATACATCATTTCTTAAAGTTTCGTTTTATTCCTGCATGAGCATCAATACCCGCTCGTGTGTTCTTAGCATAACTATTGCCCCATGGCCAATACGAGGTGCGTCCCAAATCGAGCCTTGCCACCTCATAGCCGTCCATGGTTTCAAGAATACCACTCAGACGATAGTCAGACAGCTGGTAGTCGCGTATCACCAATCTGTCACCGTTGCGGTAATAAAGATATATGCTACCATTGACCACTTCCCAATTGAAGTCATAATATTTAAAGTCACTCCACATGTCAGGATCGTAGTCCACCTCTACTCCTTCGCCTCGCATGCTGTAGTCGTCATAAGTTGCAAACCTGAACTCCGTCTCCCATTCGTCATAGCCATCCCCATAGACAGTGGTATAATACTGCCCAAGAGAGCCATGCCATGTGCCGTTTAGCACAGTCGCTCGATCCACGTCATCATAATCACAAGCTGAAAAAGACATGGATAGAATGGCCAAAAGTGCCAATGCGCACAAGTTGATAATTTTTTTCATATCGTTTGGTATTTTGTCGTATTGTCTTTGTTATTATTGCAAAGTTAGCTTTTTTTACATTTCAAGACAAGATAAAACGTATATTATTATGTAGGATTTCCCTACATATCAAGGGGATTTCCCTAAATATATTTAATTCTAAAAGAAATGTTAAACAGCAATTTCTTATCTCCATTCTTTTTTGTAATTTTGCCTAAACACCATTATTAATACATAGAAGACAAAAAAATGAAAACTGTTTACGATTTCACCGTGAAAGACCGAAAAGGTAAAGAGGTGTCGCTTAAAGAGTATTCCAATGAGGTCTTGCTCATTATTAACACCGCTACACAGTGCGGCTTCACGCCCACTTACAGTGAGTTGGAGGATACATACCAGAAATATCATTCACAGGGTTTCGAGATTTTAGACTTTCCGTGCAACCAGTTTGGGCAACAGGCACCCGGCACAGACGAGACCATTCACGAGTTTTGTAAACTCAACTATGGCACCGACTTTCCACAATTCAAGAAGATTAAAGTGAACGGCGACGACGCAGAACCTTTATACAAATTTCTAAAAGCACAAAAAGGATTTGCCGGATGGGACGAGAGCCACAAACTCACACCTGTGCTCGATAAGCTATTGTCAGAGGCAGACCCACACTATAAAGAAAACGCCGATATCAAATGGAACTTCACTAAGTTTCTTATAAACAAAAAAGGACAGGTCATTAAGCGTTATGAACCCACCGAAAAGATAGAACACATATGCGCTGACATCGAGACAGCGCTTGCGGAGTAGTCCGTCTCTATACAAGCGTATGCAGTGGTGCAACAACAAACATCGTTCACCAAGCAACAATTACACTTAAAAAATAACCATCTCCTCATGGAGATATAGAAACAAAAAATATGGAACATACCAAATGCTTAATCATAGGCAGTGGCCCTGCAGGCTATACGGCCGCACTCTACGCAGGCCGCGCCAATCTTGAGCCAATCTTATATTGTGGCTTGCAAACTGGTGGCCAACTCACCACAACCACCATCGTGGAAAACTTCCCCGGCTATCCAGAGGGTGTTGATGCCAACGAAATGATGATGCAATTACGCCAACAAGCAGAGCGGTTTGGCGCAGATATACGCGACGGCGTGATTACCGAAGTGAATTTTGACATCAAACCCTATATAGTGACAACCGACCGAGGCGACCAAGTAGAAGCAGATACCATCATCATTGCCACGGGCTCTTCTGCCAAATACCTCGGTCTTCCAGACGAAGAAAAATACAAAGGACAGGGGGTTAGCGCATGCGCCACATGCGATGGCTTTTTCTATCGCAAGAAAGTGGTGGCAGTTGTGGGCGGTGGCGACACCGCATGCGAGGAGGCCAATTACCTCGCCGGGCTATGCAGCAAGGTATACATGATTGTGCGCAAGGACCACCTCAGGGCTTCGGACATCATGAAGAAGCGCGTCGAGGATAACCCAAAAATTGAAATCCTTTTCGAGACTAACACCGTGGGGCTATACGGTGAAAACGGCGTTGAAGGAGCTCACGTGGTTTTCCGTAAAGGCAAAGATGACGAAAAGAGATACGACTTACCCATAGATGGTTTCTTCCTTGCCATTGGTCATACGCCCAACACAGATATTTTCAAAGGCAAATTGGACATGGACAATGTGGGATATATCAAGGTTGACGGTAGCAGCACACGCACAAATGTGGAAGGAGTGTTTGCGGCAGGCGACTGCGCCGACCCTGTTTACAGGCAGGCCGTGGTGGCAGCAGGTTCGGGTTGCAAAGCTGCGCTTGAGGCTGAGAGATACATCGGCCGTTAGGCAAACTTCTTGGTTGAGACACATATATCACATTACCCCCACCATTCTTTCAAGATCGCGTGGGGGTATTTTGTAATTATCTAATATTATCCACCTTTATGTGGTATAGCGTGAGCATTCGATATTTGCCGATTTTACACTACAAATAGCCCTTTATATGTTTGGAAGCATATAAGGGCTAATTGTTATTAAAAACAGGCAACAATACTTAAAATCGAAAAAAACATTGAAGAAGAAACTGACAAGAGCAGTCATGATCTCCGTACGGCTCATCCGTCTCTTACGCATTCGGTGCTTGACGCTATAGTGTTTCCATATATCCCATTTTTGATATCCAACGTAAAAATCCTTATTAAAAGTCATCCGCAATACAAAAGTCTCTGAATTTTCATGAGCTTGCAAAAAAAGTCTTTGATTGCCATCTCTCTTATATTTGTAACTTTCTGATTATTATATATAAAAATGTAATATAACGAGATTGCCATTTTTTTTCATCACTTTTATTCCCGAACTCAGGTGAAGGGTGTTTAACAAGCGGACAATCCGAACGGTTAAAATGTCAGGATTATAGTATTAACCTAAAGCCCGCAACCTGTTGCGTTCTCTTTATTTAATAGAAAGGACATAGTATAAGGGCACATTTACAAATACCTATTAATAGGTATTGCAACAGAATGTTATAATCTATATTTTTGCAAATAATATTTTATCTAACATATTCAAACACTTAAAAATATCTTAAAATGAAAAGTTATTTGTGGATGTTCGTAGCTGCACTTTCCTTTATTACGCTATTTTCATGTTCAGAAGATGAACAAGATCAACTGTGTGCGCTATCCATACAAATTGAAGGCGTAAATGAGGCTTCTATGTACACTAAGTTTCAGGTTAAAATGACCGAACAAAAATCGGGAGCAATGACTACGGCTACCGTCAATGACAAGGGGATTGCCACAGCAACGGTGCCACAGGGTACATACAAAATAATAGCCGAAGATGCGGAGAATGGTGTTTGCACCATGTATGGCGCCATAGACAATTATACGCTTAGCCAAAAGAACGCCGAACTGAAACTTGTCGTTAAACCAATTTTTGAGACTTTAGACAAGACCTTTGTCTTGGATGAGCTGTTTTTCAACTGTTCCTCAAACGATGGGGCATACGATCGTAATTATTATGAAGAATATCTCACCATTAAGAACATCAGTGACCAACCATTATACGCAGACGGTTTAAGTATCGCGATTGCTGCAGACCCTAATGATTCAGAAGCGGGAGAAATGACTGAATACCTCAAAAAGGACAAAATTGTCATCAGTCAGCTTTACACAATTCCTGGCAAAGGGCGTGAGCACATCGTGCAACCCGGCCAAAGTATAGTCATTGCGCACTCGGCCGTAGACCATAGCGAAGGTGGAAAGAAAGCAAAAGCGCGTAATTTGACAGGAGCCAACTTCGAGATTTTTGTTCCCCACCAATATGCCACGACGGTTGACAATCCAGAGGTAGACAACATGATTGTAAACTTCTCCACGTTCCAAGCCTTTCAATGGGGATATGGAGGAGGTATCTCCATTATGCTTGTAAAAACAAAAGAAGACCCTACTCAATATTGCAATGCAAACAAGGTGGCAATGAACAACCCAAATGCTTATATGACAAAAAAGCAAGACTATGTTATCCTTCCGACCAATACTATCATCGATGGTGTTGAGATTGGCGCCAAAGGGTCGCTCGTTCACAAAGCTCTACCAAACAACATTGATCGCGGTGCCGTGTTGATTGACGACACGCCGGGCATGATGGGCGGCTTCAAAGGTCTGTTCGTACAACGTAAAACGGCCAAGAAAGGTTATCTGCAAGATACCAACAACAGCACTGACGACTTTGTTGTTATAGCCAATGGGCAGAAAAACTATATCAAAAAATAGACATCTGATTGAGCGTGCAACCCTTTATCAGCTGCACTAAACGACGACACTAAGGGACATTACACATGCGACTTAGTGTCGTTTTCATATATTGTTTCTAATCTTTATGCGTTACAAATTGTTTCTCACCCTTGTGTCTCTGTTAAGCCTCGCATCTGTTTCGCTCGCTCAAAACATCCTACAAGGCAAAATATACGATACCAAGACCAAGCAACCAGTGAGTTTTGCCAGCGTCTACGCTATAGATATTGGCAAGGGTGTTATGGCCGACGTACAGGGGAAATATGTCTTTCGCCATGCTTTTAGCGGTGATTACCGACTCAGAATTTCATGCATGGGCTACGCCACGCAAGAGATAAGCGTCAAGGCAGGCACCGCATCCTTGGATGTCGCGATGGTCGAACAGAGTGTCACGCTCCGCGACTTTACTGTCACCGCTAAATATAACAGCAAAATCGGGAGCGAGGCCACAATCAATCAAGAAGCCTTGGAATACATACAACCCACGTCTTTAAATGATATTTTTGTATTGTTACCAGGTGGAAAGATGGGCAGCAACAACATTCAAAACAACACACTTATCAGCTCTCGGCAGGTGGGTACAGACCTTGCCACTGCCTTTGGAATGGGCGTCTCTATCAATGGAGTGCCCATACAAAATGATGGCATGCGTATGCAACTGAGCGGACTGACAGGGACATCTATGGCTGACCCTAACGGCAATGTGACTGCCAACACCGGTATAGACCTGCGAACCATATCCACAGACCATATCGAACGCATCACAGTAACACGAGGAATATCGTCGGCCAAAGAAGGCAACCTTAGCTCTGGAGCTATCAAAATAGATTTGAAGCAAGGTAAAAGCCCATTAAGGATAAGAGCTAAGTTTGACCCTTTAAATAAACTGGCATATGCTGGCAAGGGCTTTTTGTTGTCGGAACAGTTGGGAACGCTATATATTGGCGCAGATATTGTGCAGTCTGCCGCAGATATAGCCGACACGCGCGGAGCATACAACCGCGTCACAACACAACTCAATTATAACAACAAACGTCAGTGGTGGGGCAAAGCCGTAGACTTAAACATGCGCGGAAGCTGGGTGACATCATTCAACAATAACAAGACAGATGCATTGATTAAGGCTTACCAGGAGAAATATAACACTTTATACCAACGCCTTGACTTCTCTGCCAAACTGAAGATGGCTCTTGAACTACCTTGGATTGACTATCTCGAACTGGTGACGTCGGCCGACTATACCAACAACAAATTGGAACATCACAAGCATGTTGTCAACCATTCTGTCACTCCCATGCCACAGTCCTATGGCGAAGGTGAGCACGACGGAATCTTCCTGCCATCCACCTACGACACATATTACGAAATTATCAATCGTCCCATCAACACATTCGCACAACTTTGCGGACAAAAATTTGGTCAGTGGAGCAAACACCTAAACTACAACCTGTTACTCGGATCCTCTCTGAATTATACCAAAAACTTAGGAGACGGAACGATTATGAACCCTCAACGTCCTCCATTTCCGACAAGCAGCTTCATACGTCCGCGCAAGAATAGCGACATCCCCGCATTGGTCAATCAGGCCGCGTTCGCGGAAATGACTTTGCGTTTCCATGCACGACGCAACGAGGTTAACATGCGCATAGGCGTTAGAGAGGCCATGATGCTCAATCTCCCACAACATTATGACCTGCACGGCAAACCGTTGTTAGAGCCTCGTATACAATTGGCTTATACCATAACAGGATCTCATCACATGCAAAACACGTTTCGCATAGGATATGGAGTTGAAAACAAACTGCCCTCCGCCGACTATCTGTATCCTGATAAGGTATACCATGATTTGATGGTTATGAACGCCTACTTCAACGACGAGAGTAAGCGACGGCTCATACTTGACACGCATATAGCCGACCCTTCCAATCCGCATCTGCATGAAAACAAAAACAAAAAGTGGGAAATAGGCTACGACTTTTCTTGTCATGGATGGAAAATAAACCTGTCGGCGTTTCATGAAGAGATGAACGATGGCATCGAATACTTCACGCAATACGAGCCAGTGACATACACCTATTATTATCAATTGAAACATCCCGTTAGCACAAAACCCTCGCGCAAAGACTTCCTCTCTCGGACCATGCACTCTTTTGTATCTAACCGAATGCCCAAAAACAGTGCGAAAGTTATCAAAAAAGGATTGGAATACCGAATACACATTCCCACTCTAACCGCGATAAAGTCAGACATAGAGGTCAACGGCGCTTACTATCATACCATCTATACCGACGGTATTCCTGTCATGTATTGGCCGGGCACTATCCAGAATGACAAGCCCTATCCCTACGTGGGGCTGTACGATGGATTTGAGAAGAAATATGCATCAAGCCTCAATACCAACATGTGGATTAACACAAGATTACCCCAATGGAAACTCATCTTTACCAATTTTATACAGACCGTATGGTTCACTAAAAGCAGATTAGGCAAGGATGTCGATATATATCCGGCAAATTACCTCGATTGTGATGGTGTCATTCATCGTTTTCGCTATGAAGAATTGGAACGAAATCCAATACTACAATCGCTCAAACGTGAATTTACAGGTGCTCGGTACAACGAAAACAAGGCTCCCGTCTCACTTCTATGGAATATAAAATTGACAAAGGAGATGGGACGCTCGTTCAAACTTTCGTTCTTCGCCAACAATATTATACAGATTAATCCTAAATATGTCAATGCATATTATCAAACGACGAGAAGCTGGCACAAACCATTCTTTGGCGCAGAACTCACGGTCAACGTTTTTTAAACACATGAGAATACCTATTTACATTATCGGCTTGTTGCTATCCATTAGTGTTCAAAATATTTTCGCGCAGAACAACTTAACCTATCTGTTGAGTGGAGACAGGTTGGCAAGATCCCCCTATGTTGAGCCAACGCCATTTCATAATACTGACATTGAGAACTGCGCTGTACATCTTATGCGTGAGAATGCCGCGCTCTTTCATTTCATGCAATCGCTCAACGATAGCAGCACTTACTTCAAAAGTCGCCGTCGCGATAATGTCAACATACTCAAATCAAGCATTAACCATGTCAATACGTCGGGAAAATATCTGTCGTACAATGGATGCAAACTCTTTGATGGAGACATAGCCGCATCAGGAACATACCGCACCAATCATGGTACCATTTTCGGAAACGCGACTTACATATATCGTGGCAAAGACGGTGTGACATATAATTATGCCACCCAACCAGAACTTTACAACCCCTATTTTGTAGGTGACACTCTATCCAAGGGATGGCTGCGCCAAGAAATTTATTATCTTAAAGGTGGCTATGGCTTCCGATTGGGCAGGCTCTACTATGGCATCGACGCTCTATACGAAGGCAGTGCGCAGTCACGCCCGGACAACCCCAAACAGTCAAATTACTCCTATTGGTTAACATTGGGACTAAACATGGCATACGTTCACCGACAAAATCTTTACGCCATAAAAGTAACGCCCGAGCTAAACAGGCAGTCCATATCGGCCAACACGGTGTCAGACGGCATACGTTTTTTCCAGTTTTATGGATTTGGGCAATGGCATCGTCAGGAGAGCAAAGGCACGTTGGCATACGGAAGGACACAAAAAATAGAAGGGGTTACAACCGAAATGCTCTGGCAAAGAGACGGGAAAACTAAAAGCAAATGGGCCGTTGCCACCCATCTGTCATACAATTACCGCCACGCCTGCACCGAGGAAACTTCGTTCAAAAACCTATTCGAACTTCACACCCACAGGTTCAGCCAACAAGTAGTACTGGACAGGCGGTTCGAAAGCTCATCCCTGCACATACAATTGACAGGCAATGAGAATGTCAAAAAAGGCGTGGAAAATATCTACGAAAATCAAATACAAAATAAAGAGCAATACATTTATGACGCGAAAAAAGTGGGAAGCGGACAGCTATACAAAGCCCGGAGCCAGTCTGTAGACCTACGTGCCAAGTACATTCTGCCTTTGTCCATAAAGCATCAGGTATACATGATGGCGGCAGCCAACTATTATGGTTACCAAGAGAGTTACGTTTCGCCAAGAATGAAGATAACCAATCACTCCTTTTCTCCATCGCTTGGCACCGGCTATGCCATGAGTAACACTAAAAATAGTCTTGTGGCAGACTTTCTTCTCGACATGCGGCAAGGAATAAAAAATTATTATTCGGTGCCCATTCCTTTCGACAAGTTTGTCGATGCTCATGCTTACACGCCCTATTTGCTGCGTGGAGAGAACGCTCAACGTTTATCGATGCGTATGGGCTATGCCCGAAACCTAAAAGGAAGGCAATGGTTCGGTATCGAAACAACCTTGTCCTACATGCGCTCTGACTATCGGAAAATAACAGCAATGCACTGCAGTTTGTTCTATTTCTTCTAATTTTTATACTTGTCACATGTTCTCAAACAGCATAACATACAGCTTTCATGTTGCCCAACAGTTATTGGCAGCAACAGCCATTATTGCCTTTACGGCATGCACCGACACGATAACTACCACCGATCTGACACGTCAAACGGAATCGCACGACGTCTCTATCATACCCAACAGATTAAATATCAAGCTAAAGGCATGTGTCATACAGCAAATAGATAACTCAAGAAACACGTTGTCTACACCAACGGGAAGTGACTTGCTGGATAAATATTTACATGATGTCGGTGCCAATAAAATAGAGCGTATCTTTCCCTTTGCCGGCAAGGATGAGCATAGGCAACGAGCCGCCTCACTCAACACATGGTACTCCATGGCCATGGACAGCACCAAAGCGTGTGGAACGAGGGCTGCCACCCAACATCAATTAGAATCTATCGCAGACTATACCGAGCCCGCTTACCATGCTGTTTTGGAAAACTCTGAATACATACCAGGCGATGACAACTCGCAGACACAAGCAAGCGAGGACACATATTTTAACGACCCCTTGTACGACAAACAGTGGAACCTACATAACAATGGCAATATAGGGAACTATACTGACGCTACGGGAAAGCGCATCATAAGCAGTATTGCGCATGCCGACATCAATGCCGAAGCGGCTTGGCGGCAAACAACCGGTGATCCGTCAGTGGTCGTTGCCGTCGTGGATGGCGGCATAGACATTCACCATGAAGATTTGCAAGAAAGCATTTGGATCAACAAAAATGAAATACCAGACAATGGCATTGACGATGACAACAATGGATATGTGGACGATGTGTACGGCTATAACTTTACGGAAGATAACGCACTCATCACTCCTACTCGCCACGCCACGCATGTCGCGGGGATTATCGCCGCTCGCAACAACAACGCCAAAGGTATCAGCAGTATAGCAGGAGGAAACGGCAATCCCAACACGGGGGTTAGATTGATGTGCTGCCAGATATTCAGAAACAATCCCAATTATAACCCTTCTGACAAACACTCCTCGGAAACCATCGGCACGGGAGACCGCAACCGCGAGGCGGCGGCGATCGTATATGGTGCCAATAACGGAGCGATAATTAGCCAAAACTCATGGGGATACGATCTTATCATGAAACAAACGCCACAAGTTATTAAAGATGCCATCCATTATTTTAACACCTATGCAGGTGGCAACAAGACCGACAAAGCATTGATGCAAGGTGGATTGGTGGTATTTGCCGCCGGCAACGATGCCACATCCGCCCCCAGCATGCCTTCGGCGGAATCGTCCGTGGTGTCGGTATCATCTTTCAACCCCGACTTCAGCGCGTCTTGGTACACCAACTATGGTTCGTGGACCGACATCTCGGCACCAGGTGGTTCAAAACCGGTAAATGGGCTTTATCCGTTGCAGGATGGCCAGCCCACGTCTGCCATATTGAGCACCGTACCCGCCACCACGGCTCATCCCAACGGCGAATATGCCTATATGCAAGGCACGTCAATGGCCACACCACACGTATCGGCCATCGCAGCGCTAATAGTTTCCAAATACGGCAACGCGCGTTTCACCGCCAAACAACTTAGGGAAAGACTTCTGACAGGTGTTCGCCCAATAGATTACAACAAGTATTTAACCGAGACATATCGCAACTCCATGGGCAGTGGCTATGCCGACGCACTCGTGGCACTGGCTGATTACGACCACGAGACGACCCCCACCGCACCTTTCTTTCTTGTCAATCAGGCCAAACCGGACTATGGCAAGATAAGGATGGCGTGGACATCAAAAAACAATGGGGCTGATGGCTCATTACAAAAATATGTGCTCTACTGTTCCAAAAATCCCATTACAACAGCCAATTACACCAACAAGGATGTTCAAGTGTACAACATTCCTGCTCAATTTGCCAAAGAAAACCAAGCGATTCAATATACCGTCACGCATCTGGATAACAACACAAAATATTATTTTGGCATATTGGCAGAGGCAAGGAATGGACACCAATCATCTTTGACCGTATTGCCAAACAGCATTGCGACACTCAACAACACACCTCCACAAATTACGCCTGACACCGAGAGCGAGCGCATAACGTTAGCCGGCAATGACACCAGGGATATCACGCTGCGCATCGAAGACCATGAAAACCATAAATGGACCGTGGCTTTCAGCACTGTCGACAAATTGCGTATCGTACACACTAAATCCGGGGTGAACATACACATTGAGGCCAAACAATACATGCCTGGCGTTTATCCAGTCACGGTTAGCGCAAGAGACGAGCTTGGAGCCAAGAGTTCCTATCGGTTTATTATAGAGGTGGTGGCGGACAAAATCCCCTCCATGAAAACCCAAGCGCGGAAAATACGATTGCGGCTGGGGGAGCGCCGACAAATTGATTTGCGCGAAATAACGGACGATGAAGACGTGAACTCAGTCCGGTACGACCTGATAAACAATGAAGACCAAGGAACAGATATCTCCATCAAAGATGGCCGTATGAACGTGGTGGGCTCCACGTGGGGACAGCGACAAATACACATAAAAGCCACAGACAAGCACGGTCAGAGCGGCACGATGACCTTCGACGTGTTTGTATATCGGAATGAAGGTATATACAGTTTGTTTCCCACGATAACCTCCGGAATGTTATACCTCAAGGTGGGAGATACCATTGATGGGCATGTAAAGTGGCAAATAAGGAACGTGGCGGGCAAACTGGTTAAAGCAAACGCTTTTGACACCTCCTCATTAGATGCCGACAAACGCACCTATACAATGAACGTATCAAGTCTCACGGTAGGCCAATACACGCTCTACATAACCTGCCAAGGAAAGACCTATCAAGAAATGTTCGTTAAAAGATAACTCAATGAATAAATATCTCCTGATCATAATCGGATGCCTCGTTTCATGCCACGCGATGGCGCAAGGCCGCCCCTTTCCCATCGTGGATTTACCCTCGTCAGCCAACTCCCTTGCCATGGGCGGAACTACGACCCTGCGAGAAGGCGGTTGCTACCCCTACACACAGCCATGCAATATTTTCATGACGAATGACACGACCATAAGCGCCGACTACCAATTGGGCTATATCGACAACGCCGAGTATGTTAACAACTATATATGGCACACGCTTACAGTAACGTGGCGGCGTGAAAAACAGGCAATAGGCGTAGGAATGCGATACCTTGACATGGGAAAACTAAAACAAAATGTGGACAAGAACATGAAACAAATGCCCCCAAACAGCAAATGCATGTATAGCGTCTCATTCGACATGGGATATGCCTTGCAATTCAACAGTAATTTGTCCATATATGTCACAGGGGCGCTGATGAGTGAAAAGACACTGATGACCACCAATGGCTGTGCGCTGAACGCGGGTGCGGCCTACTCCACGCATTGGCACAGCATGGCAAGTTCCGTCGCCTTGGGAATTCGGAACGTTGGCTTTTACAGTTATCAAAACACAACCAAAATGCTTACGCCACTCGTATATGCAGGCGGAAACATTTCTTTACCCACATGGAGCGACCAAAAACTTACCATCGCCGCAGAAGGAGGATACTATAGGGGCAACGGACGCGTCAAGAACAGTGGCACTCTCTCAATAGGCACAGCCTACTGCGTATGGCGTTATCTCAGCCTACAAATGGGAGCGCATTGGGGAGACGAAGACAACTATGTGGCATACGGATTAAACGCAAGATTTGGGAAAATGACGATCGAAACTTCTATGAAAACACCCATAACAGCCAACGTTGGCAAAATGTACATGGCTGGGGTTGGGCTGATTTTTTAAAAAACAACACCCTAAACTCGGCTCAGCTGATATTTAATGGGGAAGCTAAAAGCTCGGCAGGTATTTACTTTGGGGGGACGCCGCAGATCCCTACGATTGCGGTAACCAGTAACCGCAAACAGGGTAAAAACAGGAAGGCATGATGTAGGCTAAAAGTTCATGCGTGTAAACTTCTACCGAGCCCATACGTTTCTTGTATCCGGTGCGGCTGTCTTCATTCATTCTTCGCTCCCCATTCCTCACTTCTTGTTCTTTATTTTATAAAATATAATTACTGTTTTTTTGATCATTGTTTTCGAGTCATCCAGAGAAAAAAGAAACGCCATACTTTTTCTACCAAGTCCTAAACTCTCGATGCCACCACCTTTGCCAGAAAAAATGATATCAAAAAAGCCCTCAGGACATAAAATCCTGAGGGCTTCGTTGAAAAAAGGCGGCTACCTACTCTCCCGCATTGCATTGCAGTACCATCGGCGCAAGCGGGCTTAACTTCTCTGTTCGGAATGGGAAGAGGTGGGACCC
>NZ_QENY01000003.1 GCF_003096815.1 Hallella colorans
TTAGTAAAAACAAAGATAACCAAAAGGGCTGACACCTCGTGAGAAGTGTCAGCCCTAAATTATTTTGTTTAATAAAGTTTTACCGGACAGCAATAAAAAAATTTATATGAATTTTATTTTTTGCAAATTTAGGAAAAATTCCAATACAATACCCTTAAATGCTGTAGTTTTTATAAAAATAAGTATATTTTGTTATAAATTTGGAATAATAATTTAAAATTGTACTGGCAAATGGAGAGGTATGAGTAAAAAAAACTATACTTGGCGAGACACATCATCACCCGTTTTATGCTTTGTCAAAACATTTTAGCACGCAACATTTTGCAAATTCCAAATTTATATATTGTTAATCGTAAACTACAACTGCCCCGCCTCCACCTGCAACACTATGCGCTCCGTTAGCCGGTCCACGCCATTGGGATCGTATTGCTTTTTCAAGCTTGCGCCAAACACCCATGCGAAAGCTTGATAAAATCCCGCTCTGATTGGTCCGAGAAATCCGTTGATGAGTTCATAACTCGAGCTGTTGCACTCACGGTAGACAAGCCTGATGAGAAGTTTGCCTTGGCTGTAGGTCAGTTTTTTCATGCGTGGCGTATATTCTTTCTTAATGCTACGCTCCACAAGCTTCATGTGCTCGTCTCGAGCTTTCTTGTTAGGCAACGTCTCGAGATAATCACCCGTCTCTATAATGATACGATTTACCTCCTTAGCAATAGGCAACACCTTTTTCACGTTGTAAACCAAACGATTGTAAGCGGCGCGTTGGCGTGCGTTCTTGAATGTAGGCTCGGCAAAAACCCATATATCATTCATCTCCATGTATTGAATGGAGTCGCCACCAATCTTCACCTTTCCCACTCTCATCATAGGCACAAAAGTGGGATTGTCCATGTCAACCTCACGATCCTCCGGGTTGACATGACCAGGCCTGTCTGTCTGAGCGAAGCCTGACGTAGACATGGCCACGAGCAGAAATAAAGACAAAATAATTCTCATCTCACTGGCAAAATTACAATCTATTTGGTCAATGGCAAAGAGATTTCAATTAAAAAAATACAAAGCAAAGTAAACTAAAAATGATGTATTTGGACATTTAACAAGAGCATTCGTTGGATATTATCAGGCAAATGATTACTTTTGAAATGTCTAACCTTAATACCAATCTATGCAAAAAGTATTCATCGCGTTGTTTCTCACGCTGCTATCCCTTGTGTCTTACGCCCAAGACATTGGCTCGTGGGAAGAATATCTTAACCGCATGGGACAGATGGAAGACATAGAATCGGGTAGCTGGGAACAAACCATCGAGGAGCTGCAAAGCATAGCGGCCAACAAAATGGACCTGAACCGATGCACGCGCGAGGACCTGAACCGCTTGCCCTTCTTATCCAATCAACAAATAATGGACATCATGGAGTATCGCGACAAGGTGGGGCTCATCGAGTCTCCTATAGAGCTTCGCATGATATCCTCTTTGGAACGTACAGACGTAGACATGCTCATGCAATTTGTCACGATAGTGCCCGAGGTGGCTCGCGACTCCCTACCCTCGCTCAGAAACATCTTGAAATACGGCCAGCACGAGATGGTAGGTGCCATCAAGATACCGTTTTATGAGCGAAAGGGCGACCGCAATGGATATTTGGGTTACAAGTATAAGCACTGGTTGCGCTACACTTTCCATGCCGGTCAGCACGTCAAAGCAGGTTTTGTGGCCTCACAAGATGCCGGCGAACCATTTTTCGCTGGCCAAAACGCCATTGGCTACGATTTCTATTCAGCTTACGCACTGCTATCAAACGTGGGCAGGTTTCGCAAGTTGGTAGTGGGAAGGTATCGACTGCGATTTGGAATGGGGTTAGTGATGAACAATTCATTTGGACTTGGCAAAATCAACACGTTAGCCACAATTGGGCGAAACACTAACCGTATTATGGCGCACAGCAGTCGATTAGAAGCCAACTATCTGCAAGGGGTGGCAGCCACCGTGACCCTCTCGCGTGGACTCGACATGTCAGCCTTTGTCTCGTGGCGACGTGTAGACGCCACGCTCAACGCAGATTCAATCTCGGTGGCCTCGCTGCTCACCACGGGTTATCACCGCACACCCAGCGAGATGCGACGCCGTCGCAACACTTCGCAGACAACAATAGGTGGCAATCTGAATTTCTTTCGAAACGGTTTTCACGTTGGCATCACCGCGTTGCGCACTGCCTTCAACCGTGATTTGCGCCCCAACACGTCGCAACGTTTTCGAAGATGGTACCCAAGTGGTAAATCGTTTTGGAACATGAGCGTAGATTATGGCTACGTGTCTGGACGCCTCAACATAGCAGGCGAGACTGCGACAGGCAACCGGGGAGCAATCGCCACCATCAACAGCATAAGTTACCAACTGCTAAACAACCTTTCGCTCACAGCCCTTCAGCGATTTTATCCTTATCAATACGAGGCCATTTTTGGCGAGAGTTTTACCGAGGGGAGGGCTGTGAACAATGAGAGCGGCTTATACATTGGTGGCAACTGGATGCCCATGAGACACCTCTTGATGACATTTTACACAGATATGGCCTATTTTGCTTGGCCCAAATACCAAGCGAGCCAGTCTTCACGCAGCTTTGACCATTTTGTCCAGGCCACCTACGAGCACGGGTCACTCAGTTTCTTAGGGCGCTACCGGTTAAAAGCGCGTGAGCACGACAATACCGAAAAAACATCGCTGCTCATGTGCTATGAGCATCGTGGACGCTTGGCTGTGACCCATACTGGACCCCATTGGACCGCACGCACACAAGCCGACATGAGCTATACGAGGTTTAAGGACAGTAGTTTCGGCTATATGCTGACCGAAAATGTCAGCTTAAACCAACAATGGCTTAAACTGAACGCTCAGGTGGGGTATTTCCACACGGACGATTTTCGATCACGTATCTACGTGTACGAAAGGGGCATGCTGTACACATTGTCATTCCCGGCATTTTTTGGTCAAGGCATGCGTGTGGCATTGAGTGCGCGCACGAACATCGGCCAGAGCGTCATGGTGATGGCCAAATTGGGTACCACGCATCATTTCGATGTCACGAAAATGGGTAGTGGACTACAAACTGTGGAGGGTAAAAACATAACCGACTTAGAAGTGCAAATACGGGTAAAGCTATGAGAAAATAAACATGCCTCCATAAGATTGTTTTCATAGACGCTTTTGAAGCATCTTTGCCAAGGGTTTATGCACTATGATATATTATTCCTGTTGACGAAAAATATCAATCGTACAGAGGCGCATAGAGTGGATGTGGCCTCTCGTATCATGTCATGATTATTGGATTTTCCCGATGAGCTATACATGAAAATCATCAAACAGAGACTGTCATAGCCTAACAAAGATACCCCTACATTATTTCAACAGTGCGCCCACAGGGCCTCGCAGGCCACGCATATTGACCATATATGCCTTGGCAGATCCAAAGCGTAAGTGCATGTCGAGCATCACAGGCACATGGTTAGCGTCGTCGGTGACATAAAAATCCACTATCTTTTTATAACCCTTACCACTCTCGTTATCCATATAACTCAACTTCAAACATCGATATATATGGCCATCATCTGTTTTCACTTTTCGTTTGCCCTCGTACCTTAGTTTAGCCGGATAGCTCGTGCTACCATCCACCATACGGAAATTGACATCCCTGCCTCGCTTCCAACCATCAATGCTAAATGAACGAGCACGCATGAAAATGTTCATCATGTCAAACACGCACTCGTTGTACACATATTTGTTCCATGTGTGTGTGCCATCATGTCGCTGCCTGTGCTGCTTGGTATTGCACTTTCCATTGGGATATGAATAAAACACCTCATCTACCGTATAGCGCGAGCCTTCTGTCGCACCTTTGCGATAATAGAGTGGCTCAAGTCTCAGACTGTTGTAGCAAAGCAGCGTGTCGCGCAACATAAAAACCTTGTCCACCCTTCGGCTGCCACGCGTGATCAGGCTTCCTCTATAGGCTGGCTGGCCGTTGTAGACACTCCGTACCGTGGAGAAAGTGGCTGTACCAGCTTTGACCCAAACAAACTTCCAATTGAAATAAAGATTGTATGAAAGGTGTTCTCCTGATTTGAAAGCGGTGTTCTGAAAACTGCACTGGGCATTGGCTGATACATGGCCGATGACGAAAAAAAATGTCATCAGTATGATTTTAAGAAATTTCTTCATTCTATTTAAGTAAGTGTTCATAATAAAACGTACAATTGATCTACATATTTTTTCCATTTCACTTCGCATCCATCGTATGTGTTTTTTAGTCAATCTGCTGTCTTTCATCAGTAGTGTAGCACATACGTATTCACTCCTTTTTAAAGACAACACACTCTGGCAAATAAAAAAGAAACTGCCTGATGGCTATTAATGAAAAACACCTTACTTATAATTTTGGAATGTACTCTTTACCAAGTTTTTTTGCACGCTCCAAATTTCGGTGTTTAATGGTTCTCTCCTTCTCCCCCTTCTGCTTAGTGATGGCATTTGGTTTTTGTCTATACAATTCTATAGACGTAGGATTCCACGTTCTGGTTACATCCCATTTAGCTTTACACTCTATCTCCTCGGGATAATAGTAAACCTCCTCTGGCTGTATGTTATCATCATAACTACCTGTGTCCCAAATGCCATTATTGTTGGCATCAACTATGAGACGCATGTAATATTTTCCCTCTCTAAGATAGTAAAATTCCAATTGGCCGTTTGACGTGAACGCTTGTTTCACCACTTTGTCAGAGCCATCTATCAACTGTCCTATGACATGTTTTTCTGTCATTCCATTGAGTGTTACCAAGAGTGTGGCGTAAGAGTCATTGGCGCGTACTTTAAAACCTTGTTTTAAACGATTGCTCGCCAATCCGTAAATGTTTTTAAAGGCGGTGCTGTCAGCCTCAAAGCTGTACTCGCTGCCAGGCCGCCACGATGCCTTGACGACATAGTTTAGAGGCGTGCGCCTCGACATTTCGTAAGGTTCTCGATACCATAGCGTGTCGCCCTCGGGTTTGCTGTAAAGGTGCAGCATGGCAGTGTCTACCTCAAGCAAAGGAACGTCTGACAGTATATTGACATTTTGGTCTGGATCCATCTCTCCAGATGGAGATATTGTCAATTTGAGCTGCTCCTTTGGCATGACGGTATCGTAAGGCTCACCTTTTTTCTTCTTTTTTTCTTGCGCTTTTTGCCATGTGTCAAAAGCTTTTTGTCGTTCCTTAATACGCTTGGCATAAGGCTGTTTGGAGAGCAACGTGATGGTATCTGTACGCAGACGCAGCACGCCAAGGGTGTCGGTGATATGATGTTTAATCTCCACGCTCAACGTGTCGGCATTGACCAATGCCGTGTCTCGAAGCCAATAGTTGATCGTATCGTTGGCGGGGGTAGCATCTATCACAAACGCGTTGTCCACGTTAAAATTGAGTCCACGCAACTGTGGCAGCGTGTCCGAGCCACTACTATAATACAATGTGAAGTGCGTGGGCTCTTTACGCTCACTTTTAAGCAGGTATCTGTTAGTGTTTTTTTCATTGAAAGCGCGCAGGCATATATCATCGGGCAGGTAGTGAGTGTAATTCACGCGCTCGATGTTTTTGATATGCAAGCTATCTATCCAAGTAGTGTCTTGTCGTGTGTCTGGTTTGAGCGATGGCTCAATAATATCGTGATTGAACGCTATCATCTCGCTTTTTTGGCCAAAAACATAGTCTCCATCAGCGTCCTGAAGACCGTATACGCGATATTTACCGGGTGCTATGCCTTTAATGACGAAATGCCCTCGCGAGTCGGTTCGTGAGACACGCAACATGGGTTTTTTCTTGAAAATGGTATCTGAGAGATTGCTATACAAGCCTACGAGCATGCCTTGGATAGGCTCCAAGTTGTCGGCTTGCAACACATAGCCAGACACTTCCATGGTGTCTATATGGTCTCCTGTGGAGAAACTGTATGTGTAGTTGCCAAGCGGGTTACCCTCGTTGTTGTCCTTAATGGCATTGGAGAAGTCCACGGTGTACGTGGTGTTGGGCTTGAGCGAATCTAAAAGATGGACGGAGATGCGTTTGCCCTGCCCCCTAATCTCTGGCATCTCCATTTGTGGGGGTGACACAACAACATTTTGAGTGGGATTGTCAATGGTGATATACTCGTTAAAGCGGATGATGATGCGGCGACTATTCACGTTAGTTCCCTTGTCCATAGGTGTGGCCCCTATAACCTTGGGCGGTGTCTCATCGTACCATCCCCCATCCGGACTTCCCATTTTAGCGCAAGATACCAATAAGAACAAGGCTCCAAACAATACCAATAACATACTGAAAGCTCTCCATACCGAGTAAGGAGAAACGATGCCGGGCACTTTATGGAGGAATGTTCTTGTCATCTTTATCGCTTATTTAAATGGACGGTTAACGCAGATTGATGGGCAAACGCATTTATATTGATAGGCAAACGCATTTATATGGTTGAACGTACAGTGCCTTATCATCATGCGAAAGCCATTGAGGAGTTTGGGTCATTGGTTCATCTCCAACAGCTCCTCCATGTTTTTTCTGGAATTACTAAGGCGTGGCACCTTGTGCTGTCCGCCCAATTTCTGTTTGGACTTGAGCCAATCGTTAAAGAGATTTTGACGTGCCTTGACCACTTCCAAGTGTTGCAAGGTAACGTCGTGCGACCGCTTGGCCTCATAGTCAGAATTGATTTGCTGGAGCTTTTGGTCAAGCAGTCTGGCAAAATGATCCATGCTATCCGGGTCTTTTGTAAACTCTATGAGCCACTGATGACGGCATTTGGCATGCATATCCATATAAACGGGCGCGGCGGTATACTCGCTTATCTGTGCGCCACTGTGCTCGCAAGCGTATGCTAAGGCTTTCTCGGCATTGTCCATGATAAGCTCTTCACCAAAGGCATTGATGAAATATTTGGTGCGTCCGGTTATCAAGAATTTGTAAGGTTTCTTGGATGTGAACTTCACGGTGTCGCCTATCATGTATCGCCACAATCCGCACGAGGTGGTTATTACCATCGCATAGTTGCGCTCAAGTTCGACGGCCTCCAAAGGAACGATGTGAGGGTTGTCACTGCCAATATCCTCGAGAGGTATAAACTCATAGAAAACATCGTAGTCGAGCATTAAGAGCATTGACTTATCTGATGGGTCATCTTGTATGCCAAAGAAACCTTCAGAGGCATTGTAAGTCTCCATGTAGCGCATATTAGCCGATGTTATGAGGCTCTCGTATTGGTTGCGATAAGGCGTAAAAGTTATGCCACCATGAAAAAACACCTCCAAATTGGGCCAAACCTCTTCCAAGTGTTGCTTACCTGAAAGTTCCAAAATGCGCACCAAGACACTCAACATCCACGATGGGACACCCGAGATGTTAGTGACATTTTTGCCCATGCATTCTTTGGCGATACGATCCCTCTTTACTTCGAAATCAGAGAGCAACGCCGTTTTTTTCTTTGGTACTCGGAAAAAATTGACTATCGGATTGATATTCTCTATAAGAATAGCACTCAAATCGCCCACCAACGAGCCGTTTTGGTCGTAGTTGGGTGAGTGGCTCCCACCAAGAATAAGTGACTTGCCGTCAAAAATACGGCTATCGGGGTGGTTTCTCAAGTACAGCGCCACCACGTCAGCGCCGCCTTTGTAGTGTATGTTTTTGAGTCCTTCCGGAGATATTGGTATAAATTTAGATTTGTCGTTGGTGGTTCCGGACGACTTGGCGTACCACCTTGTTTGGCCTGGCCACAACACATCCTCATCTCCATGACGCATACGGTCAATGTCGCTCTTCAAATCTTCGTACGTGCAAATAGGCAATCTGTCGCGGAAATCTTCATAATTATCCACGGCTCCCATCAGATGATTACGTCCGTATTCTGTCTGTTTCCCTTTACTAATCAGATAGTTGAGCACTTCATGTTGCAGTGCTTCCGGCTCTGTATAGTGTCTCTCAATTTCTTTTTGACGAGGCAGAAAAAATTTGCCGGCTATCTTAGTTAAGTTCATGTTTTGTAATATATCTGTTTAGATTACAAAAGTACCTTAATTTATCGAGAATATACCAATATTTAGTTATTTTAATACTGGATACGAAATATGGGGATTAGCAATAGGTAAATGAAGAAAATGGCATGCTAAGTGAGGCTTATTTCACTACAAGTGCTTTCTTGATTTTCGACAATTTCAACTGGATCGCCAGTCATTTTCAAGAAATTCTCGGCATCGTCAGCACTTGGAATGGCCATGACGGGCTCTTCCTCCATTTTTGTCCGATCTGTTTTTGCCGCGAAAATTTTGTCAAGAAACCACGGTTCGTGCTTGAGTTTTTGAAGCGTGAGCTTACTTGCTTTCTGCTGACTTTCCTTTTTTGAAAATCCACATCCCTCGCAACATTCTATGTCTTCAAGCTGAACCCTATATGTAAACATAGGGCTACCATTGTCGTCCTTGGTTTCTTTAATTAAATCAAAACAGAGATTTATACGGTTTTTTTGGCTCCACTCGATGAGCTTGCTCTTGAAATTCATCTCTTTGTAGGCCATCCTGTCAATGTTGATCATTTGTGCCAATATGCGTTTTTTCATAAATTGCATACAGGCATCGTAACCTCTATCCAAATAGATGGCCCCTACAAGTGCCTCAAACGCGTTGCCGCCTATGTAGCTATTGTGGGCTACGGTTTGGCCGCTTGACTTGACAAGACTGTTTATTCCCAATTCCTTGGCCAATTTGTTGAGTGTATCCCGCTGCACGAGCTTAGAACGAGTGTTGGTCAAGAAACCCTCGCGTTTACCGGGAAAATGACGGTAGACAATGTCGCCCACAGCAGCATCAAGGATGGCATCGCCCAAAAACTCTAATCGCTCATTGTTCAACGGTTTGCCTTTGTCGTTGTGTTTGGTAACGCTCCTGTGCATCAACGCTAATTTATAATAGCTGATTTCATGTGGATAAAAGCCCAAAATAGGATATAAACAAGAATAAAACTCCTTTTCCTTGCGGAACGGGAGTTTTATTCTATCAATGATATTTCCAAGTACACTTACCCTATTCAGCATACTTTTTAAAAATTACACATGCGTTGTGGCCACCAAATCCAAACGTGTTTGACAGTGCTGCGCGCACTTCGCGCTTCTGGGCCTTGTTGAAAGTGAAGTTCATGTTGTAATCAAGCTCAGGATCTTTGTCATCCTCGGCATGATTGATTGTTGGCGGAACAATATCGTTTTGTACGCTCAACACGCATACCATACCCTCCACAGCTCCAGCTGCTCCAAGGAGATGGCCAGTCATACTTTTAGTAGAGCTGATATTAATATCGTACGCACGCTCTCCGAACAAGTCCTTGATGGCCTTGGCCTCGGAAATATCGCCCACTGGAGTAGACGTTCCGTGCACGTTGATATAATCTATATCCTCCACCGTCATACCTGCGTCTTTAAGAGCTTCGCTCATCACCAATTTGGCGCCGAGCCCTTCAGGGTGAGATGCTGTAATATGATGTGCGTCGGCACTCATTCCCTCACCCACTATCTCAGCGTAAATTTTGGCACCACGAGCCTTGGCATGCTCCAATGTTTCCAACACCAAGCATCCAGAACCCTCGCCCATCACAAAACCATCTCGGCTGGCACTAAATGGTCTACTGGCTCCCTCTGGGTTGTCATTGCGGGTTGAGAGCGCATGCATGGCGTTAAACCCGCCTAAGCCACACTCACAAATAGCAGCCTCGGCACCACCAGAGACAATGACATCTGCCTTGCCCAAACGCAAAAGATTGAACGCGTCAGCCAGTGCATGGGTTGACGACGCACAAGCGCTTGTGGTTACATAGTTGGGGCCATGAAATCCAAAGTGAATACTGATATGGCCAGCGGCTATATCCGAGATCATCTTGGGGATGAAGAAAGGATTAAACTTTGGGCCCTCTTCGGCGCGTTTCCCATAGTTCATCACCTCCTCCTGGAAAGTCTTTATACCGCCAATGCCAATGCCATAGACAACGCCAATACGGTTTTTATCTTCTTTTTCCAAGTCGAGACCAGCGTCTTTCACGCCCTGCATAGCACTTATCATGGCAAGCTGCGTGCAACGATCCATCCTGCGAGACTCCTTGCGGTCAATATAATCATTGACGTTAAGGTCTTTCACCTCACAAGCAAAGGTGGTCTTGAAGTTGGTAGTATCAAACGAGGTAATAGGTGCGGCACCGCTTTTTCCCGCTAAAAGGTTTTTCCACATCTCTTCGGGTGTGTTACCAATTGGCGTAACAGCTCCTAACCCTGTTACCACGACTCTATTTAATTCCATTGAAATAAATTTAAGTGTAAATGTTTAGCGTTTCTTAATTAAAACGCTAAACAATTGACGCTTAATTATTTTGCGTTCTCCTCGATGTACTTGATAGCGTCTTGTACAGTCTGGATGGTCTCAGCCTTGTCGTCAGGAATGGAAATGCCAAACTCTTTCTCAAATTCCATGATGAGCTCAACAGTATCCAATGAATCGGCACCAAGATCATTGGTGAAGCTTGATTCTGCTTTTACTTCTGACTCATCAACACCTAACTTATCAACGATAATAGACTTAACTTTTGCTTCAATTTCTGACATGATTATAACTTTTTAATAATTAATGAATTACTACAAAACGGCTGCAAAGAAACAAATTTTTTACCAATTATGCAAATATTTTGCTCTAAATTTGAATAATAGTTGCACAAACACTATATAACTGTGCATTTTTTGTTACCTTTTTATATATTATTAAGTTGTTAAATTCAAAATCATTTACTAACTTTGCAAAAAATTAAATACCTAAAAATGTCATTCACAAAGCTATGCAACGAAATCTTCAACAAGGCGATTGAAGATTATCACGTAACGAACGATATTAACAAACCCATCAATAATCCTTACGAGCGCAATTCTATCGAAAACCGCTTGTACTTGAAATGCTGGATAGACACGGTGCAATGGCATCTCGAGGACATCATTCGAGACCCTCACATTGATCCGGGAGAAGCCTTGTCGTTGAAACGCCGCATAGATCGATCAAATCAAGATCGAACTGATCTTGTGGAACAAATAGACTCTTATTTCAGACAAAAATACAGTGACATAAATCCCACACCACAAGCTCGCCTCAACACCGAGAGCCCTGCTTGGGCCATAGATAGGCTTTCCATTTTGGCCTTGAAGATATACCACATGCGCGAACAGGTAGAGCGTGAGGATGCCACAGATGAGCACCGACAGAAATGCTCGGATAAACTCAATGTGCTATTGGAACAGCAAGTAGATCTTAGTTTGGCCATAGACCAACTGTTGGAAGACATTGAGGCGGGAAAAATATACATGAAAGTTTATAGGCAAATGAAAATGTATAACGACCCAAGCACCAACCCCATACTATACAAGAAAAAATAAAGACGTTCTTATTTCTGTGGCTTCGCTATGAAAACAGAACACATCTTGGTCATCAGATTCTCTGCCTTGGGTGATGTTGCTATGACGGTACCTATTGTTTATGCCGTTGCCAAGCAATATCCGCATGTGAGAATCACATTTCTATCACGTCCGTTTGCACGTCCGTTTTATGATCATTTGGCTCCAAACGTGAGCTTTATGGAAGCCGATATTAAAAAAGAGTACAATGGAATAAATGGGCTTAACGCACTTTATCGTCGTTTAACGGCCAAACGCTTCACTGCCGTAGCAGACCTTCACAATGTGATTAGATCTAATTATCTACGCATATTATTCAATTTGGATAAGTGCAAAGTGGCACATCTCAAGAAACACAGAGCCATGCGCAGGCAGCTCACTAACATGCGCGACAAAGTATTAAAGCCACTTCCAACCACGTTTGAGAATTATTGCAAAGTATTTGAGGAATTGGGGTATCCTATCACTCCATCGTTCTCATCAATACTTACAAACGAAAACGCCAATCTGAGATTGCTTCCAGAGATTATCGGAGAGAAGAAAAAATTTAGCCAATGGATAGGCGTAGCGCCATTCGCAGCCCACAAAACCAAGACCTACCCTATCGATTTAACTATACAAGTTATCGAAAAACTAATTCGTCAACACCCTTCTTGTCGCATTTTCTTATTTGGGGGCGGAAATCAAGAAAAAAAAATCATCAACAACATAGCCGCCAATCACAAACATTGCGTCAATGTATCATCTGTTCTTAACGGTTTGGATCAAGAGCTAATCTTGATGAAACATCTTGATGTCATGGTCAGCATGGACAGTGCCAACATGCATTTGGCTTCTTTGGTGGGCACGCCTGTGGTAAGCATTTGGGGTGCCACGCATCCCTACGCAGGCTTTATGGGTTGGAACCAAAAAATGGAAAATGCCGTACAGATACCTATGCCGTGCCGGCCATGCTCCATATACGGAAACAAAGACTGTATGCGTCGAGACTATGCTTGCTTACGAGACATAGACCCAGACACCATCGTGAAATGCGTGGAAAATAACCTGCAATAGCGCATTGTTATGCGTCATGCTCAACAATATAACCCACACGCTTCACATTTCTTTTAGTATTGCATACGGTAGAAATTTTTATAATCAATTTTAATGATACCCATTTTTTTATTTATGGCATCCCATAAATTTTTAAGAAATGCACAAATACAACTTATTTTTATTTTTTTTGTATACCAATAATAATATTGTCAATTTATCCTTTTAAAAGATTTTCCACAACAATAGCCTTTCCCTCAAATTGATATGGCTCATCCAATATGATTGAATTGTACTTATTTACTTTCATATTATTTATTACAATATCTTCAAGCGCAAAAATAAAAGTAGCATTTTGCTTATTATTTTTACCTTTTGAAAGCACAGCTACATTGACATTTAAATCTTTACGACAAATAACGTTAAAGTCCACGGCATTGACACTGTTTTGAGAACAGACACTTTCACTGCCGTCAAACTCAAAAGGAACATCTCTGTTGAGTGGATATTCCTTGTTATCTATATATAATGTAATACTGCCTTCTACTGGCAATATGTAGCGTTTATAATTGGTGAAATCAGAAAAAACACTTTTCGTGAGATTAATTACAGCCGAGGAAATCCTTATATCAAAGTTTCGCTCAGATAGACTGCTACCTTGCGGCAGTATCAATAATTCTCTTGTTATACCACCACTCCATCTGTTTTCTTTATAATCAGACTGATTGATAATTTTTTTCATAGCCTTAAATCTTAATGTTATTGCAAAATTAATAAAACAAATAACAAATATGGCAATATCACTCATATTGTTATTTGAAGACTGTTTATAAATATGTTCGTAACCCATTGTATAACTCTACTCATAACTTACCACTTATCAACACCACCCGCCAAATTTTCAAAATCAGTGCATATCCACATGTTTTTCCAAGGGTTGTCATCACGTTCTCAACAAATATTTCCAATCAATGTTTGTGCATACACATCTAATTGATAGTTATGCACTATTGTTGATAAATGTGCGTGATGCTTGATTATCAAACAAAAATTATCATACTCTACTGTTCACAATCTATCATTTCAATGGGATAAACAAATATCAAAACAATAAGCATGAAAGTTTTGCACTTATCCACACCCCATCATCTTATTCTTATATTTTTTAAATATTAAATAAATAAAAGAATAATATAAAGTGGTGGGGATAACGATGGCAGAAAATGGAATTATCGTTTTGAAATGGATTTATTGAGACGTTTATAGATTTTCATTATTGTCACCGCCGCTATCATCATAAAAAATGGCATGAGCGATTGATGGAAACGAGCCTCTCCATGCCCAAGGAGTAGCAGCATGGCCGTTGTGGCGACAATGATTGTCATGGGCAACAGCAGTGCAGTGACAGCCTTTTTTCTTATCATCAAGAATAATCCCATTACAAACATGATAAGTATAGCGTAATAGTAAACTAAGTTTACGATGGTAAGTGTTTGTGTAGGTGTATAATTTGGGAAATGTCGCAATAGTTGTCGCATGCTCAATTCATCGTAGAGATATGCTCTTTCATTTTTATTAGAAAGGAAAGCGCACATATTGACATTGTCCGATATATAGGTATTGACAAGTTTGCGAGGCATTTGTGTAAAATAATCGATGGGATGATCATAGAGCCATGAGAAAAATCTTTTTCTCCAAATTGTGTTTTTCTCCACTACATTGGCTTTGTCTACGATAGGTAGACAATCATCGGTGGTGGTAGTGGTATGGTCCACGCTATATTGCAAAAGAGCCATCCATCCTGTTTGGGCTTGGTAAATGAAATGTCCGGTACGCATGTATGTAGCCCCACCTATTAAGCATACCACGAGCAAATAGCCAGCTATTGTATTGAGCATGGCACGCCATTTATATACACACGCGGCCAATAAAAAAATAATGCCAATTGGCCTTACCCAATTGGCCAGGGCTATAATGCCTCCACCGAGCAATTTTTTTTCTTTGCACACTATGAGCCACAATCCTGACATGGCGAGAAAGAGTGATGGAAGCTCACTCAATAGTGAGGTTGCCTCACCATAATTGGATGGGTAGAGAACGTATAGAATTAGTGTTATATAGCCTATTTGCTCATTAAATATTTTTTTTGATAGTTGATAGGTGAGCCATGCGGTAGCACCTTTTATGATACAATATATCCATAACACTGGCGTAATGGTATGGAAAAATTTTAGTGAAAATACAACTATATTGATAGCTCCCACGTTCCATATGAATGGCAGTTCATTCATTTTCCAACTAATAGGATATGGTTCACCACTTGCCACGCATTCTTTAGCCAAAAAAATATAACCCTCGCTATCGGGATAAGGAGTATAACCAAATATCCATAGCACTATAAATTGGGTGATGGTGAAAGCTATAATTATCTCACGATGGCGATTTTGCATACCACTCCCCTTTCTCCATCATGTGTAGCTACTTCCACCATGTACATGCCCGATGCCACTGGGTATCCATTCATGTCAATACCATACCATTTGTAAGTATTTCCCTTGGTTCTGCCTTCACTCACCAATGTGCCGTTAACTGCCACTATCTTTACATTGGCGTCATCATCCAATCCTGTAATAGTGATGGCACCTGTATAGTCTGGTCGTACAGGGTTGGGGTATGCGTAGACATTTTCTTTGGTCATGCCTTCGCCTTCATTTCGTATATTGCTCATGTATGAGCACAACCCATTGCTTGTTCCAAAAAACACTTCTCCTGTATTGTTGTTTATGGCGATAGATTCGATATTGTTGGAAAGTAAACTGCTATTTTTATCTGTGAAATGCAATATTTGATTGATATTATTGGAGCTGATAAGATATACGCCGTTACCATTTGTACCAAACCATTTTCTGTTGGATTTGTCAATGGCCATGCAGTTGATATCTATGCCAGAGAGAAGGTAATCAGCTAAGTTAGTGCCATCGTTTCGAGGCACTTTCACTTGGGTGACAATTGGATTTTCTACCGTTATTTGGTCTGGTGTTAGATACACTGGGCCAATGTTTGTACCAATCCAAATATTTTTGTCTTTGTCTTCTGCCACGCATCTCACGTACATGTTTTTGAGTTTGTCTCCATCCTCATTGATAAGTTGTTCAAACGTGCGCACGCTATCCTTTTGGGGATTGTAACAGATGGCTTGCGCATAATTAAAGAAGTTGTTCGCAATCCACACATATCCTCTGCTGTCTATAATGGGATCTTCCATGCGAGATAAAGAATATCCGTCGCGCGTCAATTCTTTTTTATGATGGTTGCTCCATTTTTTATCTTTGTCGTACTTAAGTATAGACGTAGTGCCACTCATGCTATTGAAAACCCATAAATTGGCATCGGAATCAAATTTGATGCCTTGTACGATATTATAGTCTTTGTTAGTGGGATTTACGGTTTGTGCCCCTCTTAATGGGCTGTTGTCAGGTGTGTATTCTTTTACAAACTTACCATTGTAAAACTCGTAAAGTCCTGTTCTTCCAGAGACAAATACCCTATTGTCGTCTCTTGGGTCAATGTCTATACAGTTCATGTCTACATAATCATGCCCTGTTTTATTTTTTAAATTGTCTTCGTATATGATCCATTTATTTTCTTTAAGTACTTGTATTGTTCCTGGACGGTTAAGATCATTGAGAGACGTAAATCCACCTCCACATGTATATATACGGTCTTTATATATTTTCATGAATCCGAATTGGTTGTATTTAGGTCCATCGGGTGCCACTTTTCTCGCCAAGGCGAGAAGGTTTGCGTCAATATTTTTTGGCCGACGTATGTATGGCCCCATGTGTTTCCAATTGTTCTTGTCAAGCAGGTTGTCGGTGAGTGCTCCCTTATATAGACCACTTGAGGGACTGGCAGCGTACAGGAAACCATCTTTCACGTATGAGTATTCCACCTTGAAACCAAGTTGATAGGTGTCGCTTATAGTTCCATTACCCACGTTTATTTTCACTATTCCAAAACCAGTTGAGAGATAAGCGTATTTTCCCAACACATCCACGGCGTTCACTGTTTTGTCCGTTGGCATGCTTTTGTTCATATAATCGGCTATGTTCACCACATTGCCGTTTGGAGCCATCAAGTCTATGTTATTGTTTTGGTATACTATGACTAATCTTTTGGCGGCTTGGCACCAAGCTATATGAGCGATGCCGCAATCGGTTAGCGCGTTTATCTTATCGTAGATCTGTACGCTTTTGTCAGTTTTGTTATAAGCGTACAAACCATTTGACGCCAACACATATAGTATGTTATTGCCGGCCTGTTCTATTTCTGTTGGCTCGTAATAACTTAGATACGACTTCCAAAGTCCATCTTGTGCATGTGCCGTGCCAGCTATTAACAATAACGATAAACAAAGTTTTCTCCATCCGAGAAAACTCGATACACGGAATATTTTATTTTGATTCATAATACAATTATGGGTTACTGTTAAAACGTAAAAATACCCAGTCTATTGTTTTATGCTCTTCATTTGATTGTATTCAATTGACAATCACACGAAATGTGTCACCCGGATAGAGTGACACATATTTTGTACTCCGACCGGGAATCGAACCCGGATCAAAGGTTTAGGAAACCTCCGTTCTATCCATTGAACTATCAGAGCTGATGTTAACTATTGCTTATGCAAAGGTAAATATTTTTTTATGGATAAGACAATGAAACGCGAAAAATAAACGAAAATTGTTTTTTCCATCGTTCCTGCGACGCGCTTTTTGACAGGTCGTCAAGGCGGATAAGCATCGTTACCTGCCTTGACGATTTTTATTTTGTTATTTTTATAGGTTGGCGTGGAACCTTTTATTTTTTACTTTTGTATTTGTCGGCTTGCTCCTTGATGAGCTGCGCGTCGTCAAAATAGTTGATACGCATGGCCGCTCGAACTTCGTCCATGGTATTGGCGGCCACTTGGCGCGCCTGCTCGGAGCCTTTTTTCAGTATGTTGAAAATTTCGGGTATGTCTTGCTCGTACTCGTGTCGACGGGCGCGTATGGGGTCGAGCATGCGGTTAATAACCTTGTTGAGCATTTTTTTGCATTTCATGTCGCCTATGCCACCAGCCGTATAGGCGGCTTTCAGCTCGTCAAGATTGGCGAAATCGGGCCAAAAATCAGCGAAGTCTTGGTCGTTGGCGAAAGCGTCCAAATAGGTGAACACGGCATTTCCCTCCACATGTCCGGGGTCTGACACGTTGAGATGCGTAGGGTCGGTGTACATACTCTTAACTTTTGTCCATACGGTGTCCGCGTCGTCAGACAGATAGATGCAGTTGCCAAGGCTCTTGCTCATCTTCTCCTTGCCGTCTGTTCCCGGCAGCCGTCGAGCCGTGGCGTTCTCGGGCAGCATGATGGTGGGCTCCACGAGCACGGGCGCGTAGGTCTGGTTGAAGCGGCTCACTAATTCGCGGGTGATTTCTATCATCGGTTCTTGGTCCTCGCCGGCTGGCACGGTCGTGGCCTTGAAGGCGGCGATGTCGGCGGCTTGCGAAACGGGATAGCAGAAAAATCCCAATGGCACGGAGCCGCTCTCAAAGCCTCTCATCTTGACCTCGGTCTTGACGGTGGGGTTACGTTGCACGCGGCTCACGCTTACAATGTTCATCAGGTAAGTGGTCAGCTCGGCCAATTCTGGTATGCAACTCTGTATGTAGAGCGTGCATTTTTCTGGGTTGAGCCCAGCCGATAGGTAGTCCAAGGCTACCTCTATGATGTTTTGCCGTATTTTCTCGGGGTTGCTGGCATTGTCGGTCAAGGCCTGCACATCGGCCATGAACACGTACATGTGGTCGTAGTCTCCCTCTTCTTGGAGCTGCACGCGGCGGCGCAGACTGCCCACATAGTGACCCAAATGCAATTTTCCGGTGGGTCTGTCGCCAGTCAATATTATTTTTCCCATAATTATAGTTTTGTTATTCCAATGCAAAGATAGGCCTTTCCAAGCAAAAAAGAGCGTCTTTATGGCATTTTATATGCGCCTCGCCCCCACTTTGTCAATTTCTCCACGCTATCTTGCTCATGTAGAAAGCTATGGTTTTGAGTCTGACATAGTTATAGCTCAGGTACATGAAACCGCCGTATGGATTGCCCGTTCCCCATGAGTTTTTAGCCAAGAAGTACAAGGCATTGTTGCTGTCCCGGGCCAGTCCGCACAGCGTCATGCAGTGGTCATCGGTGGTTCTGAGGCTTTCAAACGCTCGCTGTCGCTCTCTCTGTGTGGGCTTGTGGCCCTCGTTGTAAAGACGAGCCACACCTTTTTGGAAATCGAATCCGGGCTCACTGATATCTCCCTCCCAACAAACTGGATGACCACGGCGTATGGCACGTTCCACCCGAAACATCAGGGTGTCGATAGGAACGTTCATAAAGCTGTCGCGCATTTGGTTGTCAGGCATTTCCAAAATGAATTTTTTACCAAACGGATGATGCGTGAAACTTGTCAAACTAACATATTCGTCAGGCAAGCAAACGCTCTCGCCAAATTGTCCCATCGTGTACTCCATGCCCAACATAAACACGTGTTTTGGCATGAAACCTATGTTTTCGTCGAGCATGTAGTTTAGCCTGCCATTCATCGCCGATAGGGATGTTGACGTGCGCGCTATGTTTATGGCTCGTCTCACTATCGGGTTATAATTGATGGGCCTGTCGTTGTGATAGGCCTCGAAGGTCTCAGCGCCGTGTTCGTGTAGCAGGTTGAGCAGCATGGACGACATGCCCCGCAGGCTAATCCCGCCCATCTTGTGAGCGAAAAAATAATCACGCGCCTCGTCCTCAATCAGTTTTCTCGCGAAAAAATCGACAGAAAGTTCCACGGAGTCGCCCATCATTAGGTGCTCAGACTCAATGGTCGCCGCCATGGCATAGGCCCAACACAGAGGGCTTTGCCCCTGATTTTTCACGGGGGTGGTTTTAACCGTCACCTCGTTGACGAACTCTCTGTGACGTTTTTGGCCTTTTTTCGGGGTTTGATAGCTACACGACGCCAACAAAGCGACCACCAATACCACCAATGATAACCTCTTGCTCATGATGTATGCAAAATTAAAAAAAAATCAAGATACATGGCCATTATCCGTTAATTTTTATTTTGTTATGCCATCGAGGCATGGCTCGAAATGGCCATACGTTCATTGGCCGTGACGTGCGCGACGATTGCGACTATAAATTTTAAAGACCAACAAAAGGAGAATAAATATGATGAAAAAACACGACAAAACATGATTTATTTATTGTATATTCGCAAGCCAGGCCCCCACTGGCCGCAAATACGCGAAAAATGAGGCTTTTAGCCAAATGCCTGATAGAAGCCATGTTATGGATTTATATATATTTTTTTCGTCTTGATTGTTTACGTTGCGCCTTGCCATTAGGCCTCAATGACGTGACAATTAAGGTTTAATCGTGACCTGAATGGGGTTCAATCTGAGCGCGATTAGGTTCTAAACGGTGCGCCAATGAGTATTAATGGTACGCCGACCGGAAAATAATGCGATCTCCTGCCCTGCCTTTCCGTCCAAAAATCAGAAATTCTGTCATGGAACGGTCAATGTTGACGGTTCTTTTTTTATGATTTTTATAATACATCCATGCGTTTGTAGAGCGGTGATATCACGTTTGGTCTTGGCATCTTTTCATATTTTGCAGCAAGGCGTGGCGTGCCCTAACGCAATGCAGAAAAATTGCGTTTGGTGCGCTTATGACAAACCAAACATCAAGGCCGCCGCGCTCTATACATTGTTATTTTTCCATTTTAAGGCCATAAGCTCTTTACTTTTTCGTAACTTTGCAGTATGGATTTAAACGCTAAGGATTTTGAAATCATGGCTCCTGTCGGCTCGCGCGAATCGCTTGCCGCCGCCATGCAGGCGGGCGCTGGCGCTGTGTATTTTGGCATTGGTCGCCTCAACATGCGGTCGCACAGCGCCAATCATTTTGACATAAACGATTTGCGAGAGATAGCTGATGCTTGTAACGCTCGCGACATCAAGACATATCTCACGGTGAACACCGTGATATACGATGAGGACATCGATTTGATGCGCGAGATTGTAGACGCTGCCAAGTCGGCCGGTATAAGTGCGATTATTGCCTCAGACGTGGCGGTGATGAGCTATTGCCGCGAGGTGGGCGTGGAGGTTCACCTCTCCACCCAGCTCAATATCAGTAATATCGAGGCTCTGAAGTTTTACGCTCAGTTTGCCGACGTGAGCGTGTTGGCACGCGAGCTGAACCTCGATCAAGTGAAAAAGATACACCAGCAGATAGAGCGGCAGCGCATTTGCGGTCCTATGGGCGGACTGATGCGTATAGAGATGTTTTGCCATGGCGCGCTGTGCATGGCGGTATCGGGCAAGTGTTACCTCAGTTTGCACGCTCAAAACCGATCGGCCAACCGGGGGGCTTGCACGCAGATATGCCGTAGATCGTACACTGTGACCGACAATGAGACCGACAACCAGCTTGAGATAGACAACAAATATATCATGAGTCCGAGAGACCTGAAGACCATTCGTTTTGTGGATCGCATGATGGACGCTGGCGTGAGGGTGTTCAAGATAGAGGGCAGGGCGCGCGGCCCCGAGTACGTTCATACTGTGGTGACGTGTTACAAGGAGGCCATACAGGCTGTGCTTGACGACTCGTTCACCGAGGAGAGAAAGACCGAGTGGGACGAGCGGCTGTCCAAGGTGTTCAACCGTGGCTTTTGGGATGGCTACTATCTCGGGCAGACCATGGGCGAGTGGAACAGGGGCTATGGCTCCATGGCCACAGAGAAAAAGGTGCAAGTGGGCAAGGTGGTGAACTATTTTGCCAAGCTTGGCGTGGCTGAAGTGGCCGTGGAGGCCGCCGATTTCAAGCTCGGAGACCGTTTGCTCATCACCGGCAACACCACTGGCGTGATGTATCTCGACGCCACGGAGATACGTTACGACCTCAAACCGGTGGAGCGTGCGGAGCAAGGTACTCGCGTCTCCATTCCTGTGACAGACAAGGTGAGACGCAACGACAAATTGTTCAAGCTCGTGAGCGTGACACCATAAAGATGAGACTATAAGTTTTCCATTATTAATTATACCAAAAATGATGACAAGCAAAAATATTTCAAGCCATGAGATGCCTCACGCTCGTTCCATCAACGAGATACAAGACGAGGTTGTTGATGATTTCGCCGATTTGGACGACTGGATGGACAAATACCAGATGCTTATTGACCTTGGAAACGACCTTGAGGCCTTGGAGGAGAAGTACAAGAACGAGCAAAATCTCATAGATGGTTGCCAAAGCCGTGTATGGCTGCAATGCGACTACCGAGATGGCGCACTTTGGTTCACCGCTGACAGCGACGCGCTCATCGTCAAGGGCATCATTGCCTTGCTGCTCAGGGTGGTAAGCGGCCATACGCCGAAGGAAATCATCGATGCCGACCTCTATTTCATTGAGCGCATCGGACTGCGCGAGCATCTATCTCCCACGCGCAGCAACGGCCTGTTGGCTATGGTCAAGAAGGTGAAAGCCTACGCGCTGGCATACATGGCTAAGGAAAACATCTGATAGACATGCGTAAACTCAAGACCATAGAGATGTCAAGGCTCACCGTGGAGGAGTTTAAGGAGGCCCCAAAACTGCCTTTGGTGGTGGTATTGGACGATGTAAGAAGCCTTTACAACGTGGGGTCGGTGTTTCGCTCGTGCGACGCTTTCCGTGTGGAGGCGGTTTATCTGTGCGGCATCACGGCCACCCCACCCAACGCGGAGATACACAAAACGGCGCTCGGCGGCGAGGATTCTGTGGATTGGAGGTATTTTGAGCATACGGAGAACGCGGTGCGAGAATTGCGCAATCGTGGCTATTTCGTGTATGGTGTGGAGCAAGTGGAAGGCTCGACGAAACTGCAAGATATTCAAAATTCGCAATTGGCTGGCATGAGAGAAGATAGCCATGACGTAAATGGCATAAGCTCATCAAAATTGGAGTGTTCGGCTTTTCGGCCTCATGCAGTGGTCTTTGGTAACGAGGTGAAGGGGGTGAAACAGAGTGTTGTCGACATGTGCGACGGCTGCTTGGAAATACCTCAATTTGGCACCAAGCACTCGTTGAATGTCAGCGTCACTGCAGGCATCGTGATTTGGGAGTTTGCTAAGCTATTCATAAAAGAAGCCTGACCGTTAAAAGTCAGGCTTCTCGTCACTTGTATTTTTGTCAAGTCAATACATATTTTTCTTGTTTTCCCTTGTCGTTTCAAGGCAAGAATTACCGAGATGTGGCTATTTCTATATGTTGGCTCATTTGCCCAACGCCTTTTTCAGCATCTCCGGAATTTCGCTTGTCTCTTTGGCCACGGGCACGCCTACGGCTTCAAATGCGGCAACCTTGCCCTCTGCAGAGCCGGAACCGCCCGATATGATGGCTCCGGCGTGTCCCATCTGCTTGCCCGGAGGAGCCTGACGGCCTGAAATAAACACGGCCACTGGCTTGGTGACATGCTCCTTGATGTATTTTGCGGCGCGCTCCTCGGCGTCGCCACCAATCTCACCAATCAATGCGATGGAATCGGTATCAGGGTCGTCTTGGAACATCTTGAGCAAGTCCTCGAAGTACAATCCAACCACGGGGTCGCCACCGACGCCCACCGCCGTGGATTGGCCGAGGCCCGCCTGTGTGAGGTTATAAACTACCTCGTAGGTCAGTGTGCCACTCCTACTGATAACGCCTGTGTGCCCTTTCTTGAACACGTTGGTAGGCATGATGCCCACCATGCTCTCTTCTGGCGAGATAAGTCCAGGACAGTTAGGGCCAATCACCTGCACGCCCTTTATGCGAGCGTAGCGTTGTGCCTCCACGGCATCTATCGTGGGCACGCCCTCAGTGATACAAATCAGCAGTTTGATGCCACCGTCTATGGCTTCAAGCATGGCATCTTTGGCAAAGGCCGCGGGTACGAAGATGATAGAAGTGTTGGCTCCGGTGGCCGCCACAGCGTCTTTCACGGTGTTGAACACGGGAATGCCGTCAACTTCTTGGCCGGCCTTGCCGGGCGATGTTCCACCCACTACATTGGTCCCATACTTTTTCATCTTGGAAGCGTGGAAACTTCCATCTCGTCCAGTGATGCCCTGAACGATCAGTTTGGTGTCTTTATTGATTAGAATACTCATCTTTTAATTCACGATTTATAATTCAAAATTTATGATTGATAATACACGAGTTTGCAGCTCACAATTTACGATTGATCAAATCGCTATAATTTCTTCATGTGGATTGGCCATTATGAATGGCGCATTATGCATTGTGCTTTAAACTCAGTTCCACGGCGCGATGGCCTGCATCTGCCATGCTTGATCCCACCTTAAACTGTGTGCCCTCGAGCAGTTTGCGACCTTCGGCCTCGTTCGTTCCGGTGAGACGGATGACGATTGGGATGTCTGTCTTCACGATCTTGAACGCTTCTATCAATCCTTTGGCCACGTCATCGCAACGGGTGATGCCGCCAAATATATTGATTAGAACCGTGTTAACGTGCTTGTCAGAGAGCAACAGCTTCATGGCTTCCACTATCTTCTCTGGATTTGAGCTGCCACCAATGTCAAGGAAATTGGCCGGTTCGCCGCCGTAAAGTTTAATCATGTCCATGGTGGCCATGGCTAATCCGGCTCCGTTCACCATGCATCCTATCTTTCCTCCGAGGTTCACGTAGCTGAAACCTTTGTCCTTGGCTTCGCGCTCCTTGCGCTCCTCCTCGGTAGGTTCGAACAGGGCTGCCACATCAGGATGGCGGAATAGTGCGTTGTCGTCAAACGTCATTTTGGCGTCAATAGCTTTCAACGTGCCGTCCTTGAGTTTTACCAATGGGTTGATCTCGGCCAAAGAGGCATCTTTCTCGATAAAAAGACGGTACAAATTTTTGAACAATGGCACGGCTTGTTTCACCTGAGCCATGTTGTCAAAGAGCTTGAAGGCAGCCTCGCGAGCCAAGAAATCGGTCATGCCTATAACGGGGTCGATGACAATTTTTTCTATTTTCTCTGGCGTTTCCTTGGCCACTTGCTCAATGTCCATGCCACCTTCGCGGCTCAACATCATAAGCGGGCATTTCGATTTGCGGTCTACGAGGATGCTCACGTAGTACTCCGAGTCAATGTCTACGGCCTCGCTCACCAGCACGCGGTTAACAGTAAAACCTTTAATGTCCATGCCAAGTATGGCCTCGGCGTGGCTCTTGATTTCGGCCTCGGAGCTGCCAAGTTTCACGCCGCCGGCCTTGCCACGACCTCCGGTGTGCACTTGAGCCTTGACCACGGCACGATCCACACCCAATTTCTTGTAAGCTTCCACGGCCTCGTCAGGTGTACTGCACACGGTGTTGCGATCCACAGGGACACCATAGTCGGCAAAGAAAGCTTTTGCTTGATACTCATGTACCTTCATAGTAAAAATATTTTAAGGGTTTGATAATTGATTGTTTACATTTTACAAATGTACGAATTAATTGAATAGTAAGAAAGAAAACGCTCCTTTTTTTATTTCATTTTCATATCTATTATTTGTTTTTTTGTCTCAAGAACAAATAAAACCATACTTTTGCACTATCTTTTTCACGATAAATAGTTACCTTTGCATGTAATACACGCTAATGATTATGGAACAGAATTTATTGATTTACAATACGCTTACACGCAGTAAGGAACTTTTTAAGCCCCTGCACGCGCCACATGTGGGCATGTATGTGTGCGGTCCTACGGTTTATGGCGACCCGCATCTCGGCCATGCACGGCCAGCCATCACGTTCGATGTGCTCTTCCGCTACCTCAAACATTTGGGTTATAAGGTGCGCTATGTGCGCAATATCACTGACGTGGGCCATCTCGAGCATGACGCGGACGACGGCGACGACAAGATTGAGAAGAAAGCGCGGTTGGAGCAATTGGAGCCCATGGAGATAGCCCAGCATTATACCAACCGTTACCACAAGGCCATGGAAGGCCTCAACGTGCTGCCGCCGAGCATCGAGCCGCATGCCACTGGGCATATCATCGAGCAAGAACAACTGGTCAAGCAGATTATGGATAATGGCTATGCCTACGAGAGCAACGGCTCCATTTATTTTGACGTGGCCAAGTATGATAAGGATCATAAGTACGGCATCCTGTCCGGTAGAAACCTCACCGATATCATCAATAACAGCCGGCAGTTGGCCGGTACGGCCGAAAAGAGAAACCAAGCCGACTTTGCGCTGTGGAAAAAAGCCATGCCCGAGCATATTATGCGATGGCCCAGTGAGTGGAGCGAGGGTTTTCCCGGTTGGCACTGCGAGTGCACTGCGATGGGGCGCAAGTATTTGGGCAGCCACTTCGACATACACGGTGGCGGCATGGACTTGGTGTTTCCGCATCACGAATGTGAGATAGCGCAGGCCGTGGCAAGCCAGGGTGACCAGATGGTTCGTTACTGGATGCACAACAACATGATTACCATCAATGGCCAGAAGATGGGTAAATCGCTTGGGAACTTCATCACATTGGAACAGTTTTTCAATGGCTCGCACGCATCGTTGGACAGCGCATACTCGCCCATGACCATCAGGTTTTTCATTTTGTCGGCCCATTACAGGGGCACGGTAGATTTTTCAAATGATGCGCTCAAGGCCGCTAAAAAAGGCTATGAACGTCTGATGAACGGCATGGCCGATCTTTCTCGTGTACAGGCCGCTAAGGAAAGTTCGTCTGAAATATCAGAGTTCGTGGGGGCTTTGCGCCAACGTCTCTACGACGCCATGAACGATGACTTACAAACACCACTTGTCATCGGCACCCTATTTGAGGCTTGCCACATGGTGAACATGCTTGTGGACCACAAGGCCAATATATCCGCGGCAGACCTTCAGGAGTTGGGCGATGCCATGCGTCTATTCGCGTTTGACCTGCTCGGACTGAGAGACGAGAAAGGACAGAGCGACGAGGCTCGCGAGGAGGCTTACGGCAAGGTGGTGGAGATGGTGCTCAAGTTGCGCCAGCAAGCCAAGCAAGCCAAGGATTGGGCTACCAGCGACCAGATCCGCGACGCTCTCGCCGAGGCAGGTTTTGAGATAAAAGATACCAAGGATGGGGCCACGTGGAAGCTCAACATATAAGTTGAGTTTCTGGATTGTAGGTCAGTACGGCAAACGCCCAACGCGAACTTCGCGTTGGGCGTCATAGTTAAACAGCAACAATAAATTTTCGAAATAAGTTCATAAAACACATGTATTTGATGTTTTTGAACTTTATTTTTTCCTTTCATAGCCTCAAATCAAGAAGAAAAGAGACACGCCTACCACGGAGATAACGGCTCCGACAATGCCCTTGAGCGTGATTTTCTCATGAAAGAAATAGTGGGCTGGAAGCAATATCATGATAGGGCTTGTGGCCATCAGCGTGCTCGCGATGCCCGCCGCGGTGTATTGCACGGCCATGAGCGAGAAGCCCACGCCAATCACCGGACCAGAGAATACGGCGATGAGCAGTGCCCATAGTGCCTTGGTATCGTGTGCGCTTTGTCGTAATTTTTGTCCTTGCCCAGTCACTACGAGAAACACTCCCCAGCAAATTAGGCCGGCGACGCACCTGATAAGGTTGGCGCTGAAGGGCAGATAGTTTTCCATATCGGCCACCATCGTTTGTGGAATGTCGGCCGTGTAATAGTCTAAGCCTATCTTGCTGAGCACCAATCCCAATCCCTGTCCTAACCCTGCGCCGATGCCAAAGAGTACGCCTTTGACTGGCAATTGCAGCGAAAGAAAACGCCCTTTGTTCTCACCCTTGCTCAGTACGGATATGGCTATGCCAAGCATGGTCACCATCATGGCTATCAGACTGCCCACGCTCATCACTTGTCCGAGCATGGCCCAAGCCGAGATGGCGGTGAACATGGGCGCAAGTGTCATAAAGAGTTGGCCGTAGCGCGACCCAATGCTGATATAGCTGTTGAACAAACACCAGTCGCCGAGAAAATATCCCACCACGCCCGAGGCCATGAGCCACGCCCAACTGGTCGCACTTGCATGCGTGGGCCATGCCTCGCCCGTAAACCACCACATCATGAGCAGCGAGAATATGAGTGCCAACGCCATGCGCCACACATTAGTGACGGTGACACCTATGCGCTTGCTGGCCACCTCGCATGTCATGGCCGCAATGGTCCATGAGAAGGCTACGCCCAAGGAAATGATCTCGCCTAAATATTGTATGTGCATAATATATGTTATGTTGTACTCTGTTGTGAGTTGTCAAATTGCAACGTCGGCTGTTGGTACGCATGCCAATGATGGTAATGTCAAGTGGAAGCGCAGCCCATTTTAAGATTTTGCAAAATTACAACAAATAAGCGTAATAAAATCTCTTTCAACTTAATTTTTTGACATTGATTTTCACATTCGTGACATGTTCCGTGCGGATTGTGTTTGTGCGACACACCTCGGTCCTTATCATGGCATGCTTGTTGTTTTCTTTTCCGTAATCGTAGAATGGGAGGCAGGGATGCTATTGGGTAGACATTGGGTGGCGATCATTTCATGTCGAGGCCCTATCAAAAGAGAGAGTGCAATTTTGCCATTAAAGCAAAAAATACATTGTGTGCGTACACAAACCGTTGATTTAGGTCAAGAAAAGGGTTATTTCGTGGATTATGGGTTTAAAATATTTGTGGCATCCCGTATTTCGGCCTATCTTTGCAATGTCAAAAGGAAACAAGGTCTCTGTGAAGAGATGTTCCAGCGACAATTTATTCAATAGGTTTAAAGTTAGTAGATTGTTTCATATAGGTTTTTAGTTTTTAGGTTTAAGATTAGATTTTTAGGTTATTCAATTAGGTTATTAGTAATTTAAGGTAATTTTAAAGATTAGTTTTTAGGTTAGCACAAATCCCCATCTCCGCATAGGAGAGTTGGGAATTTGTGTTTTTATATACCCCATGTTCTTTGTGAGCCAAACACGAACAAAGGTGGCATGCGCAAAAATAGAGCGGTCGTGCCGCTCGCTGCAGGGTGTCATTCCGATGGTTTTGACGGGCTATGGTGGCTCCACGCATTGCCATGTGGCTTATTTTGCATTGCCATGTGGCCTATTTTTCTTTGGCTATAACAAAGTCGAGCTGCCTTTTTTGCAGATTGGCACTGGCCACTTGTATGCGAATAGGGTCGCCAAGTTGGTACTTGTGATGATGCCTTCTTCCACGCAGCACAAAGTTTTTCTCGTCGAAGTCGTAGTAGTCGTCATCCAGATCGTGCATGGGCACCATGCCCTCGCAGTGATTTTCGTCTATCTCGGCGTAAATGCCATAGCTGGTAATGCCGCTGATGTGCGCGTCATAACATTCGCCTATCTTATCGCCCATAAACTCCACCATCTTGTATTTGATAGAGTCGCGTTCGGCGTTTTGCGCTATTTGTTCCATGTCGGAGCAGTGCTCGCACAATTCTTCGTATCGCCTCTCGTTGGCAGAGCGTCCCCCGGCTTGGTATCTTGTGAGCAAACGGTGCACCATGGTGTCTGGATAGCGACGTATGGGCGATGTGAAATGCGTGTAGTAATCAAACGCAAGTCCAAAGTGCCCAATATTATGTACGCTGTACTTAGCTTTCATCATGGCGCGTAGAGCCACGCTTTGGATGACCTTTTCCTCTCGCTTGCCTTCGCAACTGTCCATCAGTTTGTTAATGCTGCGAGCCATGGCGGCTTTGGTGCCATCAGTTTTCACCTTGTAGCCAAACTTGGCTATAAACTCGCGAAGGTTTTCCATCTTCTGTGGGTCGGGGTTGTCGTGCACGCGATAAGGTAGCGTTTTGACAGCTTTGCCTTTTGTTTTTTTGCCAAAAGTCTCCGCCACGGTCTTATTGGCCAATAGCATGAACTCCTCAATGAGCTTGTTGGCATCTTTAGAGCGCTTATAGTAAGCGCGGGTTGGATGTCCCGCTTGGTCAATGTCGAAGTGCAGTTCCTCAGAGTCGAACTTCACCGATCCGTTCTTGAAACGGCGTTCTCGCAGATGCTTGGCCAATCTGTCAAGCGTGCACAATTGCCATCCGTTTTCGCCTTTGTAGCCTCGGTTTTTAGGGTCTGGAGCTGGTTTGCCAGTACCATCCACCACACCGTTGTCTTCTAAGATTTGTTGTACTTCTTCGTAGGCATAACGTCTATTGGAGCGAATGATAGCGTGCACCAATCGAAAATTTCGCACGTATGCGTCCTCGTCAAGGTCAAACACGGCGCTATAGGTGAGTTTGTCCTCTTCCGGGCGTAGTGAGCAGATGAAATTGCACAGTCGCTCGGGCAGCATGGGGATAGTGCGGTCTACGAGATAAACCGATGTGCCTCGGTTAGCGGCTTCTTTGTCAATGACACTTCCCTCCTTTACATAGTGCGAGACATCGGCGATATGCACGCCCACCTCCCATAGCCCATTGTCCAATTTTTTGATGGACAGTGCGTCGTCAAAGTCTTTGGCGTCAGCTGGGTCTATGGTGCAAGTCCACGTTTCACGAAAATCCTCGCGTTCGGCCACGTCTTGAGGCGTAATCTCCGCCTTGATTTGCTCGGCCGCCCGCTCTACTTTCTTGGGGTATTTGTAGGGCAATCCGAATTGAGCGAGGATGGTGTTCATCTCCACATCATTGTCACCGCTCGCGCCGAGCACGTCTATCACCTCACCCACGATATTGCGATGATCCTCGTCTGGCCATTGCGTTATCTTCACCATAGCCTTGTCATTGGTCTTGCCTCCCTTGAGCTTGTTTTTGGGAATAAGTATGTCGTGCACGAAAACCCCACTTTGAGGATTGAGAAATGCGATATCCTTGCTCACGGTCAGTTTGCCCACGAATACGTCCTTGGCGCGTTCGAGTATCTCGATCACCTGCGCCTCCTTGATGTGTTTCTGCCGTCGGGCATTGAACGATACGCGCACACGGTCGCCCGTGAGCGCTGACATCGAGTTGCGCTCGGCCACGAAGATAGGTTTCTCGTCGCCATCAGGTATGAACGAGTTCTTGCCGTTGGCCTTGCGTATAAACTTGCCTTCCTGTACCTGCCCTTTGGTATTGAGCGTGTAAGAGTTTTCTGAGACTTTATTGATATAGTCGTCCCATGCCATCTCCTCCATGATATCAATGGCTAACATCTTCATGGGGTGGGTTGAAAGATGTAGACTACGAAATATCTCTTTGAACGATAGCGTCTTTCCTGGTTGCGTCGAGAAATAATCTTCGAGCATGGCAGCCAATTGCTTCTTGGACAATCTCTTACTGCTTTTTTTTCCTTTTACCATAGTTTGTCGATTTAAAATTGTCATGGGTTTAGGTCGAATGGGGTATCTGCTAATATGCTTGGCTTTGCGTCTCAAAATCTTTTTAGGAGGCACCGATATCCTCAATTCTTGGCGTAAAGCGTCAAATTGATAGGCCTCAAATCGTAACCGGCTGCTGTATTAGCGTCTACACTGTCAGTGTGCCTGACAAAACCTCGTTATTATATATGCAAATTAACAAAAAATAATTGAGGAAACCTAATTTCATTTTGATTATTTTGCAAATCATTCGATTTGTATTAACTTTGTAACCTGATAATTATGAAAATATTAATAACTGGTGCCAGTGGGTTCATTGGCAGTTTTATTGTGGAAGAAGCGCTGCGTCAGGGCTTTGAAACATGGGTTGGCGTGCGCTCTACCAGCTCGCGCCAATATCTGCAAGATACCCGTATCCACTTCTTGGAGCTTGACTTTAGCTCGGAAGATATGCTTGCGCGGCAGCTTGATGGGCATGCGTTCGACTATATAGTGCATGCCGCCGGAACCACCAAATGTCTGCATGCCGATGATTTTTTCAAGATAAACTATGAGGGGACGACCAATTTTGTGCATGCCATCTTGAGGTCTCGCATGCCTCTCAAACGTTTTGTCTATATCAGTACGCTCGGTGTTTATGGAGCCATTCATGAGGAGATGCCTTATCAGGAAATAAAAGAAGATGATACACCCAAGCCCAATACGGCTTATGGCAAGAGCAAACTGATGGCCGAGCGTTTCTTGGACAGCATAGGCAACGATTTCAATTATATCATCCTCAGGCCCACTGGCGTGTACGGACCGCGTGAGAAAGATTATTATTTAATGGCCAAAACCATCAAGAGGCACTTGGATTTCAGTGTTGGTTACAAGCGGCAGGATATCACGTTCGTGTATGTCAAGGATGTGGTCCAGGCCGTTTTCTTGGCGCTGGACCGTGGCATGTCGGGGCGAAAATATTTCCTTACCGATGGCAAGGTATATCAAAGTAGCACTTTCAGCGACTATCTGCGCGAGGAGCTCGGCAACCATTGGTGGGTCAGGATAAGGGTTCCGGTATGGGCGCTCAGGCTCGTCACGGCTTGCGGCGAGTGGATAGGTCGCATGACTGGTACGGTATCGACTTTGAACAACGACAAGTACAATATAATGAAACAACGCAATTGGCGTTGCGACATTGAGCCCGCATGCGACGAGTTGGGCTATCATCCGCATTATGACTTGAGCAAGGGAGTCAAGGAGACGGTGGCTTGGTATAAAAAAAACAAATGGCTATAACAGCCTTTACATAGCATGAAGCTAAAAAAATACTTTATATTGGAGAAGAAACCCGCTCGTGGGTTAATGCCTTTAGAGTGGGTAGTGCTCACCTACATGGCATTCACGTTGCTCGTGGTGCTCTTTGGCAGGACAAGTCTTGAAAATCCAGATGCTGCCATTTGGAGTCGCATGCGTGTTGGAGCCACTACTGTGGGTATATGGATGGTCTATAGGCTCATTCCCTGCAGGGCCACTCGCCTGCTCCGTGTGGCGGTGCAGATGGCGTTGTTGAGCTGGTGGTACACAGACACTTACCTGCTCAATTGCCTTTTTCCCAATCTCGACCACGTCTTTATTCGTGCCGAGCAGGCTGTCTTCGGGTGTCAACCAGCCCTCCTCTTTGCTCAACTTTACCCGCAATTATTTTTCAGTGAGCTCATGGACATGGCCTACGTGAGTTATTTTCCCATCATAACCACGGTCATTTTATATTATTTTTTTAAGCGGTACAACGATTTCGAGCATGCCTCGTTTGTCATTCTCGCTTCGTTCTTCGCTTTCTATGTCATCTACGACTTGGTTCCCGTCACTGGGCCAATGTATTATTACCACGCCGTCGGGATTGACCAAATCGCCAAAGGAGTATTCCCCAATTTAGGCTATTATTTCCGCACTCATCTCGACATGATGCAGTCGCCGGGCTATAAAAATGGCATATTCTATAACCTTCTCACCATGGCCCACGATTCGGGCGAACGGCCCACGGCCGCCTTCCCCAGCTCGCATGTGGGTATTTCGGTGGTTTGTATGATGTTGGCTTGGCGCACGGGCAGTCGCAAGTTGTTTTTCACGCTCCTGCCTTTCGCCATGCTCATTTGCCTTGCCACGGTGTATGTGCGTGCCCATTATGCCATCGACGTGCTGGCTGGACTGGTGGTCGGTGTGGCGTTTTATTGTGGGTGGTCGCATGTGTCCAAACGTTTTCACACCATTCGCGGATGATAACCCACGATTTTGAAGGTAAAAAACTGTCACACTATTCTATTTTGGCGCAAGGTTGCGAATAAGAATGATATTATTCGTAACTTTGCACACCATAACGTTTTACGATAATGACAAAGAAACTATATATCGAAACTTACGGCTGTCAGATGAACGTGGCCGACTCGGAGGTAGTGGCCTCGGTGATGCAAATGGCCGGTTACACTCTCACTGACAACGAGGCAGAGGCAGACGCCATCTTCTTGAATACATGCTCTATACGCGAGAATGCGGAGAACAAAATTTATCATCGGCTCGACGCCTTGCACGCCGAGCAGCGCAAGCATGCGGCCGCCCAACCCGACGCATTGGCGCCCCACCCCATTCTTGGCGTGTTGGGCTGCATGGCGGAGCGTGTCAAGGACGATTTGGTGAGGAACCACCACGCCAATTTGGTGTGTGGGCCAGACGCTTACCTCAACCTTCCGGAGATGATAGCGGCTGTGGAGGTGGGCCAACCGGCCATCGACGTGCAGCTATCCACCACCGAGACATATCGCGACGTGGTGCCTCGGCGTATCGGTGGCAACCGAGTAAGCGCCTTCGTGAGCATCATGCGAGGTTGCAACAACTTTTGCCATTACTGCATCGTGCCCTTTACACGGGGGCGAGAGCGCAGTCGTGATGTGGATAGCATACTGCGCGAGGTCAGCGACTTGCGCGACAAGGGGTTCAAAGAAGTGACACTGTTGGGACAAAATGTGAACAGTTATGGTCTGCTTCCTAATGGCAAGCGACCGGACAACGGCACGTCTTTTGCGCAATTGCTGCGACAAGTGGCGCGCGAGGTGCCCGACATGCGAGTGCGTTTCACCACCTCAAACCCGGAAGACATGACCGAGGACATACTCCATGCCGTGGCCGATGAGCCAAATCTGTGCAACCATATACATTTCCCGGCACAGAGTGGGAGCAGCAAGGTGCTCAGGCTCATGAACCGCAAGTACACACGAGAAGACTATTTGGAAAAGGTAGCGGCTATCAAGCGCATCATACCCGACTGCGGACTGACTACGGATATTTTCGTGGGCTACCACGACGAGACGGAGGACGACTACCAGCAGACGCTCAGTTTGGTGCGCGAGGTGGGCTTCGACTCGGCCTTCATGTTCAAGTATAGCGAGCGGCCGGGCACATATGCGGCCAAGCATTTGCCAGACAATGTGCCCGAGGAGGAGAAGGTGAGACGCTTGAACGAGCTTATCAAGCTGCAAACAGAGATCAGCGCCGAGCAGAACAAGAAAGACGAGGGTAAAGAGTTTGAGATACTCGTTGAGCGTTTCGGTAAGCGCAGCCATGACCAGCTCATGGGTCGCACGCCGCAAAACAAGGCCGTCATCATACCTCGAGGCCGTCACCACATAGGCCAACGAGTGCGTGTGCGCGTCACACGCTCAACCTCTGCCACGCTCATTGGTGAGCCGTTGGAGTGACCCATGCTTGGGCATCGGTGTCATCATCCGTGCGCGCCACGTCGTTTAGCTCATGGCCGCGCGCCACGGTTGGGCGCGGCTCGCACTCTTGAAAACTTTTGACAAAGTATCGCTCATAACTCGCGTTTTTGCAAACGAATGCCCCTTTGGCAGCAAATACGCGAATTATGAGGGTTTTTTATAACAATCTAAAATACAACATCTTATACCTTTATAGTATTTTTTTGCATCCAAAAAAATGCCATACATTTTGCCATTGTTACCTATTCGTATGGCGATTAGGCCTTCATCGCGCTCCCATTAACAACCCATCGCGTTGCCTTTACGACCTAAAGGCACAGCCATTAGATACTCATCGCGTTGTGTTGCCCAAATAAATCGGCGGGCGAGATGGGCACGAATCCAAAATCATCTGTATTTTCTCTCTGTAACGACACTTTCCGAAGGCCCTGTTTTTGTGATTTTTTCCCGACAATATTTGTTTTCTGTCATATCATAGCGGCTTGTTGGTTATATCTAAGTACTTTTGCAACACCAACAACGATATGATGCGCTCGCGTCGCCCATCCTTGAATTGTGCTACAAATTCGTGCGCGTGCTCTATGATGCGTTGGGCCTCGTCAGGGTGCGCTATGTAGTGGTTGAGCTGTTCTGTCAGGTCGGAGAAGTCGGCTTTCACCTCAATGTAGTGATAGTTTGGGATGAGCTTGCCCTCCATGAACCATGTCTCACACGTGGGGCGCGGCATCACGGCGATGGAGTTTGACGACATAATCCATTTCAGGTTGGTGGCCACGTCGTTGCCCTCGAGGGCCATGACAAATTTATAGTCCAAGTGTTTGCGCAAGCTAATCTTGGGCTTGTGCCACTCCTTGAAGCGTGCATCCACCACGCCCGCGTCCACCATGGGATGTCCAAAGTATTTTTGTATGAAATCGTATCGGTTTTGCTTGATGCAGTCTCCCTCTTTCTGCCCTATCTCTCCGCGAAATATCACCATGTCTTTTTTTTCCTCAAAACGCTTGCTGTCGTTCACGAAGAGGAAATGGCGCACCCTGTCCAGTTTCATGAGCACGGAGTTGGCGTTGTCGCCTCCAATGGGCCTACTTTTGGTGATGGAGGGCAACGTGGGTACGTTGGTGATGTCGCCGGGCAACAATAGCCATTTGAGCGTAGGGTCGAAAGCCTTGGCGTATCGGTAGGAGTCAAGGTAATACACTTTGGGTCGCACCACGGGCTGTCGGCCGATGGGCGTGGCCTGCCGGCTGAAAGCCTGATGGTCTATGGGCGTTAGGTTGGTGAGCCGGTTATAATAGCTCACTCTCTCGTGGATATAGGTTTGGTCCTTGCGCTTGGCCAAGGCTTTCATGTCGCGTGCCAAGAGCTGTCGCAGCACGGCGTGTGGCATAGCTATCTGTGAGTATGCCGTGGCGTAATAGGCCAACTTGGAGTTTTTGTCACGATGAAGCAATCCGTTGATATTTTGCCGCAAATGGGTCATGGTGGGTTGTTCGTGTTATGATGTGAGTGTGTCGTAGAAGCGCAGATAGTCTCGCGCTATCTTTTGTGGGGAGAAACGGCGTGTCACGTCTTGTCTGAGCGCGGTCCTGTCGTATGATTTTTGCATGGCTTGTCCAATGCCCTCGATTAGCGCCTCTGTGCTGAAATCGGCGTATCTGACGCCATTCTCAGGGGTGATTAGCTCATCTGAGCCGCTACATGGGCTCATGATGACGGGTGTGCCGCATGCCAACGCCTCGAGAGGGGCCTGTGCAAAATCCTCTTTTAGGCTGGGTAGGCAGAAGAAATCGGCTGCTGATAGTATTTGCGATATTTCTCCCGGGTCGGTGTGAAAGCCCATCTCCATGACGTTTGGCCACGACTTTTTGCCACGATTTTTGCCAATGGCCAATATGCGATATTGTGGGTTCATGCGCGTGAGGGCCTCTGACAATTGTCCCAAACCCTTGCGCGGGTCGCCGATGGCGTAGGCGCAAAATCCGAACAGCTTGGTGTCCGGCAGTGTCAACGCCTGTCGAGCGTAGGCTCGGTCGTATGGCTTGAAGAGCGAGCAATCCACCAAGTTGTGTATGATGGTTTTGTGGGCGCGCGCCAGCATCTCGTGGTCGTGGTACTCATCGTAGATGGCTTTTGACAAGAACACCACGCCCAATCGCTCTATATCTCGCGTGTATGACAGTTTGAGACGGTAGTATTTTTGTTCGAGCGGATGGTCTCGCAGGCATTGGTCTTTCACGCTCGCGATGCCATGAAGCATGCTCTCGTCGTGCAGCGTGAAGACGATGGGTTTGTGGCTGTATGCCTTGAAAAACGAGGGATAGTCTATCAATCCGCCTATCCAGTGCAGGTGTATCACGTCGGCCGACGCTATCAGTGGGTTGTGGGTTAGGTCTATGGGCGATATGGGCAGGGTGTAAGTGGCTTGGCGCTGTCGTCCCAATTCTCTGCAGGTGTTGATCTCGTCAGGCATTCCGAGCAGTTTTTTCACCTTTCGGCGCGCGCTTTGCAAGAAATATGCCACGGCACCAACCTGATGCACGAAGTTGTCGGTGTGCGTTCGGTGCATCACTATGAGGTGAGCGTCCATGCCCAAGTCGCGTTGTGCCTTGCAGATGCGATAGGCGCATAGCCCTGCCCCACCCGTGTCGGCTGTGCTGATGTGTACTATTTTTTTCATGTTGGATAGGTGTTGAGAGTTTTTTAGGTTATTTTCCTCGTAGCTTGCATAGCAAGTAGACGAAGTACAAGCGCGGTAACAGTCTGATTTGTGTTTGTATGTCATCCACTTCGGCTATCACTCGCATGTTGTCTTTGAGGCCCATGGAGCGTTTGCGGTTGGATATGCCTCCGGTGTCGAACACCGCAATGGGGAAATGTAGTTGTTTGAACCGTTTGCGCTCGCGATACATTTGCTTGAAAAATTTGAAGTCGGCGGATAGTTTGTGTGTCGTGTCGAAGGGTGTTTGCAGCAGGCACGAGCGGCGGGTGAGGCAGCTTTGGTGGCAAAAGAACATGCGGTGCGCGACGTGCGGTGGCTCGGCCTCCTTGACGATGCCGTCTTTTACCACGTCTCCATAGACGATGTCTGCCTGAATGTCATGCTCGAAAATACGCCGCAACACGTCTTCGTTGGCAAACTCGTCGCCAGCGTTCAAAAACATGACCCATTCTCCTGAGGCTTGGCGCGCGCCTTTGTTCATCGCTTCGTATATGCCATTGTCTGGCTCTGAGACCCAATGGTCCACCTTGTTTGCGCTCTGTTTGATTAGCTCCACGCTGCCATCTGTGGACGCGCCGTCCACGATGACATATTCCAAGGCATCGTATCGTTGCGCGAAGACGCTGCGCATGGTGGTCTTGAGCGCTTCTTTGGCGTTGTAGCATACGGTGATGACCGTAACCGTGGGTAATGAATGATGGTTCATGGGCGATATTATCTTTAGCGGTGTATGCCGGCTTGGCGTAAAGAGCGGTAGGCCTCCAACACTTGGTTGGCCACGTCAGCGTTCTCGAAACGGCGCACGTAGGCTTGGCTTTGGGCTATGCGCTCGTCTCTTCCGGGGCTGCCTTGGAGCGACGCCGCTATGGCTTGGGCCAAGGCTTCCTCATCGTCAGGGTGCACGTACAGGCTGTTAGGGCCTCCCGCCTCTTCCAAGCACGACCCCGTGCATGCCACCACGGGCAATCCGCTCTGTATGGCCTCAATGATGGGAATGCCAAAACCCTCGTAGCGTGAGGGGTATACGAAGCATTCCGCTTGCTGGTAAATGGCCGGCAACTCATCGTTGCCCACGTCGTGAAGCATGCGGACGCGAGGCTCAAGCCCGTGGGCATGTATGTATTTTCTCACTTTTTGAAGATATGGTGTGGCCCTACCCACGGCTACAAGCGACACGTCTGTCGGTAGGTGTCGCATGGCCTTGACGGCCAAGAGCAGGTTTTTCCGTTCCTCGATGGAGCCAACGTAGAGTATGTATCGTTGGGGCAAGTGGTGCGTTTGCCGTGCGCTTTGCAGGTGGTCGGCGCTGGCTGGTTGTTTGAAATGGGTTCCGCAGGCTTGGTATATTACCTTGATTTGACACTCTGGATAGTTGGAGAAGGCCATGATGTCGCGCTTGGTGCATTCGCTGATGGCTATGATTTGGTCAGCCTCGCGGCATGTGGCGAGAAATTTTCGTTTATAGAGATAAGCGTCTATGCGCTTGTAATATTCTGGATGGCGCATGAAGATGAGGTCGTGTATGGTCACGATGCTTTTGATGCCGCTATTTTTGATGCCTACGGGCAGTTCGCCGGAGAGACCATGGAAGATGTCCACGCCGTCGGATACGAGTTGCTTCGTGATGCCACGATGTCGCCACCAGTCTTTTTGCAGGCGGCAACGCGCGTTTTCTGGATAGCAAAACGTGACGTTGTCGGCCTTGCTTACCTGTGCTCGCAGGTCTTCATGCCCACTGTCGGGAGCATACAACCTGAGGTTAAGGTGTGGGTTACCATCGGCGAGCGCGTTGACAAGCGTGCGCCCATAGTTGCCCAAGCCCGTGTAGTTGCTCACGATGCGCTTGGCGTCAAAACCAATGGTGGTATGGTTTGGGTTGTCGGTCATGTTGGTGGGTGGTGTTTGTTGGTGATCCATCTTCTATGAATGGCGAGAAGAAAATCGTTGGCTGGCTATTCGGGCGCGATGCCATATCGCCGGTTATACTCCTCGCGTGTGCGTTTCCAACGATTGTGACTCCACAGCCATAGTGCCGGTTGGCGGCGTATGGTTTGTTCCAAGAGGGCAAAATAGCGGTTGGTGAGTTCCCACTGCGCGCAGTCTTTGGGGTGGCGGGAGATGAGCTGCATGCGGCAAATGTAGTGCCCGCGCCCCACTCTACGCAAGTCGCCGTAGAAGCACGCTTGGTCCATGTGCCTGATGATGCGCTCGGTACCAGTAAGGACGGGCGTGTCGTGGTTCAGAAAATCTACCCAATGGTGAATGTTGTTCCACATTGGCACTTGGTCGGCTATGTAGCCCACCACCACCGTTTGGTGCTTGCGTTGCAGGTCTATAATCTTTCTGATAGACTCCTGCATGGGTATGCAGCGGGCGTTGTGCAGCTCTCTGACATGCTTGAAGAGCCGGTCGAAGCTCTCGTTTTCCAAAGGATGGTATAGCTGGCAACATTGTGCCGAGGAGTCTATCCAATAGGGCAAGGATGTTATCCACTCCCAATTGCAGTAGTGCCCGAGGTAAATGCCACATGATTGGCCTTCGGCAAGCACTTTGTTAAACTCGTCCATGCCCTCAAACTGGATGTGCCTCTTGAGTTGCTGTTGGCTCATGGTCATCAGTTTGATGGTCTCCACAATGTAGTCGCAGAACCAATGGTAAAACTCCTTGGCTATCGCTTGTATCTCGGGCGCGGTTTTCTTAGGGAAACTTGAGGTTAGGTTTTGGAGAATAATGTCGCGTCTGTATCTCACCACGTGGGTGATGAGCCAATATAAAATGTCTGACAACACGTACAGCACCCGTAGTGGTAACAGTGACAAGGCGTACCATAATGCGTAGCCCATGGCGTATGCGGTGTTGCGTAACAGTTTTTTCATGGCTGCGGTTTGTGGGTTGAGTTGGCTTGGTGGCCCAGTGGTTGGAGTTTGTCGTTCGCCATGCGGTACATGTATTGGTAGATAATGGCTTTTAGCTCGCGCTCCATTTGGGCTTGCTGGCCTATTTTTCCTATCAGGTTATGTTGCATCAAGCGGTCGTCTAAAGCGTAGATGGCACGCGTGCGCTGTCCGTCAAACTGCAACACATAGCCGTATTTGCAATATTGATAGATACCGTTGAGATAGTTTACGGCGTAAGTTTGGTTTGTCGGAGTGGTTAGCAGGTCGCAACCAAACGAGAGGAATGGCTTGTCGTAACCCAGTGCGCTGAGCACCGTGGGCAACACGTCTATTTGCTGTGCGATGCCGTCGCGCATGCCCGGTTTGATCTCTCCGCTTGGGTCGAAGAGTATGAACGGCGAGGAAAAGCCACCTATGTCTGTTTGATATTCGGCGTGGTCGCTTTGGTTGGTGTGGTCACTGAGGATGACGAAGATGGTGTTTTTGTACCAAGGTTGTTTACTGGCGGTTTCAAAAAATCGGCCTATGGCCATGTCGGTGTACCTGATGCACTTGTGTATGGGGAGTTTTCCCTCGGGATAGACGGCTTTGTATTTGTCTGGAATGACAAACGGCGTGTGGCTCGACACCGTGAAACAGGCGGTCATGAAAGGCTGCCGCATCTCGCCTATCTTGGTGGCCCAGTACTGTAAGAATGGCTCGTCCCAAATTCCCCAATGGCCATCGAAATCGGCGTCGCCCCCAAAACGCGGGTCTTGGGCATAGTCTTGCCGACCATAGTAGTGCTCGAACCCTATCTTGTTGGCCAACGCGAGAAACCCCATGCTGCCCCTATTGGCCCCATGGAAGAAAGCCGTGGAGTAGCCCTCGGCGCGCAACAGTCCGGCTATCCCTGTGTAATCGTTCATGGAGGCCGACGTGAGGACGAATGGCTCCTTGAACATTGGAATGCCGCATAGCACCGATGGCATGCCGTCTATGCTCTTACGGCCGTTGCAAAACGAGTGTTTGAACACCATGCTTTTACCAATGAGGCTGTCCACATGGGGAGTGTAGCCCTTGTATTGCCCATTCTCCAACCAATGGTTGAAGGCCCCGATATATTCCCGTCCGAAACTCTCCACGATGAGTATCACCACGTTTTTGCGTTTAAAAGCGTGTGTGGGCTTGGGCTGATGGATGGGTGAGAACACGCGCTCGGCGGACGATAAGCTCGCGTAATAGTTAGGAATTTCAAACACATTCTTGCCAATGGTCCGGATAAGCGAGAATGGAGTGTTGAGCACCAAGGCGCACTCGGTGGGATGTTGCACGTATTGGTTGGCGTTGTTGATTGTGATGGGCCTGATGCCTGAGCTGAGACCACCCCGGCAAGCGCCTATGCACAGTGGCGCAATGAGCGCCAATATCACTATCTGCGAGACAGCGAATTGCACGCGATGGCGCGTGGAGCTAAACTGCTCGTGGCTCAAACGGGGTTTGCGATACAACCTGCACGTCAAGCCGATTACCACGATGGCCAAGAGCAGCAAGTACCAATGGTTTAGTGTCTGGGTGAGGAATATGTCGGCTAAATTACGCTCATGGCTGAACTCGCTGAACACATTCGTGGTGGTGCGGCGCAGGGTGAATGGGAAATAAACGGCGTCACAGAGATTAATGACCAATGCCAAGCCGTTAACAATGACAAACAACCACTTGCAGAATAAATGGTAACCCCTCCGCTCTTTCAACCATAACGGAAAGAGCATGAGCACGATGTACAGCGCGTTTGTGTAGACGATAGCCGATCGGTCGAAGATGTAGCCACCGTAAAAAAGGGTGGATAGCTGTCTGAAAGACAGGTCGTTGGCAAAGTAATGCCAGTTTTCGAGGAGAAAAGCGAGGCGTGCGATGGCGTAGATGGCAAAGGCCACGCAGATGTTGATGAGCGTGGTCCATGCCGGCTCGAGGTATCTTGCGAGTGAATTACGGTAAATTTTCATCAGTCTTTAAGCTTTCCTTAGTCCCTCTTGGTTTCTTTTTCTCATGGATATCATACCTCTTGCATGTCGTGAAGCCTCTTGTAATAGCCGTCCAAGGCCAACAGTTGGTCGTGCGTGCCGCTCTCCACTATTTTGCCTTCGTGCAGCACGAATATCTCGTCGGCGTGCTTGATGGTGGAAAGGCGGTGCGCTATGGCCACGGTGGTGCGTGTGCTCATCAGTCGTTCCAAGGCGTCTTGCACCAATCGCTCGCTCTCCGTGTCAAGGGCGCTGGTGGCCTCGTCGAGTATCAGTATGGGCGGATTTTTGAGAATGGCGCGCGCTATCGACACGCGTTGACGCTGCCCGCCGCTTAGCCTGCCGCCCCGATCGCCAATGCAGGTGTCCATGCCACGCTCCGATTCCATGATGAAGTCGTAGGCGTTGGCTATCTTCATGGCGCGCTCCACTTGCTCGTTGGTGGCTCGCTCCACCCCGAAGGTGATGTTGTTGAAGAAGGTGTCGTTGAACAAGATAGCTTCTTGGTTGACGTTTCCTATCAGCTGTCGCAGGTCGTGGATGCCTATTTGGCGCACGTCCACGCCGTCCACGAGCACCGCTCCCTCCTGAACGTCGTAATATCTCGGTATGAGGTCGACCAAAGTAGACTTGCCGCTGCCGCTCTGTCCCACAAGGGCGATGGTTTTTCCCTTGGGTATTGTCAGGTTGATATGGCGCAATACCCACTGGTCCTTGTACTTGAATGACACGTCCTTGAACTCTATTTGGTGCTCGAACGACTTGATATGGACGGGCGAGGAGCTCTCCTTGATATTGTTCTCGGCGTTTAATATCATGTCCACGCGATCTATGGAGGCCAACCCTTTCATAATGCTGTATCCGGCCTTGGACAGCTCTTTGAGCGGGTTGATGATGCTGTAGAGTATCACCAAGTAATAGATAAAAGTGGGGCCGCTTAGCGCTTGGCCGCCCAGCACCAACGATCCGCCGAACCACAGCACGATAACAATCATGACGGTACCGAGAAATTCGCTCATCGGATGGGCCATCTGCTGCCTCATGTTAACTTTTAGGATGATGTCTCGGTAATCGTCGTTAATCTTGCTAAAGCGCTTGTTCATCTTCTCCTCGGCGCAAAAGGCCTTGATAATGCGCAGCCCACCCAATGTCTCCTCTACTTGGCTCATCGTGTCGCTCCATGTGCTTTGCGCTTTTATGCTGCCCCGTTTCAGGTTCTTTCCTACCAATCCCATGATCCATCCGAACAGGGGCACGAAGAGTATGGTGAACAATGTAAGCTCCCAAGAGATGCAAAGCAGCGTGATGAAATAGACAATGACCAATATTGGGTTCTTGAACAGCATGTCTATGGATGCCATGATAGATCCCTCTATCTCCTGCACGTCGCCGCTCATACGCGCGATGATGTCGCCTTTGCGCTCCTCGGAGAAGAAACTCAGCGGCAAACTTGTTATCTTATGGTACAATTGGTTGCGCATGTCGCGCACGATACCCGTGCGTATGGGTATGATGCTGGCTGACCCCAAGAAATAAGCGGATATCTTAAAAAAGGTCATCACGGCTAAAAACAAGCCGATGAGTAGCAGCGAAACGCTCTCTCCATATTGCGCTATCATCTCTTGTACATAATAATTGGCGTTGTTTGCCAGCATGTTTGGCACGTCTTTTAGCGAAGCCGGCCATGGCATGAGCGTCTTTACCGTGGCGGTACTGACATTGAAAAGGATGTTAAGAATGGGGATGATGGCCGCGAATGAGAATATATTTAGTAGCGATGACAGCAAATTGAATATCACCGCAAAGCCGATATAACGCTTATATGGAGGAATATAGCGCCGCAATACTTGTAGAAACTCTTTCATTTTATGATTATTGTGTGACGCAAGCCAAGAATTGATGTTATATGTACGCTATGCTTGTTATTCCTTTCTTACGCTCGTTACATATCTATTGCAAAGGTAATTCGAATTATTAAGAAATGGTCATCTTGGCTATATATTTTTTGTTCTCTTAATGTTCATATTACGAAAATATATATACTTTATATCCAATAGGTCAAAAAAAGGTGTTAATTTTGCAACACCCATGAAAAGTTTAATACATATATTCACACGATTAGCATGATAAAAGTTTCGATTTTGGTACCTGTATATGGGGTAGAGACATATATAAAAGAGTGCGCGGAGAGTTTGTTCGCGCAGACTTATCCATGCGTTGAGTTTATATTTGTGGACGATTGTAGTCCTGACTGCAGCATGGAGATATTGCAACGGTGCGTTGATGCGCATCCGTTGGTGGCCTCGAAAGTGAGGATTGTGCGCCATGAGGTTAACCGTGGGCTTGGTGCCGCGCGACAAACAGGGCTTGACGCCGCTACTGGCGATGCCGTTTGTTTCGTGGACAGTGACGATCTCATGCCATCGGATGCCATCGAGGCTTTGGTGGAAAAGATGGAAGAGACGGGTGCCTGTATTGTATCAGGTGCCAGCGAACATATCTTTGACGACCGAACGGTGGTGGCATTGCCACGGCATTGGTCCAATGAACTGTTGATAAAACATATTCTTTGGCATAAGGCGGCAGGTCATATTTGGGCTAAACTGTACCGTCGCGAGTTGTTTACAAGCTATGGAATAAGGTTTAAGGAGGGCGTTGACTACGGTGAAGACTATGCCACAACACCTCGTTTGTTGCTTGTGGGCAGGCGCGTGTGGACAGACAGGGTAGTTTATTCGTACAGGGCCATAAGGCCAGAGTCGTACTGTGCGAGCATATCTTTGAAATCGTTGAGGTCGTTGATAAAGGCAAACAAGGTGTTGGAAAAGTTTTTTCAAGAGCGCGACACCAAGGGTGTGTATGCCAAATACCGCAACTTGGGCATGCTTGACGCGCTTACCTATGGCTATAAATTCAAGCTGCCGCGTGAGCAAATGGCTGAGATAGACGCACTATTGGACTATCATCCCATCAACTTGATGGCCGCATTGATATACCGTTTGTACCAAAAAGACTACCAATCCAAATGGGCGACGAAGCTGTATAATCTGTATAGGCGCTCCGTGCTACGCAAGGACAAGATAAAATATGCTTTAGCCCAATGGCTGTAATTGTTCGGAAGACGCTTTTGCTATCAAGAAAAGGCATAGCCATTGTGTTTTTTAGGGATTGGCAGAGGGCTATTTGGCGATGGCCTGAATGTCTCTCAGCGTGAGGTCTCCGGTAATACTGATGATTTGCAGCTCACCTTTCTCTGTGGTGTAAAGAGCGTATTCGTATTTGCCATTGCCTATCGTTCGCATATATATATAGGTGTTACCGCCGTTCTCCCGATAGCTCATCACCTCCTCCCATGGCTTTTTGCCGTATATATAGACGACGTCTTTGTTGATTTTCGCATTCAGAACTTGTCGTTCGCAAGACAATATTTGCAGGTGGTCTATTTTGGATGCAATCTTCTTGAGATTCTTATTGCCCACTTTCATGGTTGGCATCATGCGAAACATTGCCTTTGAAATGGTCACGATGCTCACGCCTTTGGTGTTCTCATACTTTTTGAACAGTGTGCTTTGAGCGTTTCCGAGGGTGGTTATGGCCATCATGATGGCTATGAGAAAATATTTTTTCATTGCCTTAATCATTTTTGGTGTTGTCTATTTTACGCAATCCTTTGTTAATGGCTATAGAGAATTTGGTGAGCGCTCGCTCTGTCTCCGCGGCTGCGTCATCCACGTTTTCGTAGGTTTCCATCAAGTTGCCTGCGTATGGTTGAGGCATCATTTTCGGCTGATTATAGTAATTGCCTATACCGAACAGTAACAACAGGCCAGCCGCCACGCCAACAGTCCATCGCATATTCACTGTTCGAGCTTTGTGTGCTACTGCTGCCTCTAAGGTATTCCAGCGGTCCATGTCTCGTTCAATGCGTTTGCTCATGTCTTGTGGAACTGCTGGGACGGTGGCATTTAGAGTATCGAACAGTGCCCTATCCACTTCAAATTCTTCAGGCACGGCGTTATCCTTGAAGAGCTTTTTCAGTTTGGACTCTTCTTCCGCTGTGCTTTCAGCGTTATAAAATTTATCCAGCAATTCCTTGAAATCATTTGTTGTCATGGCAAAATGGTCATTCTTTATTGTTGTCTGAAGGCTTGTAGCTTTTCTCTAACAGCCTTTCTGGCTCTACTCAGTGTAACCCTGATATTGACCGCATTGAGGCCCGTTTGTTTTTCTATTTCCTCGTAACTCAGTTCGTCTATATCGTGAAGTGTGATAATGAGCCGTTGATTTTCGGGCAAATCATTAATGCACTGTTGCGTCATCATCATTTCTTGCTTCACGGCTAATGCGTCGCTGGCATCGTGTTCTGTGCGCAACTGATGATCTTTAGGCTCTTCATCGTTCTGCTTTAGCTGTTTTTTGCGGTGTTGATCATAAAAAAGATTGCGAAGTGTTGTTACTGCAAAGGCTTCTGCATTATCGGGCTTTTCTATGTTTTTGCGTTTTATCCATAGTCGCATCATAGCGTCTTGAACGAGGTCTTCAGCCTCTTGCTGATTGCCTGTCAGTCGCCACGCTGCGGTGTACATTCGGCGGTGGCAGGGAAGAAAAATCTGTTTGAAATCGGAGGCATTCATCCTTGTTCTATTCGTTAGACGTGGCTTTTAGGGTTTTGTTACAATGTTTTTTACTATTTTACCAAGTTTTTGTTACTAAAAGAGTATGGTTGGGATGGCACAAACACAAACCGTCTCTAACCCATATCCATGTAGATGTAAGCAGAACTTGGATTTTTCTTTTCACCGCCAAACTCTATCTACTATGTTAAAAAGGTTTGGCCGACACGCATTTCATGTTTTTTTCCAACTGCCCTACACTGCTGGCACCCACTAAAACACTTGTGACGCCAACTTGGTGGAGTATCCATGCCAATGCCATTTCGGCCAGTGTCTCGCCCCTGTCGGCAGCATCCTTGTTCAGTTCGCGCAGTTGTGCTAAAAGCTCTGGTGTGAGTTTGTCATGTGTCAAGCTTTTGTTTTTGGCCATTCTCGAGTCTTTTGGTATGCCGTCGAGATAACGATCGGTGAGCAATCCTTGGGCCAACGGCGAGAAACTGATAAAGCCAATGCCATGCTCGCGACAATAGTTGAGCGTGCCGTTGGATATCGGTTCGCGGTCGAGCAGATTGAGCCGATCTTGGAAAATGAGCAGAGGCACGTCGTGTTCGCGCAGGTATTTGTCAGCTATTTTGAGTGCATGCAAAGGCCATCGTGATATACCCACGTAGAGAGCCTTGCCTTGTCGCACGATGTCGACCAATGTTTGTAACGTCTCTTCCAATGGTGTGTCTGGATCGAAACGGTGGCTATAAAACAAGTCCACGTAGTCCAAGTGCATACGTCGAAGGCTTTGTTCGATGCTGGCCATAAGATATTTTCTTGAGCCCCAATTGCCGTAGGGCCCAGGCCACATGTCGTATCCTGCTTTCGTTGATATGAAGAGCTCATCTCTGTACGGTCTGAAGTCATCATCCATCAGTCGTCCGAGGGTCTCTTCGGCTGTTCCGTATGGTGGCCCGTAGTTGTTGGCGAGATCAAAATGAGTTATGCCATGATCAAAAGCGTAGTGTGTAATGGCTCTCGAGCGTTCGTAAGGGTCAATGCCTCCAAAGTTATGCCAAAATCCTAAACTCACTTTCGGGAACATTACGCCAGATTTACCGCAGCGTGTGTACAAGTTGTCGGCATCGTCGTACCTATTTGTCGAGGGCGAATAAACGCCTTTGAAATCCATTTGCTTGATAGTAAGTCTTTGCATGATTTTAATTATTTAGAGTTGTGATGGTTGGTGACCGAAGGATGCTTGAGAACAAACTGGTATACGATTGGTTTTGCTGGCCAATGCTATCCATTCCGCGACCTATCCGCATTGATAAGTTGAAGCAGTTTTTCCACGGCTTGTTCCTCTGGAATGTTGCGTTCCACACATATTTGCTTGCGATAGAGTGACACCTTGTTGGGACCTGCCCCTACGTATCCATAATCTGCGTCGTTCATCTCTCCGGGACCATTTACGATACATCCCATGATACCTATCTTCAGTCCTTTGAGATCTTGGGTGGCGGCTTTGATTTTCGCGATGGTCTCGCGCAAGTCGTATAGCGTTCGCCCACACCCCGGGCAGCTGATATATTCTGTCTTTGTGGTGCGCAGCCGCGCGGCTTGCAAGATGCCGAAAGCGGTATCCTCGATGTCGTCAAAGGCAATGGCTCCCTCGTTCATGAGCCACACGCCGTCGGTCAATCCGTCCATCATCAGCGCGCCCATATCGGCCGCCGCTCTGAGCTGGAACTCCGCCTTGTCGTCGAGTTGGTACATTTGGGCGAAGACCAAGGGATTTTTCAGCCCTGCCGCCATCATCTCGTGCGCCAACGCTCGCTGTTCACCCAGTCGGTTTTGATGGTTGGAGGTGCATACCACCACCACTTCTGGATGATGCCTCAAGCATGCGGTGTATTCCTCAACGGGAGTTCCAAACTTCAAAACCAAGAATTTCACGTCGGCCTTGATCATGGCGATGAATGGCATGGCCGACACTGGGAAGATGGGGTAAACGTTCTCGTTGCCACTCCCCTGCCCTGTTTTTTTGTCAGCTTGAAGCTGTGCGTAAACCTGAAAGTCAACGATATACCCTTGGTTTTGCTCCCTGTTTGGAGGGAGGTTGCCACCTATGTATATATAGTCGGCCTTGGGTTTGTCCGTCCTATGTTTGCCCGAAGTGGGGGCATCGGCGTTGTTGTGAGTTCTGGAGGAGTGTGCCTTACCCTCTTCGGCCGCATCTTTTTGTGTCGCGATGACCACCGGTGGGCGTTCGCCGCCAATGTTTCCAGCTGGCGTGGTCTCCCTTCTCGTGGGGTGAAGCCAATCGAAGCCGTCGAACGGCTCTCCCGGAATGACGAGTTGTCCCGCTTTCGTGCCTATATAATCCACCAAGTGTCGGGCCACGGGTATCTCATCTTCGGGTGCTTCAGACAGCGAGACTCTGATGGTGTCGCCTATTCCATCGGCAAGCAGCGAGCCTATGCCGACGGCGCTTTTGATACGCCCATCCTCGCCCTCTCCGGCTTCTGTAACGCCGAGATGCAACGGATAGCGCATGCCCTCCCGCTCCATCTCCTCAACCAATAGGCGTACCGACCGTACCATCACCACCGTGTTGCTCGACTTGATGGATATGACCACATCGTCAAAATGTTCTTTCTTGCACACGCGCAGAAATTCCATGCAACTCTCCACGATGCCCTCTGGCGTGTCGCCATAGCGGTTACGTATGCGGTCTGATAACGACCCGTGGTTTACGCCTATGCGAATGGCCGTGTGGTTGGCCTTGCAAATGTTTAGGAATGGCACGAAGCGCGCTTCTATTTTTTGCAACTCATGGGCGTATTCCTCGTCTGTATATTCCATTTTGACGAACTTTCGGGCTGGGTCCACATAGTTGCCGGGATTGATACGCACCTTTTCCACATGGCACGCGGCCACGTCGGCCACTTTCGGGTTGAAGTGCACGTCGGCCACCAAGGGTGTGTCATATCCCTTGGCGCGTATGCCCGCTTTGATGTTCTGAAGGTTCTCGGCCTCCCTGACACCTTGCGTGGTGAGACGAACCAGTTCTCCCCCTGCCTTGATGATGCGTTCGGCCTGGGCCACGCAAGCTTTCGTGTCGTTGGTGTCTGTGGTGGTCATCGACTGCACGCGCACCGGATTGTCGCCGCCCATATTGAGGGCGCCGACTCGTACCTCAGTGGTGGCGCGTCGATGATAGTTGAAAAGGTCTATCATTGTCCCCCTACCCTTCAGTTACATTTATACTCGTAGTCTTTGATGGCGGCCAGGTCGGCGTTGGCTTTCTCAATTTTTTTCCCAAGTCCGGCTTTCCAATTGTCAATTTTCTGGGCCATATCCTCATCGCCAAGGGCTATCATTTCCGCTGCGAGGATGGCGGCGTTTTGCGCGCCATTGACGCCAACAGTGGCCACGGGGATGCCGGGGGGCATTTGCACAATGCTCAGCATGGCGTCAAGGCCATCGAGCATTCCCTTGATGGGCACGCCGATTACGGGCAGCGGTGTGCATGCCGCAATGACGCCGGGCAAAGCGGCGGACATGCCGGCACCGGCTATAATGACTTTGATGCCGCGTCCCTTGGCCTCCTTGGCAAATGTTTCCACGGCGTCGGGGGTGCGATGAGCCGACAACGCGTTGACCTCAAAAGGTATCTTTTGGTCGTTTAACCACTTGCAAGCTTTTTCCATAATGGGCAAATCGCTTGTCGAACCCATGATAATACTGATAATTGGCTTCATATTGATTATGTTTTATAATATGTACATTTTATTGTATGCTTGTTGCCAACATGAGGGGCAGGCACTTGATTGGCGTTTTCAAATGATCATCCAAAAGGCCGTGACTACGCCCACCAAGAAACCGACCACCACTTGGGCCAGTGAGTGTTGGCGCAAAATCATACGACTGGTGCCCACCATGCCGGCTATGATCATGTTGGCGCAAAACCATCCTAAGGGGTTAAACGAGAAAAGGATGGAGAATGCTAACAGTCCACCCACAAACCCTCCAATGCCTGCGGTATGCGTGGATATCTTCCACCAAATGTTGATGATGGCACAAATCACTTGTATCATCAGTGCCGCCACAAGAATGTTGGCCATGAACTGGGGTATGCGCATCACGCTCATGAGATAGTAACAGGCAAAATAGCACAGTATGGCCATGATGTATGGCATCATGCGACGCTCTTTCTTGCCTATCTCGGCCGGTGACCATCCTTGATACCTGCGATAGGCGTGGATGAGCAGCGTGGGCAACAAGATGGTAAAAAAATATACCATCGTGAGTACCATCAGCTTGTATTGCCACGGCATCATGCTCATATAGCTGAAGATGAAGAGTGCCACAAGTCCCACCAATGACAAATAGAACGGCGTGAAGACCATGCTGATCACACGTGCTGCCAATATGATGTTTTTCGCTACCATGTTTTATTGTTCTTTATAAAGCTATTGCTCTCTTCTCAGTCGGGCCACCGGAATGTTCAATTGATCGCGATATTTGGCTATCGTCCGGCGAGCGATGGGAAACCCTTTCTTTCTCATCTCGACGGTCAGCGCGTCATCGCTAAGGGGCTTTTGCTTGTTCTCCCGTTCTATTACCTCTTTTAATGCTAACTTGATCTTGCGTGTGGACATCTCCTCTCCGTCCTCGGTGACATAACTGTCTGTGAAGAAGAACCGCAGCGGGAACGTGCCCCAGCGTGTCTGTGCGTATTTGATATTGCTCACGCGAGATATGGTCGATATATCCAGTCCGGTCTTTTCGGCTATGTCTTTGAGTATCATAGGTTTGAGATCAGACTCGTCACCGTCTTGAAAAAATCTTTTCTGCCAGTTGATGATAGCTTTCATCGTGGCATAGAGCGTGTGTCTGCGCTGCTTGATGGCCTCGATATAGCCTTGCGCCTTGTCTACTTTGTCCTTGGCGTAAAGCAGGGCTTCCTTCTCCTGTCTATTCATTTGGTGCTTGTTGGCCTTGTAATTATCCACCATCTCATTGAACAATGGCGAAACTTTCAACTCTGGTATGCGTCCACGGTTGATAGTGAAGGTTACGTTGCCCGCCTCGTCCGTGTCTACGATAAAGTCGGGTGTGATCTGCTGGGTGTTTCGCCCGAGTGTCTCGCCCAGCGCCGCTCCGGGTTTGGGATTGAGCTTGCGCAACTCCTCGTGCACTACGTCGGTTTGCTGTTGGGTGAGCAGGAGGGCTTGCGCTATCTTGCCCCAATGCTTCTTAGTGAACTCGTCAAAATGATTTTCAACGACTGACCGCATCAGCTCTTTCAGTTTGCCGTCTTCCTTTCGGTCTATTTGCAGTAATAGACATTCTTGTAACGAACGCGCGCCTATGCCTGCGGGATCGAACGTTTGCAACAGGCGCAGCGTGTCTTCTACATACCTTTCGGGTACGTCGATGTTGTGATAGATGGCCAATTCGTCGGCTATGCTGTCTAAAGGTTTTCTCAACAGTCCATCGTCGTCCAATGAGCCGATGAGATATTCCATCACGTCGCGTTGCCGCTCGGTTAGTTCGAGCATGCCCATTTGCTCTTTTAGCTTGTCGTAAAACGAGGTGGTGTCGCCCCATACCATCTCCTCGTAGTCGGCGTTGGGGTTGGCTTGTGAACCAGCGTAAGTGTTGGGCTCGGGTAGCTCGTCGTCGCTTCCAAGGCTCTCGAGTGCCGTGTCAAGTGCCTCTTCGCGTTCCTCTCGCTCTGTCTTAGCCTCGAAAGGCTCGTCTTCATGTGGCGCGTCGGGTTCCATTTCTGCGCCGCTCTCATCACCATGAGAGTCGAGGTCGTCTCGCTTTTCTTCTAAAGCTGGGTTCTCGTCAAGCTCGGTCTGGATGTTTTCTTCCAATTCTGGCAATGGCATCTCAAGCAACCGCACCTGCAACAACTGCTGTTGCGAGAGACGTTGCTGCTGAACTTGCTGCTGTGTCTGGGCTTGAATTAATTTTTGTGCCATATAACGTGAGGGTGTTTTGAGCCTTTATTTCCAATAATCTTTGAGCTGCGCGGCCAGCGCGGTGAGCTTTTTGGGGTCTTTGTTGCCAAATCGTTGCCACACTTGCATGCACGGCGTGACTAACGGGTGGAGCATAAGGTCTTCTTTGGAGAGCAGTGGATCGCAGAAGCGAAACACCTCCATCACCTCCGACACCTCTTTGGGCGAGGAATGGATGAGCTTGGCCAATTGTCGCACCTCGGGCGTTTGTGGCACCATGGTATGAGGGACGAGCCTGAAATAGAGGTCGAGTATCATGATGAGTTTCACGGGCGATAGTGAGTTATCGCCCTTGGACGCATCCAAAGGCTTGAAGTCTGTCTCCCACGTTTCGTTCAGTTTTACACCCGAGTAGAATGCCTTGAAATTTCCAAAACCTTTCATGCCGCGTACCAGCTTGGCCTCTTTTTTGAGTTTTTGGGGGCAGTGGGCGTAAGTGTCCCATAGCTGTTGCATGCTCGGGGTGTCTATCTGCCTGAGCTTTAACAGTTGCCGGTATAGAAATTCGGGGGCTATGTGCAGCTCGAGGGCAAGGTTCACCACATCTTTGCTGTACATGGGTTTTACGCCTTGCGGTCGCTTCAGATAGAGCTGCATGAGCAATAGCCAGTACTCATCATGCCATAACGTGTTTGTTGCCATAACGTGTCGCCTTAGGTCTTTTTCCTGCAAGTGTGACAGGAGCCAAGCTCAACTACATAGTGTGTGTGTGGCCTGTGTGCCCACTATTTTTTACAAAGGTAGTGCAAAAATCCGATATGGTTTAGTTTTTCGTGTTTTTTTATTGCCATTTTTTTTGTATTCATATTTGGGTCAACGTGTATTTTTGTAATGAATAAATACCAAAAATCGCTTGGTTCGAATGGCCTGTTTTAGAAAGTGGTAAAGGGAGAGAAAACGATGAATTTGTTATTTTCACCCATTTTTTTTATCATCATGTTCCCATTGGTGCTCAATGGCGTAGCGTTTAGATACTCATGATGTGCCGATTAGGCCGCAATGATGGCGGCATTGGGCTTTAATCAGGGTGCGATTAGGGCTTATACGCAGGCCGTGGAGAAAACTTTTTTGACGTGATGGGCTTAAAAAGTGTAGAAAACGCTGATTTATAGGCATTTGACAAAAACCCTGAAAAATCGCGTATTTGCGAGCAACGTGAGAGCTGTTTGCCTATACGCGAATTTTCAGGAAGCTTTTGTCAGATCTTTTCAACGGTTTTCTTTTCTGAGCGTAAGTCGTTGGTCAAGATGGGGGTAGTGTGTCAAGGTTGGGTGGGAGCTGCGATGTAAGGGTTTGCCATCACCATCTTTTTGGTGTCCCATGGGGCGGGTGCGCCACCGAGATAGGTGTGGAACCATTCTAAATGTGCGTTGTAGTATAGTGGCATAGACTTTAGTCCGCTTGGCCAGTGCCCGTCATTGTCGAAGATGATGAGGCGGCTGGGAATGCCAAGTGTTTGCAAGGTGGTGAAATATTGCAGGCTCTGATTGTATGACACGCGGTAGTCGCGCTCGCCGGTGATGATGAGCGTGGGCGTGGCAAAGCGTGAGGTGAACTCAGACGGGCTCCATTTCTTGTACAGTGGGGAGTTCCATGGTTGGCCTTGCAGGTCAAAATTGGGGAACCACAGTTCCTCTGTGGTGCCCCACATGGACTCGAGATCAAATAGCCCCATCATTGAGGCCAGGCACTTAAAACGTTTGGTCTGTCCCTGCAGCCAGTTCATGAAGTAGCCGCCATAGCTCCATCCCATGGCTCCCATGCGCGTGGAGTCCACGTATTGGAGCGTTGCCAGCTTGTCGGTCACCGCCATCACGTCCTCGTATGGCATACCGCCCCAAGAGCCGCTGATGTCTCGGCAATACTGCTGTCCGTACCCTGTGGAGCCGTGTGGGTTGGGGTATGCCACCACGTATCCGGCCCCGGGGTACACCTGCCAATCCGCCCTGTACGAGTCCATCCATTGCATTTGAGGGCCGCCGTGCACGTTGATGACCAATGGGTATCGCTTGTTGGGGTCGAAACTGTGTGGCTTGACGATGAAAACGTGTACGCTGTCGCCTTTGGCGCCACGCACCCACAGCTGTTCAGATGGCCTGAAGTCTACGGCTCGCAGTAGGCTGTCGTTGAGCGAGGTGAGCTTTTGCTCATCGAGCGCGGCTTTGGCGCGTCTACCCTTGGAGGCGTTAATGGTGGCTTGGTAAAGTTCGGTAGGTCGACCTGTGGACGACCATGTGTAGTAGACGTGTCCCTGCCCGTCAATGTCGAAACTTGAGATGGCGCGCCTGGCGATTACTTTGGTGATGGCGCAGGTTTTGACGTCCACTTGGAAGAGCGGCTCATATCCTCTCTCCTCACCAAGGAAATAGATGCTTTTGGAGTTGGGCGCCCATTTGAAATCGTCCACCCAGTTGTCGAATTTCTCGGTCAACGCGCGTTTCTCGCCAGTCTTTCTGTCGTAAATGGCGAGTGTGAAGCGGTCGCTCTCGTAGCTTGGCGTGCGCTGGAATCGGTAGGCTATGTAGCGGCCGTCGGGTGAGTATTGTGGCGAACCGTCCCACGCGGGGTTGTTGGCGGTGATGTTTCGGGCCTCGCCTCCGGTCGTGGGAACGACCCAAAGGTCGCAGTTGGTGGATGCCTCGGGGTGTTTATCGTGGTTGCTTGTGTAGCATATCTCCTTGGAGTCGGGCGAGAAGACGAAACCGGTGGGGCCGGAGGGCGAGAACACCGGGCTGTGATAACGCCCGGGCGTGACGTCGGTGTAGGTGCCTCGGGCTATGTCGTACACGATGATGTGCCAATATTTGCCATCGCTATATTCTGTCCAATGGCGGAAAAGCAATTCGTCTGCCACGTGCGCTTGTATGGGGTTGTTTTTTTTCTGGTTCATCACCGCTTTGTTGGCCTTGCCGTCTGAGCCGCCAATCTCGGGGAAAACCTCCGCCGCGAAAGCTATGAGTTTGCCGTCTGGCGAGAGCGTAGGACCTTGGATGCCGAGCGCGTAGTCGGTTATTTTCTTTGTTGAGCCATTGGCGTATCGGTACACTTGCGGCGTGCCATCGGCGTAGGAGAGATAGTAGAGGGTTTTGCCATCCTGCGACCAAAAGGGCGAATAGCTGCTGTTGTCTGTTGTGAGTTGTTTGGTTTGGCCTTTTGATAAACCGAGGAAGCTGCCGCTTTGAGGCGCTTTCAGCACGATGTTGTTGTACGAGCGTTGGGCTTTGAGGTTCTGGGAGGAAACACTATAGGCCAATACGCCGTCTTTGTTGACGGTGGGTGAGGACACGCGCTTGACGCGATACACGTCTTCTATGGTGAAAGCGCGCTTTTGTGCGCAGGCTGGTAGCATGGCCAACAGCATGGCGGAAAGCATTAGTTTCTTTTTCATAATTGTGTTGTAGTTTTGTGCAAAGATATGTTTTTTTTGCAGATAAAGCTTTTGCGGAATGCTTTTTTTGTTCAAAATTTGAAAACAAACCGTGTGTGTCATGCAAGAGAGTGGTGGTTTTGATGGACCGAAATTTGGCAAATCACTTTCCAAAACGGTTGTTTCCTTGTCATGATGACAACATGTTTCAATCGTAAAAGAAGCAAAGTGCGACAAAAAAGTGTAAAGTATTATCAGAATAAAATTATTTTGTTTTTATACATATAATTATTTGTAAACTAATATATTATAGTTGTATAAGTTAGCCTTTTATCCTTTTGATTATGTCAATTAAAAAGAATTGTTTTTCAATGTTCGTGTCTTTGTCTTTCCAAAGGAATGAGGACATATCTTTTTGAGCTGCTAATTTGCTGGTGGAGTAGGGTGGTGGATTGATAGATTGAAGAGAAGGCAATCGCTTTTGAAGGCTAAACGCACCGAAAATAAAGTTGGCAAGGACGTGTTTTAGGGTTCTATCTGTCTTTGGATAGATAGTTTAAACGGTAACAAAAAGATAGGTAGCACTGTTTGAAAATGTGCTACCTATGAGTGCTTGTTTTATTGTTTGTTTTGTTTTAATAAGTCTATGAACTCGCGCATGCCTTCCGAAGCGCCTTTCTGTATGTGTGTGAGATTGGGCATGCGGTAGTTGTCCATGTCATCGGGGTCTATCAAATAGATAGGGCATTGTCGTTTGGTGTAGTTCACTAAGCCTGCAGCAGGGTAGACTATCAATGACGTACCGATGATGACGAAGATGTCGGCCGTCATCGCCTCCGTCGCGGCAGGTCCGAGCATAGGCACACTTTCGCCAAAAAAGACAATGAATGGGCGGAGCAACGAGCCGTCTCCCGCTTTGGTTCCGGGTTTTATCTCGCTATTCTCCGGTGTGAGCTGCTGTATAAATTGCTCGTTGTAGGGGTCGTCCGCGGAGCATACCTTGGACAGCTCGCCGTGCAGGTGTATTACCTTTGATGAGCCGGCCCGCTCGTGCAAGTCGTCTACATTCTGTGTAAGCACGGCCACTTCATAGTCTTTTTCCAGTTCGGCTATGAGGCGATGGCCTTCGTTGGGCTGTGCATTCCACAGTTTTTTTCTCAACATGTTGTAAAAGTTTGTTACGAGCGTAGGGTCAGCGAGCCAACCCTCGTGTGACGCAACCTGCTGCACGGGATAGTTTTCCCATAGCCCGTCATTGCCTCGAAATGTTTTGAAGCCACTTTCCACAGACATTCCTGCGCCTGTCAGAAACACGATTTTCTTTTTCATACCCAATCGATTAAAATAGTCATTAGAGACACAAATAGTGCGAACCGAGCGCAATCAAGTTTAGCTCGAATTGTTAAGGCGACGCCTATTTTCTACAAAAATAGTATTTTTTCGGGAATAAACCTATTGCAAACAATTAAAAATAAGTATCTTTGCACATTATTACTAATAAGACAATAATTAGCATGGATAAAATAAGCTACGCATTAGGGATGAGTATAGGTCATCAGCTTGTGCAGATGAACGCGACCGAGCTGAATGTGGAAGATTTTGCAACGGCTGTCAAAGATGTTTTCGCCGACAAGGCATCAATGTCTGATGCTGACGCTCAGGCGTTGGTTCAATCGTTCTTTGAACGCAAGACGGAAGAACAATCTAAGACCGCGAAGGCCGCAGGTGAGAATTTTTTAGCTGAGAATGGTTGCAAAGAGGGTGTCGTAACGCTTCCATCTGGATTGCAATATCAAGTGCTGCGAGAGGGAAACGGCCGTAAACCAAAGGCTACAGACCAAGTGGAGTGTCACTATGAGGGCACGCTCATCAACGGTCAGGTGTTTGATAGCAGCTATCGTCGCGGCGAGACAGCCACTTTCGGGTTGAACCAAGTGATTGCTGGCTGGACAGAAGGATTACAGCTAATGCAGGAAGGCGCCAAGTATCGGTTCTTCATCCCATATACACTTGGATATGGTGAGCGAGGTGCGGGGCAGTCCATTCCACCTTACGCTACACTTATTTTTGATGTGGAGTTGATAAAAGTGAAATAAATAAGTAAAGATAAAAAGTAAAATTGAACAAATGAAAAGTTTGAAAATCGTGGCCGTTATGGCCATCACAGCCGCAACATTCAGTGCGTGCGGTAATTCGTCAACACCAAAAGCTGACTTGAAATCAGACGTGGACACCATGAGTTATGCCATTGGTTTGGCGCAGTCACAGTATGTTCGCCAAGCCATTCAGCAAGGACAGGTCATAGACACGGCATATATTGATGAATTCATCAAAGGTATCAACGAAGGAGCAAACGCAGGTGATGACAAGAAGAAAAATGCTTATATCATGGGTTTGCAGGTAGGACAGCAGCTGGCTACACAGCTTGTTAAGGGTATCAATCATGAGGTTTATGGTAGCGACTCGACAAAGACCATTTCCTTGAAAAACCTTTTGGCAGGCTTTATTACAGGAGCTAAGGGAAAGTCAGGACTATTTACTCCTGATGCCGCCAATCAGATAGCCCAGACCAAAATGGAAGCCATCAAGAGCAAGACCATGCTTAAAGAGTACGGTCCCAACAAAGTGGCGGGAGAGAAATTCCTTGCTGACAACAAGAAAAAGGCGGGCGTTGTGACACTGCCTTCGGGCTTACAGTATAAGGTAATCAAGGAGGGAAAGGGCGCCATTCCTACCGATACCACTACTGTTAAGGTGAACTACGAAGGTCGTACCATAGATGGTAAGGTGTTCGAAAGCTCGTACACAAACGGCCAAGGCCCTGTGACAATTCAGCCCAAGCAATTTATTCCGGGCTGGACGGAAGCATTGACGCACATGCCAGAGGGTTCTGTTTGGGAAGTTTACATACCCCAAAACCTCGCCTACAAAGAGCGTCAGGCTGGTGATATCAAGCCATTCTCAACGCTTATCTTTAAGATAGAACTTATCAAGGTTGGAAAATAATAATATCCTTAGATAATAACAACCCCTCCTCGAGGCCATGTACGGTCCGTCAGGAGGGGTGTTTTTTGATTGCTACTGTGCCAAAACCAATTTTGATGAGGCCGTGGTAAAATGATTGTACCAATACATTTGTCCAACGACATAAACGTTTTGGGAAAAATTTTTATATAAGTTAAGACAGTACTTTCATATTTTTTACATAAAATCATATCATTAAAATAATAACAAATGAAGAGGATTGCCATTATGTCGATGGCCATATTGATGGCCGCGTTGGTTCCTGTCTCAAGCTTGGCGAGCGATAAAGACAAGAAAAAGAAAAAAGAAAAAAGTGAGCTTGTCAAGCAAGTGCGCTTGGTTACGAGTGCCGATAGTTTGAGCTATGCGGCTGGTTATAGGGCCACGCAGGGACTTTTGAACTACCTTCAAAACCAGTTGCATGTTGACACCACGTATATGTCGGAGTTTGTGCGCGGCTACAAGGAGGTTATAGAAAAAGGAGAGGATCCTGCATTCACGGCGTACATCGTCGGCACGCAGATAGCCAACCAAGCAAAAACCCAAATTTTTCCCGGTATGAACAAATCACTCGCAGGCACTGCCGACTCTCTTCGCGCGACGTGTTTCCACGAGGGATTTCTGGCCGGAGTGGTCGAGGACACCACCGTCTACAGCATGACATCAGCATCAGAGCTTTTCGATGTGCGTATGCAGGCTATCACCGCACGTAGAAACACAGCTTATAAGGCAGAGAACGAGGCATGGCTAAAAGCCAACTCCACCAAGCAAGGAGTTGTCGTTTTGCCCTCAGGACTGCAATATAAGGTGCTCAAAAACGGAACAGGCGCCAAGCCCACGGTTGACCAGACGGTAGAAGTGATATACGAGGGAAAAACCATTGATGGCCATATTTTTGACGCCACATCCAAACATCCCGGCCAAAAGACGGACAGTTTCCGTTGCAATCAGGTTATAAAAGGGTGGACAGAGGCTTTGACCAATATGCCCGTGGGCAGCAAATGGGAGATTTACATTCCTCAGAATTTGGGCTATGGCGCTCGTGAGGCAGGCCAAATCAAGCCATTTTCCACACTGATTTTCACCGTGGAGCTCGTCTCAATACAGCCAGAGGAGAAAGCTTCTAAAAAATCAAAATAGCCCAATCGACATGCACTGACATTTGTTAGATTGGTGCACTAATCATAGCACAAACTATCAAATATACAAGGCCAACACCCCAAATCATCTTTTTAATATAACAAAATGCACGAGTAATTTAATTTATTCGTGCATTTTGTTGTTAGTATCACATATTTTACCTATTTTTGCTCAAACAATATCAACAATCTGTTAATGCTTAAACATGGAGAGAATAGACAATTTAGACAAGAAAATCCTTTTAATTCTATCGAAAAACGCACGTATACCTTTTAAGGATGTGGCCGCCGAGTGTGGTGTGTCGAGAGCCGCTATCCACCAGCGCGTGCAACGACTGATGGAGGCTGGCGTTATCACTGGCAGCAGTTTCGACGTCAATCCCAAAAGCCTTGGCTACACCACTTGCACTTATGTGGGGCTGAATTTGGAGCGTGGCTCCATGTACAAGAATGTGGTAAAGCGCATTATTGACATCCCCGAGATTGTGGAATGCCACTTCACTACAGGCCCTTACACCATGCTCATCAAGGCTTATGCCCGCGACAACGAGCAGCTCATGGATCTGCTCAACAATAGGCTTCAGACCATACCCGGTGTGGTTTCCACCGAGACGCTCATCTCTTTGGAGCAAAGCGTGAAGCGTGAAATCACCGTTAGTGTAAACGAATAATGAACCAATTTGATATCGAGTCGTGCCTGAACGATTTTTACACGACTTTCCCAGAGGCCAATAATCAGCCGATTATTGGCATCACTTCTAATTACTCTGATGGCGACGCGACCTTGCGTGAGCGTTATTACAAACAAGTTGTCAAGGCAGGAGGCGTCCCAATCATCATTCCGCCCGTGGCTGACAGGGGCACCATCATCAACACCCTCGACCATATTGACGGATTGATACTTACTGGCGGAGGTGATTTTAATCCACTTTGGTGCGGCGAGGAGCCATCTCCACGATTGTCTAATATCAATGCCACGCGCGACCTGCCCGAGCTGCTCATCACGCGATTGGCCTACAACAGGCAGATACCCATGCTTGGTATTTGCCGTGGCATGCAAACCTTGGCGATGGCGTTGGGTGGAAAAGTCGCGCAAGATATTAGCGACGGCTTGAATACAGGGGGCAAAAGTGTCGCTCCGTCAGCTTGCATCAAGCATTCGCAGGATGCCGACAAATCTGAGCCTACACATACGGTCAAGTTGAGCGCGGGCTCTTTTCTGGCTGACATATACACCGCGGGCGCGCCCACTTACGTCGTAGATACGCCACGGGATGGGGGAGAGGAGATTTCCATTGCGGTCAACTCTTTTCACCATCAGGCCGTCAGCGCTACCGGCAAACGGTTCAGGGTGTCGGCGATGGCTCCCGATGGCATCATAGAGGGCATGGAGAGCGCGGAGCTAAAGCCCATCATGGGCGTGCAATGGCATCCAGAGTGGATGGGTGAAGAAGGGCTAAAGATATTTAAGTGGCTGGTGGCGCACGCTCGCAATTTCCTTTCGGCCAAGCAGCTTCACGCTCGCATGCTCACCCTCGACAGCCATTGCGACACCCCGATGTTTTTCCCTCAGGGCGTTGAGTTCAGCCATCGCGACCCACGTGTGCTTTACGACCTGCACAAGATGACCGATGGCAGGCAAGACGCCGTCATCATGGTGGCCTATCTTCCGCAGCCAAAAATGGGCGAGAAATTCTCGCAAACGGTCGATATTGCTGGCATTATCAAGCACAATCCCTACTTGAAAGACCTTTCCACGAGCCTCTCTCCAACAGAGTATGCCAACCTGATCTTTGACAAGATAGAGCGTATTGTGGACCAAAACAGCCAATACGTCAGCATTGCCCGCACGCCTGCTGACCTTTACGAGGACAAGCGAAAGGGGCGCAAGAGCATCATGATGGGCATAGAGAATGGGCTTGCTCTCAATCACGACATTGCCAATGTGCGCCACTTCGCCCAGCGAGGCGTGGTGTATATCACATTGTGTCACAATGGAGACAACGATATTTGCGACAGCGCCCGTGGATGTAACACGCACGATGGTGTGTCCCAATTTGGTGAGAAGGTCATCCACAAGATGAACGACGAGGGTGTAATGGTCGACTTGAGTCACGGTAGTGAGCGGTCGTTCTATGACGCGTTGGATATCAGCCGTGTGCCTATAGTGTGTTCGCACAGTAATTGTAGAGCTCTCTGTGACGTGCCGCGCAATCTCACTGACGACCAAATGCGCGCCCTTGCTCACAAGGGAGGGGTTATGCAAGTCACACTTTACCACGGCTTCTTGCGACAGGATGGCGAGGCTACTTTGCTGCATGCCTTGGAGCATTTGGAGCACGCCATCGAGGTGATGGGCATCGATCACGTGGGCATAGGCACCGATTTTGATGGCGATGGCACCGTGTTGGGCTGCGCCGACGCCTCAGAGCTTATCAATATCACCCTCCATCTATTGCGTCGCAAGTATAGCGAGCGCGACATAGCGAAGATTTGGGGTGGCAATTGGCTACGCGTCATGTCGATGGCGCAAGCTGCCAAACGATAGGTGGAATGGTTTTCGCATGTGCCAAAGAGATCTCTTTAGACCAGATAGCTCAATTTTAAAAACAGAAACATGACCAAAAAACAAAAAAGATATATCATAGTGATAGCAGTAGTCTTGTTCGCGGCCGCCGCGTGCCTTGTCTTTTATCCCAATCTATCGGGCCCTGCCAGCGGAGCTGATGATGCCGAGGAAACGGAAAAGATACAGCCTGTCGGACCGCAGTTTAATGCCGACACGGCTTTTGCGTTTGTTAAGGCGCAGTGCGACTTTGGTCCAAGGGCCATGAACACCGCAGGACACGATCGATGCTTGGATTGGATCGTTGCTAAATTTAAGCAGTATGGCTGCGAGGTAAAAACCCAAAAGACCGACCTCAAAGGCTTTGATGGCACCGTCCTCAAGGCCACCAATATCATGGCGAGCTACAACCCGGCGGCCACCACACGTATCATGTTTTGCGCTCATTGGGACTCGCGCCCGTGGGCGGACAATGACCCTGACTCCACCAATTGGCGCAAACCTATCCTCGCCGCTAACGACGCTGCCAGTGGAGTGGCTGTGATGTTGGAGTTGGCGAGACTGTTGAGCGAGGCCGACAAGGCAGGGGCCAACTCGCCTAAACCCACTATCGGCATCGATTTTGTGTGCTTCGACGCGGAGGACTGGGGGGTGCCACAATGGAGCGATGTGGCTGACAGTGGCGACTCTTGGGCGCTCGGTGCGCAGCATTTTGCCGCAAACCTGCCACAAGGCTACGCGCCGAGATACGGCATCTTGTTGGATATGGTGGGTGGACAGGGAGCCAGATTTTATCGCGAGGGCATGTCCATGCAATACGCTCCGGAAATCGTGAAGAAGGTTTGGGGCGCCGCGCGCTCGGCGGGTTATGGCTCTTATTTCCCCCAATCAGATGGTGGCATGATTACAGACGACCACATCCCGCTCAACCAAGTGGCCAAAATACCTTGCATAGACATTATACCTTATTATCCAGACTGCGCCCAAAGCTCTTTCGGCCCAACTTGGCACACCCTTGCCGACAATTTGGAGCATATAGACAAGAGCACGCTTAAGGCCGTGGGACAAACCATGGTGCAGGTGATTTACACCGAAAAATAGTCGTCAACGACGGTGGATAAAGCCCTTTTCGTTATGTTGGATAATGACTTTTTAGTTTTATTCACAGCTTCAAAATATAGGTAAGAGGGTGGGAGAACGGCTCATTTTTGTCAAAAAAATTATGAGAAAACAGCACCTTCTCATCTTGGTGAAATAGAGAGTTTTCAGACGACGTGAAGCCAACGCGGACCAGTTGAAATGTTGTTTAATCGTTTTTTTCAAGCCCGCGAAATGTGCCTATTTTGCCATTGGTATTTCAAGGGCTTGCCATTAATGCTCAATGACAGCGTGTTTAAGCGTTATTCGGCTTGCGTTTAAGCACCAATCATATTGCGATTGGTGCTTAAACGCATGCGTTCCACGATGCCACCAACGTGCATCCTAATGCTGTTTTCTTATAAGTTGTTGACAGATAGGCTTTTGTGAAACATGCTTGTTTTTGGCGTATTTTTGCCGTTGGCGTTTGAATTTTCATGTGCGCGATGTATGAAGGGGTTGTTGTCAGAATATTTCATAGTGATATTTGTATAGCCGTCCATATTGGCATTATATATTAATAACGCTGCAGCACGGTCTGTTACCAATCTTTTTAGTAACTTTGCATGTCAGAATATAAACGTTTATCATTAGACATGTCATTAAAATGTGGTATCGTGGGCCTTCCCAACGTAGGGAAGTCTACCCTTTTCAACTGCCTTTCGAGTGCCAAAGCACAGGCAGCCAACTTCCCCTTTTGTACAATAGAGCCCAACCTTGGCGTGATAACGGTTCCGGACGAGCGGCTCACGCGGCTTGCCGAGATAGTGCGTCCGGGGCGTATCGTGCCAGCTACCTGTGAGATAGTGGACATCGCCGGTTTAGTAAAGGGAGCCTCCAAGGGCGAGGGTTTGGGCAACAAGTTTCTTGGAAACATTCGCGAGTGTGACGCCATCATCCACGTGGTGCGTTGCTTTGATGATGACAACGTGGTGCGTGAGGGTGGCATGGCGGTTGATCCCATTGCCGACAAGGAAATCATCGACACGGAGTTGCAACTCAAAGACCTTGAGACCATCGACGCTCAGTTGTCAAAAACAGAGAAGGCCGCTGCCGCTGGCAACAAGGAGGCCAAGGTGTTGGTGACGGTGTTGCAGGCCTACAAGGAAGTGTTGGACAAGGGTCAGAACGCTCGCGGGGTGACATTCGACACCCGTGAGGAGGAGAAAGCCGCCCACGACCTGTTTTTGTTGACCACCAAGCCCGTGCTATACGTGTGCAATGTGGATGAGAACAGTGCCAAGACGGGCAACGCGTACAGCAAGAAAATAGAAGAGATGGCCGCCGCCGAGGGCGCTGAGGCCATGGTTATCGCTGCCAAGACAGAGGAGGACATCGCATCGCTCGAGAGCTATGAGGACAAGCGTTTGTTCTTGGACGAGCTTGGATTGGAGGAGAGTGGGGTAAACAGGCTCATCAAAAAAGCCTACAGCCTGCTCAACTTGCAAACCTTTATCACGGCCGGCGAGATGGAGGTGAAAGCATGGACATTCCACAAAGGGTGGAAAGCCCCACAGTGCGCCGGCGTGATTCATACCGACTTTGAGAAGGGATTTATCCGAGCCGAGGTCATCAAATACGCTGATTATATCGAGTATGGCTCAGAGGCCGCCGTTCGTGAGGCTGGCAAATTGGGTATCGAGGGCAAGGACTATGTGGTGCAAGATGGCGACATCATGCACTTCAGGTTTAATGTCTGACCGTTGTCATGTTCCTAAACCATGTTTCCGCGCTGTCTTTGCAAGGGATCTTTCACGGCATGTGGCGCGCCAAATATTAAATTTTGAATTATGAATTTTGATTTGTTATTCGTTTATTGGAACCCGAGCGAGATCATGTTCCATATCGGGAGTTTTGGTATTAGGTGGTATTCCATGTGCTGGTTGGTGGGTCTTCTCTTGGGCTATCTGCTTATGCAGCGGCTCTATAAGGAGCAAAAGATACCCGACGAGAAGTTTGAACCGCTGTTCCTCTATATCTTTTTGAGCGTACTTATTGGCGCGCGTTTGGGACATTGTTTGTTCTACCAGCCCGAATATTTCCTTGGGTCGTGGGAGCATTTCATAGAGATGATCGTCCCTATGCACCACATGCCCGATGGTAGTTGGAAGTTCGTGGGCTATGAGGGCTTGGCGTCGCATGGTGGTGTTATAGGTATGCTCATAGCCATCTGGCTGTATAGCAGGCGCACCAAAGTGCCCGTGTGGGTTGTGTTGGACAATATGGGTATTTGCTCTTGCGTCACGGCCACATTCATAAGGCTTGGAAACCTCATGAACTCGGAGATTATAGGCAAGGTGACAGATGTTCCATGGGCGTTCATCTTTGAGCGAGTAGACCAGTATCCACGCCATCCCGGACAGCTCTATGAGGCCTTGTCTTACGCTTGTTTCTTCTTCGTCATCTTCTTGGCGTATCGCAAAAACAAACAGAAAGTGGGCACCGGGTACTTCTTTGGCATGTGCTTGGCATTGGTGTTCGTGGCTCGTTTTTTCATAGAGTACACCAAAGACATACAAGTGGACTTTGAGGCTGGCATGCTCCTTGACATGGGGCAGTTGCTCTCCATTCCTTTTATCATCCTTGGCGTGGCCGTGATGATAGGCGGAAACTGGATGAAAAAACTTGGCGCGAGGGTAGACCCCAAGTAGCGACTTGTAGTTGTCGCGCTCTCGATATCATGTAAACAGGCCATCCCCCACTGTTTGTCAGTGCGGATATGGCCTGTTGCCGTATTGGTATTGGTAATGTTTGGAATGTTCGGTCAGCTTCTTCCCGTCACTATTTTCTTGATATCGTTGAGTTTGTTGAGTGCCTCCACTGGCGTGAGGTTGTTGACATCCAAGCCCAATATCTCGTCGCGCACTTGCGAAAGGACGGGGTCGTCCAGTTGGAATATGCTGAGCTGCATGCCGTCTCGTGTGCCAGCCAGCCGCTCCACCGATGGCTTACCCACGTTACCCACTTCCGAGTTGTCGGCCTCAAGCTGCTTCAGGATGATGTTGGCGCGCCTTACTATAGACCTGGGCATGCCCGCGATCTCGGCCACGTGGATGCCAAACGAGTGCTCGGATCCGCCCGGCAACAGTTTGCGCAAGAAGATAACCTTGCCGTCTACTTCCTTGACGGAGACGTTGAAGTTCTTGATTCGGGCGAAATGTTTTTCCATTTCGTTCAGCTCGTGGTAGTGCGTCGCGAAGAGAGTGCGCGCCCGAGCCTTGGGCTGTTCGTGCAAATACTCCACGATGGCCCATGCTATTGATATGCCGTCGTAGGTGGACGTGCCTCGTCCCAGCTCGTCAAAGAGTACCAACGAGCGTGGCGTCACGTTGTTGAGAATGTTCGCGGCCTCGGTCATCTCGACCATAAAGGTGGACTCTCCCAACGAGAGGTTGTCACTTGCGCCCACGCGAGTGAATATCTTGTCCACCAAACCTATTTTCGCTCGCTCTGCCGGCACGAAGCATCCTGTCTGGGCCAATAGTGCGATTAGGGCCGTTTGGCGCAGCAGAGCCGATTTGCCGGCCATGTTAGGACCCGTTATCATCATCACCTGTTGCTTCTTGGTGTCGAGATATACGTCGTTTGGCACGTATAGTTCGCCTAATGGCATTTGAGTCTCTATGACAGGATGGCGACCTTGCCGAATGTCTATGACATCGGTCTCGTCTACCGTAGGGCGCACATACATGTTGCTCTCGGACACCTTGGCGAACGAAAGTAGGCAGTCTATGCGTGCCAACAGGTTGGCGTTGGCCTGTATGTCGGCGATGTATCGCTGCATATCAGCCACAAGTTCGTTGAACAATTGTGTTTCCAACTCGATTATTTTCTCGTCAGCGCCCAATATCTTTTGCTCGTATTCTTTCAGCTCGGGCGTGATGTATCGCTCCGCTTGGGCCAGTGTCTGCTTCCTTGTCCATGTGTCTGGAACCTTATCTTTGAAGGTGTTGCGCACTTCAAGGTAATATCCAAACACGTTGTTGAAGCCCACTTTGAGTGACGTTATGCCCGTTCGCTCGGTCTCTTGCCGCTGTATTTCGAGCAGGCTGTCCTTGCCATGACTTGATATTTGTCTCAGCTCGTCAAGCTCTGCGCAGTATCCCTCGGCAATGACATTGCCCCTGTTGACCAACAAGGGCGGGTCGGGCTGTATTTCGGCGGCGATGCGGTCACGCAGGGTCTCGCATAGGTTCAGCCGCTGCCCTAAGCGTTTCAGGCTGTCGTTGTTGGCGTACAGGCAAGCCGATCTGATGGGCTGGGTGGCTATGAGCGCGTTTTTGAGCTGTATCACCTCGCGTGGCGACACCCTTCCCACGGCCACTTTGGATATGATGCGTTCCAAGTCGCCCACGCGATGCAGCTGCTCATCGACCACTTGCCTGAAGTCTGGCTGCCTAAAAAAGTACTCCACGATGTCTTGCCGGTCGGTAATTAGGGCCACATCCCTGAGCGGAAAAACCATCCATCGCCTTAGCAGTCGGCCTCCCATGGGGGTCACGGTGTGATCCACCACGCTCAGTAGCGAGCGTCCCTCGTCTTGCATGGCTCCAAGAAGCTCCAACGATCGAATGGTAAACTTGTCCAATCGGACGTATTTTTCCTCCTCGATGCGTTGTAATGAGGTGATATGGTTGATGCTTGTGTGCTGGGTTATTTCAAGGTATTGCATGATAGCCCCGGCCGCGATAACGCCCTCACGCAGGTGCTCCACGCCAAATCCTTTTAAGTTTTTGGTGCCAAAATGCTTAAGGAGTTTCTGGCGTGCGCTTTGTTCCGTGAACACCCAGTCGTCCATCTCGAACGTGCAATGGCGCGTGCCGAAATAGCGCTCGAAGTCTTTTTTGCGTTCGTGGTCATGCAGCACCTCTTTCGGGGAGAAGCTGCCAAGGAGTTTTTCGACGTAGTCATAGGTGCCCTGTCCGGTGAGAAACTCGCCTGTGGAGATGTCGAGGAAACTCACGCCACAGGCCGTTTTTCCGAAGTGTACGGCCGCGAGAAAATTGTTTTCCTTGTAGTTCAGCACGTTGTCACTCATCGCCACGCCCGGTGTCACAAGCTCCGTGATGCCCCTTTTGACCATTTTGTCCATCTCCGTGAGCCCCTTTTTGCCTTTGATGGCTTGTCGTTTCTTCTTCGGATCCTCCAGTTGGTCGCATATAGCGACACGTTTTCCAGCCCTGATTAGTTTGGGCAGGTAGGTGTCCAAGGCGTGGTGGGGAAAGCCAGCCATGGCCGTCTCTCCCGTTGCTCCGCCGTTGTTTCGTTTGGTGAGCGTTATGCCGAGGATGCCAGATGCTGTCACTGCGTCGTCGCCGTAGGTCTCGTAGAAGTCGCCGCAGCGAAAGAGCAGCACCGCGTCAGGGTGCTTTGCCTTCATGGAGAAGAACTGTCGCATCATCGGTGTCATATCATTGTCTTTTTTTGCCATGCTCTATTTGTGTATTTAGGGGTTTTTGTTGTCCAAGAATGAGCCATGGACGACTCGTTTTTTCGGCGCGTTGGCTCACATGTAATCCACCTTGATAACCACCACCCTGATGTTTTGGTCGTTCTTGTCGGTTTTCACTTTGGCGATGTGCCAGTCGTCGGGGAAGAAGATGAAGAATTTTGACGCGTCTCCATCATAGAATTTCGCTTTACTCGCGTCGTAGGAGTAGTTTACCACGTCGGGCCGATAGGGCACACTCACCTTGCTTGAATAGTGGTCTACCAAGCCGAATCGCTCACATCCTTTCACCACGTATTGGAAATCGATGTGCCGTACATGGCTTTCCGGTTTTAGTGTTCGCAGGTCGCGGTTGTGGTCATCTTCCACGCTTGCCACCATTGTAGTGCCGGGGATGGGTACGCGTCCTTTGGGCAATGCAGCGAGATCGGTGTTTTGACACCACTCGAATAGTTTTTTCCACTGCTCCGGATTTTTTTTGTATTGCGTGTAAAATTCCACGGCGTTTACCGTCTCATGAGCGTCGGCCTTGGTGAATCCGTTGCGCCATTCGCCCTTCTTGAGCCATGCTTGGGCTTGCTTTTGCAGCTGCTTGTCGGCGCAATACTTGGTGTAATAACCTTGCGCGTTGAGGTTTAATGATATTGACCATGTTGCCAATGCGAGCAATGTGGCTTTTTTCAGGGCATCCATGCGGATGGCAAGATGCTTCATGTCAAATGTGATAGTGATATGTCTCATCGTTGTTTGTTTAAAAAATATTGCTGTTTATATACGTTTTTATTTATTTTTTCACGAGGTTTCCCAATCCCGATAGCAATGCCTTTGCCAATGGGTTGTTGTCCAGTCCATCCTTGTCTGGGGTTTGCGGCTCTTCCACGAAATCAAGTTTACGCGGGTCTTTCTCTATCACCTTGTAACAAGAACGGCCGTGTATGCGGCTCCGCGCAAAGCCAGCCTCCTGCAATGCGAACCCCACATCTTGGTTGACGTGCTCTCCCGGCGTCCAATAGGGATACTCTTTCATCAGCCTGTCCACAATGGTGTCAATGTCCTTGGCTTTCACTCGCTTGCCCTTGGGAGGGGTGGCGTAGAGCATTGTTACCATTTTCACCAAGTTGTCGGCCTCTTGGAATGGTGAGTTTTGCACCGCCATAGCCTCCCTTTCCTCATCGGTAAGGCCATAGTCCACGCCGTTCTCCACCTCGGCCAAGAGCTGCGCGTAAAGTTGTTCGTAGGGCACTGGAGTGGCGATATCTATGCGATGCTGTATCTCCACGCACACCAAGTGGGCCGCTCCGGCTGCGTCGGTCATGGGATGCAGGTTCCCCGTGTTGGCGATAAAGGCCGAGTAGTTGGTCCGCGGTTCCTCAGTGACGCCGTAAGATGCTCTGAATACCGGTGTGCTTCGAGAGAAAAGATAGCGCGACAGCACCTCTTGTTCGGTGTTTTCTTGGTAAAACTCGTCGATGCAAGTCAACAGGTTGGTGGTGACAATGCGATGTACCTCGGATGTGGAGCGCAAGCGCACTTGGTCCGTATAGTATCTGCGCAAATCAGGTGGAAGGATGATATTGCAGAATGACGACTTGCCATAACCGTACTGTCCCACTATGGTGGGCACCAATACGTCGCGTTGGGCCACCTCGTATCCTATCCATCGGGCCACCATTTGCAGCATCCACTTGTGGAAACGCTGTGGCCAATCGGGGTTGGTGGTGATGATACGGTCTGCCAATGCGGCCACGTGGTCGGTCCCATCCCATTCGTCCAAGCTGTGTAGCCAAGCCTCGGCAGGATTCCACGGCGCTATGAGCGTAGACTCGGCGTATCGTTTCAGCAAGCCCTCCGAAAGTCCAACCCCCTCGCGCCCAGCCTCCAAAATGAGCGTGTTGATGGCCTCGCGCGAGAGCGGCAGGTACTCGTCCGAGTTAGGAATGGCGTACAGCGTCTCGCCCGTGAGAACGTTTCGGCGCAGTTGGCAGCGCGATTCAAGGTAAGTCAAGGCATCCATAAGCTTAAATGTTGATAATTGCAAAGATATGAAAAAGACAGGAACCTCGAAAGAAAAAATCATAGTTTTTGCATCATGTCGGGTGCATTTTCTAACAAATTGCACCCTATTTTTGTTTCAGTCGTGTTTCTTGGTTCAAAGGATATGGTGAGGAGGACGCTCAAACCATGCCTATCGCTCTGCTGTTTCGTGGTGTTGTCTTTTGCTTTTAAACGCTTTTCTACATTCGTTTTCATGATGGTTAATGTTGAAATAAGTGTGCTTGGCTGTCTTTTTTCGCTCGTTTTGTCTTGGTTGTATGGCAATTTTTCATAATTTTGTGGTATTAAACACGTTGCAATCTCGCCCAATACCAATTATGGTGATGGTGGGCTGGGATGATTTCTTATAGTGTTACATTGCAAAAACATATGAACAAAGCAGAACATAAAAAGCTGCGCGCGCGGTCGATATACCGTGTGACCATCATTGGAAGCATGTTCAACGCCATGCTGTTGGCACTCAAATTTGTAGCCGGCATAGTGGGAGGCTCGGCTGCCATGATAGCCGACGCAGTGCATTCGGCGTCAGATTTTGTTACCGACATCATCGTATTGGTTTTTGTACGACTAAGCAACAAGCCCATAGACCATGACCACGACTATGGGCATGGCAAGTATGAGACGTTAGCCACCGCTTTTATCGGGTTGGCATTGTTGGCCGTGGGCCTGATGATATGCTTCAATGGCATCGTTAAGGTGTGGCAGGCCATACAAGGTGTACCATTGGAGACTCCGGGCTGGATAGCCTTTGTGATTGCTGTGGCAAGCGTTGTGTCCAAGGAATGGCTTTTTCAATACACCATTCGTGTGGGCAGACGAGTTGGCTCGCAATCTGTTGAGGCCAATGCGTGGCATCATCGTACCGATGCGTTTTCGTCCATTGGCACGTCTATAGGCATAGGCGGAGCCATCATTTTGGGACAGCGGTGGGCTGTGCTCGACCCATTGGCGGCCATCGTGGTGAGCTATTTCATATTGAGGGCGGCTTACGATTTGATTAAGAAGTCGGCGAGCGAGCTGTTGGAAGCCAGCCTGCCTGACGAGCTTGAAGAGCAGATTGTGGCTACCGTTAAGGCCGACCCATTGGTGAGCGACGTGCACAACTTGCGCACGCGACGCATTGGCAACAGTATTGCCATGGAGTTACACTTTCGCATGCCGGGTGCGATGACACTCTACGATGCCCATTTGCATGCCACCGAGATAGAGCGGCGATTGCACGAGCTGCTTGGCCAAGACTCGCTCATCACGCTGCATTTCGAACCGTTGAAAGTCAACGGCAAGTATGTGCCGCCCCAAATGGAACGAAGGATCTAATGACTTGCGATGTTCTAAATAATGTTGAAATATGCGGACAAAAGGTCTCTCATATTTCGTTTATTTTCAATTGAAGAGTGCTTTGCTCTCAAATACGCGAAATATGAGCGTTTTAGGCAACTTGCTGTTAGCCACCATTTTACGGAGTTTTAGCCTTTTCCCGTTCTAAAAAGCTTGATTTTTGTCTTGCCTTTAATGCCTATTCATGGTGTGAATAGGCATTATTCATGTTGCTATTGAGCCTTATTCGGCTTGCGTTTAAGCGTTCAACGTATGGCGAATGGATAGTTATCGCGACGCGCTGCGATAACATTCTGCGAGCGACAGTATATAAGTTGTATTTTCTTGCTTGTTTTCTCTGTAGAATGATTGCTTCTGAAGGTTCTGTTTTTGTGATTATTTTAGGACATATTGATAGTATGGACACCATAAAATAAATCTACGAAGACAGCCTATCGCTTTCCTAAAAAGATGAGCGATGAGTTAGAAAAGAGATATAGATATTTCTCATGGGTAATTATATAAAGTTATAATAATCAGCATATTGTGTATGTTTTTTGAAAACTTTGGCTGTTTGATATGTAGCGGTTTTCAGTGCGCCTCCAACCAGTTGTCGCCCCATCCGGCGTCGGCTATGAGCGGCACGGATAGCGGGTAGGCGTTTTGCATCTCCTCGATGACAATGCTTTGCACGCGCTCGGCTTCGTCCGGATAGACCGAGAAGTTTAGCTCATCGTGCACTTGGAGTATCATTTTGGATTTTATATTTTCTTTTTTAAACCTGTTCCAAATGCGCGTCATGGCGAGTTTGATGATGTCTGCCTCGGAGCCTTGTATGGGGGCGTTGATGGCATTGCGCTCGTCAAAACCGCGCACGGTACCGTTTTTGGAATTGATGTTGGGCAGGTAGCGCCTCCTTCCGAACAGTGTTTCCACATATCCATGTTCTCGGGCGTAGCGCTTGGCTTGTTCCATATACTCGTGTACTTTAGGAAACGTGTCGAAATAGTCGTCTATGAGCTTGCGCGCCTCGCCGTTGGGGATGCCCATGCGCTGTGCCAAACCAAAGGCGGTGATGCCGTATATGATGCCGAAATTGGCCTGCTTGGCCTGCTTGCGCTGGCTGTCGGTGACGGTCTCGGGAGCTATTTTCCATATTTTGGCGGCTGTGGCGCGATGTATGTCTTGCCCTTGGCGAAAAGCCTCTGTCATGTGCTCATCGCCGCTGAGGTGTGCCATGATGCGCAATTCTATCTGGCTGTAGTCCGCAGAGAAGAACTTGCATCCCGGCTCCGGGACGAAGCATTTGCGTATCTCCTTGCCATCATCGTCGCGCACGGGTATGTTTTGCAGGTTAGGATTGCTCGAGGAGAGCCGTCCCGTGGCTGTGATGGCTTGGTTGAACGAGGTGTGTATGCGGCCGGTGCGACTGTTGATGAGCTTGGGCAGGGCCTCGATGTAGGTGCTGAGCAGCTTTTTCATGCCACGATAGTTGAGGATGTCCTCGACGATGGGCGATTTGTCTTTGAGCTGTAGCAGTGTATCCTCGGATGTTACGTACTGCCCCGTGCGAGTCTTTTTGGGTTTGTCTATAATCTTCATCTTGTCAAAGAGGATCTCGCCCACCTGCTTGGGACTGTTGATGTTAAACTCACCGCCTGCCAATTCGTATGCGTGGCGCTCGTAATGGGCCATTCGAGCGGTGAACGCGCGGTTGGTTTCGTCGAGCTGCTTGGTGTCTAATCGCACGCCGGTGAGCTCCATGTCGGCCAGCACCCTGACCAATGGCATCTCAATATCCCAAAACAACGGCTCGGCTCCTACCTCTTTAAGTTTGGGTTCCAATACGTTTTTCAATCTCAAAGTGATGTCGGCGTCCTCGGCGGCGTACTCGAAAACCTCTCCCGGTTCAAGGTCGCGCATGTTCTTTTGGCCTTTTCCACCGGGACCTATAAGCTCTTCTATATGGATGGTGCGATAGTGGAGTAGGGTCTCGGCCATGTAGTCCATGTTGTGACGCTGCTCGGGCTGGATGAGGTAGTGGGCCAGCATGGTGTCGAACATCTTGCCTTTGATGTCCACTCCGTAGCCTCGCAGCACCTCGTAGTCGTATTTGATGTTTTGTCCCACCTTGAGAATGGTGGGGTCTTCGTATAGTGGTTTGAAAATGTTGACGATTTGGATGGCTTGCGCGCGCTCCTTGGGGATGGCCACGTAAAAAGCCTCTTTTTCTTGAACGGCAAAGCTCAATCCCACCAACTCAGCGTCAATGGCGTTGGCGGAAGTGGTCTCCGTGTCTAAACTTAAAATCTTTTTTGTCCGTAAAAAGTCATAAAGTTTGATGCAATTGTCTTGATTTTCAATGAGTTTATAGTTGTGAGGCGTGGTTTTTAGCGTCTCAAAATTTGAATTTTCGGCGTCGCCTGTCCCCTCGGTCGGATTTGGAGCGAATAAATCCAATTGTAAATTTTGATCCGTTGATGATTTTTTACTTTTGTTAATAAAGTCGTCTGCCAACTTCCTAAATTCCAATTCGGCAAATATTTCGCGCAGTTTGGCCTCGTCGGGTGTCTTGAGTTTCATCTCGTCCAAGTCGAGCTTGATGGGTACATCTGTCTTGATGGTAGCGAGAAACTTTGATATCTTGATATCATCGATGGCGTTTTCCACTTTCTCGCGCATCTTGCCTTTCAACCTGTCGGTGTTGGCAATGAGGTTTTCGCAGGTGCCAAACTCCTTGATTAGTTTTGCGGCGGTTTTCTCCCCAACGCCAGGGCAGCCCGGGAAGTTGTCGGCCGAGTCGCCCATGAGAGCCAGCAGGTCCACTACTTGGCTTGCCGTCTCAACGCCATATTTATCTTTTATTTCGTTCTCGCCGATTTTCTCATATCCCCCGCCGTGTTTGGGACGGAACATGAAGACATTGGGTCGCACCAACTGCCCATAGTCTTTGTCGGGTGTGAGCATGTAAGTTTCCATGCCTTCTTGCCCGGCTTTTAGGGCTAAGGTTCCGATGACATCGTCGGCCTCGAACCCTTTGGCCTCCAAAATGGGTATGTGCATGGCTTGGAGTATGCTCTTGATATATGGCACGGCGGTGTTGATATCCTCGGGCGTGGCCTCTCTTTGTGCCTTGTAGGGTGGGTAAGCGTCGTGTCGGAAAGTCTTGCCACAGTCGAAAGCCACGGCGATGTGAGTGGGGCTTTGCTTTTTAATAATCTCGTTCAGGGTGTTGCAAAATCCCAATATGGGCGAGGTGTTCTGGCCTTTGTGGTTTCGGGTGGGTCGGTTTATGAAAGCGTAATACGACCGGAATATAATGGCGTAGGCGTCAAAGAGAAATAATTTGTCCATGTTTATATTGATTTAAGCGTAAAATTACTAAATTTTTGCCACAATATCCGATAAAAACAGTAATTTTGTAACAAAATATACACGAGTTCATGGATTATTTGTCAACCATCAAGCAACCCATCTTATCGGAGTTGAGCGATTTTGATGATTTGTTCACAAAATCGCTATCGCACCAAGACGGCCTATTAGGGCAGGCGTTGGAACATGTTCGCCAAAGCAGTGGCAAGCGCATGCGGCCCATGTTTATACTGCTAATGGCCAAAAACTATGGCAAGGTGAACGCCGTGACGCAGCATGCGGCGGTGGGGTTGGAACTGTTGCACACGGCCTCGTTGGTGCACGATGACGTGGTGGACGAGAGCAGGGAACGTCGTGGGCAAAGCTCGGTCAACGCTGTCTACAATAACAAAGTGGCGGTGTTGGTGGGCGATTATATCCTTTCGACGGCATTGCTGCACGTTAATTATACGCATAATCAGGAAATAGTCAACACATTGGCCGAACTGGGAAGAACGCTCTCAAATGGTGAGATATTGCAGTTGTCGAATATCCAAAACAAGGAAATTTCAGAGGCGGTTTACTACCAAGTGATTAAGCAAAAGACCGCCGCGTTCTTCGAGGCTTGCGCATGTTTGGGTGCGATGTCTGTCGGAGCTGATAGGGCGGATATTGAGTTGGCTAAGAAATTTGGCCAAAATCTTGGTATTATCTTTCAGATACGCGACGATATCTTTGACTATTATGACAAGGAGGAGATAGGAAAGCCCACCGGAAATGATATGGCCGAGGGTAAATTGACGCTTCCGGCGATCTATGCCCTAAACTCAACGGCCGACGAGGCCATGCTTGCAGTGGCTCGAAAGGTGAAGGCTGGTATGGTAACAACCGATGAAATTGGACAATTGGTGGCTTTTACCAAGGCTCATGGTGGTATAGAGTATGCGGAGAAACGTATGTGGAAGTTGCATGCCGAGTCGCTCGATTTCTTGGAATCCGAGGTGGAAGACGATTCGGTGAAGAAAGGATTGAGAGCCTATCTCGATTTTGTGATAGAACGGCAAAAGTGATTTTTTCGTGGTGATGAGTGTTTATGGCTCATCGAAAAACGCGACATGCAACTATTGTCGCAGTCCACACGTTTAGATTGTCGCATGTGAAAAAGCGGATATTTTATGCTAGAAGGTTAAAATATCCGCTTTTGTTGGTATATGCCAATAGGCGTTGAAAATTGTTTCTATGGGCTGCTTATGTATTTTTTGCGTTATGCTTATAATGTTTTCAACGCATGGAATGGTGGTTTAGAAGAACTTGACTTGCCGGCCCAGAATTTCGCTTAGCAGCATGTTGGTAAGTCTGCTCGTGCCGAGGCGAAACCACTGATTGGTGAGCCATTTCTCGCCGAGCACCTCTTTGACGATGGTGTAGAATGTCACGGCGTCCATCACGGAGTTAATGCCGCCCGCTGGTTTCAAGCCTATCTGTATGCCTGTTTCGTCGTAGTACTCCTTGATGGCTTGGCACATGATGTAAACGTCTTGCGCTGTGGCACCGCCTTTGTCCTTGCCTGTGGACGTTTTAATGTAGTCGGCGCCTGCGTACATGGAGAGAATAGCCGCTTTTTTCACGTTAGAAAGGGTGCCCAAGAGGCAGTTTTCGAGTATGACTTTCATGGGAACGTTGCCGCATGTCTGTTTCAACTCGTTGATATCCTCGCACAAGCCCTCGTAGTCTCCGCAAAGAAACTTGCCCACTGGCATCACGATGTCCACGTTTGTGGCTCCGTCTTTGATGGCCAGCGCGGTCTCTGCCACCTTGACCTCAAGGAACGTTTGCGAGGAAGGGAACGCTCCCGAAACCACGGCGATGTCTACTCCGTCTACTTCCAGGGTGTCTTTCACCACCTCGGCGAAGTTGGGGTACACGCAGATGGTGGCCACGTGGGGTAGGTCGGGGTACGCGGTGTCAAACTGGTTGACTTTCTCTACCATGGCCATGATGTTTACATCATTGTCCGACGCGCTTAGCGAGGTGAGCTCCACGCTGCCCAAGAGAAATTTCTTAACCTCGGCGGTGTCGTTCTCGGGCACTTTCTCAACGATGATTTTTTTCAACGCCTTGCCTATTTCGGCCTCGTCAACGTCACAGTTGTATTTCTCGAGCGCTTGCTCGTACTTGCTCTTTTTTTGTGTTTCGTCCGCGCGACTTGCGTTCACTTGAGCTTTGATGCCACCATTTTTTTTGGTGGGCTGGATGTCTTTGGTGTATGCCATGTCGTTTATTGTTTAATCGATTGGTTTTATTCGTGATAAGATATAGTGTTTGCCCTTTGCTGATAAGGTGCATGCATGTGCCAGGGGCTGTGGTTGATGTTTTGGGCGATGGTGATGTGCGCCATATTCCGTGACGTGCGCTCCGCTGGCTTGGCGTCAGGCTTTGAGTTTGGGATTGCTCTTGTGCCTGTTGGCGTCGCGCAAGGTTTTCTTCTCGACGCTTTTCCTGAACTCTTGTGTAAGGTCTACGCCCGTTTGGTTGGCAAGGCAGCACAGCACCCAAAGTATGTCCGCCATCTCCTCGCCCAAGTTGTCTTTCTCACCGGCTTTAAAGCTCTGGTCTCCGTATTTTCGGGCCATTACGCGCGCCAGCTCGCCCACTTCCTCGGTCAAGACGGCCATGTTTGTCAGTTCGCTGAAATATCTCACGCCAAAGGTTTTGACCCATTGGTCCACGGTTTTTTGCGCTTCTTGTATAGTCATTTTTAGCGGTGCGGTTTACGGGTTTCTTTTATTGTGGATATATTCTAATTTTTTAAACAGCATGAATCCGCCCGCGGCAAATACGGACGTGACAAGATGTCCCCACCAATCCACTTTTACTCCATTGGCCAAATCTAATGCTGTCAGGCAAAGAAAGAGCACGATCATGAATGTTATAGTAGCTATTTTTAAATTGTTCGTTTTCATTCTTTGTTCTTTGAGTCTATGCAAATAGTAACGGGGCCATCGTTAATGAGCTGCACTTTCATGTCGGCGCCAAACTCACCGGTGCCAATCGGTTTGCCCAACTCCCGTGCAAGGGCTTGGCAAAAATACTCGTAGAGCGGGATGGAGATGTCGTGTGGCGCCGCCTTTATCCAACTTGGGCGGTTGCCCTTTTTTGTGCTCGCCATGAGCGTGAATTGCGAAACCACGATGATGTCGCCGTCTACGTCCCTGACGCTGAGGTTCATCACGCCGTCAGGGTCGTCAAACACGCGCAGGGAGCAGGTCTTTTTGACGAGCCAGTTGGCATCTTCCTTTGTGTCATCGCTGCCTATCCCTAACAAGACAACGTAGCCTTGGCCAATGGCAGATTTGGTCTTACCCGCTATGGTGACTGACGCTTGGCTCACTCGCTGGATGACAATTCGCATGATATACGTTAATGTTGGTGTTGTTATTTGACATCACAAAGATAGCAAAAAGATGATATTTACGCAATGATTGGCTTATTATTTTTGTTTTATCAAGTCTGTTTTCAATTTTGTATTTGCGTTTCTTTGCCATTTTATCATTTTTTGGGTACTCTTTTCATGATGAAAATCACGTTATTTTTCATGGTGTTGATAGCTTGAATGATAAGACGGCGCCATGTTACCTTGTTTGATTTCGCCGCTTTTTATGTATGTGAAAATATTTGACATGTTGCCATTTGTAGTTCGCTTATTTACGTACTGCCACACCTTTGTTTGCAAATAAGCTCTATATACAAAAGTTTTGTAAGTTGTTGTGTGTTAGATTGTTGTACTGTTTCTTGCTTGTTCCCTAATTTTTTGTTTAATATTTGATCTGCGTTTAGTGCTTAATCGCATGTCGATTAGACGCTAAACGCAATCCGATTGCTGTCTAATTACTTTGTGTTTAGGCCTTTAATGTAGGATGAATAGATACTAATGGGAGAGAGTGCCGTTTTTTATGGTTGCAAGATGGAGAGTTTGTCGTTTAGAAACGCCAATTTTTAGCTGTAGATTACTGTTTGGAAACGTACCTTTTTTTGTGATTAAAATTAGACAAATACTATGATTAAGTGCAATCGCCCGGCCATGGCTTGTCATGTTGTGATGTTTTCGTCGCTTGCGGATATTTGTGTTTCTGCGTTTGTTTTCCTTTGATTTTCAAAGTGTTTTATTATTGTTTTGGCCTTTGATGGACCAACGATGGTAGCAAGTTGCTCAAGTGTTGCTACCTTAATGTTACTAATTGATTTAAAGCTTTTTATAAGTGATTTCTTTGTTTGTGGACCTATTCCTTTTATGTCATCAAGCTCGGAGTGCAGTGCATGTTTTGATCTCTTGTCTCGATGGAATGTTATTGCATATCGGTGCACTTCGTCTTGTATTTGCGTCAAGGCGTGAAAAAGCTCTGAATCTGGCTTTAATCCAATCACCTTGGGAGGCCATCCATACAGCAACTCGTTGGTTCGATGGTGGTCGTCTTTGGCCAGTCCGGCGATCGGGATGTCCAGTTTAAGTTCTTTTTCAACCACATCTCTCACCACGTCCATTTGTCCTTTGCCACCATCGGTGATGATGAGGTCGGGTAGGGCGACCTCTTCGGCTATCATTCTGCTGTATCTGCGGCGTACCACTTCTTGCATGGATGCGTAGTCGTCAGGTCCTGTCACGGTCTTGATGTTGTATTTACGGTAGTCTTTTTTGGATGGTTTCATGCCCTTGTAGACCACGCATCCTGCTACGGCGTCGGTTCCGGAGATGTTCGAGTTGTCAAAACATTCTATATGGTATGGCAGTTTGGGTAGTCCCAATTTCTCTTGCAATTCTTTCATTAAGCGGGTTTGCTTCTGCTCAACGTTTAGTTTTTCCACGCGTTTCAGACGATCGAACTTATACTGTTTCGCGTTCATTTGCGACAGGTCCAGCAAGTGTTTTTTGTCTCCTCGTTGTGGGACAAACAAGTCTGCGTCTTTGATTTTCCATTCCATCTCAAAGGGCACGACTATCTCTTTGGCCTTGCTGTCAAATCTATAGCGTATCTCTGGAATGGCCTGTGTGAGAATGTCCTCGTCTGTTTCGTCTAATTTGCGTTTGTACTCATAGGTAAAACTTTGGTTGATGGTGCCATTTTTTACGTGCAAATAGTTTACGAAGGCTATTTTTTTACTGTCGTCCTCGGTTATTGTAAATACGTCCACGTCTTGTATGGTATAGCTTACCACCTCCACCTTGGCTACAAATTCTTTCAAGAGTAGGTAGCGTTGTTTGAGTCGGTCGGCCTCTTCAAATTTTAGTTCCGACGCTTTTTTCATCATTCTTTCATATACCCAGTCGCTTAATTGCCTTGTATTTCCTTTTAAAACCTCTTTGGCTTGCCTGATGTTTTCATTGTACTCTTCATGGCTTTGTTTGCCGATGCAGCATGCGTCGCAGTTGTGTATGTGATATTCTAAGCATGGGCGATATCTGTTTTCCTTTATACCTTCGGGCGTGATGGGTTGTTTGCATCGTCTGGGTTTAAACACTTTGTTGATGAGTTCGAGCACGTTGTACATGGCAGTGATGTGTGGATATGGGCCGAAAAACGTGCCATGCTTACGGTTTATGGTTCGCGTTTTGAAGATTCTTGGGAAGTGTTCTTTTGTGACACAAATGCTGGGGTAGGTTTTGCCGTCTTTCAACAGCACGTTATAACGTGGGTTGTATTTTTTGATAAGTGAGTTTTCGAGTAGCAAAGCATCTTCCTCTGAGTTGACAACAGTATATGTTATGTCATGTATTTTGCTTACAAGGACCTTTGTTTTAAATCTGTCCACCTCTTTGTGGAAGTAGGTTGACACTCTGCTTTTTAGTTTTTTGGCTTTGCCTACATATATGATAACATGTTCTTTGTCGTAGAATTGATAGCTGCCAGGTAGCTCTGGCATATTCAGTACCACGCTCTTTAGATAGTTCAAACGTTTTTCATTTTCTTCCCTTGTCATATACTTGTTTTCCTTTTATACACTGCTGTTGTCGTGAAAATTGTTTCACGTGGAACGTTTTTGCCTTTTGTAATTTTGAAATTCTTTCTTTATGTTTTTCTAATGTGTTTTTAGCTTGCCCAAATCTGAATGGTCTTGACATGCAAATATAGCTATAATGTATTCTCTTTGCAATGTTTTGGCTGTTATAATTTTATAAAATTGAGAAATGCGTGGCGGTTGAACTCAATTGCAAGAACATGTTTTTATACGTTTAATGGAAATGTCCTTGTAAGAGTTTGTTTTGCCTAAGGTATACCGTGTGAAGAATGTAGGATCTTCGTGTAAATGAAAAACCCCACGGTTCAAATTGGCCGTGGGGATCTGTTTCCTTTTTTGCAAGGTAGGGTGCGTGTCCTTGAATGATTAGAATTTAAGAAGACTGGTTATCTCAATATCTGGGTCAAAGCTATCACGCGCGTTCGGAAACTCCGTGTTAAGCTCTATGATGAAATTGCAATAAATTTTCTTTGGATGGAATTTCTTTACTAATTTACATGCCGCTTTCATTGTTCCGCCCGTTGCTAAAAGGTCGTCGTGCAGTAATATTACATCATCTTCTGTTATGGCATCTTTGTGAATTTCGATGGTGTCCATGCCGTATTCTTTGGCGTAGCTTTCCTGAATGGTCTCGCAAGGCAGCTTTCCGGGCTTGCGGCAAAGCACTACTCCGGCGTTCAAATGGTAGGCTACGGCTGAGCTCATCACAAATCCTCGACTCTCAATGCCAACAATTTGGGTGATGCCTTTGTCCTTATAAATGTTTACCAATTCATCACTCATGAGCTTTAAACACTGCTGATTTTTAAACAATGTGCTCACATCTCTAAAAATTACGCCTTTGATTGGCCAATCTGGAATACATCTCAGATGATTTAATAAAATTTGATTATTCACGTTTATCGTTCTTTTTAGATATTAATTCGTTGCTTGATAAGGGCTTAATCGCATCTTTGTTTCACGTGAAACCGTATTGCCCATTCATTGTCGACAGCTTGAACTTTATTTAATTAATTGATGACAATCAATAGAAAAATCGTATTCCTCCCATCAATATGAATTTGTGTTGACAATAGAATATAGGGTTTTGCTTGTGATTATATTTTTTCGTTGGTTGCTTTATGCTTAAAAGGCTTCATCGACCCAGCAGTACCAATAACACGTTAATGTCACTTGGAGATACGCCCGGTATTCGGCTGGCCTGTCCTAATGTATCAGGATTTATATGTTCAAGTTTTTGCCTTCCTTCGGTACTAATCTCCTTGAGCTGACTATAGTCAAAATGCCCTTTTATCTTTATATCTTCCAATCGGTGCATTTTGTCCGCAATCATACGTTCGCGCTCAATATAGCCTTTATATTTGATTCGTATTTCCGCACCCTCGCTAATCTCTTCTTTTCTGTTTTCTGGCTCATTCATCATCTCCTTTAGTGTGGGAATGACGGTTGAAAGCATTGTCATCGTGATTTGTGGCCGGCCTATCAAGTCGGATATTTTACATCCCATGCGTAGTGGGGTAGTACCGATTGCTTCTAATGCCGAGTTTATTTCTTTTGGTTTTACCGATGTCTCATCGCAGAATTTGACGAGTCTGCCAATAGCGTTTTTCTTTTGCAGCCACCAGTCTAAGCGTTCTTGTGTGGCCAATCCGATGTTGTAGGCTTTTTCTGTAAGTCGTGCGTCGGCGTCGTCTTGGCGTAAAAGTATGCGATATTCTGCTCTCGAGGTGAACATTCTGTATGGTTCGTCTACGCCTTTTGTAACGAGGTCATCGATTAAAACACCGATATAACTCTCGTCTCTTTTCATTATAAAAGGATCGTTTCCCGAACAAAACATTGCGGCGTTAATACCTGCAACTATTCCCTGTCCGCCCGCCTCTTCGTATCCCGTGGTCCCATTCACTTGGCCGGCCATGAATAACCCTTTGATAATTTTAGATTCAAGCGAGTGCTTTAGTTGCGTAGGGTCAAAATAATCGTATTCTATTGCGTAGCCTGCGCGATAAATCTTGGCATCCCGCAAGGCGGGTATTTTGTGCAGGGCTCTAAGTTGTGTCTCGATGGGCATTGACGAAGAGAAGCCGTTGAGGTACATCTCGTTGGTGTCTTCGCCTTCTGGTTCTATAAAAAGAGGGTGTTGGTCTTTGTCGGGAAAGGTTACGAGCTTTGTCTCGATAGATGGGCAATAACGTGGCCCGGTGGACTGAATTTGCCCGTTGTATAAAGGAGAGTTGGCAAGGTCGGCACGCAAAATTTCATGCACGGCGCTGTTGGTGTCGCATGTCCAGCATGGGAGTTGCTTCAAGGTGGGGGGCATACCAAGGTAGCTGAAAGTGTGAAACTCGTTATCCCCAGGCTGCATCACCGTGTCTTCAAAGTGGATGCTTCGTTTGTCAAGCCTTAAAGGGGTACCTGTTTTCATACGGGCGGAGCGTATTCCCCAATAGGATATTGATTCTGAAAAATGTGGAACGGCAGGCTCCGCGCATCTGCCTCCGGGATATTTATGATGCCCAATATGCATCAATCCGTTAAGAAAAGTGCCAGCCGTGACAACTATTGCCTTGGCCATTATGTTCACGCCCCATATTGTTTTTACGCCGATTGCCTCACCGTTTTTCACTAACAGTTGGTCCGCTTGGTCTTGCCAGATGTCAAGATTGGGGGTTCGGTCGAGTACGCGTCGCCACTCTACGATAAATTTTTCTCGGTCGCATTGAGCGCGTGGCGACCATACGGCAGGTCCCTTTCCTTTGTTGAGCATCCTAAATTGTATGGAGGTGGCGTCGGTAACCTTACCCATGTTACCTCCCAAGGCGTCTATTTCTCTGACGATTTGACCTTTGGCGATACCACCGACGGCAGGGTTGCAACTCATCTGTGCGACCTTGTTCATATCCATAGTGACCAAGCACGTCTTGGCTCCCATGTTTGCCGCTGCCGTGGCGGCCTCGCAACCAGCGTGTCCACCCCCTATGACGATGACGTCATAATCAAATTTCATTCCTGTCTTTGCTTTTTCTGCAAAAGTACATAATATTCCTGATTTTTTACCTCTTTTACTTTGATTTATCACTAAAATATAGTATTTTTGCGGTCTAAACGTGCGTGAAGAATACCTAAAAGACGGTATTTTTATCATCGTAACGGTTAGGGAAGGAACTATCTGCATAACCATTGCCAAACGAAATCTAACAGTTAAATATTTTAAAATCAATCATTTATGTGGTTAATCAATTCTCCAATTGGTAGAAAGGTGGTGATGTCGTTGACTGGCATTTGCCTTATTCTATTCCTGACTTTCCACTGTTGCATGAACATTGCGGCTTTTTTTTCGGGAGAAGCCTATAATGTGGTATGTGAATTTTTGGGAAGTAACTGGTATGCGATTATTGGAACAGTGGCTCTCGCTGCCTTAGCCGTATGCCATATCATTTATGCTTTCATCCTCACGATGCAAAATCGGCGTGCCCGTGGCAATCAGCGCTATGAGGTGACAAGCCGTCGTCCAGAGGTCAGTTGGGCGTCTCAGAACATGCTTGTGTTAGGACTGATCATCTTTGTGGGGCTTTTACTTCACATGTACAATTTCTGGGGCCACATGATGTTTGCCGAATTGGCTGACATTCAAGTGGCACATGATCCTGCCGATGGCTTCGCTTGGATACAGGAGACGTTCTCCAATCCGATTTACTCCATTCTTTATCTTGTATGGTTTGCAGCTCTTTGGTTCCACCTCACACATGGCTTTTGGAGCTCTATGCAGACACTTGGCTTTAGTGGCAAGATTTGGTTGAAGCGCTGGCAGTGTATAGGTGTTGTTTATGTAAGCATCCTTATGGCGATATTCGCATTTCTTGTGCTCTCTTTTTGGTTAGGATTTGCCCCCAGCATGTGCTGCGCTTGACCTCCAGTTCACATTTCATAATTAAATATAGACAATTGATTATGTCACCAATAGATTCTAAAATTCCAGATGGCCCATTGGCCGAGAAATGGACAAATTATAAAGCTCATCAGAAATTGGTTAACCCAGCCAACAAGCGTAAGCTCGATATCATCGTGGTTGGAACTGGACTTGCTGGTGCCAGCGCTGCTGCGTCACTTGGCGAGATGGGCTTCCACGTTATCAACCTATGTATTCAAGACAGCCCTCGTCGTGCGCACTCTATCGCAGCACAGGGCGGTATCAATGCGGCAAAAAACTATCAAAATGATGGCGATGCCGTATATCGCCTGTTCTATGACACTATCAAGGGTGGCGATTACCGTGCTCGCGAAGCCAATGTTTATCGTTTGGCCGAGGTAAGTGCGGCCATTATCGACCAATGTGTAGCCCAGGGCGTACCTTTCGCCCGTGAGTATGGCGGCATGCTTGCCAACCGCTCTTTTGGAGGTGTGCAGGTAAGTCGTACCTTCTATGCTAAGGGACAGACGGGGCAGCAGCTACTCCTTGGAGCCTATTCGTCATTGATGAAAGAGGTCAATAATGGCACTGTAGATCTTCATACCCGCACAGAGATGGAAGATATTGTTGTCATTGACGGCCGTGCCCGAGGCATTATTGCCAAAAATTTGGTAACTGGCAAGCTCGAACGCTATGCCGGTCATGCCGTGTGCCTTGCCACTGGCGGGTACGGAAACGCCTATTTCCTCTCCACTAACGCCATGGGTTGCAATGCCACCGCTGCCGTTCAGGCCTACCGAAAAGGCGCTTATTTTGCCAACCCATGTTTCGTTCAGATACACCCCACGTGCATTCCCGTGCATGGAGACAAGCAGAGTAAGCTAACGTTGATGTCAGAGTCTCTGCGTAACGACGGCCGTATTTGGGTGCCTAAAAAGATAGAAGACGCAAAGAAATTGCAGAGTGGAGAGCTCAAGGGGCGTGACATTCCTGAAGAAGACCGTGATTATTATTTGGAGCGCAGATATCCGGCGTTTGGTAACTTGGTGCCTCGCGACGTGGCGTCACGTGCCGCTAAGGAGCGCACAGACCACGGTTTTGGTGTTAACAACACCGGTTTGGCTGTGTTCCTCGATTTTGCTGAGGCCATCGAGCGTCTTGGCAGGGATCGCGTGGCCGAGCGTTACGGAAACCTATTTGACATGTACGAGGAGATCGTGAACGTCAATCCATACGAGAACCCGATGATGATCTATCCCGCTATCCATTATACCATGGGCGGCCTTTGGGTTGATTATGAATTGCAGACCTCTATCAAGGGGTTGTTCGCACTTGGAGAATGTAACTTCTCCGATCACGGAGCCAACCGCTTAGGAGCATCAGCATTGATGCAAGGACTTAGCGACGGTTACTTCGTCATTCCTTATACTATGCAAAATTACTTGTCAGACCAGATTACCGTTCCACGTTTCAGTACCGACCTTCCTGAATTCGAGGAGGCAGAAAAGGGTGTTGATGCAGAAATCGATCGTTTGATGAACAGCAAGTATCATGATGAGAGCGTCGATTCGCTCCATAAGCGTCTTTATAAAATCCTATGGAATTATGTCGGCATGGCACGTACCGCCGAGGGGCTTAAGAAGGCCATCGAGATGCTCAAGCAGATGCGTGTTGAGTTTAATGAGCACGTACGCATTCCCGGATCCAAAGAGGGTCTTAATGTTGAGCTTGACAAAGCCATCCACCTTCGCGACTTTATCACCATGGGCGAACTTATCGCTTATGACGCGTTGCACCGCAACGAGAGCTGTGGCGGACACTTTCGTGAGGAGAGCAAAACCGAGGAAGGCGAGGCCAAGCGTGATGATGAAAACTTCATGTACGTTGGTTGTTGGAAATATGGAGGCTCTGATGATGTAGCCCCCGAGCTGATCAAAGAACCCCTGAACTACGAGTATATCAAAGTTCAGACCAGAAACTACAAATCATAAATTAAGGAATCAAGACAATGGATAAAAATATTTCATTCACATTGAAAGTATGGCGCCAAAACGGTCCCACCGCAGAGGGCCATTTTGACTCATTCGAAATGAAGGAGATCTCCGGTGGTACATCCTTCCTCGAAATGTTGGACATCCTCAATGAGCAACTTATCGAAGACAACAAGGAGCCGTTCGTCTTTGATCATGACTGCCGCGAGGGCATCTGTGGCATGTGTTCTCTCTATATCAATGGACATCCCCACGGACTTGCCCAGGGAGCCACCACCTGCCAGCTTTACATGCGCCGGTTTAACGATGGCGACGTTATCACCGTGGAACCATGGCGCTCGGCCGCATTCCCTATTATCAAAGATTGCATGGTAGACCGTTCCGCTTTCGACAAGATTATCGCTGCGGGTGGTTACACCACTGTGCGCACGGGGCAGGCCCAAGACGCCAACAATATCCTCATATCCAAGCAAAACGCCGACGAGGCTATGGATTGCGCCTCTTGCATAGGTTGCGGCGCATGTGTCGCCGCCTGCAAGAATGGCTCGGCCATGCTTTTCTTGAGCTCCAAGGTCAGCCAGCTGGCACTTCTTCCACAAGGCCGCCCAGAGGCCGCCCGTCGTGCCAAGAACATGATTGCGAAGATGGAGGAGCTTGGATTTGGCAACTGTACCAATACCCGCGCTTGCGAGGCCGAGTGCCCCAAAAACGAGTCTATAGCCAATATAGCCCGTCTTAACCGCGAGTATATTTGCGCAAAGTTGGCCGATTAGTTTGACGAGGCTCTTTTAAAGAGATTTTCCCACTATATCAATTTAACCGCAAGAGGATTACTCTTGCGGTTATTTGTTTTCTCAAAAGGCGCCTTCGCAGCCAATTCAAGTAAGCATTACTCATGCCATATCACCACTAATTAGCTTTATGTACAAATAAAAGAAAAAGGATGTGCCATCTGTGGCGCATCCTTTTCTATATAAGTGCAGAAGGCAGACGTCTTGGGTCTATCTTCTATTAGATGTCTTGAGTGAAGACTATTGGCTCGCTTTCATAAGTACCAAACCTCTCCACCCATTTCCTCAGTAGGGTTGGTGTCCGGTTCATTGGCAAGAAATTCTTGCTCTTCATAGACACCCGCTAAATCTTTAGGATCTTTTTTCATTTTTGGGTGCATTTAATTGATTATTAACTAAGGTCTTTCGACCATCGCAAATATAATCATAATATTTTGAATAACCAAACAAAAAGCTGACACATTAGTTACATTCTGACATAAAAAACGTTAATCTCTTAATATTTTCGTTTATTTATAAGTAACTTTGTCATGTATGAAAGAGATAGACACCCATACATTCATCACGCTTCATCGTGGTGATGACGTGCGCCGTTTGGCCTTCATGGCCGACAAGTTCCCAAGCGTGAACATGAGCTATGCCTTGGTCCAGATACAAGGATGGCAGATGGCTCGCTCTAAGTTGCCCACATGGGCCACGATCGACGGTATAGTCTATCCGCCACATCTCAATATGGAACAATGCAGCTCCGAGGACACCGCCATATACAAACAGCGCATCTTGGCTCGCCTTTTGGGCAGTTTCTTGGATCAATCCACGCTCATCGATCTCACTGGTGGCTTTGGTGTCGACTTCTCGTTTATGTCTCGCGGTTTTCGCAAATCTATTTACGTGGAGCGCGATCCAGCTTTGTGCGCGGTGGCCCGGCACAATTTCGAACTGCTCAACCTGCCGCATGCCGAGGTGATATGTGACGATGGGGTGGAGTGGCTACACCGTCAATCCAAGCCAGACACGGCCGCACCCATTGTCATATATATGGATCCCGCTCGTCGTGACGCCCACGGGCAGAAAGTTGTTGCCTTGGGCGATTGTACACCCGATGTCGTGGCCCTGCGCGACGAGCTGATGCGCAAGGCCGATTATGTCATCCTCAAACTCTCGCCCATGCTCGATTGGCATGCCGCTGTCGCGGCTATGGACACGGGAGGCAACGTCTCAGAGGTACATATCATAGCCGTAGGCAACGAGTGCAAGGAGCTTTTGCTCGTGCTTGCTCATGGCCACCACGATCTGCGTGTGGTCTGTTCCAACGACGCGGACATTTTCGCGTTTCATCCACGGTTAACCAATGCGGGTAGCGGCAATTTGCCTACTGCTACCATCTCTGTTTCGCCCACGGGCACGATTCTTGTCCCTAATGCCGCCATCATGAAGTCAGGTTGCTTCGCAGAGCTTGCCATGCGTTTTGACGTGCGCTCCATAGACACCAACTCCCATTTGTTCGTCTCTCCCCATATCGTTCCTAATTTCCCCGGTCGGCAATTTCGTATTCTTGCTGTAAGCGCGCTTGGCAAGCGAGAACTTAGGCAAAATCTCCATGGGCTACGGCAAGCCAATATTTCCGTTCGCAACTTCCCACTGTCGGTAGCCGAGCTTCGCAAGCGGCTAAAATTGCAAGATGGTGGCTCCGTCTATATATTCGCAACCACATGGCAAGGGCGGCACGTACTTGTCATCACCTCCAAGACATCCGTTTCATAAGACTGACGCTCATGTTTTCGCAATTCTTTCAATGAAGTGGCGTTCTTGTTTTTTGTTAAGAAAACATCACAAAAACCTTCCCTCTTTTTTGTAGTGAAATAGCGTCCATTTTTGAGGGGTTAAGCGTATGGCTTATTTTTTTTCCGCAAAAAAATCATTTTGTCATGACCATTCCTCACACATCAACTGCCCATTAAGGCTTAATCGCGTGCCCAATAGGTTTTATTCATGCTTCGTTTACGGCCCAATCATGATGCGTTCAGGCACTAAACGCCATGCCATTAGTGCCTAAACGTGTCTTCTTGAGAGTGGATTGTCGTTGGCAAAATGATGATATTTTTGCAACATACTGACTTATAGTAGATTATGCAAGTACCGATATTTTGCGCTTATTTTCAGCTAAGTCGGCATAATTTTCAAATAAGCCAAGCATGCGAGGGGTTTTGTCAGATAATTTCGAGTTTTTATTTTGGCAATACGACACATGGTGACAAGGTATTTGTTAGTTTTTTTTTCATTCTTGTGGACAAACCGTGAAGTATGCCATTTATTTTTATGACAGGACGCGAACAGGCAATGGATTGCTGCGGAAATCATCAACCTGTATGGCGTAAAAAGTAAATGTATGTTGAGCGTTGTCATCTTTGCTTATCCACTCACATCAAAATTCGTGTTTGTTCAGTAACGGGGCATGCTGCACACCATCCCTTGTTTTGTATTTTGAGTTTGAAGACACACTCAAAATACGATAAGACCATTTTTTATACCTTATTTTATAATTTTGGCGTTTCTTTTTGCTCAATGTGTTTAAAATTGCTACTTTTGCATATTAAAACGTTTTAACATCATATTATTATATTATCAATGGCGATAGAAATAAAGAAAGTTGAGACCAAAAAAGACCTCAAGGCTTTCATAGAGTTTCATTACAAACTTTACGAGGATTGCCCTTACGATGTTCCATCTCTCTATAATGACGAGATAAATGCGCTGAGCAAGGATAAAAACGCAGCATTCGATTTTTGTGAGGCAGAGTATTTTTTAGCCTACAAAGATGGCCGTTTGGTGGGCAGGGTGGCTGCTATCATCAATCATCGCGCCAACGAGCGGTGGGACAATAAAGACGTGCGTTTCGGCTGGTTAGACTTTGTTGACGACATTGACGTGAGCCGCGCGCTCTTTGATGCCGTGGCCGATTATGGCCGCCGCAAGGGCATGACCCACATGATAGGGCCTCTTGGTTTCTCGGATATGGACCGCGAGGGCATGCTTACCTTTGGTTTCGACCGTTTGAGCACGGCCGCCACGCTCTATAACTATCCATACTATCCGCAGCACATAGAGCGTCTTGGAGGGTTTGAGAAAGACAATGACTATGTGGAATATCTCATCCACGTGCCTGATAAAGTGCCCGAAAAATTGGTCAAGATTTCTGAGATGATAGAGAACCGGTACAATCTCCATGTCAAAAAGGTCACTCCGCGTGAGGTGCGCGAGGGTTATGCGCGCAAGCTGTTCCATATCATCAACGCCACCTATGTAGACCTTTACGGTTTCGTGAGCCTTACAGACAAGCAGATAGACCAGTACGTCAAAATGTTCTTGCCCGTAATCGATTTTGATTTGGTAACGGTCGTCGTGGATGGCAATGACAATGACAAGGAGGTGGGCATAGCCATCACCATTCCCTCTATATCAAAAGCCCTGAAGAAGTGCCGTCGCGGCCGCCTGCTTCCCTTTGGCTGGTGGCATCTTTTGCGCACCGTCAAGTTCCATAAGACCGAGGGGTTGGACCTGCTGCTCATAGGCGTGCTGCCTGAATATCGGTCAAAAGGCGCCAACGCCCTGATGTTTAACGACCTCATCCCACGCTACATCAAGTATGGTTTCAAGTGGGGAGAAAGTCAGGTGGAGATGGTAACCAACACTGGTGTGCAGGGACAGTGGGAAATGTTCGAGCACGAAAACCACAAGGCTCGTCGTTGCTATCGCAAGAAAATATAGTTCCGCGCGCCAACTTCACTTTGCTGTTCGGGGTCGATGCCACGGTGCTCTATTTGCGCGTACGTCTCACTGTGCGGTCTTGGTGGCATTGTTTCTTTTATTTTTGTTAGTTTAATTTTTAATATTCCGTTTTTCTCGATAAATACCAGAAAGGTCAATAATGATGACAGATGACAATCTTTTGAAGGCCAACCAGTCCGGACAAACCTCGGCCCAAGGGTCGGTGGAGTACACAGACGATAACATTCGCCATCTTAGCGACATGGAGCATGTGCGTACGCGACCTGGTATGTATATCGGAAGATTGGGAGATGGCAGTCTGCCCGAGGACGGAATTTACGTGCTTCTCAAGGAGGTGGTCGACAATTCCATTGACGAGTTCAAGATGAACGCTGGCGACCGCATAGAGGTAGATGTGGACGACAATCTGCGCGTGACCGTTCGCGACTATGGTCGTGGCATACCGCAGGGCAAGCTGGTAGAGGCTGTATCCATGCTCAACACGGGCGGAAAGTACGACTCCAAGGCTTTCAAGAAGAGCGTGGGGCTCAATGGCGTGGGCGTCAAGGCGGTCAACGCGCTGAGCTCCCATTTTGAGGTGAGGAGCTATCGTGACGGCAAGGTGCGCGAGCTTGTGTTTGAGAGAGGAACGCTCAAGAGCGATGTCACCAAGAAAAACAATGATGAGAATGGCACGTTCATCTTTTTTGAGCCTGACGACACGTTGTTCAAGAATTATCGTTTCCGCGACGAGTACGTGGAAACCATGCTTCGCAACTACACCTATCTCAACGCCGGGCTTACCATTATGTACAACGGTCGGCGTATCAAGAGTCGCAACGGCTTGGAAGATTTGCTCAACGACAACATGACCGTCGATGGCCTTTATCCCATCGTGCACATCAAGGGAGAAGACATTGAGATAGCTTTCACGCACACCAACCAGTACGGAGAAGAGTACCACAGCTTCGTAAATGGGCAGCATACCACACAGGGAGGTACTCATCAGAGTGCGTTCAAGGAGCACATCGCCAAGACTATCAAGGAGTTTTACGACAAGAACTATGAGTACACCGACATCCGTAACGGTATCGTCGCGGCCATTGCCATCAACGTGGAGGAACCTGTCTTTGAGAGCCAAACCAAGATAAAGCTCGGTTCCACGGTCATGGAGCCTAACGGAGACACCATCAACAAATATGTGGGCGACTTTATTAAGCGAGAGGTGGACAACTACCTCCACATTCACAAAGAAGACGTGGCGGATGTTTTGGAGGCCAAGATCAAGGAGAGCGAGCGCGAGCGCAAGTCGATGGCGGGCATAACCAAGTTGGCGCGTGAGCGTGCCAAGAAAGCCAATTTGCACAATCGCAAGTTGCGCGACTGCCGTGTGCACTTCTCCGACGCTAAAGATGACCGCAAGGAGGAAGCCTCCATCTTTATCACTGAGGGCGACTCGGCCAGTGGAAGCATCACCAAGAGCCGCGACGTCAACACGCAGGCGGTGTTTTCGTTGCGTGGCAAACCACTCAACTCTTTTGGCTTGACAAAAAAGGTTGTCTACGAGAACGAGGAGTTCAATCTGCTCCAAGCCGCGTTGGACATAGAGGATGGTTTGGACAATTTGCGTTACAACAAGGTGATAGTGGCCACAGACGCCGACGTGGACGGTATGCATATACGATTGCTCATCATCACGTTTTTCTTGCAGTTCTATCCTGAGCTTATTAAGAAAGGACATGTGTTTGTGCTTCAGACGCCTCTTTTCAGGGTGCGAAATCGCCGTTCTAAAATCAAGAACAAGAAGGTTATAGCCGAGGCAGACGCCCGGTTGGCCAAGGGAGAGAAAAAAAGTGACTTCATAACTCGCTATTGCTATACCGACGAAGAACGCTTGGAGGCAATCAGCGCGTTAGGCCCAGACCCGGAGATCACTCGCTTCAAAGGGCTTGGAGAGATCTCGCCCGATGAATTTGCCCATTTCATCGGCCCGGACATGCGATTGGAGCAGGTCACCCTTCACAAGAACGACCAAGTACAAAAACTTCTCGAGTACTATATGGGTAAAAACACCATGGAGCGCCAAAACTTCATCATAGACAACCTTGTGGTAGAGGATAACAGCGTCGATGATGATAACGAGCAATTAAACTAATCAACCATCATACCGACAAATGCCAACAAATATCATTAGGAGATGCGCCAAGCCTGTGTGCTTGGCTGTATTGGCGCTTTTAGCTCTCTCGCCCGCCAACGCGCAATTACGGCTGAATTTTGGCAGCAAGTCACCTTTCAGAAAGTTGCAAATAGCCGAGATGGCCATCACCAACATGTATGTAGATTCTGTCGACGAGCAGAAATTGGTGGAGGATGGCATTCGCGGCATGCTTGAGAAGCTCGACCCTCACTCCTCGTACACCACCGCCAAGGAGACCAAGCTCATGCAAGAATCGCTTAATGGGTCGTTTGATGGCATCGGCATACAGTTCAACATGCAGCAAGACACGCTGCTCGTCATACAGACTATCGTTAACGGACCGTCTGAGAAAGCTGGCATTTTGCCTGGTGACCGCATCGTGATGGTCAACGATACAGCCATTGCTGGCGTCAAGATGCCACGTGAGGAGATATTGCGAAAGCTACGTGGCCGCAAAGGCACCAAGGTGCGTTTGGGCGTGGTGCGGCGTGGTATCAAAGATACGTTGAGTTTTACGGTGACGCGCGACAAAATCCCCATGAAGACCATAGACGGCTATTACATGATACGGCCTGGTATAGGCTACATTCGCATAGGAAGCTTCGGGGCCACCACTTATAAAGAGTTCATGTCGTGCGTCAAATCTTTGCAGGCTCGGGGCATGCGCCATTTGATACTCGATTTGCAGGATAACGGTGGTGGTTACCTGCAGGCGGCCGTTGCCATTGCCAATGAGTTTTTGCGCCATGACGACCTGATAGTCTATACACGGGGCCGTAAGTCTCGCGTCCAAGAATACAGAGCGCAAGGCAATGGCTCTTTGCTCCAAGGAAAGGTGGCGGTCCTTATCAACGAGTTTTCAGCTTCTGCCGCGGAGATAGTGACCGGGGCCATACAAGACCAAGACCGAGGCGTGGTGATTGGACGGCGTAGTTTTGGAAAAGGATTGGTGCAACGCCCCGTCGATTTTCCCGATGGCAGCATGCTGAGGCTTACCATCGCCCATTACTACACGCCATCCGGTCGATGCATACAGAAACCTTACACCAAGGGAGACCGCAAGGATTATGACCGAGAGTTGGACGAACGGTTCAAGCACGGAGAACTGTATTCGTCTGACAGCGTGCATTTTGCTGACAGCCTGAAATATTACACCCTGCGTCTCCACCGCCCGGTTTATGGCGGAGGTGGTATCATGCCCGACATCTTTGTGCCCCTCGACACTACGCAGTTCACTTCTATGCACAGGCAGTTGGCAGCCAAGGGCATCATTGTCAGCGCCAATTTGAGGTATGTTGACGAGTGTCGCAAACAGTTGAAAAAGCAGTATCCCGACTTCCCCACGTTCAACGGCAAGTTTGAAATCCCGCAAAAAGTCATCGACGAAATCATCGCCGAGGGCAAGAAACAAAACGTCACGTCCAAGGACAACGCGGAACTGGCGGCCACGTTGCTTTCTCTGCGCATACAGCTCAAAGCCCTTGTGGCTCGCGATTTGTGGGATATGACCGAGTATTTTCAAGTGATGAACGAGCAAAACCACATTGTCATGCGTGCCGTGGACGAGTTGATGAAATAGGCGCCCGCCTTTCCTTCCTTACGTTTTGTGTTCGCGCCCTCGCTCCCATACCCATTTTTTCTTCATGGTAAGAATATTCGGCACACTCCTCGTTGTGCGGACGGGGAGCCCCCTTGGTGGCTTGTCAGATGCGGATAGCGTGTTGTTATCCTACGAAAGAGATGGTAGATAACGACTATATAAATGTCATCAATACATTGTCAGCGCATGCACGCGTGTTATCCTCGCCTCGCTTTTAGCAGCGCGAGGGCTTTCTCTTCGTTTGCCTCCATGATTTCGCGCTCGCCCGGCCCTTTGTCGTTGATGCCGCAAAGGTGCAATACGCCATGAATGATGACACGGTACAGCTCGTCGTCGTAAGACTTGCCATACAGCTTGGCGTTGCTTGCCACCGTGTCAATTGATATGACAATGTCGCCGCTGATAATGTCCCCCTCGTTATAGTCGAAAGTGATGACATCGGTGTAGTAGTCGTGTCCCAAGTACTGCCTGTTCGTTTCCAAAATTTTTTCGTCGTTCACGAACATGTAGCCGATGTCGCCTACCCGTCTGTTATAGGTGGCGGCAACCGCCCTTATCCATGTGGTTATTTCGCGATGCTTTATTTTCGGCATTTCCACGCCGTCTGCTTGATACGTTATCATCTGTTGATATGGGTTAGGACTTGCTATTGTCACTGTTTCGAGTTGTTGGTCTCGCTGCCATTCTCACGTGCTTGTCCTCCGCGTTTGGGCAGCATCCAATCGGCGTCTTTGTGGAAAAAGACAAGTTGGCGATAGGCCGAGGAGGAGACCGCGGCGAGTTTGGGCTCTGCGTATAGCAGCAACGTCTCGACATTGCCAAGCCGTTTGTTGAACGCCGCTTGGTCGCGTTCGTACTCAAAATCTTTTACAGAGCGCACGCCTCGCACGAAGAATTGCGCGCCCACTCTGCGCGCCAAGTCTGTCGCCAAGTCTGTGTACAGCTCGACGGTAATGCGTGGCTCGTCGGCGTATAGTTGTCGGATAGCCTCCAGTCGCTCGTCGGCGGAGAAGAGGGTACGCTTGTCAGGGTTTACGCCCACGCCTATGACAAGCCTGTCCACGAGTGTCAGGGCGCGTTGGGCGATATTGTCGTGCCCGATGGTGAAAGGGTCGAAAGTGCCCACAAAAAGTGCCACGGATGGTCGTCGTTGCTGTCTCATGCGCTTAAACGTTGAGGAATGGTGCTTGGGTGCGTATTGGGTGAATGTGCGAAGGGTCGGGGCTTGCAAGCCCTGTCAGTGTCAGAAGAGTTGGGGTTGGTACACATTGCCTTTCCCCGCGTCTCGGCCGAGGTGCTCGTAGGCGAGCCTTGTGGCCATGCGCCCACGTGGTGTTCGTTTGACGAAGCCTTCCATGATGAGAAACGGTTCGTAAACCTCCTCCACGGTTCCAGTGTCTTCGCCGATGGCGGTGGCTATGGTGGACAATCCCACTGGGCCACCGCCAAACTTTTCTATGATGGTCAACAATATCTTGTTGTCTGTCTCGTCAAGTCCGTACTGGTCTATGTTGAGCGCGCTGAGTGCCAATTGGGCTATGTCGGTCGTGATGGTTCCGTTGCCTTTCACCTGAGCGAAGTCTCGCACGCGACGCAGCAGTCCGTTGGCTATACGTGGCGTTCCCCTGCTACGGCGTGCTATCTCGATGGCCGCGTCGCTGTCTATCGCCACTTTCAACAATCGTGCCGAGCGGTTGATGATGCGCTTGAGCGTCTCGGGGTCGTAGTATTCCAAGTGCATGTTGATGCCAAAGCGGGCCCGCAGCGGAGCCGTGAGCATGCCCGACCGAGTGGTCGCTCCGACGAGCGTGAAAGGATTTAGGTCTATCTGTATGCTTCTGGCCGACGGTCCTTTGTCTATCATGATGTCAATGCGATAGTCCTCCATAGCCGAATACAGGTACTCTTCCACCACCGGTTGCAGACGGTGAATCTCGTCGATAAAAAGCACGTCGTTAGGTTCCAACGACGTGAGGATGCCGGCGAGGTCTCCCGGTTTGTCGAGAATGGGGCCCGACGTGAGTTTGAAGCCTACGCCAAGCTCGTTGGCGATGATGTTGCTCAGCGTGGTCTTTCCCAATCCGGGGGGGCCGTATAGCAAAGTATGGTCTAAAGGCTCGCCGCGATATTTGGCGGCCTCTACGAAGACTTCAAGATTTTCCACCACCTTGGGCTGACCGTTAAAGTCGTCAAAATGTAGCGGGCGAAGTGCGTTCTCAAACTCTTTTTCGTTTGAGGACAGTTGCTCGTCCCTTATATCAAAGTCTTCCGTCATTGGCCTCTTTTTGATGCAAAGATATGAAAAAGATTGCATATAGGCATGGCAAATACCATTTTTTTAGGTTGTTGCGCCCCTCCTTTGTCATTTGCAAATCGGCCCTCCAGCTGTTGGGCTCCCGATGGGTGCGTCTGCTTAGGCGTGCCATGCGATCCAATGTGGCATACCGTGGACGCGCGGTCCGTCTGACATGAAAGCCCTGTGTCGCTTCGTGAAAAATGTGCGCCAAGCGTGGGTGGGCCATCATTTTGTTTATTAAAAGTCATAAAAAATGGCCCTACTAAACCGGTTGTTCTACAGTGCAAATACCCATTATTTTCGCTTCCGTTTGCTTTCATGTTGTCTTTCGTCGATGGCACTCGCTGCCGTTGGTATCTATTCATGATGCGTATCGGGCGTAAACGCCATGCCGATAAGGCTTATTGGCCATGCGATTAACGCTTAATCGCCGTGCGAATGAGTACCAATGGCAAACCACGGAGACAAAAATCACGCTATCAAAATTGATTGTTTGAAGTAACATGCTGTGTGATAGGCATTTGCTAAGGTTGCCTATTTTTCGCGTATTTGCGAGCGATGACCTTGTTGTTTCCAAATACTCGAATTTTGAGCCGCCTTTTGTCATTTATTTTCAATTGGCAAAAGGTTCTCTCCTGACGCTGTGGCGTTGTCGGTCGGCGTTGCCTTTCACCTCGCTTGTGGCAAACTTGGGGCGCGGCGTGTCTCGACATGCCTTGGCGTTTACAGATGGCACGCGGTTGTCATGGCTTGTCCAAACGTGCCCGCTGTCGGCTCCGGTATTTTGCCACGAGGCAGGGTGGAGGGCAGGGTGGGGCCATTGGGAGAGCTGTAAAAAATAAGATTTTTCATATTGGATAACCATTTTCAGATATTTATTTTTACTTTTGCATGACATGGAGTATGCTTTTTTGCGTTTGAGAAGCGCGATTTCGAAACACGTCTTATTAATCTTTTGTCGATGGAGCAACTTTTGCACTATGTTTGGAAACACAAGCTTTTTCCGTTGGGGGGCCTGTGCACCACCGATGGTCGCCCCGTGGAGGTAATCGATTCAGGACTGCACAACCATGACGCGGGTCCTGATTTTTTTAACGCCAAGGTCAAAATAGGTGACACCATGTGGGTGGGCAACGTCGAGATACATGACAAAGCGTCAGAGTGGTACTTGCATCGCCACCATACAGACGAGCATTATGACAGCGTAATCCTGCATGTGGCAGGTATCATCGACACCGATGTGCAGACCTGTTCGGGGCAGATACTGCCCCAATTGCAACTTGACGTGCCAGAGACTGTACGCCAAAACTATGACGAGCTGCGCAAGACAGAACGCTATCCGCCTTGCTACCAGATTATTCCTTCAATCTCGCGGCTGGCCATACATGCTTATATGAATGCGCTGCAAACGGAGCGTTTGGAGCAGAAGACAGAGGCTATACGCCGTAGGGTCAAGTTGTGCGACGGGTCGTGGGAGGCTGCTTGCTTTGTGACGCTGGCCCGCAACTATGGGTTTGGCATCAATAGCGACGCCTTGGAGCGGTGGGCGCAGAGCGTGCCACTGCAGTGCGTGGCCCACCATCGAGACAATCTTTTGCAGATAGAGGCTATCTTTATGGGCCAAGCAGGGTTGTTAGACCCGTCGGCCATGTCCGAGCGGCATCGCGAGGCAGCTGTCAAAGATGATTATTTCGTGCGGTTGAGAGAGGAGTATCGTTATTTGTCGCATAAGTTCGGCTTACTGCCGATGGATTATTCACAATGGCGATTTTTGAGGTTGAGGCCACAAAATTTTCCGTATATACGCATTGCCCAGCTCGCCAACCTGTACTATCAGCGCAAGATGAGCCTGGCCAATCTTGTAGACTGTCACGAGGTGGCCGACGCTGGCGATTTGCTGTGTGCCAACGTGACGCGCTATTGGGAGACGCACTACACTTTTGGCCACGAGAGTCCAAGACGGGAAAAACGCGTGTCGGCAGCCTCGAGAAACGTGCTGCTCGTCAATACCGTCGTGCCAATGCTTTTCGCGTATGGCAGGCACAAGCGTGATGATAGCTTGTGCGAGCGCGCCATCAATTTTCTGGAAGCGCTCAAAGCCGAGGACAATCACATTGTCAGGATGTGGAAAGACTGTGGGTTGAGCGTTGAAAACGCCGGAGATTCGCAGGCCCTCATCCAACTGAAAAACGAATATTGCGACAAGCGCGAGTGCTTGAGATGCCGCTTAGGTTATCACTATTTGTCCAAAGCCAAACAGGATCGCCCTTGAGAGCCGCCGCGCCTACTATCTCGACGAGGCGCGCTCGCTCCATTGGGGACAAACAATAAAAGACAGATACACTTATAAAAATGAACGAAGATGATAAAGAAGAAAGACTATTTGTTTGAGACGCGCATGGACGTGCGCGACTCTGAATGTGATATTCAGGGAATTGTAAATAACGCCAACTACCTGCACTACACCGAGCACACTCGCCATCGGTTTCTCCGTTCGATCGGTGTCAGTTTTTCGGAGCTGCACCACAAGGGCGTGGATGCTGTGGTGGCGCGCATGAAACTCAAGTACAGGGCGCCGCTACGGCCTGACGACGAGATGTTGTCGTGCTTGAACTTGCGCAAGGATGGTCTCAAGTACGTGTTCTCGCACGACATATACCGCTCTTCTGACGGCCAACTATCCTTTCATGCTGATGTGGAATTGGTGACGCTTGTTAACGGCGTGTTGGCGCAAAGCGAAGATTACGACCGTGCTTTCTTGCCCGTAATCGAGGCTTTTGAACGCAAACGGCATACTGTCGACGAATAGGCGGGGCGTGCCTGTCGGCGCGCGACGCCCCATTGCCATAAAACCGCTTTTACGCCCATTCCATCGTATAATCTAAGCTATGATGTCTACAGACGAACTCATTAATACCGCCATCCTCACCCGGTTGAGCTATTATCACCTCAACACCATGGTTCAACTCTACCGTTCGTTAGGATCGGCAACGGCCATCGTGGATCGTCGCGACGAGCTGCCCCATCTGTTCAGCGGATTGCCGGCCAAGGTGGTCGAGGCGCTGAAAGACGTGGAGGTGGTGCGCGCCAGATGTGAAGAAGAGTTGGAATATAACGAGGCGCACGGCATAATCTCGCTCTGCCTCAATGACGCCGCTTACCCGGCGCGGCTCAAGGAGTGCCCTGACGCGCCGCTGATGCTGTTTTATAAAGGTACGGCCAACCTGAACGCGCGCCGTATTGTCAACATCGTCGGAACCCGTCATTGCACTCCCTATGGTGAAGATTTGGTGCGCCACTTGATTGACGACCTGCGCCTGCGATGCCCCGATGTTGTAGTGGTGAGTGGTTTGGCTTACGGTGTTGACGTGTGCGCCCATCGCAACGCGTTGCGCAATGGCATGTACACCATAGGCGTGTTGGCGCACGGATTGGATAATCTTTATCCCCCTCGGCATCGAGACGTGGCCAATGAGATGGTTCGTCACGGCGGCTTGCTTACCGAGTTTATGACCCACACCAACGCCGACAAGCTCAATTTCGTGCGGCGTAATCGCATCGTCGCGGGCATCTCAGATGCTTGTGTCATTGTGGAGAGTGCCCCAAAGGGAGGCGGCCTTATCACCACGCGCATTTCTAAGGAATACAATCGCGATGTGTTCGCTTTCCCAGGTCCGGTGGGAGCTATTTACAGCGAGGGCTGCAACCGCCTCATTCGTGACAATGGCGCGGGACTTATCACTTCGGCCGACGACTTGCTTAATGCCATGGGATGGGCTGACAGTCGCGAGGTCGCAGGTATAAAACAGGCTGGAATAGCTCTCGACTTGTTTCCAGAATTGTCAGAAAACGAGCGGTTGGTGGTGAAACTGTTGCAAAAAATGAACGATTTGCAACTCAATATTATCAGCGTGAAAACCGGCATCCCCATTGGACAACTGTCTTCGCTACTTTTCAATTTGGAGATGAAGGGTATCGTCAAACCATACGCGGGCGGCACATACCACTTGTTAGGATAGCGAGGAGCTCTTGTTGGGCTAAACGTCGGCATAGGAAAACCACTTGCTTGAAAGACAGGCGGGGCATCAATTTGTATCTCCCACATTGGCGAATGCCGTCTAAAAATCGTAACTTTGTGACCAATTATGAAAATAGGTAATACAGAATTTGGAAACCAGCCACTCTTCCTCGCCCCAATGGAAGACGTGACCGATATTGGCTTTCGCAAATTGTGCAAGCGTTTTGGCGCCGACATGATGTACACGGAGTTCGTCTCGGCGGAGGCCGTTGTGCGTAACATAAAGTCCACTTTGGCCAAAATGGCCATTGATGACGATGAAAGGCCTGTGGGAATACAGATTTACGGCCGCGACGTGGCGTCCATGGTGGAGGCCGCGAGGATTGTGGAGACGGTGCGGCCTGACGTCATAGATCTAAACTTTGGGTGTCCCGTGAAGAAAGTAGCGGGCAAAGGCGCTGGCGCTGGGTTGCTTCGAAACATCCCGTTGATGCTTGAGATAACCCGTGCTGTGGTTGACGCGGTGCGGGTTCCGGTAACGGCAAAGACACGGTTGGGATGGGATGGGAACAATATTGTCATTGCCGAATTGGCCGAACGATTGCAAGATTGTGGCATCCAAGCGTTGACCATACACGGTCGGACACGCTCGCAGATGTACACGGGCGACGCTGACTGGACGCCGATAGGCGAGGTGAAACGCAACCAGCGGATGCGCATCCCCATCATAGGCAATGGCGATATTACCACGCCCGAGGAGGCCAAGCGCGCGTTTGAGAGCTATGGCGTGGATGCGGTGATGGTGGGGCGCGCCACCTTTGGCCATCCGTGGATATTCAAGGAGATGCGCGACTGTCTCGACCAAGGCGCGGATGGCGTCTCGGGCATTGCCCAATCGTTGACTTTGGATGACAAAATTGACATACTTGAGGAACAGCTTCGCATTAACGTGGAACGTATAGACGAGTATCGAGGCATACTGCACACACGTCGTCATCTTGCCGCTTCGCCCATCTTTAAGCACATTCCAAACTTCAGGCAAACACGCATCTCCATGCTTAGAGCTGAAACCGTGGACGAGCTTACGGCCATATTGGAAAATTGCCGAGACTTGTTGAGGCAGCGGTCATTTTAGTTTATACGCCACGCCAACGGTTCCGAATATGGGGTATAGCGTTTGTTCCAAGGTCTTAAACCGTTTCTTAAATATGCCTGTCACGCCCCAACTGATGTCAGCGTAGACCTCAAGGCGACGATAGCAGTTCCAATCCGCGCCAATGTCAATGCCCCATTGCATGTTGCGCATGTCTCCGGAGAAGTCGTAAAAGCCCCTTGAGGTCTCGTCTTCACCAAGAATAACCTTGGCCCCCGTAGGGTCGCCGACGCGCAGGTAGCCGTTATGGGCATAGCCATTGAATTTTTTTGCGGGTACTACGGAGAAGTAAGGACCAACTCGAAAATCTACCTTTGAAATGGGAGACCACACGGCTTGCAGCGGAATGGTGAACATCCATTCTCGCACATAGGTGTTGACGTTGCCGGTAAACCGACCGCTTATCCGCTCGTCGCCGCGCACAATCTCCTCGTAATAGTTTTTTACGCGCGCGTCAATATTCATGCCTTTGTTCTCGAGATGCAATCCCATGAGCACGCTCCAATTGTCATTGATTGGACGAATGGCGTCCAAACCAACGCTGAAGTTGGGTTGTAGACGGTATGAGTTAAGCTCGCGAATAGATGGGGAAAGGCCTATTGGCGCCGTGCCGCCAAGGTTGTAGCCCAACCTTGCCTTGAGCGATAGGTTTTGAGGAAAAATGATATCAAAGGCATGTGCGTTGGCCACGTGGAAACAAAGGAATATGATGAGTGTTCTTAGCGTTGTCATTATGGTATGATGGATTGTTGAGTATTCAATTTTTTTTGTTGGAAACGGCTTTTGTCACTTCCTCTTCTTTTTTGCAGATTACACGCACTTTGTCTATGCATAGCTCCGAGCCGACAGCGCCTTCGAAGCTATCTCCGTTTTGACTCGACGAGAAAACGATGGTGAGATTGTATCCGCGGTTGTCCAAGAGCGTATAGTCTAAAGGCTCTTTGTAATCAAAAGTGAGTTTGAAGGCTGTCCATTGGTTTGTCGCCGGCAGTTTTCCCACATTGGCTATCGCCACTATGTTAGCGTTGGTTTTCACGTCATCGCCATAGAGCGTCACATGATTGCCGTTGGCGTCAGTGTTGCGATAGAACACCGCATAAATAGCGGGCTCGTCGGTTTTGCCCGGTATGGCTTTGCTGTTTTTGTCGATAACCTTTTTGCCGGGTTTGTATTTGTAATATCCCGTGATAGAAATAGGTTGGCGATCAAAGGGAATGCCAAACTTGGTGGCTTGCATGGGAGCCGACATAGCCTTGCCAAAGTCGAATTCTCCGAGATAGAAATTGCCGGCGGCGATGGGCTTCTTGAACAATGACCCCAATAAACCCGTGCCGCGCGTGGTGAGTTTCAGACCATGCCCGTCGTAGCCATCAATGAGTGGGACTGATGGAAATTCCTCTGGCTTGGCGGAAGAACGAGCCATGGCAAAGCCTTCGTTGCCATTTGTCCATTTGGAGATGGCGGCCTCCTCTTTTGTCGCGCATGTCCAAATATAGTATTGCTGTTTTTTCTTTTCCAGTTCGAAATGCTCAAAATCGTAGCTCACGGTTTCTGCGATGGTGCGCAGTAGCGGCACGATGGAGATGGTGTAGTCGCGATGCCAAAGCCCATCCTCGGATGTAACGCGATAGGTGATGTTACCGCCAGACACAGCGTCTACGGTGTTTTGGCGCAGTGACGCGCGTGCGCCGGGGGTGAGCGCCAAGTGGGGTATCAGGGCAGTCAGGTCAGATTGGTGATTTCGGCGCACATGAAACGTGACATTGTCTTCTGTCGAGGACACCGCCTTCATGGTGTCGGCCGCACTGAAAAAAGTAGCTGTGGGGTCATCAAGATGAAACCAAATTTGCTCAATGTCGCACTCTGCGTTGAGAGGTTCTTCTTTGATGCAAGACATAAGGATGCCACATACGAGTATGGAAAACAATATTTTGATTTTGCTCATAGAATAAAAAAGATTACACAAAAAATAAGAAAATGTGCAAAGCGCATCTTGAATTAGGCCGCAAAATTACCTTTTTTATTTCTCATCGCAAAGATTTTACGGTACATTTTCTTTTTGAAACGCAAAAAATGTATATGCAATCTGTTCTTTTTGAATAATTTAAGGTGCTCTAAAGAGTACATTCATAGTTTTTGGTTACCTTTGCAAAAAGGTTTAAAATCGTTTCGATTATGAAGATAGCATTGATAGGCTATGGCAAGATGGGGCGCATGGTAGAGCGTATAGCCTTGTCCCGTGGCCATGAAATAGTGTGTAAGATAGATGTTGACAATCAGCAAGATTTTGATAGCGAGGCTTTCGTGAGCGCTGATGTCGCCATCGAGTTTACTAATCCCACGGCAGCGTTCGACAATTATTGCCGCGCTTTCAAGCACAATGTCAAAGTGGTGAGTGGCTCCACGGGATGGATGAAAGACCATAAAGCCGAGGTTGAGCACATGACACGAGAGGGTGGACAAACGCTGTTTTGGGCCTCAAATTTCTCTGTTGGCGTAGCCATTTTCGCCGCTGTCAACAAGTATTTGGCACGTATTATGAATGGCTTTGCGCAGTATGACGTGCGGATGGAGGAGACACACCATGTCCATAAGCTTGACGCCCCATCTGGAACGGCCATCACTCTGGCGGAGGATATTATCGCGAACCTCGACCGCAAAACTTCATGGAAACTCGGAACCACTACTTGGGACGACGGCCATGTGGACGGAAACGACGACCATGCGGATCAAGAACTGCTGATTAACAGCATCAGACATGACGAGGTGCCGGGTATTCACAGCGTTGATTATGACTCGGAGGCCGACCAAATCACCATTACGCATAATGCCCACTCGCGCGAAGGTTTCGCCCTTGGAGCTGTTTTGGCTGCCGAGTTCACAAAAAATCGCACCGGCCTTCTGACCACAGGAGATTTGTTTAAGTTTTAAATATCAAAGACACTGGGCGCTGTTGTTTATTATTTGTTATATTTGACGCGGAGCCGTTTTGTCATCAACTAATCATAACAAACCATGATTGATAAAGAAAAAGCTAAGCTAAACATGAAAAAACAATGGGCCAAGTTCATTGTGGTACTCCTTCTTTATTTGATATTCCTGTACTGGGTGGAGAGCTGGTGGGGCTTGTTGGTCGTGCCGTTCATCTTCGACGTCTATATCACAAAGAAGATAAAGTGGCAGTGGTGGAAAACTTCCGAGGGCCCGGTACGATTTATAATGAGTTGGGTGGATGCTTTGGTATTCGCCCTTGTGGCTGTTTATTTCATCAATTTGTTCTTCTTCCAGAACTATGTCATTCCCTCAAGCTCTTTGGAAAAAAGCCTTTTGACGGGCGATTACCTGTTCGTAAGCAAGCTGAGCTATGGCCCGCGCATACCGCAAACGCCGCTCACCATGCCGCTCACGCAGCACACTATGCCGGTGATAAACACTAAAAGCTACATAGAGTTTCCCCATTGGGACTATCGTCGGGTAAGGGGTTTGGGCAAGGTGCGGCTTAATGACATCGTCGTTTTCAACTATCCCGCGGGCGATACCATTGTGACAGAAGAACGCTATCAGGCTTCCGACTACTACGCCATGGTGTATTCTTTTGGTGAACAAATCTATCAAGAGCAATCCACCGATGTGGTAAATCCTGCCAATTTGAACCGTATGGAACAGTATGACTACTTCCGGCGCATGTACGAGATTGGCCGAAACTACATACTTAACAATCCCAACGAGTACGGCTCCATAGACCATCGTCCCACCGATCGCCGCGAAAATTATGTGAAAAGGTGCGTGGGGCTGCCTGGCCAGACCTTGCAAATCAAGAACCGCATTGTCTATTTGGATGGCAAACCCAACAAAGAGCCTGACAATGTGCAGTACTCATACTTCGTGAAGCTCAAGCAACCCATCCCCGATGACGTGCTCAAGGAGTTGGAGATATCCATGGAAGACCTCACAAGTCTGAACCAAAACGGATACATGCCACTCACCAAGAGAGCGGCAAAAGCCTTGAAAGCTCGTACCGACTTGGTGGAAAGCGTCAAGCTCAACACCACGGCCGTGCCCGGCGGGCTGTACCCTCTCAACGCCGTGACGGGTTGGACGTGTGACAACTATGGCCCAATATGGATACCAAAGCGAGGTGCGACACTCAAATTGACAATGGACAATATCGCCATTTACGAGCGTCCCATCAAGGTTTATGAGAACAATGACCTTGTTGTAAAGAACGGGCAAATCTACATCAACGGCAAATTGGCCCATTATTACACTTTCAAGATGGACTATTACTGGATGATGGGTGACAACCGTCACAACTCCGCCGACTCGCGATATTGGGGTTTCGTGCCCGAAGACCATGTGGTTGGGAAACCCATCTTTATATGGTGGAGCTCAGATCCCGACCGCCACGGATTCTCGGGCGTTCGCTGGGGTCGTCTCTTCAGGATGGTTGACAATATTAAATAATTCACAACTCACCATTGTCTATTCATCATTTGCCATTCGGGATGTGTGTTGCGGTGGCGGTGGAAAAATAAAAAAAATTCATTTAGAATTGCCAATGCGGAGCGCGTGTACGTCGCTCGGGTTAAATTATGAATTGGCAATGGTGAGTTATGGATTGTTCAACCAATGCTCAGCAATCTCGCTCGAGCCAAATTGTGAATTGAAAATCGTGAACTGTGAGTTAGCATGCGTTATTTCCTAAAAACCATATTTGTGTTTGCTGGCGCCTTGGCCATCTTGCTTGTTGTGCGCTTCTACGCTTTCACCGTGTACGCGGTGCCAACGGACATAGACCAAACGCTGAGACGCGGAGACCGTGTCGTGGTGAACAAGCTGTCGCATGCAGGGTTCAAAAAGGGAGATTTGATGGTTTTCAGATGTTCGCGTGATATTATCGGCAGGGTGGAAGGCGTGCCCGGTGATACCGTCGCCGTGGATTCGGGGCAGTATCTCATTCCACGCATATGCTGTTCGCGATGCCGCTGTTCAGACTGCAAGTTGTACCTTGTCAATTTGGGTAAGAGCAGAACGTTGGTTTACAGACATCAGGTATTGGGTCATGCCTATAAACTTTTTCATTTGTCTTTTTAGGCCCATCCTTGTTTTTCATGTGCCAACTATTTGTCGCGCCGATAGTCTTTCCTTATGAACGATACTGATATTTGCATGCTCTCGTCCGCCTATTTTGGACCCATCCAATGGTACCAAAAGCTCAATCGTCACCGCGAGGTGCTGTTGGAACGCCATGATAATTTCCTTAAGCAGACCTTTCGCAACCGTTGTGTCATTGCCACGGCCAACGGGCCGCAAGCGCTCTCCGTGCCCATCGAGCGATATGATGGGCCAAAATGCGCCATGAAAGACATCCGTGTGAGCAATCATGGACGTTGGAGGCATGTACATTGGAACGCTTTGGTGTCTGCCTATGGCGAAAGTCCATTTTTCGAGTTTCTTGCCGATGACATACGTCCGTTTTTCGAAAAGCGATGGGATTACCTCTTCGATTTCAACCTTGAGATAACGCACAAGCTATGCGAGCTGCTTGATATCGAGCCGTCCATAGCCTTGACAACCCATTACGAGGCCAAGCCAAATTGCCTCGACTTCCGCGAGGCCATCCGTCCCAAGCGTCCTTTGCCCGACAATGACTTTACGCCACGGAGATATTACCAAGTTTACGAGCGGAAACACGGTTTCTTGCCAAACCTTTCCATCCTCGACTTGCTCTTCAACATGGGCAACGAGGCGGTGCTGTACCTTTGACAAGGTGGCGCGTGAGGTATGGATTGGCAAATGGCCAATCCTTTCGTTTTGACATGACATCCTCTTTGGCAGCCCCCTGAGCGAGCCTAATTTCGTATTGAGGATTTTGAATTTTTGATTAAACTTTGTGGTATATTTCCTCGAAGGGCAGCCGGAAACGCTCTCCTCGCACACCCTCCGGCAGTCGCACACCACACGTTATTACCATGTTGATGCCACGATTGTATGGCAGGTGGAGGGCCTTTTTCACCAACCTACTATCAAAACCCTCCAACGGGCATGTGTCGTACCCTTTCTCGCTCATGGCCAGCATGAACGTTTGCACGGCCAGCGCGCAACTCTTGTGCACCACCGTGCTCACTTCTCCCTCCGACACTTGGCGCACGATGGGGCGGAAGAGGCCGATGGTTTGTGCCAAGATTTTGTTCAGTAGTCCCTTGATACCAAGAAAGCGTGCGTACTGCATGGGCATGACCCGTTTGTAATAGAGACGTTGCAATCGTATTCGGCGCGCTTGCTTGTCTTTCGGACTGTTTTTCAATATGTCGTCAATGGCAGCCCGCAACACTTTTTGTGCGTGGTCTCGATACAAGTCTTGACGTGTCACGAACACCACCATCTGTTGGGCTGTCCGTGCGCTTCCTTGATCCAGGCAGGCGTGGGCCAACTTGCCCAACGTGTCTTTGTCCGTCACGTGATAGCACTCCCACAGTTGCATGTTTGAGCTTGACGGGGCCAATGTGGCCATGCGGATACAGTCTTTCACCTTGCTATCTTCCAACGGCTGGTTGGGGTCATACTTCCTGATGGCCCTTCGATGTTCCAAAATGTTTTCTAAAGTCATGTTTGCCAGTTCTTTATTTGTATATGAGTGTGGTTAGGCGCGATTCGTTAAAAATATCGTTGGCCACCTCGTGCAGGTTGTCTGCTGTCAGCTCGTCAATGTTTTTATAGAGCTGGTTGATGTCTTTCTCCCAACCATAGTGCAGGAAACTCTTGCCAAAGTCGAGCGCGAAGCTCTCCCTGTTGTCGCAGGCCACGCCTATTTGCCCTTTCAATTGTTTCTTGGCAGCGTTGAGGCGGGTGGGGCTGATGGGGTTTTGCATAAAGCCGTCAAGCTCTCTTCGCACCAATCGCAGGCATCTGTCAACGTCGTGCGGGTCGCATCCAAAATAGGTGCACCACACGCCTGTGTCGCCATAGCTTACCATGGAGCTTTCCACTGTGTACACCAACCCGTGATGCTCGCGTAGTATGAGGTTCAGGCGCGTGTTCATGCCTGGGCCTCCTATCATGTTGTTGAGCAAGTAAAGGGCCATGCGGCGACGGTCATAGATGTCGTAAGCCCTGCTCCCAACCATCACATGGGCTTGATGCGTGCCTTTGCGCACTATTGTTTTTTGTCCTGCCAACTTGTCGAGCCACACGTGCTTGTCGCCGTCATGCGCATCGTTGCCGATGTCTTGGATGCCGCCACGGCCTGTGTGCAGGCCCTTGTCTTTTTCTGGGCTCGCGTCATCCGCGCGCGCTTTTGGGCCAGCCGTCTCGACCATCTTGGCCTGATGTACGGCGCACAACTTGTTGATGATCCTTTTGAAAGACAAATCTCCGTATACAAAGAAAACGCTGTTGCGTGGCTTGTAAAACCTGTTGGTAAACTCGTGCGCCTTTTTGGTGTCAAAGCCCCGCACGTTGGTGGTCGTGCCTAATATGGCGTGCCCCAATGGATGCCCGTCGAAGACGAGATTTTCAAACTCGTCATATATCAGTTCTGAGGGCGTGTCGTTGTAGCTTTCAATCTCGTCGCATATCACCTCTACCTCTTTGTCTATTTCGCCCTGTGGATAGGTGGAGTGAAACACGATGTCGGTCAGGATATCTATGGCCCTTGATATATCTTGCTTGAGCACCGCGGCATGGTAGGTGGTGTCCTCCTTGGTGGTGAAAGCGTTGAGGTCACCGCCCACGCTCTCCAAGCAGTTCAGCACGTTCCAAGACCTGCGCCGCTCTGTACCCTTAAATGTGGCGTGCTCGCAGAAGTGTGCCAATCCCTCCTCGCCCGGCCTCTCGTCTCTCGAACCGGCGCGTATGCAGTATCCGCAATAGACCACAGGTGAAGATGATGGCATATGGATGACCCTTAGCCCATTGCTAAGCGTTGCTGTGTTATATTTCATATCAAGCGCAAAAATAGCCAATTTTGTTTTGATATGCGCTTGTTTTTTCGGATATTTGCAAAAGAAATGCAAAGTGAACCCATGCGAAAAGTAATAGGATTAGGCGAGACCGTCTATGATATTGTATTTAAAAACGCGCAGCCCATCGCCGCGTTTCCAGGTGGATCCACGTTCAACGCCATGATTTCCCTTGGACGGTCGGGCGTGAACTGTATGTTTATTGGCGAGGCCGGAGACGACAGGGTGGGGCGCGACACCGTCGATTTCTTGACCCGGAATGATGTGGACGCCCACAATGTGAGTGTTTTCCAAGACGCCAAATCGCCTGTGTCATTGGCGTTTCTCAATGAGCGGGGCGACGCTGATTATCTCTTTTACAAAAATCATCCTAACGACCGGCTTGAGCTTCCCACTCTCAACATACAGCCCGACGACATTGTCCTGATAGGCTCTTTTTATGCCGTGAACCCCGTGATACGCCCACAGGTGCAGGCGCTGCTCGACGAGGCGCGTGCCAATGGGGCCATCATCTATTATGATGTTAACTTTCGCCGTTCTCACCAACATGAGCTTATGAGGGTCACGCCCAACTTGTTGGACAATTTTGGTTACGCTGACATAGTGCGTGGCAGCAGTGACGATTTTGTCAATTTATACAAAACAGACGACGCTGATAAGATATACAGGTCTGAAATATCGTTTTATTGCAAACGCTTCATTTGCACTCGCGGCGCCGACCAAGTGGAATTGCGGGCCGAAAACGGTTTGGCGCGCAGCTATCCAGTGCCGCAAGGAGAGGTGTTAAGCACTATTGGCGCGGGTGATAACTTCAACGCAGGTTTTATCTATGAGATGATAAGACAGGGAGTAACCCATGAACAGATGGAGCGTGGGCTTGCTGTCGATGTGTGGGACAAGCTTGTTAAGGGCGCGTTGGAGTTTTCGGCGGACAGCTGTCGGCACTATTACAACTACGTCTCCACGGCGTTTGGAGAGGGAAAAAAAGTTTTGTAATTCACGATTCACAGTTTTCCATGCGCAATTAGGCTTGCGCCACGGCGTGTTGAAAACTGTGAATTACTTTTTTATTTATTTCGAAATTCCTTGACAAAGCTACGCTCATATTTCGCGTATTTGCAAGTCGTTGGCGCTTTGTTCGCAAATACGCCCAAATTTCGGCATTTTGGTAATTGCTTGTAAGACAGTATTTTGTGGATTTTCCGGTGTAAAGGCAATCAAAATTCTTTTCTTTGGGTGTGCGAATGGGCATTAATGGGATTGCGATTAAGGTCCAATCACGCTTCGAATGGGCTTTAAACGCGTTGCGTTTAGTGCTCTTTCGTATGGTGATTAGATGTTATACGCACGGTGGAATCGATTTGCGCGCTCGGAAATCACGATTTTGTCGCCGTTGGGATGGTTGTCTTGAAGTGTAGTTTGCCGTTTTAGATGGCTAAAAGCGATGGTTTGCAGGTGCTGTTTCTCGTGATTATTATTTTACTTTTTTGTCTTCCTGACAAAGTGAGAGACGCGCTGTTTTACGTCCTTTTGCCAACGGTTGTCACGTTTTCGCGAGTGAGTTTCATGCTTATTTGGCATGAGACATCATGGTGATAAAAAGAAAAAAAGGAGACAAGCGCCCTTGATGAGCGTTTGTCTCCTACATGGTTAGGGGTTGAAAGGTTTGGGCCGCGAGGCCGTGGTTTTACTTGCCAAAGGTGTCATCGAGAAAAGTGTAGAAGGCTGGGTCCTCCCCCACATATGTCTTCACGATTTTTCCGTCGGGTCCCACGAGTATCTTGGTTGGGAAACCACGCACACCATACTTTTCCAGTATTTTGCTATCGCGCGTGTTATAGACGTGCAACCAAGGCAGGGCGTGGTCTTTCACGGCCTTTCTCCATTTCTCCTCGCGGTCGTTGCAGTCTACGCCCAAAATCTCAAACTTGCCCTTGTATTTCTCGTAGTATTTTTTCATCTCCGGGAAACCCTTGATGCACCAGCCGCACCAACTGCCCCAAAAGTCGAGCACCACGTATTTGCCGCGTAGCGACGACAGCGCCAACGGTTTGCCGTTGATGTCGTTCAGGGTGAAGTCGGGGGCCGTCACGCCGGCCGCTTGTTTTTTTGCGGCCTCGGCTTCGGCCTTGGCTTGGTTTTCCATCTCGGTGATGACGCTTTGGTATATGGGTTTCATCCGCCCATCGCGCACGGATGGCGAGAGCAGTTTGACAGCTTCTTTCATGTCGTCCAACTGTTCCAGTTTGGGGATGATAGCGGCACAAGCCTCATAGTTGGGGTGCTCCTTGATAAAGGCCATGATACCATCGAGCATTTGTTTCTTCAAAGCCGGAGCCTTGGCTTGGTACTCGTTCATCAACGCTTCGCGTGGCTCGCCGGCCTGCATGCGACTGTTCAGTCCGCCCACGAAGTCGTCGAGTGGCTTGGACGCAGCCTCCATGGCACGGTCGGCCTCGTTGAACTCGTTGTAGAATTTAGACCCCGAGAAGTAGTAAGACTTGGTGAGGTCTCCGCTGAGTTCTGCCGTTTCGCCTGGCACGGCGACAGCTTGGAACCCCACTCTCTCCTCGTGTCGAAGAGTGGCTGGGGTGTAGGCATAGAGATTGGTGGGCCCGGCCACGCTGACGGTGAAGTCAAATTTGCCGTCCTTGACGATCACTGTGTCTTTGGCTTGGGTTCCGCCTTGTGTGGCATACATCACGATGAGGCTGTCTTTCAGCCCCTTTACATCGCCCTTGAATCGCACGTTTCCATTGTCGGCACTTGCCATTGAGGGCATCATGGCTGTTGCCATGAGCGCTAATGCATAAATTGTCTTTTTCATATAGTGTTTTTTAATTGATTGTGGCGGTATTTGTTCGTAAAGGTACGCATACTTTGTTAAAGTGATGGCCGATGTTAAGAATTAATAACTTTATTGTTTCTTTTTTGGTTTTCTCCGTGCCCATCCCTCCTCGCTGAAGTCTGGCTCCTCGCCTTTGAGCTTGAAAGGCGCACCCTGCATGAGGCTTTTCCAATCGTCGCGACCACGTCTGCCCCCCTTATCAAAATCTTGCAACTCTTCGCGATAGGCATTGCCACGCTGGCCCCGGCGTGCCGCGCGCCCTCCTTTGTCTGCGTACCGGGAATCTCTCGCATTGTTTCGACCGCCGCGGTCGCCTCGTCTCGCGGTCGCCTTGTTGGCGCCTTCTTGCCCGTTGCCATGAGCGATGGCGCAACGTACCTCACGCCCATGATAGCGCGTGCCATTGAGTGACTCGGCCACATAAGCAGCGTCGCGCTCAGGCACCTCCACGTAGCACGATTTCTGTAACAAGTCTATGTGTCCCACTTCTTGTTTTCCCTCTATGTGCTGGTTGATGTATTGCATGATCTCGCCGGGATAGAAGCCGTCTTTCTTGCCCATGTTGATGGCCAGACGGCTATATCCTGTCTCCGCGCCTCGCCGCTTGCCCCGTCGGTTGTCGGCCTTGCCGCCAGCGCCATCCTCTTTTTTGCCGCGCTTGGCGGATGGCTTCTCTATTGCCGGCGCGTTTTTGTAGTAGTCGAGAAAACGGCCAAATGTCACCGTGATCATCTTCTTGATGATGTCCTCCTTGTCAATATATTCAAACTGTCGGTATATCTCCGTCACGTAGGGCGCTATTTGTTCCTCGTCCACGTCGGTCTTCATGATATTGTTCATCACCTTGTAGAGTTGCTTCTTGCAGATCTCTTCGGGTGCCGGCAGCTCGCCGTCTACAAACTCCTTGCCTATGATTTTCTCTATGGCGCGCACTTTGTGTTTCTCGCGCGTGTGAATGATGGCAATGGATGTGCCTTTCTTTCCGGCTCGCCCCGTGCGCCCCGAACGGTGGGTGTAGCTCTCAATGTCGTCGGGTAAGCCGTAGTTGATGACATGCGTCAGATCGTCAACGTCGAGTCCGCGGGCTGCCACGTCGGTGGCCACAAGCAGTTGGGTGATATGCTTTCTAAACTTTTGCATGGTCAAGTCGCGCTGTTGCTGCGAGAGGTCGCCATGTAGCGACTCGGCGTTGTAGCCGTCTTTGATGAGCTTGTCGGCCACCTCTTGAGTCTCAATCTTGGTGCGACAGAATATGATGCCGTAGATGTTGGGGTAGAAATCCACCACGCGCTTGAGCGCCAAGTATTTGTCTTTGGCGTTCACCATGTAGTATATGTGGTTCACGTTCTCCGCTCCCTCGTTGCGAGAGCCTACCACAATCTCTTTGTAGTCGTTGAGGTAGCTTTTGGCTATCTTCTCTATCTCGCGGCTCATGGTGGCCGAGAATAGCAGCGTGTTGCGGTCGCGGGGCACGCCCTCGAATATGGTGTTGATGCTTTCGGTAAAGCCCATGTTGAGCATTTCGTCGGCTTCGTCCAGCACCACGTTGTTCACGCGCTCGAGTTTGGCCACGCCACGTTTCATCAAGTCTATGAGCCTGCCCGGCGTGGCCACTATGATTTGCACGCCGTGGCGCAACGACCGTATCTGCGTCTCAATGGACGAGCCGCCGTACACGGGCAAGATGTGCATGCCGTCTATGTATTTGGCGAAAGCGTTGAGGTCGTCGGCTATTTGCAAGCACAACTCGCGGGTGGGGCTTAGGATGAGCGCTTGTGTCTCGCGAAGATTGGGGTCGGTGCGCTGTAACAATGGTATGCCAAAGGCTGCGGTCTTTCCGGTGCCAGTCTGCGCCAACGCGATAACGTCATTTCCTTGACCTAATAAATACGGGATAACTTCTTCTTGAACTGGCATGGGGTTTACAAAGCCCAGTTCGTCAATAGCGCGGCGAATCTCTTCGCTTACGCCTAATTCTTCAAATGTTTTCAAAAAAGTAATGTTTAATAATGTAACCGTAGGGACTTCTTGACAACGCCCTACCGTTATTCCTTGTCCCTTTGAACGCCGCAAAGTTACGATAATAAAGTGACGGATGAGTACTAATCGCATATTTTTGCTATTTTTTTTATGTTTATTAGGTTTTTGCGACGTTCTTTTTGTCTTGAACCTCATTTGCAAGGCGATTTAAAATGATAGCGAAAGAAACGTTTTAACGCTGGTATACACGTCTTGACGCTGCGTGTCTAAGGCCGAGAGAGCTGTTCTCGGTGTGCTTTAGAGCATGATAAATTTGGTTGTAAATGGCATATTTATGATTTTTTTGCAAGTAGAGTCATGATTTTTTACCACTATTTTCATATCTTTGCGCCGCAATTTTTTTTGTGGTCGCAAACGGCTCGCAATGTGATATGTGAATTGTTGTGGTCACTTCATTAAATAATCAATTAAAAATTAAAAGAAAAAAACAATGATGAGAATCTTTCACAAAATTCCCATGTTATTGATTGTGCTATGTGCGCAGGTGAATATGATGATGGCCCAAGAAGCCAAGCCTGAGGTTGTGCCAGATGTTTGGGGCACTTATGAGGGTGAGGCCACCACGGAGTTGTTCGACCGCACGACCGAGACCAAGACTCCAAGTGGCAAGAAACAAATGATCATAGAGATAAGCAAGGGTGAGCGTCAGTTCACGGTTTTAACCTTAAAAGACGTTACAATCGGCCAATATGAGTTCGCGTCAATCCCTTTCAAAGATTGTTACCTGTTGCGTAATAACAACAAATGGCATGTAGAGGCATACAACAATCTTGATGACGAGGTGGCTACCAAGGACAAACAGCACACGGTATGGCTCTCGGGTAGTATTGACGAGAAAGAGAGTTGTGTGGATAAGGAAGGCAATTTGGAACTTAGTTTTTTCTTGTCTTTTAAGGATGACTCACATATACAATATGTATTCAAGGGAAAAAAGAAATCAGTTCCCACGGGTATCGACCATGTGAACGCATACAAGAAAACACCAGAGGTGTTCGATTTGCAGGGGCGTCGCGTGAGCAAGATAGGCAAAGGCGTGTATATCGTGAATGGCAAGAAAGTGGTGTTTTGATACAACGATACGCCGTCCGAACGGCGATACTGTCGGCGAGGGGTGGCTACGAGGCTGTCTCTCGCTTGTTTTTATGTCATGTCAAAATATCATGTGTTTCTTGTTGTGTGCCAATGGCGTGAGGATGGGCGACAAAACGCAGCACGAGAGGGATGAGACTGGCTCAAAAGCGTTGCTCGCCGATATTCTTTTCAAAGTTTTGTGGGTTTTCGAAACGATTTTTTTGCTATAAAATATAAATAGTGGTAACTTTGCCACTACGTATGGTACTGAATTATATTTGGATAGGTTTTTTTCTTGTAGCCTTTGTTTTCGGAGCCTTTCAGCTCTGCATGGGCGACGCCACTATTTTCCAGAAAATAGTAGACTCAACGTTTGACACGTCCAAAACGGCATTCGAGATTTCGCTCGGCCTTACCGGGGTGCTCGCCCTGTGGCTTGGAATTATGAAGATAGGCGAGCGCGCTGGTGTGGTGAATGTGCTGGCCAAGGCACTCAGCCCGGTGTTCACGAAGCTCTTTCCGGACATTCCTCGAAACCATCCGGCTATGGGATCAATCTTCATGAACATAGCCTCCAACATGCTCGGGCTTGACAACGCCGCTACCCCAACGGGGCTGAAGGCCATGCAACAAATGCAGGAATTGAACCCCAAGAAAGACACGGCGACCAACCCAATGATAATGTTTTTGGTGCTCAACACCTCCGGGCTGACCATCATTCCAACCACCATTCTTGCTTTTCGCGCCTCATACGGCGCGGAAACACCTACAGATGTCTTCATACCTATACTCTTGGCCACCACCGTGGCCACCCTCGCGGGTATCGTGATAACGGCTACTTGGCAGCGCATCAACATCTTCCAACCTGCGCTGTTGGCCACAATGGGTGGGTTGGTAACGTTTGTCGGATTGGTGATTTGGGGCTTCTCGCAGATGGATAAAGACACTATGGACACTGTAACGAGCGTGACCAGCAATCTCATCTTGTTCGGAATTATCATTATGTTCATTCTCGCCGGTCTTTTTAAAAAGGTGAATGTGTACGAGGCTTTTATCGAAGGGGCTAAAGAGGGTTTCTCCACAGCCGTTCGAATCATTCCCTATCTTGTTGCCATATTGGTGGCCGTGGGCGTGTTTCGGGCCTCTGGAGCCATGAATATGCTCATTGATGGCATAGCGCAGGTGGTGCGAGGTTGTGGCCTTGACGCGGATTTCGTGGGCGCGTTGCCTACCGCACTGATGAAACCTCTGTCTGGAAGCGGGGCCCGGGGGCTCATGCTCGAGGCCATGAAAAACTATGGTCCTGATAGTTTTGTGGGGCGGTTGAGCTGCATTTTCCAAGGCAGCACCGACACCACGTTCTATATTCTCGCCGTATATTTTGGCAGCGTGAGTGTTAAATACGCTCGCCATGCGGTGGCTTGTGGCCTGCTTGCCGACCTTGTCGGTGTCTTGGCGGCCATTGGCATCGCCTATATATTCTTCGGATAAGTGCCCGCTCGTGGACTTGTAGCAATTGTTTCAGCACTATGGCAAACTTGAAATCACTCGTAAAAGACACCGCCATCTATGGTATCAGCAGCATAGCCGGCCGGTTTGTGAACTATCTTTTGGTGCCCATCCAGACCGCCGCATGGGCTGCGTCGGGTGGCCAATACGGTGTCGTGACCAATGTTTACGCTTACACGGCGTTGTTGTTGGTCATCCTTACCTATGGCATGGAAACGTCATTCTTCAGGTTTGCCAACAAGACAGAGGAAAATCCGCGAGTCGTCTACACCACCACGCTCATAGCTGTAGGCTCCACTTCGCTGCTCTTCATATCCTTAGTCTTAATATTTCTTGGTCCCATCGCTACTTTCATGGGTTACTCATCACACCCCGATTGGGTGGCGGTGATGTTTATATGTGTGGCGATAGATGCGTTTAAATGTATCCCATTTGCCTTTCTGCGATACAACAAACGCCCGGTAAAGTTCGCCGTTATCCAGTTGGCTAACGTTTTTTTGAATGTCCTTCTCAATATCACATACCTGTTTTTGCTGCCTGCCTTACGCATCAATCCATTCGGATTGTACGATGAGCGTTTCACCTTGGACGTGGGCATGGTGTTCTATATCAATTTGGTTTGCACCGCATTGGTCACTCTCATGTTTTGGAAGGAGCTGTTCACTTTCCGTTATCGTTTAGACTGGGGGTTGCTCAAGCGAATGCTTCGCTATGCTTGGCCGCTGCTCATTCTTGGCATTGCCGGCATTTTGAACCAGACTTTCGACAAGATCGTGTTTCCTTTCCTCTATCGTGGGGCAGATGCCAAGGCAGAGTTGAGTGTGTATGGAGCCACCGTCAAGATTGCCATGATCATGGCCATGATAACCCAAGCCTTCCGTTACGCCTACGAGCCTTTCGTCTTTGGCAAGGCCAAGGACAAGGATAACCGTGACACTTACGCCAAGGCCATGAAGTATTTTGTTATTTTTACGCTTTTGGCCTTCCTCTTGGTAATGGGTTATATGGATGTCCTTAGATACATCATACCCAACCATGACTATTGGTCCGGATTGCGCGTGGTGCCGATTGTGATGGCCGCCGAGATTATGATGGGTGTGTATTTCAACCTTTCGTTTTGGTACAAGCTCATTGACAAAACCATCTGGGGGGCTTATTTCAGCGGCGCTGGCTGCTTGGTTCTCATAGCTGTCAACGTCATTTTTGTGCCCCAATACAGCTATATGGCATGCGCGTGGGGTGGTTTTGCCGGCTACGGCACGGCCATGACGCTGAGTTATTTGATAGGCCAGCGATACTATCCCATCAGCTATCCGCTCAAGGATATATTCGCCTACGTGGCCCTTGCCGCCGTGCTTACCGTATGCATGACGCTCGCCAATAATCATTTGCCAGCCTTGTGGGCCATCGTCACGAATACGATATTGGTGTTTGTCTTTCTTTTTTATCTTGTCAAGAAAGACTTGTCGCTCTCCTCCTTGCCGGTTGTTGGCAAACTGTTTGCGCGCCATCAAGGTCCGAGCAAGACTGCTTGATATTATAACAAAACAGTTCCAAATACGCCAAATTGAGCCAAACGCATGCGTTTGGCTCAATTTTTCTATCTTTTGAACGAATAGTTGCAGCGTTCTTCGGGTTATCAGGGTACATTTGCCAATGTGTTTACCTAACGGCTTTATGTGTTAAAAGAACATGTAGTCATGCGTTCACACGGATAGTAACATTAAAATTCTAATTTATAAACCTTTAATTCACAAGCAAATGAAATGCAACCATGGTCACGGACCAAGGCTATTCGTGATGTCATTAGCTTTGTTAGCTGCAAATCTAACGGCAACCGAGGCCAAGGCTTTGGGCGATATTTCGTCGGGAGTCACAAGCGTGCGGCAAGTTACCCAATCCGCACAAGACAACAAAAGAGACATTAAGGGATTTATTGGCGATGAGAATGGCGAGCCCATCATTGGCGCCACGGTAAGGGAACATGGCTCTGCCAACGCTGCCATCACCAACGCCGAGGGAACGTTTGTCATCAAAGCCTCGCCCAACGCTGTCTTGGACGTGGCCTACATAGGCTACCAAGACAAAGAGATTAGGCTCAAAGGTCGCACCTTTGTGTCCATATCGATGATTCCCGCGCACAAAGACCTGAAAGAAGTGGTGGTTGTCGGTTTTGGCAAACAGAAGAAAGAATCGTTGGTCGGGGCTGTGCAAGCTGTAAATCCAGACGACTTGAAGATGACTTCAAGCAGCCTTACCACCTCGTTCGCGGGCAACGTGCCTGGCATCATAGCCCGACAAGCAAGTGGAGAGCCCGGTTATGATCACGCCGAGTTCTATATAAGGGGTATCTCCACCTTTGGCGCGAACAAGGCTCCGCTTATCATTCTCGATGGTGTTGAGATTAGTCCCACCATGCTCAACAATATCCCGCCAGAGTCAATCGAGTCTTTCTCGGTGCTCAAGGATGCCACCGCCACATCTTTATATGGTTCGCGTGGCGCCAATGGTGTTATTATCGTGAACACCAAACAGGGCGAGCTGTCCGAGAAAATGCAAGTGAAGGTGCGTTTGGACAACACTTTTTCCTCTCCAACGATGATACAGTCCATGGCCGACGGGCCCACTTACATGGAAATGTTCAACGAAGCTGCCTACAACGAGGCTAAGGCTGTGGGCAACGCTTACACTCCTTATTATAGTGAGGAGCGCATTGCCAAGACTCGCGAGGGAGCCAATCCATACCTGTTCCCGAACAACGACTGGTATGGTATGTTGTTTAAAAAGATGACCATGAACCAGAACTTGAACCTCAATGTCAGGGGTGGTAGCAAGATATTGACCTATTTTCTCAACGCGGGCATCTTCTACGAGAACGGTATCATACGCCAACCCAAAGAGGCGCAAGCGTTGGATGTGAGCATGCGAAGCCGCAAGTACTTGTTCCAAAGCAACGTCACGGCTCGTCTTACGCGCACGACAAAGATTGGCTTGAACATGAATACGCAACTGTTCTACTATCACGCGCCGAAAGAACCGGTCAATCGATTGTTCTATTACACCATGACCGTGTCGCCTGTTAGCTTCCCACCCGTGCTTCCCGCGCAGAATGGCGACATGTTCGTGCGATACGGACTGAACGCTCGCCAAGGCGTAGGTGGCTTGCAAACCAACCCATACGCGCGGCTGAGTTCTGGCTATACTGACCGCAACTACGTATATTCCACGACGGCGTTCAATATAGACCAAGACTTGGACTTTGTCACTCCCGGACTCAAGGCGAGCGGTTTGGTATCATTCTACAATTACAGTTTCAACTGGCTGGACCATTGGAACGTGCCCTTTTATTACAAAGTGGCTGATGATTACACCGTGGACGAGAACGGACAATACCATTTCGACACCACCTCCATTGGAGACCCCGGACAACCTTACCTGCAATCCAACTCTGGCAGGGACCCCACCACGACCGTATGGTCAATGCAAGGCAAGGTGGACTATCAAAGAATGTTTGGCAAGCACGACGTGAACACCACTTTGGTGTACCACATGAAAGAGACCAAAAAGGTCAAGAATGGCGGTGGAGAATACGATTTGCTGCCTTATCGAGAGCAGGGTTTGGCCGGCAGGTTGGCTTATAACTATGGCCATCGATACCTGTTGGAGGCCACGTTCGGCTACAACGGCTCGGAAAACTTTATGAGTGGCCAGCGCTTTGGGTTCTTCCCGGCCGTCGCCGCGGGCTGGACCATCTCCAACGAGGCGTTCTTCAAACCTGTCAAAGCCTACGTACACAACTTGAAGATACGCGGCTCGTATGGCCTTGTGGGAAACGACGCTCTGCAAAACCGTTTCCCATACATCACCACGGTGGACATGTTGTCCAATGGTGGTTGGTGGATAGGCAACAACTATGATAACATCAAAGTGCCCAATATCACCACTTATGGCAACACGTTGGCCACATGGGAGAAATCGAAGAAGCTCAATGTGGGCGTGGATATGAGCCTGATGGGCTGCTTGGACATCACATTTGACTATTTCAACGAGGCGCGCACGGGCATCTTCATGCAGAGAAACGCCGTGATTTCCATGTTGGGCTTCGGCAAGAACAAACCTTGGGCCAATATCGGAGCGGTGAAAAACGAGGGCTTTGACATGAGCTTGGCCTACACCAAAGTGTTCAACAGGGATTTCACCGTCAAGGCAAACGGTAGCCTGACATACGCCCACAATGAGATGACCGACGTGGATGAGCCGCAAAACGTGTCTTCTTACTACTCCCGTTTGGGTCACCCCATCAACAGCATACGCGGCTTTGTGGCCGAGGGCCTGTTCACCTCGCAAGAGGAAATAGACCAAGCGCCCAAGCAAGAGCTTAGCGCGTATACCGTGGGCGACATCAAATACAAGGACCTCAACAATGACAACAAGATAGACCAAAACGACGTTACTACCATCGGATACCCAGAGTTGCCGGAGATAATCTATGGTTTTGGCGCCACCGTCACTTACAAGAAGTGGGACGTGTCGATGATGTTTCAAGGAGCGGCGCGCGTGAGCCTGATGATGAGAGACATCCATCCCTTCGTTGACAAGGAGGGCGACGGACTGGGTATAGCCCAGTATATCGTGAAAAACCACTGGTCAGAGGCCAACAACAACGCCAATGCGGCCTATCCGCGCCTGTCCCAATCGTTTGTGAACAACAACGTGGTGCCAAGCACTTTCTACATGCGTGACGGCAGCTACTTACGCCTCAAGACCATGGAGGTGGGCTTCACGCCTACCAAGTGGATGCGCGTTTATGTGGCGGGGACCAACCTTCTCACCTTCTCGAAGTTCAAGACGTGGGATCCCGAGATGGGAAGCGGTAACGGTTTGAGTTACCCATTGCAGCGAACCGTCAAAGTTGGCGTACAGTTTCATTATTAATAGCGACAAAAATACATAACGATGAAAACCAAATCATACATCAAAATAGCGTTAGCCACCGTTTTGGCGGGAACGCTGTCGGCATGCGACTTTCTCGATGTGGTGCCCACAGGAAACGCCACCGAGGCCGATATTTACAAGACACAAACCCAAGCGGAGCGTATGGTGGTGGGCTGTTATAGCGAGATACCCGACATCATGCAGCCACAAAAGGGATTTCCCGGCTTGATGGGGTCAGACGAAATGGTGGTGGGCCACCGAGGAACGACACGATGGTTTCACTACAAAAGCCTTATGAACGGCGACGAGTCGTCGTCCAACACCTACTTCGCGATGTGGAGCAATACGGCTGACCATTACCCCACGGATGCCCAAAAGAAAGACATTTGGGGGGCCATTCGCAAGTGTTACAATGTGTTGAATAACCTTGACAAGGTGCCCGACATCACCAATGAGAACAAAAATGTGTGGAAAGGAGAGGCTCTTTTCCTCATAGGCTATTATCATCAGTTGTTGTTGGAGTATTACGGCCCGATATTCTTGGCCAAGGAAGAGTACTCGCAGAATGCTGAAAACGGGCAGATGCGCGTGCCATACGATGAGTGCGTGAACTTTATCGCTGAGAAATACGACGAGGCCGCCAAGCTGCTTCCTGCTGTTCGTACCAATGGCGAGAAGAATAGGGCCACTTCGGCCACCGCGCTCGGATTCAAGGCGCGCTTGCTTTTGTACGCCGCGTCGCCCTTGGTAAATGGTAATGCGGAGTTTTACGCCAATTTCAAAAACCCGGATGGCAAACCATTGATGAACCTGACGTACGACCGGGAGAAGTGGAAGAAGGCCATGGACGCCGCCGAGGACGCCATCAAACTGTGCGAGACGAATGGCTACAAGCTATACGGTGGCAGCACAAGCGACATGTTGCAGGGTGGCAAAAACTATCACGAGGCTTTCGTTGGCCCAAAGACGGGTAACTTTAACAACTGGGACGAGATACTCTTCGGTTTAGCCAACCAGGATGAAATAAAATATTGCATCAAGAATTTCGCGCCGCGCATAGGCTTCACCAAGTATAGTCGCGATGGGTTCAGGGGATACGTGTTCCCCACATGGAGTTGCGTGACCCGATACTTTACATTAAAAGGTTTGCCATGGGAAGACGACCCGGACACGAAGAACCTTCAACCCACAGACTTAGTGCCCTCTCCTTTCTTTCCTAAAGAGCAGACATCTGCCTACAATGCGTTCAGAGAGCCGAGGTTCTATGCCTCTGTCGGTTTCGACCGTGGACCGTTTGAGGTCAACAATGGCGTGACAATGCTGAAGTGTCGCAGGGGTGAGCCTCAACAGGAAGATGGCATAAAGGGCAACGAGTATCAAAGCGACAATGGCTATTACTGCCAAAAATGGGTCTCGTCCAAAGACACTTACAACCCCAGAAACAAGCAGTTCACGTACAACAAGTGGGTTTTCCCTTATATGCGTTTGGCCGGGTTGTACCTGAGCTACGTGGAAGCCGATTTTGAATATAACCATAAGTTGAGCGCCAAGAGCTTGGAATATCTCAACAAGGTGCGCACGCGCAGCGGGCTTCCCACGTTCCAAAAGTCGTGGAGCTACGCCGGAGGCATACCTACCGACGAGGCTAAGCTACGGCAGGTGATACACGACGAGCGGTCCAATGAATTGGCTATGGAGGGTCGTCGTTTCCATGACATTCGTCGATGGAAGATACTTGAGAAGGTGTTGAGGCCCAAGGAAAAAGCGTGGAATACAGCTGGCAGAAGCGCCAAAGACTATTATCGCCTCACTGACATGAACGATGGAGCGTATGTCAACCGATCTACTATCGTGGCTCCCAAGTGCTACTGGCTTGCCATTCCTATCGACCAGATACAGATAGACCCCAACTTGGTACAAAATCCGGGCTATTAATCAATCGCTGACAAATAGGCGCTCAAGGCCAATCGCCATCAAGTTTGCGCCTGTCTTTTTAGTGAGAAGGCTGCCTTGAAAAAAGAGCGAGACGCGCTTGGCTACCGACAGAGTGCGGCCCAATCGCAAAAAAGCTGTAAGAGGATGGTGGCAATGTTAAGCGGAAACCATACTGGGGTAAAACGCATGCTTTAACTTGAATGCCAGCTTAACCACTCAAAATGACTGCCTGTTTGTCTATGCGACAACTCAAATCCCCGCGCTCTCATCGTGAGAACGCGGGGATTTTCATGTGTTTACGCTTGTCGAGCGTCGTGTTTTCAATCTGCCGCTTGCCCACGACGATTGCCGACCGGGCTTGCGCTCTCTCGATTGGGCAATGCGCAAAGCCCTTATGAGTTGGCTATCAACGATCGAAGTTCATCGAGGCTGTTGGCCACCTTGATGAGATCTGGCCATTGCCCGCGAACAAATCCACGTTTTTGCAGGTCGTCCAGCAGGTCGATGGCACTCTGCCAAAAGCCTTTCATGTTGTACAGCACCACTTTTTTATTGTGGTAGCCCACCGTTTTGGAGGCCGCCACGGTAAAAATCTCGTCCAAGGTACCCACGCCGCCTGGAAGCGCCACGAAAGCGTCGCTTTGCGCCATCAGTAGTTGCTTGCGGTCGTTCAGGTCGTCGCATGGCACGTGCACGTCCACATAGTCTGACATTTTGCCGCCTCGCTCCATGCGCGAGGGTATCACCCCGATGGTCTGGCCACCGCCAAGGTGGACGGCCTTGGCCACGCACTCCATCAGGCCGATGTTGCATCCGCCGTAGACCAAGGTGTGGCCCTCGGTTGCCATCCACGTGCCCAACTCCTCGGTGAGCTTGAAAAAGTCTGGGTCGATATTGTCGTTGGCCGAACAAAATATGCCTATTTTCATGTCTGTATAGTTTTGATGGGGCAAATATAGCAATTTTTCAATTCACAATTTACAATTTACAATTAATAATTTTGCTTGCGCCTACCTGTTTTATCAGATTTCATCAGGTTTCATCTGTCGTAAAAACATACATTATTATCCCGTCAATAGGAGGTTGGGAATATTCCCATATAGTATAACGCATGGCGCGACAAACAATAATTTTCATATCGTTTTTGTCAATTATAAATCATAAAAACTGGTCCTTGAGAAACTAACGTTTTAGACGAGAAATTCTAATGATTTGTTAATAATTTGTCAATATGCGCGTCATTGGTTTTTGATTGGTGTGGCCTTTAGCGCTTAATGGCAATGCGAAAAGAGCCTGAACGTGTGTCGAATAAGTGCTAATTGTCTCGCCAATAGGCACTAATCGCAGTGTGATTGGGCGTTAAACACATTTGAAAACGAGCGCAAACCAACTATAAATAGACAAAACATATTGTAACTTCCAGATTGATAGCGACTAACATTTGTGGGCTTATTTTTGGCGTATTTGTAGCCAGCGATTTCTTTTTTCATAATAAGCTCTGTATTTTCGCACTTTTGTCGGATAATTTCAAAGTGTAAAAGATGACTGTCCGCAATAGTTGACTTTCGGCGCGGATTGCCCCGACGTTAGCCCATGATGGCAGTTGGAGCGTTGTTTTTCGTTCCATTGGAAGAAGCGTTACATGGATTAAGCCGTCTGACAATGAAAGAGACGGCGTGCCCCAATTTGGCCCTCGCAGGCAGTGTGCGTGGCTTTCATGCTGTCTTTTGTGATAAAATACATGCCAAGTGTTGAAAAAAGATATTATGGTATTGAATTTTTTTTTGTATATTTGCGCCCATAACCTTTATAACCTTAAAATGAAATACATCATTATACCACACCCCGAGAAGATACGCCAACTGCCTTTTTATTTTGCCGTGGAAGAGTATGTGGCTTGCCACTATACCGACGACGACTATTTCATGGGCTGGCGTGTGGCGCCCACAGTGATGTTAGGCCGCAACCAGCTCATCGAAAATGAAGTAAACATAGATTACTGTAAGGCTAACAACATAGATATTTTTCGCCGTAAGAGCGGTGGAGGCTGCATATACAGCGATCTTGGCTGTATACAGTTTTCTTATATATCTTACACTGATCATGTTAACGAGGCTTTTGTACAATACATGCGTGGTATGGCCGATGTGCTGCGCAGCTTGGGTGTAGAAGCCCAACTATCTGGTCGGAACGATATCTTGGTGGATGGCCGCAAGGTGTCGGGTAGTGCGTTTTATGCGCTTCGCGGCCGTAGTGTGCTCCACAATTCGTTGTTGTATGACACCCAGTTGGACCATTTGGAACAGTCGCTCACTCCGTCTCGCGAGAAGTTGCAGAGCAAGGGTGTGGCTTCGGTGAGCCAGCGTGTCAACAATGTGGCGCCACATGTTAAGCTCAGTGTAGAGGAGTTTATGGATTATGTGCGTCATTACATGTGTGGCGACGAAGTGCTCGAGCTGACCGACGATGACCTGAGGGGCATAGCCGAGATAGAGAAGACGCTGGCGGATGACGACTTCGTTTATGGCAACAATCCCAAATATTCCATCGTGCGCAAGCACCGTTTTGAGGGCGTTGGCACCTTGGAAGCGCGCGTGGAGTTGAAAAATAACACCATCGTGAAGATGAATTTGATGGGTGATTATTTTCTTTTGGGCGACATTGACCTTGGTCTGCTCAACCGCTTGCGTGGTGTAGCACTCAGTCGCGAGGCTGTGGCCGAGGCGTTGGTGGGCGTAGACCTGTCGGCCATCGTGCGAGGCCTGACGCTTAAGCAGTTCTTGCGTTTGCTCTTTGGACGAGAGCCCCACGTGATGAAACCCGAGTGGTTGAAAATAGACCTCACGTCTAAGAAGTCGACCACGGAGACGGCCAAGATTTTGGCGGGACATCACATGAACACCATTTGCACCGACGGCCTGTGTCCCAACCGCGCCGAATGCTGGATGGCCCGAACGGCCACGTTGATGATAGGCGGCAATATCTGTACCCGCAAGTGCCGTTTTTGTAACACGCCCACGGGCAGGCCGGCACCTTTGGATTGCGCTGAGCCACGCCATGTGGCCGAGACCGTGAAGGCTCTCGGTCTGCGCTACGCTGTCATCACGTCGGTGGACCGCGACGACTTGCCAGATCATGGAGCGGCTCATTGGGTCAAAACGATAGAGGAAGTTAAATCCTTGAACCCTGATACCAAGATAGAAGTGCTCATACCCGACTTCATGGGGCGCGCCAATCTCGTTCAGATGGTTATGGCCACCCGTCCCCACGTGGCTGGGCACAACATGGAAACCGTGCGCAGGCTCACGCCGTCTGTTCGTAGCGTGGCACGCTACGAGCGCAGCCTGGGCGTGCTGAGCGAGATAGCGCGTTGTGGCATAGCGGCCAAAACAGGTTTTATGGTGGGGCTGGGAGAGACGCGTGAGGAGGTGCTTGAGCTGATGGACGACATTTTGGGCACCGGCTGCCGGCGTCTCACCATCGGCCAATACCTGCAGCCCACCGCCGCTCATTTGCCTGTGTCGGCCTACATCACGCCACAACAGTTTGCCGAATACAAGAATATCGCCCTCGCCAAGGGTTTTGAGCATGTGGAGAGTGGGCCTTTGGTGCGCTCGTCATACCATGCCGCCGAGGGCGCGTGAGCGATGAGTGCATGGATAAATTGACACTTTTTCACGATCAGAAAATTATTGCCTCGCCAACCTTGGCACAAGCGTTTTCTTTCGATGAGATGGGTAGTTTGACACGCGCGACGTTGTCTTGAGCCTTGTCCTGTATTTTGCTTGGAGCTGCGTGGTATCGAAAATATGAAAGTTGGGATGCCACGGAGCGTGTCTGCGATGCGCCCAAGTGTACAGCTTGCTATCGTTTTGAAGACGGAGATAGTTTCTTCGACAATTTCAAAAACTATGAAAAGCGTTGTGGGTAGGAAGACTCTCCGTGGGGAGGATGCGCTATTCCTGATAGTTGGAACCTCGACTGGCAGGACAAATGTGGCGTTTGGAAACCTGTTGCGGCTGTCGAGCGGTAATCCGCCGAACGCAGATTGCCTTGCGCTGTCAACTTCGAGCCTGCGAACCCCATGGCTGTAAGAATTGTCGTCGACCTGCCAAAAGGCCCATCTTGTGGTTTGTTCGAGTGGATAACGAGATAAAACTGTATGGTGTTATACCACCTTCTTATGGGTTGGAAAAGCGTTCCCGACATGGCATGTTGGCGCCATGTCGGGAATTTTTGGCTTATAAGGAAATGTTTATGCTTGGCCGTCATCCTATTTTTGTGTGTTTTTTCGCCCATCCCCCAGTCTTGTGCAAGGAGTGTTGTGGCTCGGAAGACCTGTAAAAGGCGATGAATTGGCCAAAAACAGACGCATGGATGATGGTAACGCGAGACGCATGGACCATGCCTCTAACTATGCGTTGGGGGCTCTACCGCCCACCCAACAACTGGGCTATCTCCTTGGCATGTTCGCCCTTGATGACCTTAAGGTCGGAGAATGGGCGATGTTTGAAATCGACAAACTTGAACATTTGCATCAGCAACAGGTTGCCGTCCTCTGTCAATAAGGTTTCTAATCGGAAGTTGCCCAAGCCTGCGGGGCGTGGCTTTCGGTCGGCGAGAGCTTGCACCATGCCCTCCGTGTCCATGTTAATGACACGCGATAGCAGCTCGCCCTCGGTGGAGTCGAACTCCTCCACGGTCACGGTCATGGGTTGTCCAGACTTGTTATCTATTACTTTTCCTCCCATGCCGAGAAATCCTTTCTTGATAGTCACTATGTTTTTGTCGGCGTTTGCCTTCACTATTTCTAATTTGTTAATATTTGCCATGTTGTTAAATACGTCTTTTAAATGAATGAATGGGTTAACGAGACGACGCTTGGCTTTTGGGCCACTCGTCGCTCTCGCGCATGCCCACAAGGAGAACGGTGCGCCCGTTATGGCCAATGAAAATAGGCTGGACGGCGCTGCCGCTATCGGAGCGGGAATGAAGTTTAAATTGAAAAAGACGTGATTTTCAGCAAATGATATGTCTCAGCGCGTAGACATAGTATCGAATCGAGCTGCCTTTCCTAATCGGAGCGCTCTGTTTGAGATGTGAAGATTGTCTGTATGCGATGATAGTCGCATGGTAAGAACGTGCGTTTTGTGCGATGAAATGGCCAAAATTAGGCTCGCACGAAGGTAGAATGCGTTGTGGCCTTGAGCTGCAAACACGGTACGTTTCGGCCGTGTTTTCAATAATAGCCGTGGCTTTTTCTTCACTTTTCTCAAAGCCGTGGAGCGTGTCTTTGCGCTCGTGCTCGTCGAGACCAGAAAGCTCTTTGGGTGTGATCGGACTTTTACCAATGTTTGCCGCATGTATGCTCATTTGGCAACAAACGAACAGCGAGACGGCGAGCGATAAAATATGGAAAAGCCTTTTCATAGGGATTGAACCTGCTTGGTGATTGAAAACTATTGGCAATCGTTAGCCAAGCATTTTCATTGAAAAGCGGAAGATGAGGGATTCAAACCCCCGATACCCAAAAAGGGTATACCGGATTTCGAGTCCAGCGCATTCGATCACTCTGCCAATCTTCCCGATAATCGGATGCAAATGTACGTAAAACCTTGGATAAAAAGAAGACTTTAACATAAATTGACATGTAAAAACGAAAGATAATTTGAATGGGAAAGCATGCGATGCGTTACTTGTCAGAAAGTGGTAAGATTTGACGTGCGTGAGGCTTTTATAGCCGTGCGCCTTTGGATGTGACAAAATCAACGGTTAAAGGCCATTGGTCGCCATCGCCAATGGTATTCATGTGCTTGCTTGTCCCATGTCCATGCAAAAAGGCTTAGCCTCTGTTGATGTCTTTTGCCACACCCACGGCTTGCTTGATACGGTCTGCCATGCCGATGCCTCCCCATAGGTTGCCGGCGATAGTGAGTGTGGGATATTGGGCGGCGAGCTCCTCAATCGTGTCAAATCGCTCTTGGCTGCTCAACTCATACTGTGGTATAGCTCGCTTGTGGCGGTATATTTGGATGGAGTCCGCGTGCATGTCGGCAGGATATTTCAGCATGTCATGCAATGTGTCGTCTATAATTTTTTTCAGTTCCTCGTCACTCTTTTCCACATATTCTGGATGTCGAGTGCCACCCAAGAAAAAGGTGTAGCTCACCCCCTCTTTAGGGGCACGACCATCGAAACAGGCCGATGGGAAGAGTATTCCTAATACTTTTTTATGCTCTTTGGATGGCACCAACCCACCAAATGCGTTGTATTTGATCCCTCCATGGTGTGTCAAGCCTACTCCAATTTGCACTATGGGCGCATAGTACAGGTTGCTCAGTTTGGCCATTTGCGCCTTGTCGATGAACGGAAGAAGTGTGGGCAGTGCGTAGGCTGGGCACGTTGTGACAACCCGTTGGCATGCGATGGTGGTCTCTATGCCGTCTTTCGAACGGAAAGTAACCACCCAACCTTTGTCTTTGGGCATGACCGAGACGTTTTGGGCGGAGGTATGTATTCGGTCCATACCAATGGATTGGGCCAAAGCATTGGTCAGGTTGCTCAGGCCACCACGCGCCGAGAACACACCCTTGGTGGCCATTCGGTCGGCCGTAGACTTGCGCTCCTTGAGCTTGGCCAGCGCTCCACGAATGAAGCTGCCGTAGTTTTGCTCCAAATTATACAGTTTGGGAAGCGCCAGTCTTGTGGGTAGACGGTCAGGGTCGCTGGCGTAAACACCAGACAAAAAAGGGTCCACGGCATAGTCTACGAACGATTTTCCAAGTCGGCGCGCGGCCATGTCGCCCACGCTCTCGTTTGGATTGGTACCCTTCTTTCGCCACGGCTCGAACAAAATTCTTATCTTGTCGTGCCACGTGAACAGCGGTGTGCGCAGTCCACTGATGGGTCCAGAGGGCAACTCGTGAAACTTATGGCCTTTCCAAATGAGTCGTCGTTTGGATGACTTGTGGGCTTCCTCCAGTTCGCAAGAAGGCTTCAAATCTTCGAAAAGCCGTACCACTTCCGGATAGGATATTGCCCCTGTGTTGGGTCCGCTCTCAAAGATGAAGTCGCCTACGCGGTGTGAGTGTATTTGTCCTCCAACGCGGTCAGAGGTCTCTATCATAGCCACGTTTTTTCCGCCACGTGTCAGATAGAACGCGGTGGTGAGGCCAGTGAGCCCCGCTCCAATTACGACGACATCAGCCTCGTGGTTCGCGGAGGGTGTCACAGGAGTGTTTGTGGATTGTTTTTTCTGTTCCATTTTTTCGAGTTTATTCTTTAATTGAACGAGGGTGATAGCCCATGGGCTCATCCAAGTGATTGCCTGCGTGGCGCATGAAATGTCTTGCCGTGCAGTCTATATGGGTTTGGAGAATTTTCGCGTGGTGTTCACCATAAGCGGATCGAGTGCCGCCACCACGTTGCGCACGAATGGAGTGCCCTCTGTTGTCATGGTGAGCGTGTCTTCTGTGCGCATGAACAAGCCGTCGGCTTCCATCTCCCGGAGTTGGCTCTCGTCCCAGTGCAAAGCCTCGCGAAGCTCCTCTCGACTCACGCCCATACGCTTGGCTATGTCTTTCCAGTCTGCATGATAGTTGCACATGAGATTTTCCACCACCTCGCGCACCATTTGGTCGCGGTGCGTGAGCGCATAGCCTCGTCTCACGTCGAGCCTGCCAGCCTCTATGTTAGCCATGTAGCCGTCTATGTCATGACTGTTCTGTGCGTAGGCCGTGGATAGTTGGCTGATGCCCGTCACCCCCAACGCGTACACTTGCCCGGTGGTGCGCAGGGTGCAATAACCTTGGAAATTGCGGCGCAAAAAGTGGTTGTCCAAAGCCTTGCTCAATTCGTCTTCGGGCAAAACATAATGATCCATGCCAATGCTTCGGTAGCCGGCTTGGCGCATGATGGCCCTCGCGTTGGCGCCCATGCGCTGTTTGGCGCCTTCCTCAGGCAGCCCAATCTTCTCCAACACGAGCTGGCGCTTGTGCACCCAAGGCACATGTCCATAGCTGAAGGTGACCACCCGGTCTGGGTGCAACTCCACCGCCGCCTCTATATTACGGGCAAAACTTTCGGGTGTTTGCAGCGGCAGGCCATAGAGAAAATCGAGGTTGATGGTGGCCCCAGCGCTCCGCAGCAGGCCAAATATGTCTCGCAGAGGCATCAGCGACGGCTCCCTGTTCACCACTTTCAGCACATGTTCGTCCAAGTCTTGCACGCCGATACTGAACCTGTTAAACCCACAGTCCAGCAGTTCGTTCCAGTCTTTAGCTTGGAGATAGCCCGGATGGCACTCTATAGCGATTTCCGGGCGGTCTATGGTGGCGTGTAATGATAGCAGGTGGTCGTTGATCTCTTTGAGGAAACGCGGCGCGATGGCCGTAGGGCTGCCCCCTCCATAGTGTATCTGCGATATCTTTCGATCAGGGCGTAGGTGTGGCGCCATGAGGTCTATCTCATGATGTATGGCGTTGATGTAGCGTTCCACGGCCTCGGGTTTCTGCATGGGGTACGAGTTGCAACCGCAGTAATGGCACAGTTTTCGGCAGAAAGGCATGTGTATGTACCACGATATATTGTTCTCGTCACGGTCTGTCTGGGCCACGGCCGCCAAGTATTGGTCTGGCGTGAAATCAGCGAAATAGTTGGCTGGCGGATAGCTTGTGTACCTCGGCGCGGGTACATTGTACTTGGCTATCAGCCCCTCGTTAGCCTGAGAACTCGTTTGTTGTGTAACGTTCATAATCTCAATGTTTTTGTATAATATTTCTCTCGCGGCGCGACAACTGCGCTTGGCGTCTTTTCGGAGGGTCTCTTTGTTTTCATCGCAAAGCGTAAGCTTGGTCGATAGCGTATGTCAATACGCTTGCTCACCAGCTTACGCTCCGCCCTCGAAGAGCCGGTGCTCGGCTCGACAGGGGCTATCTATACAAATCTAAGTTAAATATTTACGATAACGCTTGTGCCCCATGACATGGGCTTGCCTTGTTGGGCGAAATATTCGTGCGACTTAAAGCAGTACACATTGTATTTGGCATCTGCGATGTTTTTGCCGTATATGTCCCATGTGAAACGCCCCTTGGTTATGGAAATCTTTGCGTTGAGCAACGTGTAGAAGTTTTGGGCCACTGCGTTGTCCTCTTGCCAGAACAGCTTTCCAACCCCCGTGACGCCAGCTGTCAGCACGATGCGGTCTATCAGCGATGTGCGCGGTTTCACCACGTAACTGCCGTTGACGGCCAAGGTGTGCCGCGGAACGAATGGCAGCATTTTGCCAGAGTAGTCCAATTTGTCGGTCTTTTTGTAGTTAAGGAAGCGCGCATAGGTGTAGCCGTAATCCATTTGCAGTATCAAGTTGTTAACGGGGCGGGCGGCTATGGTCAACTCAAGGCCTTTGCTGTCGGAGTGCCCGGCGTTGTGCAAGATGTTGCCCACTCCGGGAACAAGCTGCGCCACTTGTTGGTCTCGCCAATCAATGTAGAAGAGGGTGAGGTCAGTGGTTAGCTTGTCATCCCAAAATCTCAGTTTGGCGCCCATCTCGTAGTTCCAGTTGTACTCGGGGTTGAACGTCCGCTCGCTTTCGTTTCTTATGCTCTGGTTGAAGCCGCCAGCTTTGTATCCGCGCACCACCGAGGCGTAATAGAGGTTGCCTTCCGTGGTGAGATATTGTAAGGAGAACTTTGGCGTGAACTGCTTGAAATGCAGTTTGGCATCGAAAGCCGACAACACTTTACTCTTGCCGGTCTTCATGGAGAGCGTTTGTTTCTCGTAAGTGTCTTGTGCGTGCTCATAGTCGAAGCGCAATCCAGCTGTGGCCGACAGCCCGCGCCAGATGTTATAAGATGACTGGTGGTACATGGCCAAGGCGTAAGTGGGTATGCGGTTGTGGGTGGGCGTGCTGAACTTCTTGGCTATATACTCCACCTCCACGTTGTTACGCAGGTTTTGAGCCATGCCAAAGAGTCCCACAATCCATTGGTATCGGCTGTCATCGTTTGATTTCAGGGTGAAATCTTGGCTTACCATATTCTGCCAATTCTTATTTGTAACATAGTACATGTCGGCTGGCGTGAAGTCTTGGTCCATTCCTTGCTTGTCTTGCACAAATTGGAACGACGTTTGCGAGTTGAAGCTCACGTGGCTGCCTTCGTACCGAGCGTTCAGGCCAGAGGTAGACACCACTCGCCTGTATGTGCAGTCGCGGTTGTAGCTGACGGGCGCGACGAAATCCTTCTTTATGTCGTATTTGCCATACGGGTAGCCGTTTTGGTCGCTGTAATCGAGCATGGAGTTGAGACGAAGCGTCCATGATGCGGCTGGTTTCCACTCTAAGGATAGCCGTCCCATGCCACCGTTGATGGCGTCGGCCGTGGCGTTGGTGGTATGGTTCAAGAAGAAACCGCTGTTGTGATGATATCCGCCAGCTATGGCGATGCCGAGGTTGTCGCCCAACTTATTATAAGAAGAGAACTGTGCCACCACGTCGTTTTTACTGCCATAGCCCACTTTAATTCTTGTGCCCTGGTAGTCTAACGGCGAGCGGTAATGCACGGCGATGAGCCCACCGATGGAGTTTCGGCCGTAGAGCGTGCCTTGTGGTCCTCTATAAACCTCAACGTTGGCCACGTCGTTCATGTCTATGTCAAAAGCCGATGTTTCGAAATGGGGCACGCCGTCCACGTAAAAGCCTGTGGTTGCTCCTTTCACCCTCGTGCCGATGCCGCGGATATAGATGGGTGAGTTTTGCTTGGACCCATAGTCTGGCATGAAGAAATTGGGCACCACGGCTGTTAGTTCCTTAACCGATCTCACTTCCAATGTTTTAAGTATACGGCTGTTTATGGCCGAAATGGAAGTTGGTGATAGGTTGCGACGGTTGGATTTAAATTCCGTAATGATCACTTCGTCTATGTCTCCGCCTTTGTATGTGGTCGAATCTGCTGGGTTTTCGGGCGTTGTGATGCCTAAAGAGAGAAACAGGAGCGTGTGGAATAACATTTTGTTTTTGTATTATTTTAGGTTGGTATTATGCCATTCTCTAACCGGTTGGGGATTGTTGTAATGGCTTATTTCATTCCGTTTGCAAAGTTATGCAAACCTAAAAAAACTCACAACCCTCTTTTATAAGGATTTTTTAAGGCTGTTAGGAGTTATGCAACAAGGCCTTGCACCCTTGCGAAGAAATGGGAGAGGTTGGCGTGGTAGTCTTCATTACTTGTGAGAAAAACACAGGTAATAATCTTGACAAACACCCTCGTGTATTTCGTTTATTTTCAAAAAATATTTCCATAGTTCTGAATATGCCAAAAAAACAGCATTTTTATAAGTTGCTCATAGTAAGACGTTTATCCGTTTGATGGTGTAAAATGGCATACCATCAGCTTCTGTTGGTATTGCCTTTGATGCTTAAACGAGTTGAGATTAATGCCTAATCATCAGACGAACAGGTGTTATTTACGTGATGTTTACGTGCTAAACGCATTGCGATAAAATACTAATGGCTCAATGCGCAAACTTTGATGCGTTTTTTTTGATAGTGTTTTTCTTTTTAAAAGTATTTTTAGTCTCTAAAACATGCTTTTTAGATGGTCAAGTTTTTATGATTTTATTTTAACGAATTGGTAGGAGCGCGCTTATTTGTTTCGATATTGATATATGGTCCGCAATGGCTTAGGCAGGCAAAGTTTCCATTTGAGCAAATGATATTTGCCCATTTCTTTGGATAATCGAGTTAAAATGCTGACATTTGCAAATGATAACAACCTTATTTTAAAGATGAAAAACCAAACGTTAACAACGATGATGAAAGGATGGGTGTTGAGCATTGTTTTGCTGGCAATGCCATTGATTGGCAGCGCTGTCGATTTATCAAGCCCAATCAGGGTGGGCGTGTTTCGTGGTCATGGAGGGGCCGAAACGTGTATATGGGAAGCTGTCGCGGCTATCAGGCTCGATCCTGAGATGACGGTGCGGACGGTTACTACGGCCCAAATAGCGGGTGGAGTGCTCGATAGTTTGGATGCCATTATCGTGCCCGGTGGTGGCGGCTCTACGCAATTTCTCAATCTTGGCACAGAAAACCAAAGGCGCATCAAGGCGTTTGTGGCTGCGGGAAAGGGAGCTGTGGGCATCTGCGCGGGTGCATATCTGTTTTCTGATACGCCTAACTATGCGTGCATGCGCATCAATGGCGCCAAGGCCATCGACATAGAGCACGACAATCGTGGCCACGGTATAGCCAAATTCTCGCTGACTAAGGTGGGGCGAGACCTGTTTCCGGAGTTGGCTGCAAGGACATTGTCATACGTGATGTATTATGAGGGACCAGTGTTTGTGAAAAGTGACACCTCGTCCATTCATTACACCACCTTTGCCATGATGGAGAGTGATGTGCATGAGGAGGGAGACGCCCCGGCCAATATGACCAACGACAAACCTTTTTTTATAGGCAATGACTACGGCCGAGGACGAGTGTTTTGCAGCATAGCACATCCTGAGGCTACGCCCGGCATGATGTGGATGATACCACGAATAGTGAGGTGGACCTTGCGCAAACCTGTCAAAACGTACAAGTCGCGGGTGGTGAACGCCGATATATATAATAGGGAATATCTTATGACCAAGGCTGATCTGAAACGTGAGCGGCTATGTTACGAGACGTTTTTATATGGCTCCGCGGGTGAAAAGATAGCGGCTTTGGACTGGTTGCAGGAGCGCCGCTCGTGGGATGCGAAGCGCTGGGTGCAAGGATTGCTCTTTGATGGAGCCCCACAGGTGCGCGTGCGAGCTGCTCGTTTCATCGCCGAGACCGACTACCTGCCTTTCTTACCCGATATGGAGGCGGCATGTAGCACGGAGAGCGACGTTGCTACCAAAATGGAGATAGAGCGATATTTGCAATCGTTGAGACATTGCCTGCCCTGATGGTGGTGGGCTGTCGCTGGTTTCTTATGCGCCGGCGCACAATTGGTGAGGGGTAGACACACGCCAATATCGTTGACAGACACGTTTTTAAGTAGGCGCTTACTATTAAAAGTATCGTTTATTTTCATATTTTTCCGTTTTGTCTCGCCACTCTCTTCACCTCTTTATTGGGTTGTTGCGCCATCCCGAATCGGCAGCTTGGTTAGCCAAGCCATGTCCGCGAAAAAACATGCTGAATGTAAGAACAATCAGCAAACATGATGACGTTTAATTACAAGCGCCTACTTGTCTATATGCAGTAGAAAACCACAAGGCGCGTGCCATCATGATGGCACGCGCCTTGTGGTAGGAGGATTGATAGAGGGCTGAGGCTATTTCACGGTTTGCTTAGGTGCAAGGATTGAGCGATATCTATCGTGGTCTTTCAGCATCTCAAAAGCTGCTTGTACTTGAGCGTCATTCTTCAGAGCGTTCTCGATGGCTCCACGTTGGAAATAATAGGCGCTCACGATGTCGCTGTTGATGATTTGTTTAATTTTCTTTTTGTTGTACTCCAAGTCCTTGGCCAAGTTGGGCTTAAGTTTTTTGCGTAGCGTCTCAAACTCGTCGCGCGCGTCATCGTAGTATCCCTCGAACTTGGCCACTTTCACAAGATTGTCTAACGTCTTCTCGCTGATAGCGTCGTACTTGAAATTGTTGGTTATGGCCAACTGCTTGAACCGCTCGTAGTCGGCGTCGCTCAAGTCGAACTTTGCCGCTGGGGCAATGGTGGGGTGCTTGGCAATATAATCGATCTCAAAGGTTTGCAACACTTCGGACGAGTCTCTCACGTTTACTAAATAATATGCTATGTTGGGCAGCGAGTCTGACTTTACTTCCACGTCTGGCTCTATGCCGCCGCTATCTTTCACGGGTCGACCATTTGCCGTATAGAAAGTTTTGGCCAAGGAGTCTGCCTTTTCTTCAGTGGAGCCGCCGTTTTCGTGGCGGTATTTTATTTTTTGGATACATCTTCCGGAGGGGATGTAATATTTGTGGGTGGTGAGTTTCATCTGTCCATTGTAGGGCAGGTCTATCAATGTTTGCACCAATCCCTTGCCATAGGTCTTGGTGCCCATTACCACGGCTCGATCCAAGTCTTGCAAAGCGCCACTTGTAATTTCTGACGATGAGGCGGAATTTCCGTTCACCAATACGACGATGGGCATGAGGGAGTCTACGGGTTCAACGGTGGTTTTGTAGTCTCTGTTCACGCTTTTGAGTTTGCCACGGTTTGAGACCACTAACTTTCCTTTTGGAATAAAACAGTTCACGACGTTTACCGCCTCCATCTCCGATCCGCCACCATTGCCTCTAAGGTCGAGCACGAGACCTTTCATGCCACTGCGTTTCATCTCGATGACTGCGTTTCTGACGTCTTTGCCGCAACCCTCGGTGAAACCGTTGAGATTGAGATAGCCCATGCCGTCAGGTTGCAGGCCATAGTAAGGCACTGATGGCAGTTTGATGGAACGTCGTCTAATCTTGAACTTCATGGTCTTGTTGGTGGACGGCCGCATGATTTTCAGCTCGAAAGTGGTGCCGGCGTCTCCTCGCAGGTGGTTGCTGACGTAGCTGTTGTCGCGCGTGGTCATATCCTCGCCATCGATGGACAAGATGATGTCGCCTTTTTTAAGACCTGCCTCAGCCGCTGGCATATTCTCGTAAGGCTCGTCTATGCACACGCGCCCGAGCTTGTAATTGTAGCGTATCAAGGCACCGATACCAGCGTATTTGCCTTGCAGCATCATCTTCACCTCTTTGTTTTTCTGCTCTGAATAGTATTCGGTGTAGGGGTCGAGGCTGCGCAGCATGGCATCGATGCCATTGCCTATCACCTCGTCTGCGTCAAGCGTGTCTACATAGATCATGTCCAAATTTTTGTAGATGGTGTTGAACACGTCCAAGTTTTTGGCCACTTTGAAAAGATGGTCGTTGTCTTGCGCGTGCGTAGTCATAACCAAGAGCATGGAGATAGCGATGGTAAGGTGGGTTTTGTGGCTCTGTTTTAGCCATTTGAGGTATGAATTGATATGCTTCATTTTGTTGCTTATTTTTAGATCTGTGATATTGCCTATTTATGGTGAGACATGGGCTTTCGCGGTCGATGCTAAACACTCTGATGGCTAAAGGCTTTGACAGAAGTGTTGCCTTCGGCTATTGTACACAGTGCAAAGGTATGTAAATATTGACGGTTCACAAATTTTTTTCGGGTTATTTAAAATTTTTTCTTGAAAAAATTTGGAGATTTCGGTTAATCTGCTTACCTTTGCACACGCTATTTAAGAATTGCTTCAGTAGCTCAGTTGGTTAGAGCACCTGACTGTTAATCAGGGGGTCGTTGGTTCAAGCCCATCCTGGAGCGCACAGACGGAAGTCCTTTTATTTAAGGATTTCCGTTTTTTTTGCTATAATACAGTCCTTGGTGGCCTTTCAAATCATCAGAAAATTCACAATATATAAATTGCATTTTTACGGGTACGGCTTGTAAGCCACAAGTAAACTTAAATTATTGACCGATAATTGACCGATAATTGACTGAAATGATATGGCTACATTAAAAGCCGTTATTAAGAAATGCAACAAACGTTTAGATGGAACTTGGAATGTTGTTATTCGTTTCACACATAATGAAAAAGTAATATTTCTCCATACAACAATGTTTGTCAGCAAAAAAGACATCAAGGCGTCTTTCATAATAAAAGATGCGAGCATTCGCGAGAGGGGTAATGATTTGATAGAAAACTATCGAAAACGTGTAAGTGAATTCAATCTTGAATTTAATGACATTGACATAGACATAGGCACCAATGCGAACTTTATTAAACGCAAGCAAGAATCAAGGGGGATTTCTTTTTCAGACTTTGCGGATAAATGCAGAAAACACAACTCCAAGAAAAAGGGAATGTAGAATTGCGAAACGGCTATAAAGGCATAGGTGTTTTTTTACGGACGTAAAGACATTTTGTGCCAAGAGAATCGAACGTGAAGTCAATAAAAACGTTTGAAGCGAGCCTTAAAGACCGCCCACGGGCCGCAATTAGTCTACCTAATCTGTCTCAAGGTTATATTCAATGCGGCGCGAGATTATCATAACGACGAGGGAAATGGTGTCATTCCGGTAAAAATTCTCTCGACAAATATAAACCCGTGCCATAGAACGTAGCCAAGAAACATACGTTGGACGTAGCCGCGACAAGGCGCATGTCCGTCTCCTTTATGATGGCAAGAATGTAAGAGGCTGACACAACAGGCGTGACATGGCACTCGATTGCTTTAAGCGATGTGGCCACGTCGCGCCTGAAATCATGATATATTGCGTAGAGTATGAGTAGCTTTTAGCAGCTATTCGATATGGAAGTTACATACATTTTTCGAAACATGAAGGTATGCAGTGACACCAAAATCATATATTCAACTTGTCGCTCCCAGCTGCCTTCAGACTCATATCAAGACCTTTTACGCTGTGGGTGAGCGCACCGAACGAGATGAAATCCACCCCAGCCTTGGCATAGGGTATCATTGTCTCAAAGGTAATGCCACCGCTTGACTCTGTCTCGCAACGCCCAGCAACCATCTCCACGGCCTCTCGCGTCTGACCTGGCGTGAAGTTGTCAAACATGATACGGTCGCACCCTTCAGCCAAGGCCTCTTCCAACTCCTTGAAATTGCGCACCTCACACTCTATCTTAAGTTTTTTGTGATGCTCCTCGCAATATTTCTTGGCGCGAGAAATGGCATTGCGAACACCACCGCAAAAGTCGATATGATTATCTTTAAGGAGGATCATGTCGAAAAGGCCGATGCGGTGATTCATGCCTCCGCCAATCTTTACGGCCTCTTTTTCGAGCATGCGCATGCCCGGAGTGGTCTTTCGGGTGTCCAAAACACGAGTCTTTGTGCCTGCGTCTCTCAATGCCTTTTGATACTTATGCGTCATCGTGGCAATGCCGCTCATACGCTGCAGAATGTTGAGCACAAGGCGCTCTGTCTGCAATAAGCTACGCTCTCGCCCTTTGACGGAGAGTGCAATGTCTCCCGGTTTGACAAGTGTGCCATCTTGAATAAAAACTTTGACTTCCATGTCGGGGTCAAAACGGTGAAATACTTCCTTGGCTATTTCAACGCCAGCGAATATCCCCGCCTCTTTGATAAGTAGCTTACATTCGCCCATGGCATCCTCGGGGATGCAGCAAAGGGTGGTGTGGTCGCCGTCGCCAATATCCTCACTAAAAGCGAGGTCTAATAGTTTGTCGTTCAATTCTTTTACGGAAAGCATATATTTTCGGTTTTAAGAATAAATGATCAATGTGGAATTACAAATGTGCGCAAGTCTAAAAAAACTTATAGCCCTAATCGTTTAGATATTTCTAACATGCGATTGATGGGGCGAATGGCCTTTTCTGCCACCTCGGCAGGCACTTCTATCGTGGGCCATTCATATTTCAAGCAGTTGTATAGCTTGCGCATATTAATGAGTTTCATAAAGTTACACTCGTTGCAAGCGCACGTGCTATCATCAGGCGGAGCGGGTATAAACGTTTTGTGCGGAGCCGATTTTTGCATTTCATGAAGTATACCGCTCTCAGTGGCAACGATAAACTCTTGCGCCTCGTCAGCTATGCTGTATTTCAAAAGGGCCGCCGTGCTACCCACTTTGTCGGCCATTTTTACCACTGGGCCTTTGCACTCTGGGTGCGCCAAAATCTTGGCACCGGGGTGTTCGGCCTTAAGTTTAAGTATCTTTTCCACCGAAAATTTCTCGTGTACGTGGCATGCGCCATTCCAAAGCAGCATGTTTCGCCCGGTCAGGCTGTTGATATAGCCACCCAAATTCTCGTCCGGACCGAAGATTATCGGCGTGTCTTCCGGGAAGGATTCCACGATTTGGCGTGTGTTGCTGCTTGTCACAACCACGTCGGTAACGGCCTTGGTGGCCGCGGTGGTGTTGACATAGCTGATAACAGTGTGCTCGGGATGAGCCTCGACAAACTGCTTAAACTCGTCGGCCGGACAGCTCTCGGCCAGCGAGCACGATGCGTTGAGATCAGGCACGAGCACCGTTTTTTCAGGGCAGAGTATTTTGTTGGTCTCGCCCATGAAATGAACGCCGCACATAACAATGATGCTTGCGTCGGTAGTGGCGGCCTTTTGTGCTAATGCCAAGCTGTCTCCCACGAAATCGGCAATGTCTTGCACATCGCTCTCTGTATAATAATGCGCCATGATAATGGCATTTTTTTCCTTGCACATACGGCGTATTTCTGCCTTGACATCTGTACCTTCAGGAATAGGCTCGTCCACGAAGCCCTTTTCTTTCCATTCTTGTTTAATCATAATGTTATTGTTATAAAACTTACTTTTGGTCGTAAGCGTGTTTGGGATAGTCTATGGTGTAATGCAAACCCCTGCTCTCTTTGCGCTCAATGGCTTGACGGGTGATGAGGTATCCAACGTTGATCATGTTGCGCAATTCGCATATATCGCTCGTGGGCTTTACCCGTTTGAACAGTTCCTCGGTCTCTTCGTACAGCAGATCGAGTCGTTTCCATGCCCGGCGTAAACGAAGGTCGCTGCGCACTATGCCTACATAGTTGGACATGATCTGCCCCACCTCTCGTTTGTCTTGGGCAATGAGCACCTTCTCCTCGTTGCTCATGGTACCCTCGTCATCCCATTCAGGCACCTTTTCATTAAAGCAGTAGCCATCTATAACACGCACGGCGTGCTCAGCTGCCGATTTGGCATAGACCACGGCCTCTATCAGAGAGTTGCTTGCCAAACGATTGCCGCCGTGCAATCCAGTGCATGAACATTCGCCCACGGCATAGAGCCTATGTATTGAACTCTCGCCATTGAGATCCACTTTGATTCCTCCGCACATATAGTGTGCGCTCGGGCAAACGGGTATATAGTTTTTTGTGATGTCTATACCAATGGATAGGCATTTGTTATATATGTGCGGAAAATGTTTTCTTGTCTCATCCGCGTTCTTATGCGTCACGTCTAAACATACGTGGTTTAGGCCGTGCAGTTTCATCTCTCGGTCTATGGCGCGCGCCACAATGTCGCGTGGCGCCAATGACAATCGTTTGTCATATTTCTGCATAAACTCCTCTCCATTGGGCAAGCGGAGCACGGCGCCATATCCGCGCATGGCCTCAGTGATGAGAAAGGCGGGATGGGTCTCGGCGGGATTATAAAGCACCGTTGGATGAAACTGCACAAACTCCATGTCTTTTACCGTGCCCTTGGCCCTATAAACCATGGCTATGCCGTCACCGGTGGCAATGTTCGGGTTTGATGTGGTGGCGTAGACGGCTCCCGTTCCACCCGTGGCCATCAGGGTGACACGGCTCAAAAAAGTGTCTATCTTGTGTGTGTCGGGATCCAATATGTAAGCGCCATAGCACTCTATGTCAGGTGTTTTGCGTGTCACCTCGATACCAAGGTGATGCTGGGTAATAATCTCAACGGCGTAATGGTTTTCTAAAACGGTGATATTTTTGCAGGCCCTCACGGCCGCCATCAGTCCGCGTTGTATCTCAAACCCCGTATCATCTTCGTGGTGCAAGATTCTAAACTCGCTGTGTCCACCCTCACGATGCAGGTCAAAGCAGCCTTCAGACGTCTTGTCGAAATTAACGCCCCACTTCACCAAGTCGTCAATGGCATTAGGAGCATGACGCACTACGTGTTCAACGGCTTTGCGATCGGAAATGTAATCGCCAGCTATCATGGTGTCTTCGATGTGCTTTTCGAAGTTGTCCACTTTAAGATTTGTTACTGAAGCGATGCCTCCTTGAGCCTTGGATGTGTTGGATTCGTCGAGTGAGGTCTTGCATACCAAGGCCACCTTACCCTTGCCACTATTAGCGACTTTGAGCGCAAAGGTCATGCCTGCAACTCCAGAGCCAATGACAAGAAAATCAAATTTTCGTATCATAATATCCTAAAAATTGGTCATCTTCATCTCAATGCAAAAATAATAAAAAATTCTTAGAGTATTAATGTAGTAATCAATTAATGCTTAAAAAGCGTTAAGATAGTCAGCTTTTAACATCTCACAGCATTTCCGCAAGGTGTATCAGCTAATTCCCAATATACTTTAATCCTGTCATTACACTTATCAAGGATAACAGTATTTTAAATTTTAAAATATCATGCCAAGTTTTTTGGGGGCACATACGTTGTTGTTGGCATGAAGCTAACTTTCCCATTATGTGTGAAGCCAATAACAATGTTCCATGTTTCGTCTGCACGTTTGTTTCCTTTTTTATAATGGTTTTTTAATGTTGCCATATTTTTCAGTCAATATTCAGTCAAAATTTATAATTCACTTGTGTGTTTTAAAACCTACTTGTACTGTTCATAATAGTAAGGTTAGGAGGAAATAAACTTATAACTTTTTGTATTTCGTGCGTTATTTTATATAAAAAAGAGGCGGAAATCCTTTATTATTAAGAATTTCCGTCTCTTGTGTGTTAGCATGGATTCTAACTGCGAATGCCTTGATTTCCATCGTGGACCAGACAGGGCTTGAACCTGTGACCTCCAGATTATGAGTCTGTTGAAATATGGTTTTATAAGATTTTATAAATTTTTTGTTTTTAATATATTTGCTTGGTATTCAATGATTTACTATATTTGCATCAAAAATATGAAATCTTGCGAAATGGCATAAAATAAGCGTTGGTGTTCGCACGGTGTTCGCACGGTGTTCGCAAAATGTTCGCAAGATTACATGAAATAGCTGAGGAAAAATGAAGACTGTAAAAACATCAATCAACTGTAATCGGGTGGGTAACTGTTCTCTTACTCTTGTGTTGGATAAGCGTACTAATAAAGAGACGATGGAATATCCAATGGCTATCTGCTTCACCATAGAACGAAAGCGGTACTATCATAAGTTGACCGATATGCCATTTCAAACGGAAAAGTACTTCAATAGTGTTTGTAGTGTAACAAGTTCTCGTAGTAACCTGATGGATGTTTATAAAGGTTGGCAGAAAATCTTAGAGGACTTTAGAGACAAGATCGTGAAACTTAGTAAGTCGCATGAACTGACTATTGGGCTGATTAAGACAATGCTTTCTGGAGTGGAATATCAAGACGAGCATTCTTTGTCGTTTGTTGGCATGTGGGAAGGGCTTATTGCAAGGTATCGGGATGATAATAGAGTGGGCTGTGCCGAAAATTACCAGTGGGCTCTTAACTCTTTTCTGAAGATAGTTGGTCGGACAGAAGGCTTCAAGGTGGACAAGGATGTTATAGCCAAGTGGAATGATGGAATGAAGAACGGCATAATGATTGATGGTATGCTGGTTGGGAAAATCGCTGATGCAACACGGGGAATGTATTTAAGAACTTGTCGTGTTGTTTGGAATGAATGTATTAAACGAGGCTTTCTTCCGGCTGACAAATACCCATTCTCAAATAAAGACAATGACCTCATTTCCATTCCAAGAGGGAAAAGAAGACAACAATCCTACTTGTCTATCGCTGAAATGACAGAACTCTATCATGTCTTTGAGGAGAAACGATACCCAGAAATGTGGGACAAAGAATATACGAAACGTGTACACGATTCCTTGGGATTGTTTCTTGCGCAATATTTGTGCAATGGCTTCAATCTTGCCGACGCAGGTAGACTAACTTATAATCGAACCTATTTTGCTGAGGGCGGTAGGGCTTTTGAATTTATGCGAAAGAAAACATCGGCACGAAGTAATAGTATGTCGGTGGTAGTAGTGCCTATTATTCAGCCTTTGCAATTCATCTTGGACGAAATAGCAGCCAAGCCTAAGAAAGATGCCTATGTGTTTCCACAGATATTTCAAGGTGAAGAGGATGAGTTGAAACGAAGAAAGCTCACAGTACAAGAGAATTCAAATATTAAAGATCGGGTAATCAGAGTTTGCAAGGAAGTGTTGAAGTGGAACAAAGAGCCTTCGGGAACATGGGCGAGGCATTCTTTTGCCACGAATCTCAAGTTGGCGGGAGTGGAAGAGTTGTACATATCGGAGAGCATGGGACATTCTATGGGTAACAATATTACGGTCGGGTATCAGGATATGTATCCATTGGAGACCAGATTCGAGAATAACTCAAAGTTGCTGAATCTTGTACCGAGTCCTCAGGCTGTTGATGTTGACAGTATGACACCAGAGCAAGCAAAGGAGATGCTGAAGGCAATATTAGGACAGAAATAGTACAGCTAATGCGAATATTCTTCAAGAACAAATGAAATTCTTTCTTTTTTACTAAATTTGTAGCATCAATATTAAAGGTTATGACAGAACAAGACGTGATTGCATTGCGTGATCTGGCTGAGGTTGGAAGTGCCCAGTTTAAGGAGCGAATCAATGATAAATACGATATAGGCTGCGAACTTGTTGCTTTTAGCAATAGCCATGGTGGTCGATTGGTCATTGGTATCAATGATAAGACGGGCAATATCAATGCTTTGTCTTACAAGGAACTTCAGGAGACAACAAATATGTTGACCAGTATGGCTTCAGAGAATGTTCTCCCTGGCATACTCATTGATATAGAGAATGTCCCGGTAAAAGGCGGTGCTGTCGTCGTGGCTACAATCCCTGAAGGAAAGAATAAGCCCTACCATGATAACAAAGGGGTTATTTGGGTAAAGAATGGTACCGATAAGCGAAAGATCTTTGATAATGCTGAAATTGCAGAGATGATGACTGGTTGTGGAGCATTCTTTCCCGATGTGGCAGCTGTCAATGATATAACCGTTGATGACCTTGACGAGAGGACGCTGAAGATTTATCTTCAGAACCGTTTTACAAAAGTGTTAGGTCTGAAAGGGTTTGTTGGTGATAAATACAAGAAGGCCTCGCTCGATGAGATAGCTAATGCCATAGCTAAAAATCATGATATTAGTCAGTTGCTGCGTAATCTACATTTTATACTGCCTACCGGTAGGCTTACGGTGGCTGCAGTTCTTCTGTTTGCCTCATATACTCAACGATGGTTGCCAGTGATAACAGCAAAATGTATCTGTTACGTTGGCAATTCTGTTGGTGGAACACAGTTTCGTGACAAGGTAGATGATGCTGATATGGAAGGAAACTTGCTCCATCAGTTTGATACCATCATGGCATTCTATACACGTAATCTCCGCACAGTACAAGCTAATGATGAGTTTAATTCTAAAGGTGAACTGGAAATTCCTTATGTTAGTCTTGTAGAATTTACCGTTAATGCTCTGGTACACCGTTCACTTAACTGGAGAGCTCCTATCCGTATCTTTATCTTTGATGACAGATTGGAAATCCATAGTCCCGGAACACTTCCTGATGGGCTGACTGTAGATGACATCAAAGCAGGTACCTCTATGCCTCGAAACGTGTTCCTTTTTAATAATGCGAATTACTTACTACCCTACACAGGTGTTGGTAGTGGTATTCAGCGTTCTTTGGAAACGGGACTTGATGTGCAGTTTGAGAATAATGAGAAATCACGGGAGTTCTTGGTCACAATTTATCGTCATACTAATCTGGAAAGTAGCCAAGAAACAGATAAAAGTAACCAAGATAAGGCGAAAAGTAACCAAGAAGCCGCTCATTCAATTCAAAGGAGTTATGGAAAACTAACCAAGAAACAAATTGATTTACTCAACTTCTGCAGCGTACCTCGAACAGCTCAGGAAATAATGGATAGGCTGCGAATTACCAATCAAACTAGGAATAGAAAGAAGCATATCAATCCCCTCTTAGAGATGGGTATGCTGGAAATGACCATTCCAGAACACCCGAACGATAAGAATCAGAAGTATCGTAAGATAAGGTCTGGCGACAATCCCACTTTGCCCATTGCTGAATGTTGATAAATTCAGCAAGTTTTTAGCATAAATTCAGCAATTCCTGTTGGCAAGTAGTTGATAATCAGTGACTATACATTCTTCAGCAAGATGTTGGCTTTGTGCGTTTTTCGGCAAGATACTAAAGCCCGTATAGTTCATGCTAAAAAGTAACCAAGCTGTTGAAGAAGTGATCGAGGATGGACGAAAAGTAACCAAGATACAATTAAAAGTAACCAAGTAACTCTCAAAAAGTAACCAAGTAAGTAATCAAGATAATAAGGGAAGTAACCAAGAAATAAAGCAATAAAAGTTATGAAGATAAGCGACAAAGCCTTTAAGGTGTTTGTGTATTCAGGGTTTGGTGTGGCCTGCCCTATTCTGGTGGTGACGCTTGGCATGCTGCTCGCCGGATATCATATATCTACCGAGGCTAAGTTCTGGTTGTGGTTGGTAGCTTTGGTTTCCTTAATCATAATGATTATGGCTTTGATTCGGATTTTATGTGATTTCTTACCAGTAGATAGACTGGCGAATAAAATAAGAAACCATCATTACACTTCAGAAGTTCAAGCTGCCTTAGACAAGATAGAAATAGAAGATCAAAAGATTTCAACCAGTGAGAAGATTCAGGAAGAGAATCCCTTGAAATCATACTTTGTTTGGCAATTTGTCAATAAGGATTATGTTAATCAGCCTGTTTTTGAAACCTATCAGAAGTTGTTTAAGGAAAAGAACGGAGGAAAAAATGTTGTCCTGGCTTTCTATTGCGGTGCAGATACAAATATGAACTGGTTAATATCCATCCCGACCCATGCCGAAGCTGTTAGGATATTTGGGGAAGAGACAGTTGGCAGCAAGAATAATTATAGTGTGCAGAAAGGTAATTTCACCCCTGGAAATCTTGATGATAAGAAACTATCAGAAATAAGGGCCATGAAACTATTGATGAAAAAGATATTGGCAGGCTTGCAAGAGCAAGCGTAAGACTACAGAAGATAAGAAAAATAACCTCCAACAGTTTGTTCTGCTGGAGTTTTTTTGATTGAATCTTGGAGAACTACTTGGGACGATATGGTACATCTTGCAGAACATGATGGAATGTCTAAGAACCTTATTGTGAAAAGTTGATTTATAGCCTTTATTCTTAGCCTTTGTGTCATTGGATAGCATAATTTTGCATTGTGCTTTAAAGGACGGAACCTTCCACCGTAACCTGAAATGCAATGCCAACATATGCTATGGAAGGTAGCAGTGAGGTTGGTCATGTCAAACTATTCAATGATAGAACAATGGAAGATCATAATTCGATTATTGGTACCCAGCTCATCGTGATGACAAAATCAGATTTAGACGAGTTAATTCATAAGGCTGCGTACAAAACGGAAGACTCCTCTTCTGATAGCAACGGTGCAGAAAAACCTGCTATACCCAATGAGGAACGCTTTATTACACGTGAGGAAGCCTCCCGACTTCTTCATGTGGATTTGAGTACTTTGTGGCGGTGGAACAAGACAAAGGTGTTATGCGCAAGAAAAGTAGGCCCCCGCAGAGTGATGTACAACTATGCAGAGGTTCTGTGTCTATTGAACGATTCTAAATAATACAGCTATGGAGAAGGAAATCAAGGGCTTTATGCTGTTTACAGACCAAAAGGAGGCCATCTGCTGTTTGGACGATGCAGAGGCAGGAATCCTCTTCAAGGCTCTTTATGGCTATGCTGCCAGTGGGGATAGACCAACGTTTGAGGACAAGGCTTTGATGTCCCTCTTTTGTATGCTTCGTATCCAGATTGATCGTAGCCAAAGCTCATACGAGAAGAGATGTCGGGCGAATAGGGCCAATGCCCTGAAACGTCAGGCATCTCGATTGGTTACAAGTAAGGTAGAGAACCAAACACAACTATCGTCGGCCATCGTTAGCGATGGCAATCCGTCGCAGGATAAGAATAAGACTAAGAGTAAGGATAAGAATAACATTGATGAAGAAGCTATCACTTCTGTCATCAATGTTGGTGATATGATGGACTCGTTTGAGATGATTTGGAAGATGTATGGTAAGCCTGTGGGAAACATTGTGACCTTGAGGGAAAAGTGGATGCTGCTAACTGATGAAGACAGGACGAAAATCATGCAGTATATCCCGCAGTATGTAGCTTCCCGCCCAGAAGTGCAATACCGCAAGAACTTTGAGAACTTTCTCTCCCAAAGAATATGGGAAACCGAGCCTATCCGAAATGCTAACATAAAAGTGGGTATTGTGCTGCAAGACAATGCCCCCAATAAATACGAAAACGATGAATCATGGTAACAATGAATATAGATACTTTTAACGCAACAGTGGAAAAGCTACGCAATACGGGATTCAGCCCGGATGCCTCAAACGTGTATCTCCATATCCCAGAGGCAAAGCAGGCACTGGCTATTGGATTAAAACGTTTTGTTGCTAATCCACAATGGTTGCCAGAATACGATTTGATAGCAGATTGGCTGTCAGATAATCATGGCAGAGGATTGCTTTGTATTGGCCATGTAGGACGTGGAAAAACGGTAATCTGTGCTAAAATTCTTCCAGTGATCCTCAATTACTACTGCCATCTGATAGTTAATGTGGCAGATGCCACCGAATTCAATACAAAACATGAGGAGTTGAAACAACGCCATATCCTTTGCATTGATGATGTAGGCGTGGAAAATGAGGCTATCAGGTATGGTGAGCGGAAAGTGCCATTTGCAGAATTGGTTGACTTGGCAGAGAAGAAAGGTAAGTTATTGCTGATTACTACCAATCTCACTACGGCGGAACTGTCGGCAAAGTATGGTGCAAGGACGCTCGACCGTTTAAAAGCTATTACACATGTCGTGCACTTTGAGGGTGAAAGCCTACGTCGGTAAGTTACTAAGACGAGAATTCACAAGTCCGAAAGATAGTGAAATACCGATTTAGTGAAATAAAGATTTAGTGAAATAAAGATTAGTAAATCACTATTTTGTAAAATCACGATTTTTACATACTGAGGAGCATGTTACTCTTACAGAATTTGATTAGCAAGTTGTACTTTTGTGCGGACAAATCGTTTCTGGGAAACGCCCTATCCTGCAAAAGTGACTTGCCAGCCGTTCCTGCTGGAGGATAATGCTCGCAACTCGTATTATCAAAATCCATGGAAAAATGAGCGGCACAATATCGCCAAAAGGCAGACAAGATAAATAAAACAGAGCAAACTCAGATTTGGACCATATTTGGTGTTATTAGAAAATACGATATATTCTTAAATTTCAAAGTATTTTTAATTCTATCTGAATATGATTTACGGTTACATTAGAGTAAGTAGTGACAAGCAAACTGTTGAAAACCAACGATTTGAAATCAATAATTTTTGCGAGAAACAGCACCTTCAAGTCAATGATTGGATTGAGGAGACTATCAGTGGCACAAAGAACTATACTAAACGGCAACTCGGCAACCTCCTCAAAAAGGTTGGTAAGGATGACGTTATCATCTGTAGCGAGCTCTCTCGTCTGGGGCGCAACCTTTTTATGATTATGGAGATATAACTTCAGTTCGGGTTAAGCCTGTCCCTATTTTGACAAGTTAGGAGCATTGTTCCTTGTTAGAGTCATGTGCATGCTCATACATCCCACTCTATCATGAATGGGATATGATTTAGATAAAAAATGTTGCTTAAAACAACGCCAACTGCTTAGTGTCTTCTATGCAATATCCCTGGAGAGCTTCTGCCTTGTTTTCAAAGAAGCAGTATGCCCCCAAGGCAGATACAAGATTCATGATAAAGTTTGTCATAGACCTATGGCGTGAATGTACAATTTGGGCAGTGTTTTTCAGAAGATCATTGATGGTTTTTATGATATATCTTTTGCGCAGCATCATTCTATCATAGAAAGGCATGAGTTTGTTTTTCATATTTACTCTGAGCCCCGTCATCAACTGAATACCATCTTCAAAAAGAAAGTCAAAAAGTTTTTGTGATATGTATCCTTTGTCAGCGAACAGTTTGCCATCCAGACGTTTGGCAAGAACCTTGAAAACCTTTGGGTCTTTGTCATTCATCATTGTTTTCTTTTTCATTTCTCTATCTGATTTTATGTTTGCCTTGTTTTGATTCCTTGTTTTGATTTTGGACTGTAACCGACATGTGTGCCTGTATCTTCCCTTTATGCTTCTGTCGCTCACGGACACGGCTGACATGAAACTCGTTGAGGTCTTTGAAATCCTTGTAGTGTATGCTCATGTTCTCAACATGAAAGCCTGCCCCTGCAAACTCCTGTACGGCTCTCCGCCCTGCATCGTCATTATCAAGGAAGGTACGAATGGAAGATATTCCCTGTGCATTCATATAACGAATTGCTTTGGCGGTATTGCTCACGGAGTTTAGCACAAGGCAGGCACTTGTTACTTTTTCTTTCATTGAAAGGAAGGAGAGGAAGTCCATAAATCCCTCGAACACGAAACTTGGCTGTATTTGTTTTGTTATCTTATACATAAATATGGGAGTGATGTCTTTCGGAGCTATCGTTCCCTTGAACGATCCGTTATCCCGAAGCTCATACCCTCCCGACAGGTTGGCAAAGCCGATGGCTTGATAGCGCCTGCCCCTTACCTCATAGCTGATACATTTGAGGAAAGGCGTAGCCTTTTCCAAGTTGATGCAACGCACCTTTGTAAGGTATTCCTGAAAATGTGGTGGCAGAGTGTCTGATATTTCTATCAGTCTCCTTGCTCCATTTACAGCCATCACAGGCTGGGAATTATTTGGCACGAAGTCATTAAGAGAACTATATGTGCCATTATCGGAAACGTTCTGCCCCAAACGACGGATGGCTTCCGATAGCGTGCATCCCTCCATACGCATACAGAGGTCGATGATGCTTCCGCCCCGTCCTTCGCCATAATCTATCCAAAGGTTCTTCTCTGTGTCCACCTTGAAGCTTGGATGCGTTTCCTCCCTGAGCGGTGAACAATACAGGGCATAGGCAGCAGTCCTACGTACAGGCTTGATGCCTTTCCTTTCAAGATACTCTACGATGGGGTATCGCTTGATACGTGATAAATCTTCTTCTTTCATTGTGATATGTTTTAATTGAATTGATTAAATAATTTTTGTTTGAATGACAATAGTTCGTCTGAATTATATTTGAATGAATTTCCCTTTTCCTAAGTCTTTCCCCTCCAAACTTTTTCATCTTTCTTCTTACTACAAACTACTCTACTCTAAGTTGTTGTTAATCAGTTATATATTATGATTTTGAAGAAACTACACATCCAACTACATTTGCCTATTACACATAGTTTACGACATCTGACTGCTGCAACTATTCAGCAAAGGACACGGCAGAATCTTTCTTACCTTATACACATAGATGGGGCTGCCACCGTCACGCCTTCGGCTTACTTTCTCAAAGCCTGCCTTTCTAAGGGCTTCGCCCATGTGCTTTAAGGACAAGGGATGATGCGTATAGTAGCCTAAGTAGGTGATTATCTCGGTGGTGGTCATATAGGTACAATAGGGATTATCCTCCGTTGGCTTCTCAAAGCAGCGTAGCAGTAGTTCCATTTCTGCGGTCTGCACTTGGAAATCCTCGCTCTCCTGTATAGTTCCGTTATCTCTTCATCGTCAAACCAATAGCGGAAACCTATGCTCAACAAGGCTTTAGATTCCGCATATACTCTGTCCATTGAAATACGTTTTGCTCTCTCAATATCTATGGAAAGCACTTCAAAGGGCAGGAACCGTCTGCTTCCTGTAGGGTCTGTAAGAAAGTCATTGCCGTTCACTGATGCCACAAAGCTTGCCAAGTGGGGATGCTCTTCCACGTATTTGTCGTAGGGTATATGGTATTTGACCATCGGACAGGTGATGAGGTTTTTGAGCTCGTTCTCGTCCCGTTTGTTGAGGGCTTTGAGCTGGTCGTCAATGTTTACGATGAGGTTTTGCTCGATATAGGTGAGCGTGTCCTTCTCCTGCGGATATATCTTGCCGGTATAACTGTAACCGTGCAGTTTGGGTGGACAAAGTAAATCGAGAAACGTTGTCTTGAACTTTCCCTGCTCACCTGTGAGCACAAGGCAGGTATGGTTACGGCATTCACGGTTGTCCATGGCATTAGCGACCACCGCCACAAGCCATTTGGTAAGATACGGCAACCACTTGTCAGAGTTGCGCACGACCACGCAACTTGCCAAGTTGGGAATGGCTTTCAGTGAAAGGGAAGAACTACTGCTTATATCCACCGATGGTAAGTTTTTGAAATACTCCTGTATAGGGTTGATACGTGGAGAGAAGCTGCTCTCGATAATGGAGTAGAGATTATCAGAAGATGTGATAATCCCGATGTCGTTGTCTATCTCTCTGCGGAGCGTGTTGATTTCATAGCGACCCACTTTTGAGAAGTGAGTATCGTCCTTGTCCCTGTATTCAGTTCTTCCCAACACCGTGTTGTATCTGAACTCATAATAAGAGGAGAGATAAGTTTCTATCTCACCATTTTTGGAGGAAGTCTTCCTTTGCTTAGGCATATTGTTTCCTCCCTTCGATTTGCTTTTATCTGCATTCTTCTTCATTATATGCTTAGTTTGGTTTCCGAGAGTGAAGTTATGAAGAGAACAGGAAAGTTCCAAGCATTCAAAGAGTGCTTGCATAATGTTGCATTCATTGGCAATAAAGTTCGCACGGATTTTTATGGAGACAGAAAAAGAAATGACTGATTTAAACACGAATTAAGTCAAAACTGGGTATAAAATAGCAAGGAAAGACAGAGATAGAAGTGTACCTTTTGCACTCGTTTGCAGTATTCTGCATCGATATTGCAAACAATAGAATCAGCACAGAAATAGGGTATCGTTTGTCCACACTAAAAGTGTTACAAGGTGTCACTTGAACGAAGAATGATTGAATAGGACATACCCCGCTCTATCTTTGCACCAAACGGACGGTGAAAGAAGAAAACAGAGAAAGAATGCGCAAACGGCTGCCGATAAAATGCGTTAGTTTTCCTTGAAGTTCCCGATATTTCCCAGCCATTCCTTAATGCTTTGAAGTATGACAAACTCATCATACTTTTGCAGGCATAAACGTGCGATGAAACGCAGAACAGACAAAGGTGTTGTCAATACCAATAAGACAAAAGTACAAACAAAACAACAATAGAATTATGGGATATTTTATCATTACGGATTCAAACTGGGCAAAACTGAGGAACGAGATACTCAGTCTTGCCGAGACCTGCCACAAGGCATTCGGAGAACAGAGCAGGCACACCGATTGGCTGCACAACGGCGATGTATGCAGGTTGCTTAATATCAGCAAGCGTACATTGCAGCACTATCGGGATACAGGTGTGTTGCCTTTTGCCCAAATAGGGCATAAGTGTTATTACAAGCATGAGGACGTGGAGTGGCTGTTGCAGACTAAATCGGAGAAGCCTAAAACAGATAAATCTAAGAATAACAAATAAAATAAGATGACAATGGAGTCAATAAAGGACTTGAATATGGAAGCGGATGATATGCAGGTGGTGCTGTCCGCACTTGAAGGAGTGAACAGACGGATAAAGGAAGTGGCACAGACACATAAACCGCTGTTTGGAGGTGAGCATTTCCTAACGAGCAAGGACATATGCGAGCGACTGTATATCAGCCCTCGTACCTTGCAGGACTATCGGGACAGGAAAGTTATCCCCTATACGCAATTCGCAGGGAAGATACTCTATAAGGAGTCGGATTTGGAAAGGCTGTTAGAGGAGAATTATAAGTGATAGCGCAAGTTCAACATAGAACTGCAATCCCAAGTACGGGTGTAGCTTAATAATCCATACCTGAAAACACCGAGGGGTTTGGGGGCGAGCAGCCCCCATGAGTGGAAAAATCAGCAAGCAATGCATAAAAATGAAAAAGGGAGACCTCTGTCTCCCAAAGATTAATTAAATTTGCATTGCTATGTACAAACAATTAACCTCGGAGCAAAGGTACACAATTTCTGTGCTACTCCAAAACGGAATGAAACAAAAAGACATTGCCAAAGCGATAAATGTAAGTCCAAGTACAGTGTCACGTGAAATAAGACGTAACAGTGGGATTAGAGGACACTACAACTGGGAGACAGCCCAAGCAAATGCAGTACGCACAAAACGCAAGAAGCCAGGTAATCGTTCAGTTGACAAGGATGTCATGGAAGAGGCGAAACGCTTTCTTGTTACCGAACAGTGGTCTCCGAAACAAATATACGGTGCATTGGCCAATGATGGCAAGTATATTTGTCATGAAACCATATACCGTATGATACGTAAAGACAAGGCAGAAGGAGGGAAACTATACCAACACTGTCGTCACAGGCTAAAGCATCGTGCCAGACCTGTCGGGGGCAGACGCATATCCATAGTCAACAGAACAAGCATCAGCGAAAGACCTGCAGAAGCTGACGGCAAGCGCTTTGGGGACTTCGAGATGGATACTATCGTAGGAAGAGGAAATCACGGTGCCATCGTTACACTGATAGAACGCAGTACAAACATGCTGTTTATGAGAAAACTTAAAAAGGGAAAGAATGCCATAGAGCTGGCACGTACTGTAATACATCTGCTATCTCCATTCAAAGGGCATGTCAAGTCTATTACAACAGACAACGGTACTGAATTCGCTTGCCATGAAATGATAGGAAAAAGCCTTGGTGTCAACATCTATTTTGCCGATCCATACTCTTCATGGCAGAAGGGCGGCATAGAAAATGCAAACGGACTGATTAGGCAATACGTGCCAAAATCAGAAACTTTTGAACATGTCAGCCATCAACAAATCACAAAGTGTTCAAGGAAAATTAACATGAGACCAAGAAAGAAATTAGGATTTAAAACACCATACGAGTGCTTTTACGAACAAATTAAGTAAATTTGCACTTGCTTGTTGAATTCACGGATTGCCAAAGCGATAAATGTAAGTCCAAGTACAGTGTCTCGTGAAATAAGACGTAATAGTGGAGTCAGAGGACGCTATAATTGGGAAACAGCCCAAGCAAATGCAGTACAGACAAAGCGCAGAAAGCCAGGCAATCGTTCAATCGACAAGGATGTCATGGAAGAGACAAGGCATCTTCTTGTTACCGAGCAATGGTCTCCGGAACGAATATCCGGTGTATTGGCCAAGGACGGCAAGTATATTAGCCATGAAACCATATATCGTATGATACGTAAGGACAAGGCAGAAGGAGGAACATTATATAAACACTGTCGTCACAAGCTGAAGCGTCGCACCAGACCTGTTGGTGGTAGGCGCATATCCATACCCAACAGAACAAGCATCAGTGAGAGACCTGCTGAAGTTAACGGAAAACGCTTTGGAGACTTCGAGATGGACACGATTGTTGTAAGAGGAAACCATGGGGCCATCGTGACACTGATAGAGCGCAGTACAAGTATGCTGTTTATGAGAAAACTCAAAAAGGGGAAAAATGCCAAAGAACTGGCACGTACTGTAATACATTTGCTGTCTCCATTCAAAGAGCATGTCAAGTCTATTACAACTGACAACGGTACTGAATTCGCTTATCATGAAATGATAGGCAAAAGCCTTGGTGTCACCATCTATTTTGCTGACCCATACGCTTCATGGCAGAAAGGGGCCATAGAAAATGCAAACGGACTGATTAGGCAATACGTGCCAAAAACAGAAACGTTTGAACATGTCAGCCATCAACAAATCACAAAGTATTCAAAGAAAATTAACATGAGACCAAGAAAGAAATTAGAATTTAAAACACCATATGAGTGCTTTTACGAACAAATTAAGTAAATTTGCACTTTCACGTTCTTCAAAAAATATAATAAAACAATTAATAAAATATGAAATATGCTTTAGTAACAGGAGCCTCGCGAGGTATAGGACGTGCAGTGGCTTTGCGCTTAGCAAATGAGTATCCTGTCATAATCAATTATCATTCTAATTCCGAAAGTGCTAATGAGGTAAAGGAACTAATAGAGGCGAACGGGGGTTATGCAGAGTTGCTACCTTTTGATGTTGCAGATTCACAATCTATAGAAAATGCGATTGACCTGTGGGAACAAAGACATCCTGATGATTATATTTCTGTGTTAGTAAACAATGCAGGTATTCGTCGAGACAATGTTATGTTTATGATGGCAAATGAGGAATGGCATGATGTCATCAATACGAATCTTAATGGCTTTTTCTATATCACAAGACGCCTATTGAAACATATGATGCCTCGTAAACGAGGTGGAAGAATTATAAACATGTCATCGCTTTCTGGTTTGAAAGGAATGGTAGGTCAGGTAAATTATAGTACTGCAAAAGCAGCGCTAATAGGAGCGACGAAAGCTTTAGCTCAAGAGGTAGCCCCTCGTAACATCACAGTGAATGCAGTGGCTCCAGGTTTCATACAAACAGATATGACTAAGGATTTGCCACAGGACGAACTTAAAAAGTTAGTACCTGTAGGACGTTTTGGAAAACCAGAAGAAGTGGCAGCATTGGTAGGCTTCTTGGTTTCGGATGACGCAGCCTACATCACTGGTGAGGTAATCAGTATAAATGGTGGTCTTTATACATAATCGCTATTACATTCCAATCATTCATAATATAATTAAGGTATAATAAGTAATGGAAAGAAGAGTCGTAATTACAGGTATGGGTATTTGGTCATGCCTTGGTACTGACCTAGAAACGGTCAAGAATTCATTATATAATGGAAAATCAGGTATAGGCGTACAGCCCGAACGTTTAACATATGGTTACCGTTCTGCGTTGACTGGCATTGTTGAGGAACCTGTCATAACAAAGAAGATGCTTGACCGTCATACACGCGCAGGAATGTCAGAAGAGGCAAAATATGCTTACATGTCTAGTCTGCAAGCATTTAATCAAGCTAAAATTTCTGATGAGTATTTGCTAAACAATGAAGTTGGATGTATTTTTGGCAATGATTCTTCTGCAAAACCTGTGATTGAAGCTTCGAAAATTATGGATGAGAAGCATGATTCTGCCATGTTGGGCTATGGTATTATCTTTCAGTCTATGAATTCCACAGTTAATATGAATCTCAGTACAATTTTCCACCTTAGAGGAGTTAACTTTACTGTTAGTTCAGCTTGTGCAAGTGGAAGTCATTCCATTGGCCTAGGTTTTATGATGATAAAGCAAGGTTTACAAGATATTGTATTATGTGGGGGTGCTCAGGAAACCAATTATTATTCTATGGCTTCCTTTGACGCGCTCGGTGCGTTTTCTATTCGTATGGACGAGCCGACAAAAGCGAGTCGTCCTTTTGACCGTGACTGAGATGGTCTGATACCAAGCGGTGGTGCTGCCTCTTTGGTTTTGGAAGAGTATGAGCATGCTAAGGCTCGTGGTGCTAATATTCTTGCAGAAGTCGTTGGCTATGGTTTTTCAAGCAATGGTGGCGGTATCAGTCAGCCGTCTGATGATGGTAGTGTTATAGCCATGACTCGTGCGCTCAATATGGCAGGAATAAAGGAAGACGATATTGATTATATCAATGCTCATGCAACCAGCACTCATCAAGGCGACATGTATGAAGCGATAGCTCTCAACCGTATGTTCAAAGGAAAACACGCTCTGATTTCATCGACTAAAGGTATGACAGGACATGAATGTTGGATGGCAGGAGCCTCTGAGATTGTTTACAGCACTTTGATGCTGCAAAACAACTTTGTGGCTCCTAATGTCAACTTCGAAAATCCTGATGAATACTCGGAGAGATTGAACATTGCAACCAAGACTGTAGATAAAGAAATAAATACGGTGTTGAGTAACAGTTTTGGGTTCGGAGGCACAAACTCTGCATTGGTTATCAAAAGAATATAAATTACTTTTAAATAAATAATTATGAAGCATATATTGTTTGTGATTGCTGCATGTCTGGTTTGTCTTAACGCTTTAGCAGGCAGCGACATCAAGGTAAAAAGTGGAAAATCTGTTGTTGTCAAGGAAAATGCAAACGCAGTAATAGTTTTCGATTTCTCAAATGCTCGTTGGGAACAAAAGGAGAGTTTCAAGGATTGGAGTGGAACTGATTACGAAAAACGAGTCAATGTGGCCTCAGAATGCTTTGTAAACTCTTTTAATGAGAACACCAAAGGGTTAAAATTGGTTACAAACAAAGATCTAGCCGAATACTCGATTATTTTTAAAGTGACAAATTTAGAAAAGCACCAAGCTTTTACAGGTATGTGGGGGCAAGGCAAGATTTCTGTAACGGGAACCATTGATATTTTAAACATCAAAACCCAGGAACAAGTGTGTTCTATATTTATTGACGGATATGGCGCTTCGAAGGACTATAACGTCACTGATGGCATAGGTAAATGTTTCAAGGCGTTAGGAAAAGATATGACTAAGTTAAAATAAATACAACAATATTACTAAGCAAAATGAAAAAAATAGCATTAATTTTGATGGCGATAATGGTCACGTTAACCACAGACGCACAGAAAATATTAGACGGCTCAATACCTTCTTTAAAAGGAGAAGGTAAAATTAATCTTAAAATTGATTTTTCAGAAACGAAAATCGACGATAAATCAATTGCAGATTGGTTAGAATACCGTCAAGCTACTCAGCCTAAATATGATGCCCAAAAAGAGTTGGAGAACGAGCTTAAACCTGTTGTTCAAGAGAAAATTTTAAAGAACTTGAATAACAAATTATCTAAAAAAGGAGCCTTTGTTACAATTAATACCAATGCAAAATATACTTTATCAGTAAAACCCATTAGTGTTTCTAAAAAAGGCGATAACACGAATGAATGCTACATATTGGACGAGGATGGCAATGCTCTTGTAAAATTTCAGATTTCTGGTTCTGGTGGTCATTGGGGGAGTATGAGCAATTTGTGGGGTGACGGCTATGAAGATGCCGCAAAAAAAATAGCTTCTTTTATATTAAAATGCTTTAAATAAGATAGTATGAATCTTTTTAAATCTGAAAGCGATAGATATACAAAAGAGCAACTTTCCGCTCGTGAAGCTCAACGCCAGGCTGAGTTTATCGCTTGGGGACCTGTCATTTTTCAGGTTTCCCGACTTATGGTAAAATGGGGAATATTGGATGAACTGCGTGATAGTACTGATGGACTTACTTTAATAGAGTTGCAACAGAAAACAAAATTGTCGGAGTATGTTCTTAAGATATTATTGGAGGCATCACTCAGTGCTGGTACTGTTTTAATAGACAAGAAAACAGACAAGTACTATATTTCCAAGACTGGATGGTTCTTGCTCAACGATCCTGCCACACGAGTCAACATCGACTTTAATCATGATGTGAATTATCGTGGAATGTTCTATCTTGACGAAGCTCTGAAAGAAGGTAAGCCTGCAGGCTTGAAAACACTTGGTGAATGGCCTACTATTTATGAGGGACTTTCAAAACTCGCTCCACAGGTACAGCAGAGTTGGTTTGGTTTTGATCATTTCTATAGCGATCATTCTTTTGATACAGCTTTGAATATTGTTTTTGGTAAAAAAACTAAGCACTTGATGGATGTCGGTGGTAATACTGGACGTTTTGCGCTTCGTTGTGTAAACTATGATAAAGATGTAAACGTTACAATCGTAGATCTTCCTGGACAAATCGGCATGATGAAGAAAAATGTAGAGGGGCTAACGGGTGCAGACAGAATAGAAGGCTACCCAACCAATATTCTTGAAGTAGAAAATGAGTTGCCGACAGGAAAATGGGATGCCATTTGGATGAGCCAGTTCTTGGACTGTTTTTCCGAAGAAGAAATATATAGCATTCTTGCCCGTACTGCAAAGGTGATGAACGAGAATACCACCTTATATATAATGGAAACCTTCTGGGATCGCCAAAAATATGAACCAGCATCGCTCTGCTTGACTATGACAAGTGTTTATTTTACGGTAATGGCAAATGGAAATAGCAAGATGTATCATTCTGATGACATGATAAAGCAAATTGAACGTGCCGGATTGAAAGTTGTGGCTACTCATGATGGTATAGGGCAAGGACATACAATATTAGAAGTAAAACTTAAATAATTAGATAAATAAAAATGGAAAGAAAAGTAATTGAAGAGAAAGTAAGAAATTTCCTCATTGAGGATTTGGAAATTGAGGAAGAGAAGATTGCACCAGAAGCAAAGTTAAAGGACGATCTTGGTATTGATAGTCTTGACTTCGTTGATATTGTTGTTATCGTGGAGAAGAACTTTGGTTTCAAGATTAAGCCTGAGGAAATGCAGGGGGTTGTAACCCTTAGCCAGTTCTGCGACTATATTGAGAGCAAGGTAGGCTAAGTGAAGAATACGACATTCGGCAGTGCTTGGATGCATCGCCAATTAGTCAACTCTTTAAGAGTGCTGGATGTGCGGGCACTGTACCTCTTTTCCACCCTCTTTATCATGCCAGTATGTCTGCTTCTCAATACCAATCATAGTCGTACAATGGCATATCGCTATTTTCGCAAGCGGTTGGGGTATAGCAGATTTCGTGCAGCATGGTGTACTTATCGAAACCATTGCTTGTTTGGTACGGTGGTCATCGACCGATTCGCCATGTTTGCTGGCAGAAAGTTTGACTTGAAGATAGAAGGCTACGAGAACTTCTCACGCTTGGCAGTACAGGAGAATGGGTTCATGATACTCAGTTCTCACATAGGTTGCTATGAAGTAGCAGGTTTTTCTTTAGTTGCTAAGACCAAGCGTTTCAATGCCTTAGTCTTTGGTGGCGAGAAAACAATTGTGATGGAAGGACGTAGGGAAAAATTGGGAAATAACAATATCCGCATGATTCCTGTCATGCCAGACATGAGTCATCTCTTCTTGGTTAATGAAGCACTGAGCAACCAGGAGATTGTCAGTATGCCAGCCGATCGCATTGTAGGGTCGGCAAAGACATTGACTGTCAACTTCCTTGGAGCTAAAGCTCGTCTTCCGATGGGGCCGTTCTCTGTAGCGACGATGAGAGAACTGAAAGTCATAGCTGTCAATGTTATGAAGACCTCGTTCAAGGGATATACGGTATTCGTTTCTCCTCTCTTTTACGATAAAGAAGCCTCTCGTAAAGTACAAATACAGCAATTGGCTGAGAGCTATGCGACAGAACTAGAAAAACGAGTGCGCCAATTTCCTACACAATGGTATAACTTTTATGATTTCTGGTCATAATGTTATTTTAAAGAAATATGATAGAATTTGATGCAGAGAATCCAACGGAACAAGATCTTCGTCAGATAGATATTCATGAGTTGTTGCCTCAGCAAGAACCTTTCGTCATGATAGGTACGCTGACGCATTTCGACAGAACGCTTACCGTGACGGAGACAGAGGTGAAGGCGAATAATATCTTCGTGGACAATGGACACTTCACCGCTTCAGGATTGATGGAGAATATAGCACAGACCTGCGCAGCTCGCATTGGCTATGTCAATAAGTACATCTTGAAGAAAGGTATTCAGTTGGGATTTATCGGAGCCGTTCGCAACTTTGAGGTGGTGGAACTACCTCAGGTAGGCTCTTTATTGACCACTCGTGTGGACGTGAAAGAAGAGGTATTCGGTATGACTTTGGCAGAGGCCACCATCGAATGTGCAGGTAAGACATTTGTGACGACGGAGATGAAAATCGCAGTCAAGGAAATGGAGAACAATGAGTGACAAGAAAGCATGAATGAACTAAAGGTGTCCAAGATATTTAACATTCGTTTTAGCGAGGTAGATTCCATGAATGTAGTATGGCATGGTTCATATCCACTCTATTTCGAAGATGCCCGAGAGGCATTTGGCAAGAAATATGGATTGGAATATATGAGTTTCTTCGACCACGGATATTTCGCACCGTTGGTGGAACTTACTTTCCATTACAAGAAGCCCATCAAGTATGGGATGTGTCCTCGTATCGACATAATCTATCGGCCAACAGAAGCGGCAAAGATAGTCTTCGACTATGAAATCCATGACCCTAAGGATGAGAGTCTGATTGCAATGGGACATTCCGTACAGGTGTTTATGGACTTGAATTACCAACTGGTATGGGATAATCCTCCTTTCTATCAAGAATGGAAGAAACATTGGGGAGTGATAAGTGAAGAGTGAAGAATTCAGTGGTTGTATGGCATACGTTTTAGCAGATAATATCATTTCACCATTAGGTGAGACTTCTGAGGAGAATTACTTGGCGGTCAAGGCTGGCAAGTCGGGCATCCATGCCTATGCCAAGGGCAGTCATGGTATTCCAGACGGCTTTGTTGCCTCATTGATGTCACTTGATTTTGAGGAACTGGTCATTAATTCTGCAAAGAAGGCTATTGGAGCTTCTCACGTAGACGTAGCTCACGAAAAGGTGGTATTGATTCTAAGTTCTACCAAGGGGGCCATTGAAAGATTGGGAAAGGTGGATGACGAGGACATCGAATTAGGTACGTTAGCAGAACGTATAGCGCAGCAATTAGGCATCTTGACTAAGCCATTCGTGGTTTGCAATGCCTGTATTTCTGGCCTGTCTGCCTTGATACTTGCCTCCCGCTTGTTGTCGGCAGAGAAATATGACTATGCTGTCGTCTGTGGTTGTGACTGTCCTGATCGTTTTATCGTATCTGGTTTCCAGTCGCTCAAGGCTTTGTCTACAGAACCATGTCGTCCTTTTGACATAGAACGCTTTGGGCTGAACCTTGGAGAAGCTGTGGCAACTATAGTTCTTGCCAAGAATGCCCCAAGACTGGACGGTGAGTGTGTATGGCAAATCGGTCATGGTTTTGTTAGAAACGACGCTTTTCACATCAGTGCACCTTCCAAAACCAGCGAGGGACTATATCAAGCTTTATCGCAAACCATGTTAGGAGTAGATAAAAGTTGGTTGGCATTTGTGAATGCGCATGGTACAGCCACATTGTTTAATGACCAAATGGAATCCATCGCTATCCAGCGTGCTGGTTTGTCGGAAATTCCTACAGATGCTTTGAAAGGTTACTTCGGACATACTTTGGGAGCTGCAGGAGTATTGGAAACCATCTTGAGTATGAAGGCTGTAGATGATCATACCATAATCGGTACGCTCGGATATGAGGAGTTAGGCGTATCGGGCAAGGTGAATGTTTCTGCGGAAAATCGACCTACCGACAAGAAAACATTCGTCAAGATGTTGTCAGGATTTGGAGGATGTAATGCCACTATGTTGGCGAGTAAGAGCTCTGCTACATTTAGGGAAGAAAAACCTTCCATAAAGGCTTTTGTCATAACACATCGGGTGTCTATCTCCACCAAGGGTGTCATTGTGGATGGAACGCCACTTTCTATAGAACAAGGTGGTAATGGACTACTGACAAACATCTATAAGCAGAAGATTGGTGAATATCCTAAGTATTATAAGATGGATGGGCTCTGTCGATTAGGCTTTGTGGCTTCTGAGTTACTTCTGCAAGCAGAGGGAAATGTGAGATTTAAGGAATGCTATGATAGAGCTATTGTGCTCTTCAATCGTTCTTCTTCCATATTTTCTGATAAAAAGTTTTTGGAGTCAATACAGAACAAAGAAAACTATTTTCCAAGTCCATCGGTGTTTGTCTATACGTTGCCAAATATCGTGACTGGTGAGATTGCCATCCGTAACCACTATCATGGCGAGACCTCTTTTTATATTTTGCCATCGAAGGACGAAAGGCAGATGAATGAAGTCTTGGAGACGATGTTCATGGACACTCAAAGCAAAAGTGTACTGACTGGATGGATAGACTATGAGGATGGGGAACACTTTGAGGCAGACCTTATGCTCATAGAAATTTAAAAAACAGACATAGAAAATCATTTGATAAAATAAAGAATAAGACAATGGTAGAATTGATAAAAGAATTGAAGGAAGAAATCATTGAGGTATTGAATCTTGAGGATATGACAGTAGAAGACATTGACGAGAACGATGCTCTCTTTGGTGAAGGCTTGGGATTGGACTCTATTGATGCTTTGGAGTTGATTGTCATGCTGGAAAAAAAATACGGCATTAAGTTGGCTAATCCTGCTGCTGGTAAGGAAATTTTTAAGAGTGTGGCAACCATCGCTGACTATGTAAGCAAGAATAGAAAGAAATAAAGTTTTGGTAAGATGAATATCGCAATTACTGGTGAAGGTATTGTTTCTGCAATTGGTCTGAACAAGCAGGAGGTTTTACAGTCCTTGCAGGAAGGTCGGACGGGTATAGGAGAGATGAAATATCTCCAGTCTGTCCACCATGAACTGCCAGTTGGGGAGGTAGACTTGTCGAATGAGCAGATTAAAGAGATGCTGGGCATCCCATCGAGGCAGATGATGAGTCGCACATCGTTGATGGGCATGTTAGCTATCGACCAGGCCTTGAAGGAGGCGCATGTGGATGTTGCAAACATGAAGGCAAGAAAGCCAGATGGTAAACCTTTGCGTATCGTACTCGTGTCAGGTACGACAGTGGGCGGTATGGACATTACCGAATTATGTTTCGATCAATTAGAGAACCTGACTAACGTTGAGTTCTTGCAGCATCATGATTGCGGCAAGTGTACTCAACAGATGGCTGATCACTTTGGTATCTTTGATGAGGTGACCACCTTGTCGACGGCTTGTTCTTCAGCAGCTAATGCCATCATGTTGGGTGCTCGTTTGCTCAAGGCTGGTGAGGCTGACTTAGTGGTGGCAGGTGGTACGGAGGCCCTTTCTCGTTTCCATCTCAATGGCTTCAATTCCTTGATGATTCTCGATCATGAGCCGTGTCGCCCTTTTGATACGACCCGTGCAGGCTTGAATCTCGGAGAAGGTGCAGCCTTTCTCGTCTTGGAATCGGAAGAAATGGCACAACTGAGAAAAGTCACCCCTCATGCTTATCTTACGGGATATGGCAATGCCTGTGATGCTTTCCATCAGACTGCATCCTCGGAAAATGGCGAGGGAGCATATCTTGCGATGACTGAGGCTTTGGCGATGGCGCATCTCTCGGCAAAGGACATCCAATATGTCAATGCGCATGGCACGGGTACTCCTAATAATGACCAAAGCGAGAGCGTCTCACTGAAACGAGTATTCGGTGACGAGATGCCTATGGTATCAAGTACCAAATCATTTACTGGTCATACCACCAGTGCCTCTGGAAGCATAGAAACAGTCATTTGCATCCTTGCCATGCAGCATCATTTCGTGCCAGCCAACTTAGGATGGAAAAATCCTATGGAGAATGGTATTCTTCCAACGATGGGAACTCAAAATGTAGACTTAGAGAATGTGCTCTGCAATTCCTTTGGTTTCGGTGGAAACGACTCTTCATTGGTCATATCTTTGCATCCAAAGGAGAGCACAAGCACTATAATGAGGGATGCTAAGATAGAGGTACTTTCCAAAGTGGAAATAACTTCTGAGGAACAGTTAATGGATATTCGCAAATATGTTAAACCATTAGAGGCTCGCCGCATGGGAAAAATCATGAAAAGTTCTCTTCTTTCTTCCTTGGAGGCCTTGCAACAAGCTGGTATTGAAGTGCCAGATTCCATTATCACTGGTACGGCGTATGGGTGTTTGGAGAACAGCGAACGCCTCATGGAGCAAATCAAGGAAGAAGGTGAGGGTATGTTGAAACCTACCTTTTTCATGCAGAGTACTCACAATACGATAGGCAGCAATATCGCCATCAAGACACATTGCCATGGCTATAATGTCACTTATACCCAAGAAAGTCATTCTTTGGAGTGGGCTATTCGAGACGCAGAGTTGCTCTTGAGAAGCGGAAAGGTGAAAAACGTATTGGTGGGATGCCATGATGAGAGCACGTCTCTCTTCAACACTCTGTTGAAAAAGGTTGGCGAGAAACCACTACCTTCAGTACATTCTGTAGCCATGGTGTTGTCATGTGGAGAGTAATAGTATTGGCCGTCGTCCAAAGTGCACTTTTGGCTATAGGACAGGTGTTTTTGAAGTTCGCTTTGCAGAAGATGCACCCTTTCGGATTGACGAAGGATTTCTGGTGGCATTTGCTCATCAACTGGCAGTTCGCTTGTAGTGGTGCTTTTTTTGGAGCCAGCTCTGTGCTTTGGATGTATATCGTAAAGCATTATCCGCTCAGTGTAGCTTATCCGATGATTAGTTTGAGCTATGTATTTGGCATGTTGGCGGCAATAGCGTTTTTCCATGAGTCAGTGTCGGCAGTAAAGTGGATTGGTATTGGCTTTATTATGATAGGATGTTGTTTAATAGCAAAATAAAGATGAAAAGAGTATTGTTTTTTTTGATGGCTTTGTGCCTATGCTTGCTCAACCTTTCCGCACAGAAAGTCGATGAGGCAAAAGTAAAACAGCAAATCAACGCTGTAGCTTCGAAAATGAAGACTATGCAATGTGATTTTGTGCAGACTAAATATCTCAAGATGCTCAATGATAAGATGGTGTCAAGAGGTAAAATGTATTATCAACAGAGTAACAAGCTCCGATGGGAATATACCTCTCCTTATACTTATACCTTTGTACTCAATGGTTCCAAGGTACTTATCAGCAAGGGGAATCGTAATGATGTTATCAATGTCAATCAGAGTAAGTTCTTCAAGGAGATAGCTCGTATCATGATGAATAGTGTCGTGGGCAAATGCCTGACTGATAGCAAGGACTTCAAAGTAAGCATTGCAGGTTCTTCGGCTGAGTATGTGGCGACACTCTATCCGCAGCAAAAGCAGATGAAGCAGATGTTCCAGAAGATAATCCTGCATTTCAATAAGCAGAAGTCTACGGTTTTCAAGGTGGAACTCATAGAGAAAAAAGGAGATAGAACTATAATAGAGTTGAAAAATGTCAAGAACAATGTGCCTATCAATGCAAAAGTTTTTGGTATCAATTAGTATAGCTTTGCTGAGCCTCTTGGTTTTGCCGCTTCAAGCACAGCAAGAGCGACATTTCCCAGATAGTGTGGGAAGCAAAGTGAAGTACAATGCCACAATAGAGATGTCGAAAGGTTATGTCAGTGGTGTCTGCATCATGGTCAATGATGGAGGTGTCATTAAAGGTAGCTTGTTTAATGAATTTGGCATTTCTGCCATCGATTTCACCTATCAACCAGACAAAAAGAAGGTCAAACTGCTAAGTGTTATCAAGATGCTCAACAAGTGGTACATTAAGAAAGTGCTGAGGAAGGACTTGGTACAAGTCGTGGTGAATCTTTCCAAAGGCATATATTCCTACCACGACAAGAAATTTAAGATAGACTATAATTTTACTATTTTAAAAGATGCAACTGAGGAATAATCTTTATACGGTAACCGAGAAGATGGTGGACGGTTTGACGGGGTACTTCGAACTTGCGCTCACTCCGTCTTGTTTTATCTATCAGGCTCATTTCCCTGGTGAGCCGATCACTCCTGGTGTCTGTATCGTGCAGATTGGAACGGAACTTTTGGAAGACCTCTTGGGTGAGGGCTTGCAGAAGAAAGTGAAATTGGAAATCTACAAGGTAAAGAACGTTAAGTTTCTTTCTGTTATATCACCAAACGAATCCACCGTCATTACTTACCAGATGAAGAAAGTGGAGATGTCGGAGGACGGCTCGGAGGTGAAAGTCCAAATGGTGGTTACTTCGGGCGATGAGGCAAAGGCAAAGATTTCTTTAGTGTTGAGTGTGAAATGTTAAGCATGAAGTTGAAAAGCCAATTAAGGTCAAGGGGCATCTGTGTCATTATTCCTACCTATAATAATGAGAAGAGCATTCGGCAGGTAGTGACTGACACATTGAACTATTGTGACGATGTCATCGTCGTGAACGATGGCAGCACAGATTGTACCACAGCTACCCTTCACGAGATGGGTGGCATCACTCTTGTCTCGTATCCACAAAACAAGGGCAAGGGTTGTGCCTTGCGTGAGGGTTTTAGAAAAGCTCTCTCCATGGGATTCGCATATGCCATAACTCTTGATGCGGATGGGCAACATTATCCTGCGGACATCGCACTCTTTCTCAAGGCAAACCAAGAACATCCTGGAGCTTTGATTATTGGGCGTCGCCTGTTAGAAGGAGTTGATCGCTCCAAGGGCAGTAGCTTTGCCAACAAATTCTCCAACTTCTGGTTTTATGTGCAGACAGGCAAGGCATTGGAGGATACCCAAACGGGTTATCGACTTTATCCTTTGCATAAGTTGTATGGGGTAGGATTGTTGACTTCTCGCTATGAGGCTGAGTTAGAACTTCTTGTCTTTGCATCATGGCATGGTGTGGAATTGGTCTCGATACCTGTCAATGTGTATTATCCTCCTCGTGAGGAACGTGTGAGTCATTTCCGCCCAGGCAAAGATTTTGCCAGAATCAGTGTACTTAACACAGTGCTCTGTTTTTTGGCGGTAGTCTATGGCTTGCCTTTACGGTTGGGCCGTAAGTTGATGGTGTTCTTGCGCACATTTTATTCCTTATTGTTCTTCTTATTCTTTACGATGGTGGTGTTTACACCTGCCGCTTGGCTTTATCTCAAGATAGGAAAGGTAACGGAGAAGAAACGTTATCGCTTGCATCAGCTTATCTACCATGCCTCTCGTTTTGTCATGATACATCACGGTATACCAGGTACGAAGTTCCGTTATCAAGTGAAAGAGAAAACCGACTTTGACAAGCCACGCATTATCATCTGCAACCATCAGTCACACCTTGACTTGATGTGTCAGTTGGTTTTTACACCGAAGGTGGTGTTCCTTACCAACCAGTGGGTATGGAACAACCCCTTGTACGGTTTCTTGATTCGTCATGCTGAGTATGTGCCAGTGATAGACGGCTTGGAATCCAACTTGCCACAATTGCGTTCGTTGATAGACCGGGGTTATAGTGTCGCCTTGTATCCAGAGGGCACTCGCTCCAAGGATTGCCGTATCGGTCGTTTCCATCAAGGAGCATTCTACTTGGCTGAACAATTAGGCGTAGAAATCTTGCCCATGTATCTCTATGGGCCAGGCAAGATTCTTCCCAAAAAATCCTATCACTTACGTAAGGGTATATTCTATGTAGAAGTTGACCGTCCGATAACATTACAGCAATTGAAAACAATGGGCGACTGGAGAGCCCAAGCTTCACAGATGCGCAAGCACTATATACAGAAGCATGAGGAGATAGCGAATCGCATAGAGCAAGAGTTATAAAAACAAAGGAACATTAAACGTTGAGGAATGAGTGAAAAGAAAAAAGTAATCATTATCGGAAGTGGACTGGGAGGCTTGTCTACTGGTGTCATCTTGGCAAAGAATGGCTATCAGGTCACTGTGCTCGAACAAGGCGTACAGATAGGAGGATGCTTACAATGCTTCTTTCGTCAAGGGGCCAAGTTTGAGACAGGAATGCACTTTATAGGAAGCGCAGGCAAGGGGCAGACTTTGGATAAAATGATGAAATATTTGGAGATAGATAAGGATGTACAACTCTCGCAACTCGATACAACTGGTTATGATGTCGTGGCTTTGAATGGAAAAAGGTATAAGTTTCCTAATGGTAGGGAAGCTTTCATCAGTCAGATGACGGAATATTTTCCCAATCAGCACGATAACTTAGAAAGATACTTTGATTTGGTGGAGAAGGTATCCAATGCTTCTTCTTTACATTCTCTCAAGGAAGCAGAGACTGATTCTATGGTTAGTCCAGAATACCAACTACGTTCCATCAATGAGGTTATTGATGAGGTAATTACCGATTCGACATTGGCAAAAGTATTAGTGGGCAACCTTCCGCTTTATGCGGCAGAGAAAGACAAAACTCCGTTTGCCACACATGCTTTTATTATGGATTTCTATAACAAGAGTGCCTTTCGTTTTCAAGGAGGAAGTGACTTTGTTGCAAAGTCGTTGGCTGCAACCATTCAGAGATATGGTGGCGAGGTGCTGACTCGAAAGAAGGTGACTCGTATCATTTGTGATGATGTCCATGCCGTGGCTGTCAAAATCAATGGCAAAGAGCAAATGTCTTGTGATTATATCATCTCGGATGCACATCCTATCCGAACCTTGGAATTGATAGATAACAAGCTGATTCGCCCGGCTTTCAGAAAACGTATCAATACTATACCACAGACTGTGGGAGGTTTTGTTGTCTACTTGCGTTTTAAAGAGAATAAAGTACCTTATCAAAACTACAACTATTATGGTTACCAAGGAGACACACCTTGGGATTGTGAGAAATATACGGAAGCAACATGGCCTAAAGGCTTTCTCTATATGCATTTTTGTCAAGAGGAACATCCTAAGTTTGCTTCTACAGGTGTAGTGCTTTCTTACATGCAAATGAAGGATGTAGAGAAATGGGGAAAAAATGCTACTGGAAGACGGGGACAAGACTATGAGGACTTCAAAAGAAAAAAAGCGGAAAAATTACTGGATGTCTTGGAACAGCATTTTCCTGGTGTCAGAGAACAAATACAGCAATATTATACCTCAACTCCTCTTACCTACTTGGATTACACGGGGACGGCAGAAGGTTCTATGTATGGAAACGCTAAGGACATTAATATGGGTGCAGCATGTAGAGTTCCGCAACGTACAAGGATTCCAAATGTTTATCTGACAGGGCAGAATATTAACTCACATGGTATGTTAGGCGTTTTAGTCGGTACAATAGTCACTTGCAGTGAGTTCCTAACGGCAAAAACGATTTATACACAAATAAAAGGGGCTAATGAATAAAACAGCTATCATCATAGGAGGCGGATTGGGAGGATTGTTTACGGGTGCCATCCTTGCCAAGGAAGGTTTGCGTGTGACTGTTCTTGAGAAGAACGCCACAGCTGGAGGAGGATTACAAACTTTCAGACGCTTTGGCGAAGAGTTTGATACAGGAATGCACGTTATAGGAGGTATGCAACCAGGTGGAAATATACGTCGCATTTGCCAGTATCTAGGCATCATGGACAAGGTGGAACTGATGGATGTGGACGATGAGTGCACCGACAGTCTCTATTTTGCAGAAGATAAGATGACCTATCGCATCCAAAAGGGTAAGGAAGGATTTGTTAAATCCTTGGCAACTTACTTTCCTGAGGAAAAGACACATTTGGAAGAATATCTTAAGGCGATTTTTGCTATTACAGATGCTGTTGATTTGTTCAACCTTCGACCAACTACCGACCTGTTCAAGGTGCATTCAGAAGACTTTTTGATGCCTGCAGATGTTTTTGTGGCAAAATACATTCCCAATACCAAATTGCGTAGTGTGTTAGCTTATATGAATCCTCTTTATGGTGGGCGTCATGACGAGACTCCAGCCTTTATCCATGCTATCATCAGTGCCCTGTATATCAATGGGGCAAGCCGTTTTGTTGGGGGTAGCGACAAGTTTGCCAACTTGTTGGTTTCCGTCATACAACAATCAGGAGGCTCTGTCATGACCAATGATGGAGTGGAATGGGTGGAAGTGAATGACAGACATGTTGATTTCGTCCGAACCCGAACGGGCACTGAATTTCGAGGAGATTATTATATCTCTGCCATCCATCCTTGTACGCTCTTGAAACTGATGCCCGAAAAGGCTTTTCCGAAGGCTTATCGTAATCGCTTAGAGGCGATACCTAATGCTTATTCGGCCTTTTCTGCATATATCAAGCTCAAACCAAACTCCTTCCCTTACATCAATCATTCGGAATATTATATGACGAAATATGATGAGATGTGGAACTTTGGCGAACATCACGATTCTTGGCCCCTTGGGTTTCTCTTTATGACTTCACCAGAGAACCATCAAGGCAAATACAGCACCAAGGTGCTCATTACTGCTCCTATGCTCTATGACGAGGTTAGACGATGGGAGAATACCACGGTGGGACATCGTGGGGCTGATTATGAGGCTTGGAAAGAGAAAATGACAAAACAACTTTTGGAACGTGTGGAGGAGATGCACCCAAACTTCAAGGAGTGCATAGACAAGGTTAATGCTTCCTCACCATTGACCATCCGTGATTTCTACGGTGTAAAGGAGGGAGCATTGTGTGGCTATAGCAAGGATTACAAGAATATGGCTCTCTCACAGCTTCCAGTTGTGACCAAGATAAGTAATCTCCTGTTGACAGGACAGAACAACAACTTGCATGGATTTTGTGGAGTTCCTCTGACTGCTATTAGTACTGCAGAAGCCATATTGGGCAGAAATTATGTTTTGAACAAGTTGAACGAATAATGAAGGACTTGAAGGAAAGTAAAGAACAAAAGACAGAAAGAAGCAAATGAAGAGAAAATTATATACTTTGTGGATGTTGCTTTACTTAGGAGTCTTGACACTGACGGCGCAAGAGAAAAATGGCAAGGTCAACATTTGGGAAGGAATTGATTGCCATAGGATAGTAGAGATGATCCCTTACTTAGCTCCTGGGCACAACAATGTTGCTGTAGTGGTCTGTCCTGGTGGTAGTTATTTTTGGCATGATATGGAAGCAGAGGGCAAAGCGGTAGGTGAATGGTTGCAGAAATATGGTATTTCTGCTTTTGTGCTTCATTATCGTACAGCAGGCTTCTGGGCTTATTTTACACACTATCGCTATATTTTTCGGGGAAATCGCTATCCTGATGCTTTGAATGACTTGCATCAAGCTATGCGATATATCAAGGAACATTCACAACGATATGGTATCAATCCCGACAGTCTTGGTGCCATGGGCTTTTCGGCAGGTGGCCATCTTGTGATGTCGGCTGGCGAATTATTGCAACCGAAAGAGCGTCCAGCTTTTATCGCCCCTATCTATCCTGTCGTGACGATGGTAGACAAGTGTGTGCATAAGCGTTCACGACGTGCTTTATTAGGGGATAGAAGAAAGAATAATCGACAATTGCGTGATTCTCTTTCCCTTGAGTTGCATGTTCCGGATGATTGTCCTCCTGTATTTTTGGTTAATTGCCAGGACGACCCTATCGTGAAATGCCATAATTCAGAACTTCTTGACTCTGCGCTTACGGTTCATCATGTCGATCACCGTTATATCCAATATAAAACTGGTGGTCATGGTTTTGGTGCTACCGACTATAAAGGTACAGCAGAATGCCGACAATGGAAGGATGAGTTCCTGATTTGGCTGAGGGGATTAACTCGGTAAGCGATATTTATAATCAAATGTATAAAATAATAAGGTATAGATTTTAATCAAAAGAAGCTAATGAAATCAACAATATTCGATGATATTCGTCCCTATAATGCAGAGGAGATACCTGCAGCTATGCAGCGTATAGCTTATAGTTCTTCCTTCCCCATTTTGGCGGCATACGTCTACCCAGAGGAACCTTTGGATAAGGTGCGTAAGCGAATAGCCAACTATAAAACCGTGAAGGAATTCCAAACGGAGACGATGCGTATGGTCAACAAGCGTGTAATAGAGAATAGCATTACCGATTTTTCTTGTTCAGGATTGGATAAATTAGATCCTCACAAGCAATATCTTTATGTATCTAATCACCGAGACATCATGCTCGACTCCAGTCTTCTCCAGTATTTCCTCGTGCAGAATGGTTTTGATACAACGGAGATAACCTTCGGGGCAAACTTGATGATGAATCCTTTGATCATTGACATAGGCAAGAGTAATAAGATGTTTAAGGTGGAACGTCCAGGGGGGAGCATTAAGGAGTTCTATCGTTGTTCGAAGCACCTTTCTGATTATATTCGCCATGTCATTACAGAGAAAAAACAGTCGGTTTGGATTGCACAACGCAATGGAAGAACCAAGGATGGAAATGACGCTACAGACCAAGGTATCATCAAGATGTTTTGTATGTCTTGCTTGGATGACAAAATCAAAGCGATAGACCAACTTCATATAGTGCCAGTGTCTATCTCTTATGAATGGGAATCTTGCGACATCCTCAAGACCTTAGAACTCTATGAGTCCCAGTTTTCCAAATATACTAAAAAGCCAGGAGAGGACTTGAATAGCATTCTTACGGGCATTGTGCAATCTAAGGGACGGGTACATATTGAACTTTGCGACCCTATCTCCCATGCCGAATTGGCTAAGTTTGAGAACTTGACCAATAACGAGTATCACAGGGCGGTAGCTCAGCTCTTGGATAGTAGAATCAATACGGCTTATCGTCTCTATCCGAACAACTATATTGCTTACGACTTGCGTTATGGTACAACGAAATATCAAGATTGCTATACGCAGGAGCAAAAAGAACTGTTCTTAAAGCGTGTCAAGGAGTTGGAACGATATGACACTTGTGACATCGGGAAACTGATGGATATTTTCTTGGGCATTTATTCAAATCCAATAAACAATAAGTAAAATGCCAGAGTTTATTCTGAAGTTATATGACTATATGAAGATGCACCGTATGACGTGTTTCTTCTCATTCGTCGTCATTACTCTCTTGTTGGTGATGTCGGTGTTGCGCTTGGGTTATAAGGAAGACATTGCCGACTTCCTGCCAATTGATAGCGAACATCACAATGCGTTAAAAGTATATCAGGACATCTCAGGTGCAAACAAAGTCTTTGCTATTTTCCAGTATCGTGATACTACTAAGACGGATCCTGACGCCATGGTGAACAGCATCGATGCTTTTGTGGAAAAGTTAGAGAAGACTGACACTGCTCATATCCTCACCAATGTGATGTCGCAGATCGATGTGGAAAAGATGACCGAGGTGACAGACTTCGTATATAAAAACATCCCTTATTTCTTGACAGATGCTGATTATGCGAGGATGGATAGTGTGATGACTCAGCCTGACTATGTGGCTCATCAGTTGAAGCAAGACAAGCAAATGCTGATGTTCCCTGCCGGTGGCATTCTTTCTGATAATATTCAGCGTGATCCACTCAATATCTTTACTCCTGTGGTAAAGAAATTGCAGCGTTCAGATACAGGTCTCAAACATGAGATGTATAATGGGTATATCTTTTCTCCCGACATGCAGAAGGCCATTGTCATGATGGATTCCCCTTATGGAGCGAGCGAGACAGAGAACAATGCCCGACTTACCAATATGTTGAAGACATGTGCAGACATAGTGACCAGTGGGCAGAAGAATATTGGCATCCATATCATCGGTGCCCCAGTTATAGCTGTAACTAATGCCTCTCAGATAAAGACGGATAGTATCTTGGCAGTCATAATTTCCGTGACCTTGATATTGGCCTTGCTCCTGTTCTCTTTCCGTAGTTTCCATAATCTCCTTCTGATAGCATTCTCCATAGCATGGGGATGGCTCTTTGCCATGGGTGGATTGGCTCTTTTCCATGACAAGGTTTCGGTCATTGTCATCGGCATATCTTCTGTCATCTTGGGTATCGCCGTCAATTATCCTTTGCATTTCATCGCCCATCTTTCTCATACACCTAATAAACGCAAGGCTTTGCGAGAAATAGTGATGCCTTTGTTGGTAGGAAATGTGACGACCGTGGGGGCTTTCTTGGCATTGGTGCCTTTGCAGTCTGTTGCTTTGCGTGACTTAGGCTTATTCAGTTCTTTCTTGCTCATCGGTACCATTATCTTTGTATTGATTTATCTTCCTCATCTTTCCAAGGAAACAAAGGAAGTGAAACATACTTTCTTAGATAAGTTGAGCAATGTATCTTTGGAAAACAAACCTGTCTTTGTGGTTGTGGTGATTGTCCTAACCTTGGTGTTTGGCTATTTCAGTTTGCAAACTCAGTTTGATGCCAACATGGGGCACATCAACTATATGACTGATGAGCAGAAGGCAGACATGGCGTATTTCCAGCGTACGATGGTACAGAGTGGAGAATATCAGAAGGTATATGCCATCTCTTCTGATTCTACGATGGATGGTGCTTTGGACAAGAGTCTACATTTACAATCTTGTCTCAAGAAATTGCAAGCCCAAGGTAAGGTACACGATTACAATACGTGCAGTCAGTTTATAGTTTCATATAAGGAGCAGCAACGCCGTTTGCTTCTTTGGCAGGATTTTGTGCAACGTAACAAGGAAAAAATCAAGTCTTCCTTGCAAGTCGGTATGCGCTTGGAAGGTTTTGCTGACGATAGTTTTGATGAGTTCTATGCCTTGTTAGATAAGGATTATCAGCCACAAAACTTCTCTTACTTTAAACCTCTTACCCAGTCACTTTTTGTTTCCAACTTGAGTATGGATAGTGCCAATAGAAGATATAATGTAGTTAATATCCTTTCCGTGAAGGATAACAACGTGAAGGAAGTGGAGGATGTCTTGGATTCGCATGATAGCTATAGCTTTGATGTGGTCAGTATGAATAGTGCTATCGCCAATCACTTGTCTGACGACTTCAACTACATCGGCTTTGCATGCGGATTCATAGTGTTCTTTTTCCTTTGGCTCTCTTTTGGCAGTATCGAGTTGGCAGTCCTCTCATTTGTCCCTATGGCAGTGAGTTGGTTGTGGATATTGGGTATCATGGCTTTGTTTGGTATGCAGTTCAACATTGTCAATATCATTTTGGCTACCTTCATCTTTGGTCAGGGCGATGATTATACAATCTTCATGACTGAGGGTGCCATGTATGAGTATGCTTATCGTCGCAAGATGTTGGCTTCTTACAAGCATTCCATCATCATTTCGGCATTGATTATGTTTATTGGTATCGGTACTTTGATCGTGGCACGTCATCCCGCACTCCATTCGCTTGCAGAAATTACAATTGCTGGTATGTTCTCTGTAGTTCTAATGGCTTACATTTTTCCACCACTCGTATTCAAATTCTTGGTGCGACACAATGACGAGTATCGTAAACGACCTGTTTCAATGATTCCTCTTCTCGTTATGGGATTATCTTCATTTGTTTTCTTCTGTCAGTTGACAACTGTTTATGTAAGAGGATTTTTGACTTTATGCTTGTTAAAACCTACGGCAAGTAAGAGGAGACATCTTCATAGATATGTACAACGACTTTATCAGTATAATCTTACGCATATACCTACAGTTAGATATCGTGTGGAGAAAACTTCTGATGAAGACTTTGAACAACCTGCCATGATAATTAGCAACCATCAATCAATGTTGGATGCTGCTGTTTTTATGGCGTTGAGCTCTAAAATAGTACTAATTTCCAATAGACACCCAAGTAACAATTGGGTAGTAAAACGTATTTATCAATGGTTGGGCTTTGTTACCCTATCAGAGGATATGAATAAGAACCTCTCAGTTCTTAAGGAACGTGTAAAACAGGGATATAGTCTTGTTGTATTTCCTGAAGGCGAACGAAATTCCAAGTCTTCTATTATGCGATTTCATAAAGGTGCATTCTATATAGCAGAACAATTGGGATTGGATATTGTGCCTGTGTTCTTACATGGTTTGAATGATGTTTTACCAAGAAATAGCTTTGCGGTGTATGGTGGAAATATTACAGTAAGTATTCGTGAGCGCATTTTATTGAATGATGCTCGATGGGGAGATGGATATGTACAGCGGACAAAAAATATACATAGGTATTATGTTGAGGAGTATGTTAAAATGGCTTCATTGATAGAAACCTCTCATTATTATCATAATTTACTGCTTGACCGCTATCGATATAAAGGAACGGAAATTTATCGTGCTGTACAGAACAATCTAAAGAAGTATAGCAACTTTTCTCAGTGGATAGATGGAGTTGTAACATCTTCCAATGTTCTTGTCTTCAATCATAGCTTTGGAGAATTCGCACTTCTCTACGCCTTAGTGCATAAGAATATTATAGTATCAGTATATGAACCTGATGAGGAAAAATCAACATTGTTGTTCTATTGTTCAGAAGGATTAGTTCCTAATTTAAAAATACATAAGACAATAGATGTTGCAGAAATTAAAGCGGATGAATGTCAGGTATTTATGTTTGATATGCACGACAAGAGTTTAGAGGGAATTAGTAATATTAAAGTTATAAGCGTATGAAGAACATGTTTATATTGTCATTTATATTTTTCTTGCTTTCTACCTCGGTTAGAGGTCAGACTCCAAATGAACAAATGCCATTAATAGGCGAAGATCGGTCTATCACATTCAAATACAGAAGTCCTGAAGAAAGAAAGGTGACAATAGAAGGATCATTTACGGAAGCTAAAGATATGACATTCAAAGACAGTGCATGGATTTTACATATTGATTCTCTTCCATCGGAGATGTATACATACCGTTTCTATGATGGCAATAAAAAGTTTTTGGATCCATGCAATCCAAATGTGGTACGTGATATTACTGACACCATAAATTATTTTATTATTGATGGAGTCCCAGGCTCTTATTATAAAAAGCAAAATGTGCCACATGGCAAAGTTTATCAACTTTGGTATCCTTCATCATTTAACGAGAATATGAAGCAACGTCGCTTGTCTGTCTATCTACCTGCAGACTATGAAATGAATATTAAGAAGAAGTATCCAGTATTGTACCTTTTACATGGTACTGGTGGTGATGAAATGGCGTGGCTTGATATGGGCCGTTTGGCTCAGATAATGGATAATATGATTGCACAAGGCAAGACAAAACCTATGATTGTAATTATGCCTAATGGAATCGTAGATTTGGATGCAGCACCTGGACAAAGTCCTTATATGCAAGGAAAAGCGAGTCATTCTAATGTATCTTCATGGATGGGTCGAACAGAAAAAGCATTTCCCGAAGAAGTGGTAACTTTCGTCGAAAAGACGTTTAGGATAAAACCAGACAAACAACATAGAGCTATCGCTGGCCTTTCAATGGGAGGTCTACATGCTATAGCCATTTCTGCTAACAATCCAATGATGTTTGATTATGTAGGTTTGTTCTCTCCCCAATCAATAAACCCATTGACTGACAAAAATATTATGCACATACAAAAAGTAAATGCTCAAGTTGAGAAGATTAAAGACAAATTTCCAAGTTGGTTGAAGCAAAAATATGAGAAGGGAAAAGATGTTGTTGAAGATGTAGATATTTATCAAAATTTAGACAACAAACTAAAAAATCAGTTTAAAACTCCTCCTCGACTTTATTATATTGCAATTGGGAGGAAAGACCCTTTAAAACCTTTCTTGGATAAATTTCGCAAACGCCTTTCTAAACAAGGAGCTACATCTCTCTATAAAGAAACAGATGGAGCACATAGTTGGGAAAATTGGCGGAAATATTTATTGGATTTTTTACCTCGTATTTTTTAATTATTATTATTTTGACAATGAAAGAAATTATTCGACAGACACTGGAGAATTTGTTGCCTCTAGTAGATTTAGACTCTGATTTTTTGTTTCAAGAGCTTGATTCTCTTGGAATAACAACAATTTTGATGACGCTTTCTGATATGTATGGAATAGAACTTAACCATTCGGATGTCACTCCAAAGAATTTCAAGACGCTTGATAGTCTTGTTGAGATGGTACAAAAAAAACTAGCAGGAAATGACGATAGAGGATAAATTGCGTTCACATGCAGCGTATAGCCCAGAGAAGATAGCTTTAAAATGCGAGGGAAAGTCATATTCGTATTCAGCATTATTTAAAGCCGCTTGCCGTAAATCAACAGAATTGGGTGATGTTACACGAAAAATGGTACCAATCGTGGCAACTTCTACTTTTGATTTTGTTACATCTTATTTCGCAATCCATCTTGCAAATGCTGTAGCTGTGCCCTTAGATAAAGAATTACCATCCTGTAAAAGAAAGCAACTTATAGATTTTTTTTCTGGGAAGATTGCTCCAGAGGGTGTGGCAGATATTCTCTATACAACAGGTACAACAGGAAAATCCAAAGCAGTCATGATAAGTCATGAAACCATTATGGCTGATGCGGAAAATTTGGTTGAGGCACAAGAGTATGATGGTGATTTAACATTTATCATCAATGGACCTTTGAATCATATTGGTAGTTTGTCGAAAATCTATCCCGTTATTTACACAGGAGGAACAATCCAGTTGATTGATGGAATGAAGGATATTAACCGTTTCTTTGAGGTAATAGATGATGCGAATACCAAGGTGGCAACCTTCTTGGTTCCAGCTTGCATACGTATGCTCTTGACCTTTGCAAAGGATAAATTGACATCGTATGCTAATAAGATAGATTTCATAGAAACGGGAGCAGCTCCCATGCCATTAGAAGATATGCGTCTGTTGTGTCAAGTTTTGCCTCAAACCCGACTTTACAACACCTATGCATCTACAGAAACAGGCATTATTTCTACTTTTAATTATAATGATGGCGAATGTTTGGCAGGTTGTTTGGGAATGCCAATGAAACGATCCTCATTTTTCATTACAGACGACGGTGTCGTTGGGTGTAAGGGAAAAACACTTATGATGGGATATTGGAACGATACGGAAACAACAGCAAAAGTACTAAAAGATGGTACCATTATTACAGCAGATTTAGGGTCTATAGATATGAAAGGTAGGTTACGTCTGCATGGACGAAGTGACGATGTTATAAACGTTGGAGGTTATAAGATTGCACCTACAGAGATTGAAGACATTGCATTGGCTTTTTCTGGCGTGAAAGATTGCATTTGTATCGAGGCTCCACATCCTGTTGTTGGAAAAGTATTGAAACTGTTGATTGTACCAGATGTCGATTATAATCGAAAGAATCTGGTGAATTACCTCAAATCTAAATTAGAATCTCATAAAGTTCCTGTATTATATGGTGAGATTGCTGAAGTGCGGCGTACATTTAATGGAAAAATCGATCGCAAGAGTTATCGATAAAAAATTATTACTGTCCGCTAAACTTTTGGGTAAGATACAAATTTAGGGCTGACACTTCTCACGAGATATCAGCCCTTTTTGTTATCATTGCTTTTGCTTCCAAACTCAGATAACATGGGCAAAAGTACACATTTCTTCGGACAGCCAGTATATGGTCAGCTGATAAAATCTCTCGACCATGATAAAATAGTTGAAATAAGCCGTCGAAACGGCGGTGAGCGGTATGTGAAAACCTTTGACGGCTTCACCCATCTTCTTACGATGCTGTATGCAGTCATCATGCGCTTCAACTCCCTGCGCGAGATAGAGGCGGCAATGACGGCTGAGGTGCGCAAGCTTCACCACATAGGCACTGACAGGGTTCCTAAGCGCAGTACCCTGTCAGATGCAAACACCAGACACTCGGAAAAGTTCTTTGAGGACGTGTACCGCGACCTTTACGAGTCCAATAAGGACAGACTTTCTTCGGACAGCCGACGGCAATGGTACGGAGGAATGGATAAAACGTCTGAGAATCATCGATTCCACCACGATAGCCCTGTTCTCTAACGTCATCTTCAAGGGCGTGGGCCGGCATCCTAAGACGGGAAGGTACTGTCCTTAAAAGTGTGTAATTCATCTTTCCTTTCTCTGTACTTCCACTGTTATTTTATTCTTTTCTTTCCAGTTCTTGAATTGATATATTCTCCTTTCATATGTTGTCTTTGTTTCCTCCATCGCCACGGCTGCCAGGAGGAAGATGACAGACTTCTCTGATGGCATGGATGTTCGCATTTGGATGGTTCTCCTGTACTTCCTATTGAGCCTTTCAATCCAGTTGGTCGTATATATGCACCTCTGCACTTGGGCCGGGAAGTCCATATACGTGAAGTAGGCACTGTTGCGTTCAGCCTTGTACTTTCTTAGTGCAGGATATTTCCTTTCCCATTTCTCGACAAAGGTAATGAATTGTTCGTATCCCTGCAAGGAATTCATCTCGTTGTTCTCCAATTGGAACACCTCACTGAGCTGCTGCGCCATTACCGGTTTGTCTTTATGTGATGCGCCGCTGAGTATCTGTCGCTTGACGTGTGCCACGCAGAACTGGTGTGCGGCACCGGGAAAGGCTGCACAGACGGCATTCTCTATTCCTTGCAATGCATCGGAAACGACTAAGTCTATCTGTTCGACGCCTCTTTGCTTCAAGGCCTCAAGCTCGTCTTTCCAGCACAGAGCCCCTTCTGTGGGATGATTGACAACCGTGAGCACCTCCCTGCTGCCGTCTTCCAATACCCCCAGAATGGTATAGTAGGCTTCCTTGGACACCTGTCTGTCCCTACGGGTGGAAATAAAGGTGGCGTCGATATAGACGGCTAAGTAGGGATACTCTGTAAATTCCTAACTAATTGTTTGCCAGAGTAATATATTATTTGTACCTTTACATAAAACCCCCGAACGACCCATCACGGGCAGAATCGGGGGAAAATTCTTAAAAAAATCGTTGTGAAGATACAAAAAATTTCTGATATAACACCAACTTTGCCCTTTACGGAGTTCAATATTTTACAAGCTTATCGTGATAGCTTTGTAAAAAGTGAACTTGGACGTATCCATTCCCAACTCCCGCTAAAGGAGTTGGCAGCTGAGTATACGAATTGCATTCATAAGAGTAAGCGAGGGAAAAAGCCACTTTTCTCGCCAGAGGGGGAAATCGCTCTCATGTTTCTCAAACCCTACACAGGTCTGTCAGATGACGGTCTGATAGAGATGCTCAACGGAAGCATCCATATGCAGATGTTCTGTGGTGTGTTCATCAATCCTTCCCATCCCTTCAAGGATGGTAAGATTATAAGTGCCATACGCAATCGTCTTGCCAGAACTCTTGACATTGACAACTTTCAACGCATATTGTACGACAAATGGAAAGACAGCCTTAAGAACAAGGATCTGTGCCTGACGGATGCTACCTGCTATGAGAGCTACCTGCGCTTCCCGACAGACATCAAACTGCTTTGGGAGTGTTGTCAATGGCTTCACGATCTGCTCGTTTCTGAGAGCAAACACTTGTCAGAACGTGTTCCAAGAAGCAAGTACAATGATGTTGCCAAGGCCAGACTTGTATATGCCAAGCAACGCAAGCACACGGCTACGTCCACCCGAAAGCTTAAGAGAAGACTTCTGAAACTTCTCTCCAAGCTCCTCTTCCAGTGGAACCGTCTTTGCAAATTATACCGCCCCTGCATCAGCCTGTCGGCAGAACAGGAAAAGCGTCTCTCTGCAATACGCACCGTACATCTTCAACAGTCAGACTTGTTCTCTGGCAAGGAGGTTAAACACCGTATCGTCAGTATCGACCGTCCCTATCTCCGTCCCATTGTCAGAGGCAAGGAAAACAAGCGTGTGGAGTTCGGGGCAAAAGTCAACAACATACAAATTGACGGCATATCATTTATAGAACACCACTCCTTTGAAGCTTTCAACGAGGGTGTTCGTCTTAAGCAATGTATTGAATATCAGGAATCTCTAACGGGAATCAAGGTCAGCCGTGTAGGTGCCGACTCCATATATGCCAACAATGCCAACCGCTCTATGTGTACAGAAAAAGGCATAATAACATGTTTCACCAGAAAAGGTCCGAAGCCCAAGGAAGAAGCCGAATGTCTCAAGACGGCAAGACGAATTATCGGAAATCTTAGGGCAACGGCAATGGAGGGTAGCTTCGGAAATCAGAAACAGCATTATGACGTAGGACGCATCAAGGCACGCAATATGTTCAGCGAAAGATTGCTACTCTTTTTCGGCATACATACGGTAAATGCTGCTATTCTTGCCGCAAGGGAGATGGCGCAGACTATAAAGAAGACAGCTTGACAAAAATTAAAGTAATTTTACGATTCCATAGATGGGTATGGAAGGAACAAGTGTGTCCATACGTCTCATAATTTAAGATTTTTGAGCGAAAGATACATCAAATTCTTTTCCAAGAACTTTTTCAAGGAAAAGAATATGATATTTTACTGCTTATGAGGATTTCCAAAAGGGAATTAGCTGAATTTCCCTAGCTAAACCTACATATCTGGCTATCCCACCATGAAACCATCTGTGAATAGATCCAATGGTACGTTCCACTTTGTACCGTGTCTTGCTGATAGCTACATTAACACGCTGCTCTCTTTCCGTTAGCTTACGTCCCCTTACTCCTTTGTGCATGATACGACTCTTGAGCTTCATACGTTTAAGTACATCCTTGTTTGCTGTAGAATCATAACCCTTGTCGGCATAAACAGGTGTACCTTGTGGAAGTTTAGCTTTTTCTAATGGCTTTTCCAAATGTTTGATGTCACTTTCGTTAGCCGGTGTGGTTTCCTCGGCTATCACCAAGCCGTTCTCATCTGTAACCGAATGTCGCTTGTAACCGAAGTGTAGCTTCCCCATCTTCTTTACCCAACGTGCTTCACCATCAACATTGGGCTTGACGATTTCATTAACCATTGCCTTTTCTGCAACATCCCTGCCTGATTCCTCATTGCGATCCTCAACTACTTCGTATTCCTTACGGCCGCGAGGTCGACGAGGACTATCCGTGATACTTGCATCAACGATGGCACCACGCTTAACCAAAACACCAGCCAACTCTAACTGGCGATTTATCTCTTGCAGCACATTGTCATAAAGGTCGGCTTCAACCAAAATGTTACGGAAACGGCATACAGTTGTACTATCTGGAGCGCAGTCATCCAATCCTAAACCAACAAAGCGACTGAAGGACAGACGGTCATTTACCTGTTCTTCGACCTCGCCGTCACTCAAGCCATACCATGTACGAAGAAGTTCGGTCTTGAACAACACAAGGCTGTCATAGCTTGGACGACCAGTGGGACGGTTGCCTTTGGTGTAAGCAATTTCAATAAGTCCACGAATGGGATTCCAGTCGATTATCTGATCAATTTGTAAGAAAAAGGTCTGTTTAACCTTACGATGACCAACTATTAGGTCAGCAAAACTCGGAGAAGAAGGACGTTGTTTCATACTATAAAGGTACAAAAATATGATGAAATGAGCAAACTTTGAACAATGAGTTTTGCAGAGGTCTCAAAATAGGAAAAACAAAGGACAAATAGATAATGGATAATTAGAATTGCATGTATTCTGTGATATCCCGTGTTCGCAATGTGTTCGCAAGCAAAAGAAAAAGGAGTTGCGCTAATGGCGTAACTCCTTGATTTTCAGCGTGGACCAGCCTGGGCTTGAACCAGGGACCTCCAGATTATGAGTCTGTTGCTCTAACCAACTGAGCTACAAGTCCATGTAAGTCTGCAATGGCGCAGACGAATTAAGTGGCTGCAAAGATAGCGGGTTCTTGGCAAAATTCCAAATGTTTTTAGCAAAAAAAAGATAAAATGTGCGATTTTGACCATTTGACGCTCTGTATTTGGCCTTGTGTGAGGATGGGACTGATATGACATAGCAAGACAAACGCTGTTTTGACGACAGAAAACACTCTTGTCCGTGACAGAATGGTGCGTGGCATGCAATACGGCGACGAGCGTTTTGTTTACACCGCTTAGATGCGACGATGGCATGTGTAAAAAATATGACAAAAAAGTCTCCATGCTTAGCGTATACACAAATGTGTCTTGTGTTTTTGTAAATACGCCCTCATTTGGAGTTTTTATCAAAGTGTTGTATTTCAGGATTTTATGATAATAATACAGTGTATTATACAATAAAAGTTTTTTTGCTGGTTTGCGTTTAAGGTTTAATCGTGTGGTGAATGGGCGTTAATCACGGTGCCATTAGGTGTTAGTCGCGCTTTGGTTAAGCGCTAAACGTGTTGCCATTAGTGCTTTTACGCGTGCCGAAACAAAAAACGTGTCTTTTTTTATGGCCTGGATGGCATTCTTGACTTGGATCGGATGTCTTTTCTTTCGCTAAAACAACCCCTCATCTTGGCTTGTTTTTTGTGATTAATTTTTGACATAAAAGACAAATCCTTAAGTGTCTCATGCCATAGCATGCTTCTTAGTTTGTGTTACCAGAACAAATAACAAGCGAATATATTGGTCATTTTTTGTATTTTGAGTATCTTTGCCAATATAAAAACATTATTTATGACAGAGCAGACATCCCATGACGTGTCGACGCATGGATTGACAGATGAACAAGTGTCGGCAAGCCGCCGTGAGCACGGCGACAACGTGTTGACACCTCCCAAGCCAATATCATTTTATAGACTTTACTTAGACAAATATCGCGACCCCATTATCCAGATACTGCTTGTAGCTGCTTTGGTATCTTTAGTTTTGGCATTCGTGGAGAACGATTTCGTGGAGACCATTGGTATCTTCGCGGCCATATTTATAGCCACGACGGTAGGATTTTATTTTGAAATGGACGCTGCCAAGAAGTTCAGAGTGCTCACTTTGATCAACGAAGATCAGCCAGTCAAGGTGCGTCGCGATGGCCAAGTGACGCAGATACCGCGTCGCGACGTGGTGGTGGGCGATATCATGCTTATGGAGGTGGGCGATGAAATACCGGCCGATGGGTTCTTGACAGAGGCTGTCAACCTGCAAGTGGACGAATCAAGTCTCACCGGCGAGCAGATAGCCACCAAATCATTGCGTGGCAACACGCACACTAATATCGTTGCGGAGAGTCTTGTGGGAGCGCCGTCGCATCAGTCGCTTTCTACGAGCGCTACCTTGTCCGATTCCGACAAACATGCTGCCTATCCACCACATGTGGTGCTGCGCTCGTCGATGGTTATGAATGGACGGGGTGAGGCCGTGGTGACTCAAGTGGGTGACCATACCGAGATAGGCAGAGTGGCAATCAGTGCCACCGAGCAAACCAGAACAAAGACACCATTGAGTATGCAGCTTGACAAATTGGCCAAGCTCATATCCAAGGTCGGCACGGTCGTGGCTATAGTAACCTTTGTGGTTTTTATGGTGCACGACATCCTCACCAACACCATTTGGCAGGGCACTGATTATCTTGGTATGGCCCACATTGTGATCAACTATTTCATGGTGGCGGTCACGCTTATCGTGATGGCAGTGCCCGAGGGTCTGCCCATGGCGGTGACGCTTGCGTTGGCGCTCAACATGCGTCGTATGCTCAAATCAAATAACTTGGTGCGTAAATTGCATGCCTCAGAGACCATGGGAGCCGTGACTGTGATATGCACCGACAAGACGGGAACGCTCACGCAAAACCGCATGATGGTCAAAGCTTGCATGGCGGCAGACCCATCTGTGATGGATAGCGTCTTCAAGGGGGTGGCCGCTAACACCACGGCTCATTTGGATGGGCGCAAAGGCGTGGGTAATCCCACCGAGGTTGCATTGCTAAGATGGATGCAAGCGCAGGGCCAAGACTATCAGTCCATTCGCGAAGCGGCCCATGTGACCAAGCAACTGCCTTTCTCTACCGAGAACAAATACATGATAACGGTGACTGACGACCGGCAGATCTACGTCAAGGGTGCGCCAGAGATCGTTTTGGCCATGTGCGACATGGGAGCCAGTGAGCGTGCCGATGTGGCTGAAAAGCTAGCCTCCTACCAGCGCGCTGGCATGCGCGTGATAGCGCTGGCGTGTGGGCAAGGCGCTGATTTTGCCACTGCGGGCTTGCGCTACCAGGCCATATTCGCCATAGAAGACCCTATCCGCTCGGACGTTCCGCAGGCTGTCGAAGAGTGCCTCAAAGCGGGTATAGAAGTAAAGGTGGTTACAGGCGACAACTCGGCCACAGCTATAGAGATAGCCCGACAGATAGGTATATGGAACGATCATAATCGAAATGCGGAGGATCGACATATCCATGAGCTCAAAAAACAAAACGAAGAGGATAGATGGCACATCACCGGCGAGGCGTTCGCGGCGCTGAGCGACGACGAAGCTTATGAGTTAGCGCCTAAGCTCAGGGTGATGTCTCGGGCTCGACCGGCCGACAAGCAGCGGTTGGTGCAACTGTTGCAACGACGAGGCGAGGTTGTGGCCGTCACGGGTGATGGCACCAATGACGCACCGGCGCTCAACTATGCGCACGTGGGATTGTCGTTGGGGTCTGGCACGTCGGTCGCCAAGCAGGCGTCAGACATCACGCTCTTGGATGACAGTTTCCGATCCATCGCCTCGGCAGTGATGTGGGGACGCTCGCTCTACAAGAACATACAACGGTTCCTCTTTTTCCAACTTGTCATCAATTTCTCTGCGTTGATGCTCGTGCTCGCTGGCTCGTTTGTAGGCACAGAGGTTCCACTTACGGTGACACAAATACTATGGATCAACCTCATCATGGACACATTCGCGGCTATGGCCTTGGCCTCGCTTCCCCCATCGCATGAGGTCATGCATGACAAACCACGCCAACAAAACGAATTTATCATTACCAAGGCCATGCGAAACGCCATTTTATGGTGTGGCATGCTATTTTTTGCGGTGATGTTTACGTTTTTACTTTGGTGCGAAAGACATGGCCCAGGCAGTGTGATAGATGTGCATGAGCTGACCCTTTTCTTCACCACGTTTGTCATGTTGCAATTTTGGAATCTCTTCAACGCTAAATGTCTGGGTAGCCATTACAGTGCTTTTCGCTACCTGATGCGTGACCGCGGACTATTGTTGGTGTTGTTTTTCATCTTGGTGGGCCAATGGGCCATTGTCACTTTTGGTGGTAGAATGTTTCGCACGCTTCCTCTCAGCGCAGAAGAGTGGATGGCGATAGTAGGCATTACGTGTGTAGCGGTGCTTGGCTCGGGCGAGTTGATACGTGCCGTGGGGCGTTGGCGAATGGCCCGGTAACAATAGACTGACCATGAGAACGATATATCTTGATAATGAAAGTGGGGCATTGACGCGGCCGGTCGTGGCAACGGTGGGCTTCTTTGATGGCGTGCATCTGGGGCATCAGTATCTTGTGAGACAAGTGGTGGATCGTGCCCACACATTGGGTTTAGAGTCGATGGTAATCACGTTCGACCGCCATCCGCGCTCAGTATTACGGCAGGATTTTCAACCACAGCTACTCACCCCGCTCGACGAGAAGCTGCGATTGCTTGGGCTAACGGGCGTGGATGTAGTGGTGGTGCTGCGTTTTGACAAGGTAATGGCAATGTTGTCCGCTCGCCGTTTCATGGATGAGGTGCTGCGTGTACGGCTGTGTGTTCAGCAACTGATTATCGGATATGACAACCGATTTGGGCACGATCGTGCAGAGAGTTTTGACGATTATGCCCGTTATGGACGCGAGATAGGCATGCAGGTTACACATGCTTCTGCCTACGTGGTGGATGGCATAGAGGTCAGTTCATCGGTGGTGCGAGCTTTTCTTCATGAGGGTGAGGTGACGTTGGCGGCTCGCTGCTTGGGCCGCGACTACACATTGTATGGATGGGTATCTGATGGTTACAAAGAGGGTAGAAAGTTGGGCTATCCCACGGCCAATCTCGACGTATCGCGTATAGGGCAGTTGATACCGGGTAATGGTGTGTATGCGGTGAAGGCAAGAGTTGGGGCGGCCAGCCGCTCGATGCCCGCCATGACCAATATAGGAATGAGGCCTACTTTCGCTGGGCACGAGCGAACAGTGGAGACACATATCTTCGATTTTAGTGAGAATATATACGATCAAAGGCTTGATTTGTCTTTTGTGCGTCGCGTGAGGTCAGAGCGCAAGTTTGAAGACGTGAATGCTTTGGTGGACCAACTAAAACTGGATGAGAAAGAAATAGAAAAAATATTAAAAGAAAATGGTTTTGAATAAACAGACTCGTGTTTTTTTTGACATCGTGCTGTATGTGGTGATGTTTTTTGTCATACAGTATGTTATGTTGGTTGGCGTGTCAGGAGCTAACGCTTGGCATAACGGCATCTCGTGGGCTGAGTTTTCAAGCCATGTCTATCATGGAGCCATCGGTGTGGGTGGCAAGTTGTTGGTAGCTGTATCGGCGCTGAGCAGCATTGTCACTATCATTGTGTTTGTGTACGCCCGATGGGCGCGCTTGACGCGTGTGTGGCTCTCTATGCGTCCGTGGACGGTCTTGGTGTGGGTGGCATGCTTGGCTTTGGGCTCCATCTTGCCATCGCAATGGTTGCAAGAGCAGATGAATCTTACTGTGCCCGAGAGTGCGATGCGGACGTTTGAGAGTATCATGAGTGAGCCGGTGGGGTACATGGCCATAGGCGTTTTGGCACCTTTGGCGGAAGAGGTGGTGTTCAGGGGAGCTATCCTTGGCAATCTGTTGCATGTATTTACTGGGCGCAAGCATTGGATAGCCATTGCCATTTCTGCCCTCATCTTTGGCGCAGTGCATGGCAACGAAGCCCAATTCGCGCATGCCATGATTATTGGTTTGCTGTTGGGATGGATGTATTATCGCACCAATTCCATAATTCCGGGTGTGGTGTTCCACTGGATAAACAACACGGTGGCCTATCTCATGTTTAACCTGCTACCCTCATCGGCGGATGGTCAACTCATCGATTTGTTTCACGGAGATAGTCGAACCATGTGGTTGGGGTTGTTGTTCTCGGTGTGTATCATCGTGCCAAGTCTGTATCAATTGGCGTTGAGGCTGAGACGATCGCAGGGTTGATATGCGACGATGCAGGGCTATTTAATGCCTCTTTGGGCACTTGGGGTGCGATCTGCCATTACTGATGACTACGATTGTTTGGCTTATCGGCATAAAATAAGGGGTCACGGCTCGATGTCGAGTGGTGACCCCTTCTCTACGTTAGTATGTTATGAAAAATTTGAGAGAAACGAAGCTTCACAGCCTCAAGTTGTTTTACTAAACATTATTTTATAGAGAAAGCATAGAAAATAGTCTTATTTCAGCATGGATTTGTCATGCGTTGTGGCTGGCAGCGCCATGGTTTGCTTCATAGTGTCGATAGTGGCACTATCGCCCATGGCCATTGGGTTTGCCTTGTCTATCTCTGGCATGGCGTAGCCATCATAGCTGCTCATGGGGTCGATATTGTGACGACCGAACGAGAACTGCATGGCATTGCCCAACGTGAGGATAATGGCGACGGTGGCTGCGGCCTTGAAAAGCGGCTTGAAACGCTGTGTCATGGTGATTGTACGAACTTTGACCGGCTCGGGCTCGTTTATCATGGCCATCAGTTTGTTGTCGAAATCGTCTCCCAACACATCGTGTTTGCGCTCGCTTTCTCCATAGCAGAAGAGAGCCTTGTAGCGCAACAACTCCACCGGCACGTTGTCTTGGCTGAAGAAAGCGCGCAAGATATCCTCCTCCTCAAGGGTGGTCTCACAGCGCCAATAGCGCTCTAAGAGTTGGTCGATGTATTTGTAATCCATTGTCGATATTCTTGTTTGCTATAATAATGACGATTGGGCAGGAGCAAAGTTACAGTGCAATGATGTTTTAACTTTTATTTGGTTTTTCGGATATTAAGATGTTGGTATGGTTTTCATAGTCCGTAATCGTCCAAATCTTGAAATCTTAATTTGATAGTTTGGCGTGCCCTGAAGATGTTTACTTTGACCTGTTCGGTGGATATGTTGAGAATTTCGGCAATGTCTTTGTAAGTTTTACCCTCAAAGTCGCGTAATTGTATGCAACTGCGCTGCTTCTCGGGCAGGTTGTCCACGATGTGCCGTACCAAGTTCACTTGGTCTCGCTGGATGGCTTTTTCGGATGGTGTGATGGCGTTGTCGGTATGTTCTACGGGTGTGTTGTCCAGTGATTGGTGCTGGTTAGCCTGCCGCTTGATGCTGTCCAAGGACAGGTTTCGGCAGATGGTGAAGCAAAAAGCTGGTATGTTTTCAATCTCATTCCATCGATCGCGCTGGTTCCAAACCTTGATAAGCGTTTCTTGCACGATGTCCTCCGCCTCCGCATTGTCAAGTGTAATGCGTAGCGCCAGCCGGTACAGCTGGTTCTTGAGCGGCATGATATCGTTTCGAAAACTAATTTCTGACATGGTTCAAGGCGTTTCCCTCCATGTTTGTTTACGTGGAGAAAGTTGTGAGATGAGCTCTTGCGAGTGTTTCGCGCGAGGTGGAATAAGGTTGGGTCTCACTCTAAATAAGTGTAACCGTAGAGTCCCGATCGGTAGTTGTTGAGAAACTCTTTGCCCTCCGTGATTGATATTTTGCCCTGTTTGACACTCTTGGCCACCCATTGTTCCAATTGGCGCACAAGTTTCTTGGGGTTGTATTGTACGTATTCAAGCACCTCCTCGACGGTCTCCCCATCAAAAATTTGGTCTATGTTGTATCGCCCATCTTTCACGCTGATGTGCGCCGCGGTGGTGTCTCCGAAGAGGTTGTGCATGTCGCCGAGTATCTCTTGGTAGGCTCCGACAAGGAAAACGCCCAAGTAATAAGGCTCGTTTTTCCTCAAAGTGTGTAGTGGTAGCACGCTGCAAACGTGACCATCGGCCACGAAATTGCTGATTTTTCCGTCAGAATCGCACGTGATGTCTTGCAACGTGGCCTTGCGGGTGGGGCGCTCGTTGAGCCGTTGCAAGGGCACAATGGGGAACAATTGGTCTATGGCCCACGAGTCTGGAAGGCTTTGGAAGAGCGAGAAATTGCAGAAATATTTGTCGGCTAACAATTTGTCCAAGCTGCGAAGCTCATCAGGTACGTGTTTCATGCTTTTGGCAATGGTGTTCACTTCGTGGCAAACGCTCCAATACATAGCTTCTATTTCGGCGCGCGTTTGCAGGTCTACGATGCCGTGTGAGAATAGTTCGAGCGACTCTTCGCGTATTTGCTCGGCATCGTGCCAATCCTCAAGCATGCGCTTAGGGTTGATATTGCACCAGATATTGTATAGCTCTTTCACCAAGGGGTGGTCTTCCTCCGTGGCCTCAAACTCTTCGGGCATCTCTGGTAGCGATGCCGTTTCCAGCACGTCGATGACCAATACCGAGTGGTGAGCGGCCAAACTGCGCCCGCTTTCGGTAATGATGTTGGGATGCTGGATGCCGTTTTTGTCGGCGGCTTCTACGAAAGTGGACACGCAGTCGTTGACATACTCTTGTATGGAATAGTTCACTGAGCTTTCGCTGCTTGAGCTTCGGGTGCCGTCATAGTCCACGCCGAGACCTCCTCCACAGTCAACGAAGTTGACGGCATAGCCCATTTTGTGCAGGTTAATGTAGTATTGCGCCGCTTCTCTCAGTGCGGTTTGTATGCGTCTGATTTTTGTTATCTGGCTGCCGATGTGAAAATGGATGAGCCTTAGGGAGTCGTGCATGCCCATGGCGTCGAGTTTACGTAGCGCCTGTAGCAACTCGGTGGCTGTCAAGCCAAACTTGGAGGCGTCGCCACCACTCTCTTCCCACTTGCCCGAGCCTGATGAGGCGAGTTTGATACGGACGCCGAGGTTGGGTTCCACGTGTAGTTTTTTGGCCACTTTGGCGATGGTATCCAGCTCGCTGAGTTTCTCCACGACAATGAAGATACGCTTGCCCATCTTCTGCGCGAGCAATGCCAGCTCTATGTAGTCTTCGTCTTTGTAGCCGTTGCAGACGATGAGCGAGTCGCTTTGGCATTGCACGGCGATCACCGCGTGTAGCTCGGGTTTGGAGCCTGCCTCAAGGCCGAGGTTGAATTTCTTGCCGTGACTGATCACCTCCTCTACCACTGGCTGCATCTGGTTAACCTTGATGGGATAGATAACGAAGTTTTCCGCTTGGAAATTGTATTCTTTCTTGGCTTTTGTAAAACATGAGGCCGTCTTCTCTATGCGGTTGTCAAGTATGTCGGGAAAACGTAGTAGCACGGGTGGCGTAACATCTCTCAGCGCCAATTCGTCCATTACATCTCGTAGATCGATCTCGGTGTTATCTTTGCACGGCATGACGTACATGTCACCGTTATTGTTGATACCAAAGTAGGAAGTGCCCCAACCATTGATGTTGTAAAGCTCTTTCGAATCTTCAATAGTCCATTTTTTCATGTCTGTAAGCGGGTCTTTTTATTAAAAAATGAAGGTTGTGTCGCATTCTGCCGTTATCCTATGTGCAACGTTTCTTTCAATTTGGCCACCATGTTGCTTATTTTTAGACAACTGTCCATCAGCGTCACGTCCACCGTGTGTTTGGCCATGAGGTAGTATGGCTCACGTTCTTCCAATTGGGTGGCAATGTATTTTTTCATTTCGTCAGTATTTTTCCCGAGCAGCAGTGGTCGCACTGCCCGTCCCATGTGCAGGTGGGCATAGAGTGTGTCCGGATGGCATTTCAGGTAAACGCTCTGCGCTTGTTGGTTGATGTACTGCATGTTGTCGAAAAAACATGGCGTGCCGCCCCCACAACTGATGACCACGTCCTCGAACTCGGCCACTTCGTGCAACATGTTTCGCTCAATGAGGCGAAAGCCTTCCTCGCCTCGCTCGTCAAAGATTTGGCTCACGCTTTTGTGCATGCGGTTTTGGATGTACCAATCGAGGTCGTAGAATGACAGTGCCAAGTCTTCTGCCAAAGCCTTGCCAATGGTGGTCTTGCCTGCCCCCATATATCCTACAAGCGCAATTCGGGTTATGTCCTTGCCGTGCGCTTCGTTTGTCATGCCGTGCGCCATTTTTGTGGGTGGTTATTTCTTGCGCCTGTTTGTCTTGGGCTCTGGGGCGTTTCTCACGATGTCCATGCACTCCTCGTAGCTCAGGTCTCCGGCCAAGGCGCGCTCGTGCAGCTTCTTGTCTATACGATAATTTTTGCCGTCATAGGCCACGTAAGGTCCGTAACGCCCTTTCAGCAACTCCATCTTGTTGTCTTGCTCGAACTGTTTGATGTGCCTCTCCTTTTCTTGTAGCCGTTTGGTCTCGATGAGCGCCACGGCTGTTCCGAGTGTCACCGTCAGTGGGTTTTCACCCTTGGGCAGCGATACATATTTCTTGTTGTGCAGCACGTATGGGCCAAATCTTCCGGTGCCGATGGTCACCTCAGATCCCTCAAACTCGCCAATGTGGCGCGGCAGCTTGAACAGTTCTAACGCCTCGTCAAGCGTAATGGTCTCTATGCTCTTGTCCTTGGGCATCTGCGCGAAGCGCGGCTTCTCTTCGTCGTCGGCCGATCCTATCTGCACCACGGGGCCAAAACGTCCAATCTTGACAGACACAGGCTTGCCCGTTGCTGGTTCCTCGCCCAACAGTCGTTCGCCCACTTTGTGCTCGGAGCGACTTTGCATCACCTTGTCCACGTCGGGGTCGAAATCTTTGGTGAATTGCTTTACCATGTCTTTCCACTCCTCTTTTCCCTCGGCGATAAGGTCAAACTGTTGCTCCACCTTTGCGGTGAAGTTGTATTTCATTATTTCTGGAAAACTATCCACCAAGAAGTCTGTCACCACGATGCCAATGTCGGTGGGCAGCAACTTTCCTTTTTCCGATCCTACCATCTCCTTTTTTTTGTCGGATTTTATGCTGTTGCCTTTCAGCGTGTCCACCATGTAGGTGCGCTCGTTGCCGGGCTTGTCTCCCTTGACCACGTATTCGCGCTGTTGGATGGTAGATATTGTTGGGGCATAAGTGGATGGGCGCCCTATGCCGAGCTCCTCCAGCTTGTGCACCAAGCTCGCCTCTGTGTAGCGGTATGGGCTTTGCGAAAAACGCTCCGTTGAGGCTATCTCCTGCCTCTCCAGCCTGTCGCTCACTTTTAGGGTTGGCAAGAGCGTGACCTCCTCGCGGGTGTTTTCGTCTTCGTCGGTCGACTCGCGGTATACTTTGATAAATCCATCGAAGTCCAAGACCTCGCCGGTGGCCACGAATTTCTCGTCCACGCCTTCCACGTCAATGGTCACGACGGTCTTCTCCAGTTGGGCGTCGGCCATTTGCGAGGCTATCGTGCGTTTCCATATCAGGTCGTAGAGCCTGCGCTCTTGGCTTGAGAGATCTTGCCCGCGCTCGCTCGCAAAAGTGGGCCTGATGGCCTCATGGGCCTCCTGCGCTCCTTTGGAGTGCGTGTGATAGTTGCGAGGTTTGCTGTATTTCTCGCCGTACGACTTGATGATTTCCTCCTTGCACGTATTGATGGCCAATGTTGACAGGTTTACGCTGTCGGTTCTCATGTAGGTGATGCGGCCGGCCTCGTACAGTCGTTGGGCCACCATCATGGTTTGCGACACGGTGAACCCCAATTTTCGCGCGGCCTCTTGTTGTAGCGTAGAGGTGGTGAAGGGTGGGGCTGGCGTGCGTTTCGTAGGTTTTTTAACGATGTTGTCCACAGTGAACGTGGCGTTTTTGCATTTGTCAAGAAACGCCACCGACTCCTCGTGCGTGTTGAACCTGCGGTCCAACTCGGCTTTCACCTCGCTTTTGCTGCCGTCTGTGTTTCTCACGGTGAAGATGCCGCTCACCCGATAGTAAGGCTCGGTGTTGAACGCTTGTATCTCTCGCTCTCGCTCCACGATCAATCTCACGGCCACGCTTTGAACACGGCCGGCCGAGAGCTGGGGCTTCACTTTGCGCCAAAGCACGGGCGAGAGCTTGAAACCCACGATACGGTCCAGCAGGCGGCGCGCCTGCTGTGCGTTCACCAAGTTCATGTCCAAGTGTCGCGGATGGGCAATGGCCTCCTTTATGGCACTTTTCGTAATTTCATGGAATACGATGCGGGCGGTCTTCGCCTCGTCTAAGCCAAGCACCTCACAAAGGTGCCAACTGATGGCCTCTCCCTCGCGGTCCTCATCCGATGCGAGCCAAATCTTACCTGCTTGCTTGGCGTTTTTCTTGAGTTCTGCTACAATTTTTTTCTTCTCTTCTGGAATTTCATAACACGGTTCCAACGTGTTCTCGTCTATGCTGAGCTCCTTTTTTTTGAGGTCTCGAATATGCCCGTATGAGGACATCACCTTGTAATCTTTTCCGAGAAATTTCTCTATGGTCTTAGCCTTTGCCGGGCTCTCTACGATAACTAAATTGTCTTGCATACTTGCGTACATGTTATTTATATGGTTGGCAAAAGTAATTAAAACATTTTCTTATACATTATTATATATAATATTTTTTGTTTTTTTAATAGAAAAGAAAATGTTGTAATTCGTAATTCATAACGTACATTGCACATTTTCATGGTATGTGCGAGTCATATTTTGAGTTTGAATTATGTTGACAAATATACGCTCATATTTGGCTTATTTGCGCATGGACGTGCCTTTGCTTCCAAATATGCAAGAAATGGGCAAACTTGGTAACTGCCTGAAAGTCAGAGTCGTGTTGCAACCGCTCGTTTGGCGTCAAACAATTCGTTTGCGTGATGGGTGCCTTTAGGGCTTAATCGCTTTGCCATTAATGCTTAATCGTGGCGTGAATAGTAGTTAATGGGTAAGCGTTTAATGCTTTGTCGCGACACGATTAATGCTTAGACGCATAATGGCAGTGACATTCGACCACTAAAAATAGAGTTTAGACACCTCTTGTTGATGGGGTAAGGGCTGAAAAAGTTGATTTTCGTGTGCTATTTGTCAAGTTTTTCTTGTCACGATTTCATGTAGTTTTTTTTGACAGTTGTGCACCTGTCTCATTCAAAACGGAGTGATCGAAATACGTATTTTATCATACAAATTTCTCAATACTTCCGCTTTCCGCCTCCCCGTTTCTCTGTTTGTCATACCAGTCTATAAAGTCGTACAGTCCCTGACGGATGGATCTCAACCCGAAAAGCTCGGTGTGGATGTCGTGCACCGAAATCCATTGGTAAGCGGCTGCGTCGTCCAAAGCCTTGACCACCGACACGTCTTTCACTTGACAAAAGAAAAAACAGTCTGCGGTTCTCACCTCAAAACCGGCATACATGTACACGTTGGGCTGACTGAAAAGAAATTTGGCGTGCGTCACGTCCAAGCCAGTTTCCTCTTTCACCTCGCGCACCACGCCTTGCTCCACGGTCTCGCCGATGTCTACAAAACCACCCGGTAGGTCGAGCGTGCCCTTGGCAGGGGCTATTTTTCGGGTTAGCACGAGCAGTTCCTCGCGGTCGTTGAGTATGATGGCCACGGTGGCTGCACTGGGGTTTAGGTAATATTCAAACCCACAGTTGTCGCATTTCTTGCTTTTGTCGTCTTGCACATCAAAGTGCTTGCTTCCGCAAACGGGGCAGTACTGGAATTTTTCGAGTGGATGCATAGTGTGTTTTGTTTGGGTTGTTGGCGCGATGGCTTGGTACGAGTGGTTGGCTTGGAGTTGGTGGCGCTTGTCAGCCACTCGGAGACTTCGCCACTGGAGCAACGTTGGCGGTTAACCTTTAGGGTGTAGCCGCCAAACATATTGTGCCGTTATAGCATGGATTTGATTTCTTTGTCGATATCTCTAATTTGGGAGTCTCGCTTTTGCAGCACGTTGTTTTTGTCTATGAGGAAGAAAGTAGGCACGCTTTGCACGTTGTAGTGGGCGGCGTTCACAGACGACATGGCTTCCTCGTCTCGTACGCATATCCAAGGCAGCGCGGCGACGCTCTCTTTCCAAAAGTGCTCGTCAGGGTCAAGGCTCACTTGATATATCTCGAGTCCCTGGCGGCTGTACTTGTTGTATAGTTCTCGCAATTTCATGATGCGTTGTGCGCTACCCTTGCTTTCAAACACGTGAAAATCTAACAACACTACCTTCCCTTTCAGCGCGGTCAGTTTTCTGATGTTGCCCTTGTTGTCTGGCAAGGCAATCTCTATTACACCTGCGTCCACAACCTTCGAGGCATCTATTGTTTGGTTTTGGCCAGCTTGGATGATACGCACGTTCTTCATGCCCTCAATGGCAATATTGTGAAGGTTTTGCCCACGCTCAGACCCTGGGTAAAAAGTGTCCCAGCTGGTGGCCACGGCGGCAAAGACCTGTACGTCGCTTTTCTTGCTGCGTGGGTCGAAGATGAGCATTGGCTTGCCGTTCACGGAAAATGTTTGGAACAGTGCGAAGTAAGAGGATGTGGCCTTGGGCTCTTTGAAAATGAAGTCGTTTTTCACAATGTTTTTATAGGCTTCTATCACAGTTTGTATGCTGTCGGCTTCCTTTTGGTAAGTCACGTTTGGGTTTTGTGTGATGGCGTTCACCGCGATTTGCAATTGCATCTGCATAGTGGCGAGCTGTTTGATCTTGGCGCACTGCTCCGATCCTTCCACGTGGTAGTCGGTGGACATTGTGGGATAGGAAGCCTTCACACTGATGTTCTCGGTGGAATCCACGCCAATATTAATGATTTGGCGGTCTATGCGCAGTCTGTAAAATTCGGGATTTCCCTTGGTTTCTCCCTCGAAAGTGAACGAGCCGTCCGCTCCCAATTTGATAGAGTCTACCGCCACGGGGCCGTTCAGGCTCATATTTTCAAAATAGAGCGTGGAGTCTTTGGCTTCCGTGATGTTGCCGCTCACCTTGAATTTTTCTCCGGAGCAAGAGGTGATGGCAGTGGCGGCGAGTGTCAAGGCCACAGATACAATGAGTTTGGTTATCTTCATTTCTATGTTATGGTTACTAAGTTGTTGATTGCAAAGTTAGTGCCTAATCGCCAAAAAAACAAAAAATATTAACGTTTTCTTCCCTTTTCTCGTGTTAAATGGGTAACTTTGCAACATTATATTTTATTAGATGTAAGTCAAAACAATAAGATTTTTAGATGAACGTAATTACAAAGACCGTTCAGTTGCCAGATGGCAGAACCATCTCAATTGAAACCGGAAAGGTTGCGAAACAAGCCGACGGTGCCGCAGTCCTTCGTTTAGGAAACACCGTTTTGTTGGCCACAGTTTGCGCAGCCAAAGAGGCAGTTCCGGGTACAGATTTTATGCCTTTGCAGGTTGATTATCGTGAGCAGTACAGTGCTGCGGGTCGTTTTCCCGGCGGATTTACCAAGCGCGAAGGCAAGCCAAGTGACGAGGAGATACTCACCTCGCGCCTTGTGGATCGAGCACTTCGTCCACTTTTCCCAGCAGATTATCATTGTGAGGTTTATGTGCAAGTAATGCTACTTTCCGCCGATGGGGTGGACCAGCCGGATGCTTTGGCTGGATTTGCTGCGTCTGCGGCTATGGCATGCTCTGACATTCCTTTCGATTATACCATCTCGGAGGTTCGTGTGGCTCGCGTAAACGGCGAGTATGTGGTAAACCCCACGTTCCAGCAGATGGAAGAGGCCGACATGGATCTTATGGTCGGAGCCACCAAAGACAATATCATGATGGTGGAGGGCGAGATGAAAGAGGTGCAGGAGACAGACCTTATTGCCGCCCTCAAAGTGGCCCACGAGGCCATCAAGCCCATGTGTGAGTTGCAAGACGAGTTGGCCAAAGAGCTTGGCACCGACACCAAACGCGCTTACGAGGATGAGGTGAACGACGACGAGCTGCGCCAACAAATCAAGGACGAGCTTTACAAGCCTGTGTATGACATCAACCGTCAGGCGTTGGAGAAGCACGCACGCCACGACGCTTTCGATAAGATTATAGCCGACTTCCTTGAGAGGTACGATGCGGCGCACACCGAATTGTCCGAGGATGAGCTTGAGGAGAAACACGCAGAGGCCGCTCGTTATTACGAGGACGTGATGCGCGACGCTATGCGCCGTTGCATACTCGACGAAGGTAAGCGTCTTGACGGTCGTGCTACCACCGACATTCGCCCCATTTGGTGCGAAGTGTCTCCACTGCCAATGCCTCACGGAAGCGCCATTTTCCAGCGCGGTGAGACCATGAGCCTTTCTACCTGCACATTGGGTACAAAGCTGGATGAGAAATTGGTAGACAACGTGTTGAACCGTGGATACCAGCGCTTCTTGTTACACTACAACTTCCCACCGTTCTCCACAGGCGAGGCCAAAGCGCAACGAAGTGTGGGCCGTAGAGAGATAGGGCATGGACATTTGGCATGGCGTGGACTGAAAGATCAGATACCATCTGATTTTCCTTACACCGTGCGTCTTGTGAGCCAAATATTGGAATCTAACGGCTCCTCGTCCATGGCGACTGTTTGCGCGGGTACGTTGGCGTTGATGGATGCTGGTGTTCCTATGAAAAAACCTGTCTCCGGCATTGCCATGGGACTTATCAAGAACCCGGGAGAAGACAAGTACGCCATACTGAGCGACATTCTTGGCGACGAGGACCACTTGGGTGACATGGACTTCAAGACTACCGGAACGAAGGATGGCTTGACCGCCACGCAGATGGATATCAAGTGCGACGGTCTGTCATTTGATATTTTGGAGAAAGCTCTGATGCAGGCTAAGGCTGGTCGTGAGCATATCATGGGCGAGATGATGAAGACCATGTCTGAGCCTCGCGCCGAAATGAAACCACAAGTGCCACGCATTGTTGCCATAGAGATTCCCAAGGAATTTATCGGAGCGGTGATAGGCCCCGGTGGTAAGATTATCCAGCAAATGCAAGAGGACACTGGATCTACCATCACCATAGATGAGATTGATGGCGTTGGCAAGGTGCAGATATCCGCGCCCAACAAGGATAGCATAGATGCCGCATTGGCCAAGATCAAGGGCATCGTGGCATTGCCCGAGGTGGGCGAGGTGTATGAGGGCACGGTGAAAAGCGTGATGCCTTACGGTTGCTTCGTGGAGATCTTGCCCGGCAAGGAGGGCTTGCTGCATATCTCGGAGATAGCTTGGAAACGTCTTGAGACGGTGGAAGAGGCTGGTATCTCGGAGGGCGATAAGATCAAGGTGAAACTCCTTGACATAGACGCCAAGACCGGCAAGTATAAACTTTCGCGTCGCGCGCTGCTTGAAAAGCCCGAAGGATATGTGGCTCGCGAGCGTCGCCCGCGTCGCGAAGACCGCAACGGTGGCGAGCGCAGGCCACGTCGTGACAATGATCGCCATGGCTTCAGCGGTGATCGCGGCGGTGATCGCGCCGAGCGTAACAATGACGACGCACGCAACGACAACGGTTCTGCCGAGTAAGCCAAGAGCGAATTTTTTCGATATAAAAATAGCCCCACAACGTCAAACGTGATGTTGTGGGGCTTTTTGGATGTTTCTGATTGTGACGCCTCAGCGGCGTGTGGTTACGATATAGGCGCTCAGCAAAACCAAGACGAGAGCTGTGGGCTTGTCCCATGTGAGCGTGTCTTGCCCGATGGCGATGGCCACTGCTGATGCCACGATGGGTTGTAGGTTGGTGTAGACGCTCACCGTGGTGGCCCGAAGGTAGCGCATAGCGAATGGTATGGCAAAATAGCCGGCCACGGTGGCGAACACCACGATGAAGCCCATCTCTAACATGCCGCTCCATTGCCACGCCGCGCTATAGAGTGGGGCTGATAGTAAGTCTGACCATGAGAATGGCAATACCGCGACGGTCGATACCAAGAAAATCCACTTCATCTGTGTCACGGCGGTGTATTTAACCGATACTTTGCGTGTGACAATAAGGTACACAGCCCATGTGAGTAGGCTCAATATGGCCAGCCCAATACCTAACAGGTCGTTGCTGCCACTGCCACGTTGCCATCCCATCAGCACCATGAGCATGGCTCCGACGATGCCCACTGCCACTCCTACAACGCCACGCTTTGACATTCTCTCTCCGATGAAGAGAGCCGCGCATACCATCGTAGCCACTGGCGTGAGCGTGGCGATGAGGCTGAAGTATACAGGCGTGGTATAGTTGAGTGCCCAAGCCGTGAGCGTTTGCGAGATGACAAATCCCAGCAATCCGCCCATCATAATCACCAAGAGGTCTTTGCGCTCCACGTTTTCTTTGGGCATGAACAGCGATATGAGCCAGAAAATGGCCGCCGCACCGATGCAACGCGTTGCCATATAGGCCATGGGCGATACCCATTGCTCCAAAAGCGACTTGGTCACGGGCACGCCGAGACCGAAAATGATATTGGCTAACAGGACGGCTGTGTGTCCTTGAATCTTTGTTTTTTCCATCATGCCGACAAAGTTAAGCATTATTCGTTATTTAATGAAGCTTGGATGCTGTAAAAAGCGAGACGAGGAGTTTGAATGTAATCATTTTTATTGCCTTCCCAAACAATTTCGCTTCCCAATCGGCAAACGCATTCCAGTACATGCGATAATTTTTGCCCGCGGTGGCTTATTGGCGCATGTTTGGTACGCATTATATTTCACCATTTCATGTCAAATGAAAAAATCATGGCACGCGCGTTGCTTTTTTCGGAAAAAAAGATGTAAGTTTACGCCTTGTAACAATATCGTAAAAAGAATGAAACCTATCATTAGCCATTTCACCGACGATGACCTTTACAAGTTTTCGATGTGTTGCGCCGTTATCGACAATTATCCACGGGCTCGAGTGAGATACTCGTTTTTTGACCGAAACGACACTGTATATCCAGACGGTTTCGCCGAATTGGTACGCGAGCAAATCAAAATGTTGGAGGCTCTTGTCATTACGGACGAGGAGATAGCCTTTATGAGACGTGAGTGTTATTATATACCTTGCTGGTTTTACACCTATCTTAAAGGGTTCAGGTATAAGGAAGAGTGGGTGGACGTGTCACAAGACGCGGAGGGAAAACTGCACATTGAGATAGAGGGCAACTGGTCTGACACCATCCTGTTGGAGGTGAAAGTGCTTGCCATTGTCTCGGAGTTGTACTACCAAGTGACCGGGCAGGACGCGGCGTTCGATTATGACGACTACTATTGCAAGGCTTACCACAAAGCCGAGCGGCTTTTGAAAGCTGGGTGCATATTCTCCGATTTTGGTACGCGCCGTCGCGCTTCGTTCAAGGCCGAGGATACTGTGGTGAGGGCATTCAGGGATTGTGCCGACAAGATGGGTAAATCCGCCACGGGCAAAATAGTGGGTACCAGCAATGTTTATCTGGCCATGAAATATGGCTTCAAGCCTGTGGGCACCATGGCGCACGAGTTCGTTTGCGCCTTGGGCGGCATGTTCGGCCCACAGATGGCCAACCATTTAGCCATGGAGGCGTGGCGTGGCACGTTTCGTGGAGCCTTGGGCGTGTATCTCTACGATAGCTATGGCTGGGACATCTTCTCGTTGAACTTCTCTGAAGACTTTGCTAATTTGTTCAAGGGTTTGCGTGTGGATAGTGGCGACAACCGTGAGGAACTGCGTAAAATCGTACGGAAATACAAGTCGTTTAACATCCCGTCGCGAACCAAGCAAGTCATCTTTTCTAACGGGCTCACCACCGATGACGCCATTGAGATACAAAGATACGCAAAGGATTGTTGTCATCCATCGTTCGGGATAGGCACTCATTTCACCAACGATTTTAAGGGAATTGTCCCTATGAACACCGTCATCAAGTTGGTGGCGGTAAAGATTACGGAGTCGTGGCCATTCTATAACGACACCTGCAAGCTATCGGAGGATACTGGCAAGCACACTGGCAAGCCCGAGGTCATCAGGCGATTTATGGCAAGTCTCAACATGAAGGGCGACGCCTGACGCGTTTTTCGAGACATGGAGGGAGTGGGTAGCTTGCCACAAAAAAATCTCACGATGGCTCGTGAGATTTTTTGTTTTGCCCGGGATGGGGCTGTTTGGCTAACGCTTGTCTTGTTAGATCTGCCTTGGGTGCGTTAAAGCGAGAGCCAGCCTATAACAAGACGAAGCTCTTTCTCAGTTTCAATTTGTCGGAGCTGTTTCCCACTAATATGGTGAACTCGCCCGGCTCGGCCGTCCATCGTTTGTTTTTCTCGTCGTAAAAACTTAACGCGTCTTTCCCGATGGTGATAGTCACGTCTTGCCGTTGGCCTGCCCGAAGCTCCACTTTGGCGAAGCCTTTGAGCTCTTTCATGGGCCTATCCACGGATGCTTGGTTGTCGCGCACGTAGAGTTGTACGGTCTCCATGCCGTCGCGAGGGCCAGTGTTTCTCACCGTCACGGTGACGCGCAGGCTGTCGGAGGGGCGCATGGTGGTTTTGTCAAGACGCAGGTTTGACAGGGCGAAAGACGTGTAGCTCAGTCCGTGGCCGAATGCGAAGAGCGGCTTGGTATGTGCCTTGTCCACCCATCGGTATCCCACGTAGATGCCCTCTTTGTACTCTTGGTCTATCACCTTTTTGTCGGCGCGCCATGTGCCGGGATAAGCGCCGAGTGCGTGAGCGCCCACGTCCTCGAGTCTCGCTGGCCATGTAAACGGTAATTTGCCCGAGGGATTTACGTCTCCGCTAAGCACGTCGGCTATGGCATGGCCTGCTTCGGAGCCGATATACCATCCCTGCACGATGGCTTGCACCCGGTCTCGCCACGGCATGGCCACGGCGTTGCCTGATATATTGACAAAGATGACGCGCTTGTTGACCCGTGTCAGCGCATAGACGAGTTTGTCTTGGGCGTATGGCAAGGCGTAACTCTTGCGGTCGTGCCCCTCGCAGTCTTGGTAGTCGCTTTTGTTCAGGCCACCGATCACCACCACGTAGTCGGCCCCTTTAGCTTTCTCGACGGCATCGTTGATGAGTTGGCTCTCGGAGCGATGGTCCGCGAGGTTTTGGCCGGTTGTCACTCCATTATAGTTGCCGGTGGTGTCGCCAACGTATCCGCGCTCATAGTCCACTTGCATGACGTGCCCCAGTCGCGCCTTGATGCCATCCAATGGAGACACCTCTCGCTGCGCTTTCAACGAGGAAGAGCCTCCCCCCACGGTCATCATCTTGATGGCGTTCTCGCCCACTACCAACAGCTTGGCTCTGCGATGCGTTGACGATGACGGAACGATGGGCAGCGTGTTGTCTTTGTTTAGCAACAGCACGATACCTTCTCCGGCTATTTTCCGTGCGGCCTCATAGTGACTTTCGGAGCACAGGAAACCACGATTGGGCTTGTGAGCCATCGTTGTCCGAAAGTATAATCTGAGCACTCGGCGCACCTTGTCGTTAAGTTCCCGCTCAGTATATTTGCCCTCGAGGATAAGTTTCTTGTAAGGTTCGGCCAAGTGATAGCTGTCGTATGCGTTGGTCTTGCCCATGGCAAGGCCGTCTGTCCATGTGCCAAACTCCATGTCGAGTCCGTTTGTGATGGCTTGGTCGGTGTCGTGTGCGCCTCCCCAGTCGCTCACTACTACGCCGTCAAACCTCCAGTCTCGCTTAAGGATTTGGTTGAGCAATATGTCGTTGTGGCAGTTGTGCTGGTTCTTATACATGCCGTATGACCCCATGATGGCCCATGCTTTCCCTTTCTGCATGGCCGCCTTGAAAGCCGGCAGGTATATCTCGTGTAGGGCTCTATCGGAGACAATGACATTGACATTGTGACGGTTCTCCTCGTCGTTGTTGAGTGCGTAGTGCTTCACGCAGGCCGCCACGCCATTCTGTTGCATGCCTATGATGTATGGCGCCACCATGGTCGAGGCGAGGAATGGGTCTTCGCCCATGTATTCAAAGTTGCGTCCATTGAGCGGCGTGCGGTAGATATTCACGCCCGGTCCGAGAATCATGTCTTTGCCCCGGTATAGCGCTTCCTCGCCCAAGCTGTGCCCATAGATCAGTGCCAGCGATGGGTTCCAAGTGGCGGCAAGGCACGTGAGCGCTGGGAATGCCACGCAGGAGTCGTTGGTTTGGCCCGCCTGTTCCCATTCGTCCCATAGCACGTCTGGGCGCACGCCGTGTGGGCCGTCGTCGGTCCAAAAGTCGGGCAGCCCGAGACGCTTTACGCCCGGGGCCGAGAATTTGCTTTGAGCGTGTATCACGGCTATTTTTTCGTTTAATGTCATACGGCCGAGTGCGTCTTCCACTCGTTGCTCAATGGGCTTGCCGCTGTCAAGATACACGGGTGTCTGCGCGTTGCTGGGCAGTGACATTAGGCAAGGCAGGAAAAGCGTGAGTAATTTGTTGCTAATTGTCATAATCCGTTTTTTTTGATTGGTTGCTCAATAACGCTCGCTCATTCAAGACGAGCGAGAGCGTTTTTTTTTGCGATGAATGTTTTTGACTTGCAAAGGTAATGGATTTTAATCACTAATGTCAAGTTGTGACTTTAAAAAGTGGAAAGCGCGTGATATGTTGTGGAAATGAATGTATTTGCAAGTGAGAAGGTTGTGCTTGGGCGCCAATAGTAAAAGAGTGGATGTCGCGTAGATGTCCATGTGGGCGCATGGCCGGTATGGCACTGTTTTATCGAGTCGTTGTTTTCATGGCGCTTTGTTTATCAGATAAAATATCCGTATTATAAGCCAGCTTGAAAAAACAAAAAAGAGCGTCTCGGTATTTTTGTTGCCTACGCTGAAAATCTCAAGGACGACAAAACTTTTCTATCCCGAAACAAGGGTTCTTCACAGTTTATGCTTAATTTTGCACTTTCATATTAATTTAACGTGAGTTCGACGAATTCAGAACAGAGCAAGCTGTGTGTCAATAGTCCTTTGTACATTGATACACGGCTTTTTGGGGAACAGACAATAGGCTGCAATAGCGCCTAATAAATTGACGATAAAATTGTCAAAGCATCTATGTCTGGAGTGCTCCACCTGTGCAATATTCTTAAGCTCATCATTCACAGTTTCTATAATGGATCTTTTTCTGAGTAAGAGTCTGTCAGAAACGCTCATCAAAGCTCCTTTCATGTTACTATTCAATTTGGTAATAAGTTGTATTCCATCCACAAACAGCCTTTGGAAGAGATACTTGCCGATGTACCTCTTTTCGCCGATCAGCTTGCCATATATGGAATCTATAAACGCTTTATATTCCAATGGCTTACGGTCATCAACATCTCCCGGTGTTATCATAAAGTTGAGAAGCTCTCCTTTCTCATTGCAAATCAAATGCAATTTGAAACCGAAGAACCAACCCATAGAGCATTTACCTCGTTGGGCTATACCTTTGAAAACCTTATGAATATGTATTCTTTGGTTCTTGCAGACACGCAGTGGTGTGCTGTCAACAAAACTTATGCCCGTGCATTTTCCTAACAAGACTTTCTTGATAAACAAAGCGAGTGGAATGACAACCTCCCTTTCCAATTCTACTATACGGTTGTATGAGACAACTTTAGGAAACAAATGACGCAGATGCTTACATACTTTTTCAAGATAGAAATGTTTAAAGCAGCGATAACCAGAGTCGTGAAAAAGAATCATTATTAGCATGACTTCTGCCTTTGACATCGTGGAATCTCGATGATACCTTCTTTTTCCAGTAGGCTTTAGCGTATATTTTGCCACCATTGCATCAAAAAACTTGCAGAAATCATCTGCCATACAAAATATTTCAGGATTTCCTTGAGCTTGCGAAAAACTTTGTCCTCGATGATCATAGCGATTTTTGTTTGTAATTGCTTGTAAATCACACCTTAAAGGTACAATAAATTTCACTAATCACCAAATTTATAGACACTTATAATTCGTCGAACTCACGTTAACATAAGGTATATTTTTTTTTATTGCTGTCCGGTAAAACTTTATTAAACAAAATAATTTAGGGCTGACACTTCTCACGAGGTGTCAGCCCTTTTGGTTATCTTTGTTTTTACTAA